>NZ_CP030862.1:4294166-5022500 GCF_003325375.1 Streptomyces globosus | reverse complement strand
TAAGTGGGAAAGGATGTGGAGTCGCAGAGACAACCAGGAGGTTGGCTTAGAAGCAGCCACCCTTGAAAGAGTGCGTAATAGCTCACTGGTCAAGTGATTCCGCGCCGACAATGTAGCGGGGCTCAAGCGTACCGCCGAAGTCGTGTCATTGCAGCAATACTCCCAACGGAGGCTGTGATGGGTAGGGGAGCGTCGTGTGCCGGGTGAAGCAGCCGCGGAAGCGAGTTGTGGACGGTTCACGAGTGAGAATGCAGGCATGAGTAGCGATACACACGTGAGAAACGTGTGCGCCGATTGACTAAGGGTTCCTGGGTCAAGCTGATCTGCCCAGGGTAAGTCGGGACCTAAGGCGAGGCCGACAGGCGTAGTCGATGGACAACCGGTTGATATTCCGGTACCCGCTTTGAAACGCCCAATATCGAGGCGAGCGATGCTAAGTCCGTGAAGCCGTCCTGGATCCTTCGGGTGAAGGGAAGTGGTGGAGCCGACGAACCGGACTTGTAGTAGGTAAGCGATGGGGTGACGCAGGAAGGTAGTCCAGCCCGGGCGGTGGTTGTCCCGGGGTAAGGGTGTAGGCCGAGGGGTAGGCAAATCCGTCCCTCATACAAGGTTGAGACCTGATGCCGAGCCGATTGTGGCGAAGTGGATGATCCTATGCTGTCGAGAAAAGCCTCTAGCGAGTTTCATGGCGGCCCGTACCCTAAACCGACTCAGGTGGTCAGGTAGAGAATACCGAGGCGTTCGGGTGAACTATGGTTAAGGAACTCGGCAAAATGCCCCCGTAACTTCGGGAGAAGGGGGGCCATTCCTGGTGATAGGTCTTGCACCTTGAGCTGGGGGTGGCCGCAGAGACCAGCGAGAAGCGACTGTTTACTAAAAACACAGGTCCGTGCGAAGCCGTAAGGCGATGTATACGGACTGACGCCTGCCCGGTGCTGGAACGTTAAGGGGACCGGTTAGCTCCATTTCGGTGGGGCGAAGCTGAGAACTTAAGCGCCAGTAAACGGCGGTGGTAACTATAACCATCCTAAGGTAGCGAAATTCCTTGTCGGGTAAGTTCCGACCTGCACGAATGGCGTAACGACTTCTCGACTGTCTCAACCATAGGCCCGGTGAAATTGCACTACGAGTAAAGATGCTCGTTTCGCGCAGCAGGACGGAAAGACCCCGGGACCTTTACTACAGTTTGATATTGGTGTTCGGTTCGGCTTGTGTAGGATAGGTGGGAGACTGTGAAGCGGCCACGCCAGTGGTTGTGGAGTCGTCGTTGAAATACCACTCTGGTCGTGCTGGATGTCTAACCTCGGTCCGTGATCCGGATCAGGGACAGTGTCTGATGGGTAGTTTAACTGGGGCGGTTGCCTCCCAAAGGGTAACGGAGGCGCCCAAAGGTTCCCTCAGCCTGGTTGGCAATCAGGTGTTGAGTGTAAGTGCACAAGGGAGCTTGACTGTGAGACCGACGGGTCGAGCAGGGACGAAAGTCGGGACTAGTGATCCGGCGGTGGCTTGTGGAAGCGCCGTCGCTCAACGGATAAAAGGTACCCCGGGGATAACAGGCTGATCTTCCCCAAGAGTCCATATCGACGGGATGGTTTGGCACCTCGATGTCGGCTCGTCGCATCCTGGGGCTGGAGTCGGTCCCAAGGGTTGGGCTGTTCGCCCATTAAAGCGGTACGCGAGCTGGGTTTAGAACGTCGTGAGACAGTTCGGTCCCTATCCGCTGTGCGCGTAGGAATATTGAGAAGGGCTGTCCCTAGTACGAGAGGACCGGGACGGACGAACCTCTGGTGTGCCAGTTGTCCTGCCAAGGGCATGGCTGGTTGGCTACGTTCGGGAGGGATAACCGCTGAAAGCATCTAAGCGGGAAGCCTGCTTCAAGATGAGTATTCCCACCTCCTTGAGAGGGTAAGGCTCCCAGTAGACGACTGGGTTGATAGGCCAGATGTGGAAGCCCGGTAACGGGTGGAGCTGACTGGTACTAATAGGCCGAGGGCTTGTCCTCAGTTGCTCGCGTCCACTGTGTTAGTTCTGAAGCAACGAACAGTTGCCGGTTTCTAGAGCTGGAACACAACTACAGAGTGTGCTTGTTCGCTCGAAACCGATAGGGTTTCGGTGGTCATAGCGTTAGGGAAACGCCCGGTTACATTCCGAACCCGGAAGCTAAGCCTTTCAGCGCCGATGGTACTGCAGGGGGGACCCTGTGGGAGAGTAGGACGCCGCCGAACAATCTTTCAAAGGGCCCGTGGTCCAGCGTTCAACGCTGGACCACGGGCCCTTTTTGTTTTTCTCTTCAATACGTCGAAGCGCGGCCGGGGGTAGGTTGCGCGAGAATGACTAGCGGTACCCCGAAGACAGGAGTCACACCCATGTCCAACTCTCCCGACGATCGTCCGGAGCGCGAGCCTCGTCGCAACGACGGCGGTGACAGGGGCGGCTACCGCGGGGGCCGTGACGACCGTGGCGGCGACCGGGGCGGCTTCCGCCGTGACGACCGCGGCGGCCGCTCGCACAGCAGCGACCGCGGCGGTTTCCGCCGTGACGACCGGGGCGGGGACCGTCCGCCCTTCCGCCGCGACGACCGGGGCGACCGCCCCTCCTACGGCCGGCGCGACGACGACCGCGGCGGCTTCCGCCGTGACGACCGCGGCGACCGCGGCGACCGGCCGTCGTACCCCCGCCGCGACGACCGGGGCGGCGACCGCCCCTCCTACGGGCGTCGCGACGACCGTCCCGCCTTCCGCCGCGACGACCGCGGGGAGCGCCCCTCCTACCCGCGCCGCGACGACGACCGCGGCGGGTTCCGCCGTGACGACCGGGGTGACCGCGGCGACCGCCCGTCGTACCCCCGCCGCGACGACCGCGGCGGCGACCGTCCGTCGTTCCGCCGTGACGACCGTCCGTCGTACCCGCGTCGTGACGACGACCGTCCCAGCTTCCGCCGTGACGACCGGGGTGACCGGGGCGAGCGGCCGTCGTACCCGCGTCGTGACGACCGGGGCGGCGACCGTCCGAACTTCCGCCGTGACGACCGCGGTGAGCGCCCCTCCTACCCGCGCCGTGACGACCGGCCCTCGTACGGCCGGCGCGACGACCGCGGCGGCGACCGCCCGTCCTTCCGCCGCGACGACCGTCCGTCGTACCCGCGGCGTGACGACGACCGTCCCAGCTTCCGCCGTGACGACCGGGGTGACCGGGGCGAGCGGCCGTCGTACCCGCGTCGTGACGACCGGGGCGGCGACCGCCCGAACTTCCGCCGTGACGACCGGGGTGACCGGGGCGACCGGCCGTCGTACCCGCGTCGTGACGACCGGGGCGGCGACCGTCCGAACTTCCGCCGTGACGACCGCGGTGAGCGCCCCTCCTACCCGCGCCGTGACGACCGGCCCTCGTACGGCCGGCGCGACGACCGCGGCGGCGACCGCCCGTCGTTCCGCCGTGACGACCGTCCGTCGTACCCGCGTCGTGACGACGACCGTCCGTCGTTCCGCCGGGACGACGACCGCGGCGGGCGCCCCTCCTACGGTCGGCGTGACGACCGGGGCGGCGAGCGTGGCGGCTACCGCGGGCGCGACGACCGCGGCGGCTACCGCGGCGACCGCGGTGACCGGGACTTCCGCGCCGACCGCGACCGCGAGCCCGTCAAGCGCCTCCCCATCGACGAGGACGTCACCGGCATGGAGATCGACGCCGACGTCCGCCAGGAGCTCCTGAGCCTCCCCAAGGGGCTCGCCGAGGAGGTCTCCCGGAACCTCGTCATGGTCGCCCGGCTCATCGACGAGGACCCCGAGCAGGCCTACGCCTACGCGAGGATCGCCCTGCGCCTGGCCTCCCGCGTCGCCGCCGTCCGCGAGGCCGCCGGCTTCGCCGCGTACGCCACGCAGAAGTACAGCGAGGCCCTCGCCGAGTTCCGCGCCGCCAAGCGCATGACCGGCTCCGTCGAGCTGTGGCCCGTCATGGCCGACTGCGAGCGCGGCCTCGGCCGCCCCGAGCGCGCCCTCGCGATGGCCGGCGAGCCCGAGGTGCAGAAGCTCGACAAGGCCGGCCAGGTGGAGATGCGGCTCGTCGCCGCCGGCGCCCGCCGCGACATGGGCCAGCTCGACGCCGCCATCGTCACCCTCCAGAGCCCCGAGCTCGCCTCCTCCTCCGTCCAGCCGTGGACCGCGCGCCTGCGCTACGCGTACGCCGACGCGCTCCTCGCCGCCGGCCGCGAGGACGAGGCCCGCGAGTGGTTCGCCAAGACCGTCGAGGCCGACAAGGACGGCGCCACCGACGCCTCCGACCGCCTCGCCGAGCTCGACGGCGTCGAGTTCGTCGACGCGCTCGACGGGTCGATCGACGAGGACGAGGACGGCGCCGACGGCGAGGACGCGGCCGAAGTGGCCGCCGCCGAGCGCGCCGCCGACCAGACCGAGTACTACGACGAGGACGACGACGAGTACGAGCCGCTCGACGCCCCGGAAGCCGACGCCGACGCCGGCGGCGTCCGCGACGACGAAGCGGACCGCCCGGGCGACGGCGCCTGAGCGCAGACCCGACGACAGGAGGGCGGCACCCCGAGCGGGGTGCCGCCCTCCGGCGTTTCCGCGGGCCTCAGCCCAGGCTGCGCAGGACCAGGCCCGTCGCCGGCTTCGGACCGAACGAGGTCGACTTCCGGGGCATCATCACGCCCTGCCGGGCCAGCCCCCGCACGACCTCCTCCCGCACCGGATGCAGCAGCACCGCCGTCCCGCCGTGGCGCTCCGCCATCTCCACCGTCGCCGCCGCGTCATGGATGTACGTGATCTGGTCGGGGGTGTCCGGGATCCGCCACACGGCGTCCAGGAGCGTCGCGTGCAGCACCGTCGCGTCCAGCCGGCGCCACGCCTCCGGCCGGTCCCGGCGGACCGTGCGCTCCAGCAGACCCGCATCCGGATCCGTCACCAGGTGGAATGAGCCGTCCCCGGCGACGAGGAAGGCGTTGCCGCGTTCCGCGGCATCCGCCAGCGCCTCCAGGGCCAGCGGCAGCGGGCCGTCCACCGGGCGCACCCGGAACGAGCCCTCCACCGCGGCCAGCGCGTCCGCCGGAGCCAGCCGGCGCAGCATCCGGTGGATAGCCCGCACCTCCAGCGGGTAGCGCACCGTGTCCACCAGCAGCACCAGCCCGAAGTCCCAGTCCGTCGGCGACGGGTGCTCCTCCTGCAGGCGCAGGTACGTCGCCCACCTGTGGTGCCCGTCCGCGATCAGCGCCTGGCGGCGGCCCAGGTCCGCGGCGACCGCCTCCTGGTCGGCCGGGTCGGTGACCGCCCACAGCCGGTGCCGGACCCCGTCCTCGGTGGTCGTCGCCAGCAGCGGCGCCCTCAGCGCCGTCCGCTCCACGACCTCCGCTGCGCCCGCGCCCGCGTCCCCGCCGCGGTACGTCAGGAGCAGCGGCTCCAGGTTCGCCGAAGTGGCGCGCATCAGCCCGGCCCGGTCCGTCACCACGTGCGGCATGACGTCCTCGTGCGGCAGCACCACGCCCGCCTCCGCCCCCGACAGGGCCAGCGCACCGATCAGGCCGCGCTGCACCATCGGCCCCCTGCGCTGCTCGTACACGTACAGGGCCGGCTCCGGGTCCGCGCTCAGCACGCCCTTCTCCAGCCAGTCCCGCAGCGTGCGCGCCGCCTGGTCGTTCCGCGCAGCAGGGGTGTCGGCCTGCGGCAGGATCAGCCGGACGATGTTGTGCGGATCGGCCGACTCCAGGTAGTCGACGCCGTCGGGGCGGACCACCACGTCGTACGGCGGAGAGGTGACCGCGGCCAGGCTGCCGACGCGTTCCGGGACATAGCGCAGGCCGGGGAAGGGGAGCAGGCGCAGCCCGGAGGGCAAGGTGGCAGAGGTGGTCATTGGTGCATGGTAAGGGGCGTCTCGGCATGCGGGATGATCGTGTGGAAAAGATCTCGGAGCACATGCGGCAGGATTCGGTCGTAGACGATCGGGCCGGACGGACAGAGGGAGCGGACAGGATGACGCGGCGGAGCAGGACGAGTCCGGCGGGCAGCGAGCGCAGCCTCCACCGGGCGTACGACACGGCCCTGCTCGACCTCGACGGCGTGGTCTACGCGGGCGGCGAGGCGATCGCGCACGCGGTGGAGTCGCTGGAGGCCGCCCGCGACGGCGGGATGCACCTGGCGTACGTCACGAACAACGCGCTGCGCACCCCGGACGCCGTCGCCGCGCACCTGAGCGAGCTGGGCATCCCGACCGGCGCCGACGACGTGATCACCTCCGCGCAGGCGGTGGCCCGGCTGATCTCGGAGCAGGTCGAGCCGGGGGCGAAGGTGCTGGTGATCGGCGGGGAGGGGCTGCGGGTCGCGCTGCGCGAACGCGGGCTGGTACCCGTCGAGTCCGCCGACGAGGCGGGTCTCGCCGCGGTCGTCCAGGGCTACGGGGGGCCCGAACTGCCCTGGGGGCGCTTCGCGGAGGCCTCGTTCGCCATCCGGCGCGGGGTGCCGTGGTTCGCGTCCAACACGGACCTGACGATTCCGCAGGCGCGGGGCATCGGGCCGGGCAACGGTGCGGCCGTCGAGGTCGTGCGGATCGCGACCGGCGCCGAGCCGCAGGTGGCGGGCAAGCCGCTGCCCCCGATGCACCGGGAGACGGTCCTGCGGACCGGCGCGCGGCGGCCGCTGGTCGTCGGGGACCGGCTGGACACCGACATCGAGGGGGCGTTCAACGGGGACGTCGACTCGCTGCTCGTCCTCACCGGCATCGCCGACGGCGCGCAGCTGCTGCGGGCCGAGCCGCGCCACCGGCCCACGTACGTCGACCGCGACCTGCGCGGCCTGCTGACCGGGCAGCCGGAGGTGGAGCCGGCCGGGGACGGCTTCCGGTGCGGCGGCTGGACGGCGGCCGCGGCGGACGGCGCACTGCGCCTCGAAGGCGCCGGCGACCCGGTCGACGGGCTGCGGGCGCTGTGCGCGGCGGCCTGGACGGCCGCGGGGGACGGCTCCTGCCGGCTCGACACGGCCGCGGCACTGGACCGTATCCGGCTGTAGCGGAAGCGGCGGGCAGCGGAGCACCGGGTGCAGGAGCGCAGGTCGGAAGGCATCCCATGGCCGGAATCCGCCGAGGCTAGGCTAACCTAACCGCGTGTTGGTCGAGAGTCCTCCCGAACAGAGCGCGGCGCCCGGCGCCGCAGCCATCCGCAAGCGGCACGCCGCGCGCGCCGCCGGCCTGCTGGCCGCCCTGGCGGTGCTGGCGCTCGTCCTCGTGGCGAGCATCGCCGTCGGCGCCAAGCAGATGCCCCTCGACGAGGTGTGGCACGGGCTCTTCCACTACTCGGGGACCACCTCCGACGTGGTCGTCCGGGACCTGCGCGTCCCGCGGACCCTCCTCGGGCTGATGGTCGGCCTCGGCCTCGGCCTGTCCGGGGCCGTCATGCAGGCGCTGACCCGCAACCCGCTGGCCGAGCCCGGCATCCTCGGCGTCAACGCCGGCGCCGCGGCCGCCGTGGTGTCCGCCATCAGCTTCCTCGGGGCCTCGACCCTCACCGAGTACGTCTGGTTCGCGCTGCTCGGCGCCGCCGCCGTCTCCGTCGTCGTGTACGTGCTCGGCGGCAGCCGCAGCGCGACGCCGGTCCGGCTGGCGCTCGCCGGGACCGCGGCCAGCGCCGCCCTCGTCGGCTACATCAACGCGGTGCAGCTGATGGACAGCAAGGCCCTCGACAAGCTCCGCTTCTGGACGGTCGGTTCGCTGGCCTCGGCCAACATGGACACCGTCCGGCAGGTGGCGCCCTTCCTGCTCGCCGGGGCGCTGCTCGCGGCGGCGCTCGGCCGCCCGCTGAACGCCATGTCCATGGGCGACGACACCGCGCGCGCCCTCGGCGCGAACCTGACCCGCACCCGTATCGGGGCCATGGTCGCCATCACCCTGCTGTGCGGGGCCGCGACGGCGGCCTGCGGGCCGATCGTCTTCATCGGGCTGATGATCCCGCACCTCGCGCGCATGATCACCGGGCCCGACATGCGGTGGGTGCTCGCCTACTCGGCGGTCCTGTCGCCGGTGCTGCTGCTCGGCGCGGACGTCGTCGGCCGGATCGTCACCCGGCCCGCCGAACTCCAGGTGGGCATCGTGACCGCGCTCATCGGCGGCCCCGTCTTCATCTATCTCGTCCGGCGCAAGAGGATGGCCCAGCTGTGACCGTCGAACTCCCCACGGCCCGGATACGGTCCCGCTCCCGGACCGTGCGCGCCCCCGGCGGGCTGTCCCTGCGCGCGGAGCCGCGGGCGCTGCTGACCGGGCTGCTCCTCGCCGCCGCGGCGGCGGCCCTGTCGGTCGTGCTGATCGGCACCGGCGACTTCGAGATCGCCCCGGCGGACGTCGTGCAGACCCTCCTCGGCAACGGCACCCCCGCACAGGACTTCATCGTCAACGACCTGCGGCTGCCGCGGGTCCTGGTCGCGCTGCTCGTGGGCGCCGCGCTCGGCATGGCCGGCGCCGTCTTCCAGTCCGTCTCCCGCAACCCGCTCGGCTCCCCGGACCTGCTCGGCTTCGGGTACGGCTCGGCCGTCGGCGCGCTCCTCGTGATCGTCCTGTTCAAGGGCGGCGCGACGGCCGTCGCCGGCGGCGCCCTCGCGGGCGGCCTGGTCACCGGCGTCCTGATCTACCTGCTGTCCTACAAGCGCGGCGTCCACGGCTACCGGCTGGTGCTCGTCGGCATCGGCGCCTCCGCGATGCTCATCGCGGGGATCCAGTGGCTGCTGACCAAGGCCCAGTTCATCGAGGCGACCCGGGCGATGGTCTGGCTGACCGGCTCGCTCGCCGGCCGGGACTGGAGCCAGGTGTGGCCGCTGCTGGGCACCTGCGCCGTGCTGTTCCCGCTCGCCCTCTCCCAGGGGCGGGCGCTGCGGATCGCGGAGATGGGCGACGACGCCGCGTACGCCCTCGGCGTCCGGGTCGAGCGGATGCGGATGCTGCTGATGCTGGCGGCCGTCCTGCTGACCACGGCCGCGGCCGCGGCCGCCGGGCCCATCAGCTTCGTCGCGCTGGCCGCACCGCAGCTGGCCCGGCGCCTGACCCGCTCGCCCGGGTCGAACCTGGTCACCGGCGCGCTGATGGGCTCCGTCCTGCTGCTGCTCTCCGACTGGGCCTCGCAGCGGGCCTTCGGCGCCGACCAGCTGCCCGTCGGCGTGCTGACCGGGCTGGTCGGCGGCGCCTACCTGCTCTGGCTGCTCGTCACCGAGCGCAGGGCGGGACGTATATGACGAACTCAAGGAGTACGCACGTGCAGCGGCTGTCCGCGCAGAACGTGACCCTCGGCTACGAGCAGCGGGTCATCGCCGAGAACCTGTCGGTGGAGATACCCGACAACTCGTTCACGGTGATCGTCGGCCCCAACGCCTGCGGCAAGTCCACGCTGCTGCGCGCCCTGTCGCGGATGCTGAAGCCGTCCGCCGGGCAGGTGCTGCTCGACGGGCACGCCATCGGCTCCATGCCCGCGAAGAAGGTCGCCAAGACCCTCGGCCTGCTCCCGCAGTCCTCCGTCGCGCCGGACGGGATCACCGTCTTCGACCTCGTCTCCCGCGGCCGGTACCCGCACCAGGGGCTGCTGCGGCAGTGGTCGCAGGAGGACGAGCGGGTCGTCCTGGAGTCGATGGCCGCGACGGGCGTCGCCGAGCTCGCCGACCGCACGGTGGACGAGCTGTCCGGCGGGCAGCGGCAGCGCGTGTGGATCGCGATGGCGCTCGCCCAGCAGACGCCGCTGCTGCTGCTGGACGAGCCGACGACCTACCTGGACATCCAGCACCAGATCGACGTGCTGGACCTGTGCGCCGAACTCCACGAGAACCAGGGCCGCACCCTCGTCGCGGTGCTCCACGACCTCAACCACGCCGCCCGCTACGCCACGCACCTGATCGCCATGCGCGGCGGCAGGGTCGTCGCGGAGGGCCCGCCGGCCGAGGTGGTGACCGCGGAGCTCGTGGAGAAGGTGTTCGGGTTGCGGTGCCAGATCATCGACGACCCGGAGACGGGCACGCCCCTGGTCATCCCGGCCGCCCGCAAGCGGGCCCGGCCGCAGACCGCACCCGCGGAGGCGGCTGCCGGCGCCTGAGCCGCGGACGGCCGCCGTCAGAGGAGCTTCTTCAGCCGGAGCAGGTCGCGCAGGCCCGCCTCCAGCCTGACCCGGCCGGAGGCCCACGCGCGGGCGAAGTTCAGGTCGCCCGCGACCAGTGCCACCAGGTCGTCGCCCGTCATCGCCAGCCTGATGTCCGCCCGGCCGGCCGGCGGGCCCGCCGCGACGCCCTCCACCCGGATCCGGCCCCCGTCGAGGCGGCCCGTGAAGGTGCGGTCCAGGTCGGTGACGTGGCAGCTCAGGGAGCGGTCGAGCGCGGCCGCGCCGCGCACGTCGCCGTCGGCCCGCGCCAGGTTGCCGGAGAGTCGGTCGAGTGCGGCTCGGCACTCATCGATCGTAGCCATCGTGATCTCGACCGTACCGCAGAGAGGTGCGGCGGCGCCCGCGCGCTTCGGGGTAGCGTCGGGGCATGACCGACGAAGCCGCCGACGCACCCCCGGAGCCCGCCGCGCCGGCGCCGCTCGGCGTCGTCCGCACGCCCACCGGGCACCCCGGGGTGGACGCCTGCCTGGAGCGCCTCGCGGACGCCGACCCCCTCCCGGCGGACGGGCACGCCGCCGTGTACGAGGATGTGCACAGGGGCCTGCGCGAGGCGCTGACCGCGCTGGACGCACCGCCCGCCCCCGGACCGTACGACAACAGGAGCTGAACCGAACGTGGCAGGAGTGGCACGCCGCCGCCTGGACGCCGAACTGGTACGCCGCAGCATGGCCCGCTCGCGGGAGCACGCCGCCCAGCTGATCGCCGCGGGCCGCGTCACCGTCGGCGGGACCACCGCGACCAAGCCGGCCACCCAGGTCGAGACCAGCGCGGCCCTCGTCGTCCTCAAGGACGACAGCGACCCCGACTACGTCTCGCGGGGCGGCCACAAGCTGGCCGGCGCGCTCGCAGCCTTCCGGCCGCTCGGGCTCGTCGTCGAAGGCCGCCGGGCACTCGACGCAGGCGCCTCCACCGGCGGCTTCACCGACGTACTGCTGCGCGCCGGGGCCGCCCACGTCATGGCCGTGGACGTCGGCTACGGGCAGCTCGCCTGGTCGCTCCAGAGCGACGAGCGGGTCACCGTCAAGGACCGCACCAACGTCCGCGAGCTGACCCTGGAGCAGATCGACGGCATCCCCGTCGACCTCGTCGTCGGCGACCTGTCGTTCATCTCGATCGGACTGGTCCTGCCGGCGCTCGTCGCCTGCTGCGCGCCCGGCGCCGACCTGGTGCTGATGGTCAAGCCGCAGTTCGAGGTCGGCAAGGAGCGCCTCGGCAGCGGCGGCGTCGTCCGCAGCCCCGAGCTGCGGGCCGAGGCCGTGCGCGGCGTCGCCGAGCAGGCGGCCCGGCTGGGCCTGGGCGTGCTCGGGGTGACCGCCAGTCCGCTGCCGGGCCCCTCGGGCAACGTCGAGTACTTTCTGTGGCTGCGGGCGGGGGCACCGGCACTCGACCCGGCGGATGTCGACCGTGCAGTGGCGGAGGGGCCGCAGTGACAGATTCAGCGGGATCGAACGGCGGGACGGAACCGGCGGAGCCGGCGGGGGCGGGCGGCAGGGCGGGGGAGGGGCGGCGGACGGTGTTCCTGCTCGCCCACACCGGGCGGCAGGCCGCCATCCGCAGCGCCGAGCTCGTCGTCCGGGGCCTCGTCAAGAGCGGGCTCGGCGTACGGGTCCTGGAGGACGAGGCGCGGGACCTGCCGCTGCCGCCCGAGGCGGAACTGGTCGCCGAGTGCACGCCCGAGGTGCTCGAAGGCTGCGAGCTGCTGATCGTCCTCGGCGGCGACGGGACCCTGCTGCGCGGCGCGGAGTTCGCGCGCGGCTCCGGGGTGCCGATGCTCGGCGTCAACCTGGGCCACGTCGGGTTCCTCGCCGAGGCCGAGCGGGACGACCTCGACCGGGTCGTCGACCGGGTCGTGACGCGGGCGTACGAGGTCGAGGACCGCATGACGCTCGACGTGATGGTCCGCTCCAACGGGGACGTCGTCCACCGCGACTGGGCGCTGAACGAGGCCGCCGTGCAGAAGGTGTCGCCCGAGCGGATGCTGGAGGTCGTCCTGGAGATCGACGGCCGCCCCGTCTCGGCGTTCGGCTGCGACGGGATCGTCTGCGCGACGCCGACCGGCTCCACGGCGTACGCGTTCTCCGCGGGCGGCCCCGTGGTGTGGCCCGAGGTCGAGGCCCTGCTGATGGTGCCGATCAGCGCGCACGCGCTGTTCGCGAAGCCGCTGGTGACCTCGCCGGACTCGGTGCTCGCCGTCGAGGTGCAGCCCGGGACCCTGCACGGCGTGCTGTGGTGCGACGGCCGTCGGATGCTGGAGCTGCCCGCCGGGGCGCGCGTCGAGGTCCGCCGCGGCGCGGTGCCGGTGCGGCTCGCGCGGCTGCACCACGCGTCGTTCACGGACCGGCTCGTCGCCAAGTTCGCGCTGCCGGTGTCGGGTTGGCGCGGGGCGCCGCACCAGGACTGACCGCCGGCCGGCGGCTGTGCGGACGGGGCCGCTCCGCCCGGGCCGCGGACGACCATTCAATAGCACATCCGTTCGAAGAATTCCCGGCGGGTGACGTCACATGCCATCGGTGAAACCTCGGTATGGTCGTCCCGTGCTTGAGGAGATGCGGATACGGTCCCTGGGCGTCATCGACGACGCGGTGGTCGAGCTGTCGCCCGGATTCACCGCGGTGACCGGCGAGACCGGCGCCGGCAAGACGATGGTCGTCACCAGCCTCGGGCTGCTGCTCGGCGGGCGCGCCGACCCGGCCCTCGTACGGATCGGGGCCAAGGCGGCGGTCGTCGAGGGGCGCATCGTCATGCGCCCCGGCGCCCCGGCCGCCGTACGCGCCGAGGAGGCCGGCGCCGAGCTCGACGACGGCGCCCTCCTGATCAGCCGGACCGTGTCCGCCGAAGGCCGCTCGCGCGCCCACGTCGGCGGCCGCTCCGTGCCCGTCGGGCTGCTCGGCGAGCTCGCCGACGACCTCGTCGCCGTCCACGGCCAGACCGACCAGCAGGGCCTGCTGCGGCCCGCCCGGCAGCGCCAGGCCCTCGACCGGTACGCCGGCGACGCCGTCGCCGTCCCGCTGGAGAAGTACGGGGCCGCCTACCGGCGGCTGCGGGCCGTCGCCGCCGAACTGGAGGAGATCACCACCCGCGCCCGCGAGCGCGCCCAGGAGGCCGACCTCCTGCGCTTCGGGCTGGAGGAGATCGCCGCCGTCGAGCCGGTGCCCGGCGAGGACACGGAACTCGCAGCCGAGGCCGAACGGCTCGGCCACGCCGAAGCGCTCGCCTCCGCCGCGCAGATCGCCCACGCCGCGCTCGCCGGCGACGTCGAGGACCCGGAAGGCGTCGACGCCACCACGCTCGTCGCCGGCGCCCACCGGGCCCTGGAGGCCGTACGCTCCCACGACCCGGTCCTCGGTGCACTCGCCGAGCGCATCGGCGAGGTCCAGATCCTGCTCGCCGACGTCGCCGGAGAACTCGCCGGATACGCCGACGACCTCGACGCCGACCCGCTGCGGCTCGCCGCCGTGGAAGAGCGCCGGGCCGCCCTCACCCAGCTCACCCGCAAGTACGGCGACTCCGTCGACGCGGTACTGGAATGGGCGCAGACGAGCGCCGCGCGGCTCCTCGAACTCGACGGCGACGACGAGCGGATCGCCGAGCTGACCGCCGAACGCGACGGGCTGCGGGCCGAACTCTCCCAGCTCGCCCAGGCCCTGACGGACGCCCGCGTCGAGGCGGCGACCCGGTTCGCCGCAGCCGTCACCGGGGAACTGGCCTCCCTCGCGATGCCCCACGCCCGCGTCACCATCGACATCCGGCAGGCCGAGGCCGCCGACGAGGACGACGGCGTCGAAGTCGGCGGCCGGGCGGTCGCCTACGGGCCGACGGGCGCGGACGAGGTCGAACTGCTCCTCGCCCCGCACCCCGGCGCCCAGCCGAGGCCCATCGCCAAGGGCGCCTCCGGCGGTGAGCTCTCCCGCGTCATGCTCGCCGTCGAGGTCGTCTTCGCCGGCTCCGACCCCGTCCCCACGTACCTCTTCGACGAGGTCGACGCCGGCGTCGGCGGCAAGGCCGCCGTCGAGGTCGGGCGGCGCCTGGCCAAGCTCGCCAAGTCCGCCCAGGTCGTCGTCGTCACCCACCTGCCGCAGGTGGCGGCCTTCGCCGACCGGCAGCTCCTCGTCGAGAAGACCAACGACGGCTCCGTCACCCGCAGCGGCGTCACCGTCCTGGAGGGCGAAGCCCGCATCCGCGAACTCTCGCGGATGCTCGCCGGCCACGAGGACTCCGTCTCCGCCCGCGCCCACGCCGAGGAACTCCTCGCCGCGGCGCGCGCCGACGCGTAGCGCAGCACCCGGGGGCGGCCCCGGCGCGCATGCCGCGCCCCGGGGCCGCCCCCGCGCACGCGCCGGAGCGGCCCCGGGGTGGCGCGGGGGTGGCGCGAAGATGACGGACACTACGCCGTGTGGGTGACGCTCAGGGGCGCGTGACGGTATCTCGTACCGGATCCGACCCCGTATCGACGCGGAACGCGCGTACGCCCTGGCATCCTGGGCGGCGACTCTGCCCCCTCACCCAGGAGCCCCCGGCCAGTGAGCAGCTCCCCGGCCCCGGTCCCGGCCCCGGCCCCCGCACAGCCGTACGGGCGGCCGCCCCTGCGCACCGTCCAGGTCCTCGGCGGCGCCGGCGCGGACAGCAGCGCGCACGTCCGGTCGCTGACCACCGGGCTCGCCGCGCGCGGGGTACGGGTCACCGTGTGCGCGCCCGTCGAAGCGGAAGGGGAGTACGACTTCACCGGCGCCGGCGCGCAGTTCGCGCCCGACGCGGTGAGCGCCATGCGCGCCGTGTGCGCCGGCGCGGACGTGGTGCACGCCCACGGCGTCCGGGCCGCCGCCCGGGCCCTCCTCGCCCTGCGCGGGCGGCGCGTACCGCTCGTCGTCACCTGGGCGGGAGGCGGGCCCGGCGCCGACGGCTCCCTCGGGCGGCTCGGCCGCCTCCTCGAACGGCACGTCGCCCGCGCCGCCGCCGTGGTCCTCGGCAGCTCCTCGGCCCAGGTGGACCTCGCACGTGCCCGCGGGGCCCGGGACGTACGGCTCGCCCGGCACGCCGTGCCGGCCGCACCCGGCGGGCGGGCCGAGGCCGCCGACCCCGGCAAGACCCGGGCGGAGCTCGGCGCGGTCGGGCGGCCCCTCGTCATCGCCGTCGGCAGCCTGGTCCCGCACCGCGGGTACAGCCTCCTGCTCGACGCCGCCCGGGCCTGGCGCGGCCTCGACCCCGCCCCGCTCGTCGTCATCGCCGGAGAAGGGCCCATGCGGGCCGAGCTCGCCGGGCGCATCGAGGCCGAAGGCCTGCCCGTCCGGCTGCTCGGACGCCGCCGGGACGCCGCCCGGCTGCTCGCGGCGGCCGACGTGGCGGTACTGCCCAGCCGCTGGGAGGCGCGGTCCCTGCTCGCGCAGGAGGCACTGCGGGCCGGCGTGCCGCTGGTGGCGACGGAGGTCGGCGGCGTACCCGAACTGATCGGCGAGGCCGGGGTACTGGTCCCCTACGGCGACCCGGACGCCCTGTCCGCAGCCGTGGCGGCCCTCCTCGCGGACCCGGCCCGCCGCCGCGACCTGTCCGACGCGGGCCGCGCGCAGGCGGCGACCTGGCCGTCGGAGGACGACACGGTGGCCCAGATCCTGTCCGTCTACGACGAACTCACCCACCGCCGCTGACTCTCCCCCCAGAGCCGACACGGCGGCGCTGCCCCGGACCCCGCGCCTCAAACGCCGGCGGGGCTGGACCGGGACCCCCGTGCGCCTCGGCCGTCGGCGCGCTGGGCTGGGCCCCGTTCGCCTCATGCCCGGCGGGGGCGGGTTGGGGGCCTGCGCCACAATCGCCAGCGGCTGGTTCGGGGTCTGTGCCTCAGTTGTCGGCGAGGCTGGGGCGGGGCCCGTGCCTCTGGGGCTGGAGTGGGCCAGTGTCATCGCGATGGCTGGTGAGGAGATGGCCTCCATGCGCGGCACGTGGCGACGACGGGCCGCTGAATCCAGCCCGCGCGGGCTCAGGGGGTCGTGTGGCGGCGGGCTCGGAGGGCCAGGCTCAGGGACAGCACCGTTTCCGGGTCGTCCAGGTCGGTGCCGAGGAGGTCGGCGATGCGGGCCAGCCGGTTGTACAGGGTCTGCCGGTTCAGGTGCAGCTCGCGCGCGGTCTCCGCCTTGCGGCCCGCATGGGCCAGGTACGTCTCCAACGTCGGCAGCAGCGCCGGCCGCGCCACCGCGTCGTGGGCGCGCAGCGCCCCGATCGCCCGCTCGACGAACGCCGCCAGGTCGGGATGTTCCCGGAGCCGCCACAGCAGCAGGTCGATGTCGAGCCGGCGGGCGTCGTACCAGGGCCGGGCCGGCAGGCCGTGGGCGGCGGTGGCGGTTTCGGCCGCGTGCCGCAGCCCGGCCGAGGCGGCCGCCCAGCCGCCGGCAACGCCGACGACGACGGCCGCGGGCGCCCCGGCCCGCTCCAGCCCGGCCCGTTCCAGGCCGGCGCGCAGCGCGGCCGCGACCCGGTCGGCGACGGCAGTCCGCTCGGATTCGGCGCGCAGCGACACCAGCAGCGGCACCCTGCCCTCCACGGGCCGCACTCCGAGCAGCACCGGCACGCCGACCGCCGACAGCTCCTCCAGGACGGCCCGGGCCAGCACGGCCCAGTTCCCCGACGGCCCGAGGTCGGCCGACAGCCGCATCACCACCGGCAGCAGCGGCCCGTCGCCGGGCCGGAACCCGAGCACCCGGGCCTGCGCGGGGGCGTCCTCGGCGGAGATGCGGCCCTCCGCGAGGTCGGTCAGGAAGTCGCCGCGGCCGCGTGCCGCGAGCTCTTCCTCCTGCCGGGCCTGCATCATGACCACCGCCAGGACGCCCGCGGTCCGCTCGGCGGCCATCCGGTGCACCGGCAGCAGCGGCGCCGACACCCCGAGCAGGACGAGCCGCGCCCGGACGGAGCCGGTGCCGGGCCCGCCGCCGGGCACGTCGACGACGACGGCGTGGCCCGACGGCTCGGCGGCCCGCTGGCCGCGCAGCCCTTCCCATACCTGGAGCGGGTCGGCCGCGGCCTCGCCCGCCACGGGGCCGGCGCCGTACAGCAGTTGCCCGTCGGGTGTCTCCAGGAACACGGGGTTCGCCGTGAAGTCGGCGAGGATGCGCAGCACTTGCGGGATGCCGCCGCCGCCGAGGAGGGCCTGCGTGCAGCGCCCGTACACCTCCTCGGCCCGCTGGAGGAGCGCATAGTGCCCGTTGACGATCTCGGTGTGGACCTCCTCCGTGACCGCCACGAACGGCACTTCGCGGTGCAGCTGCACCAGCGGCAGCCCGGCTGCCCGCGCCGTGTCGACGAGGGTCGCGGGCAGCCGGGTGAAGCGCGGCCCCAGCTCGACGACCAGGGCTGCGATACCGCGCTCCGCGAGGCGGCGTACGAACGCCCGCTGCTCGGCGGGCCGGGTGCCGAGCCCGAGTCCGGTCGTCAGGAGCAGCTCCCCGCCCTTGAGGAGCGACGCGATGTTGGGGACCTCGCCGGCGTGGACCCAGCGCACGGTGCGGCCCAGGCGGTCGGCGCACGCCACCACCTCCGGCAGCCCGCTGCGCAGTCCGGGGAGCTCGAGGGCCCGCTGAACGGTGATCCCGCCCTGGTTGTCCATGCCGCGGGACGCTACCGGGCGTCCGGCGTCGTTCCAAGGCGGGGCGGCGTCCGCGGGCACGGTCCCCGTCCGGCTACAGGGGGGTGATGTTGTGGTTGAAGCGGAAGACGTTGTCGGGGTCGTACTCCCGTTTCACGGTGCGCAGCCGGTGCAGGTTCTCCGCGCCGACGCCGGCGACGATCCGCTCGGGCCCTTCGTCGCCGGTGAAGTTGAGGTAGACGGCGCCGGTGCTCCAGGGCCGGGCGTCGGCGCGGACGCCCCGCACCCACGCCATGGCCCGTTCGTCGTCGGCGGGGTCCTCCCACACGCCGAAGGGGTGCACGACCCAGGGGGCGTCCCGGTACGGCACCGGCCACTGCCGGGGGCCCGCGGCGATCGCGCCGCCCTGCGGGAACAGCACGTGCTGGCAGTTGGACGGTACGGGCATGGACTCGGCGCGGGAGCAGAAGACGTCCAGCATGTCGTCGGGCGCGCCCGTCAGGTACTCGGCGGACCAGTAGTTCCGCAGGCCGGGCGGGTCGTCGAGCATGCACGCGAACTCCGCGTAGGGCAGCTCGGCGATGAGCTCGGCCTCGTGCGGGACGGCCAGGAGCGGTGCGGCCGCCTTGCGGACGCCCTCCTCGGGTCCGGTGAACGTCAGGAGCGCGCAGGCGAGGAGGGTGCCGGCCAGGTGCGGCGGGACGAAGTCCTCCGGCGGGCCGGTCAGGTAGATGAACCCGCCGCCGAGGTCGTCGGGGCCCTCCTCCACGACGTCCCGGTAGGCGCGGGCCAGCGCGGGCCCGTGCTCGGGCGCCGCCATCACCAGCGCGAAGGAGAAGGCGGGCAGGTCGTGCAGGCGCAGGGTGAGCGCGGTGGCGATGCCGAAGTTGCCGCCGCCGCCGTGGAGGGCCCAGAACAGCTCGGGGTTCTCCTCCGCCGTCGCCTCCACGACGGTGCCGTCGGCGGTGACGAGTTCGGCGCCGAGGAGGTTGTCGACGGCCAGGCCGAACTTGCGGTCGGTCCAGCCGCTGCCGCCGCCGAGGACGTAGCCGCCGACGCCGGTGGTGGAGACACGTCCTCCGGTCGTGGAGAGCTTGTGCGGCTCGCAGGCCCGGTCGAGGTCGCCCATGACGGCACCGCCGGCGACGCGGACGGCCCGGGCCGCCGGGTGGACCGCCACGTCGTTCATCAGGCGCAGGTCGATCACGAGGCCGCCGTCGTTCAGGGACATGCCTGCGACGCTGTGGCCGCCGCCGCGCACGGCAATGGGCAGGTCGAGGTCGCGGGCGAAGCGGACGGCGGTGACGACGTCCTCGACGCTCTCGCAGCGGGCGATCACGGCGGGCCGCCGGTCGATCATGGCGTTGAAGATGCGCCGGGCGTCGTCGTAGCCCGGATCGCCGGGGGCGAAGACGTCGCCGGCGAGGTCCTCGCGGAGCGCGGCGAGCGCATTGCCCGCCTTGGAGAGGGGAGCCATCGCCTACCCCTCCTTCCCGAGCGGTCGAGGGACCCCTCCAGGGTAGGCGGGCCCCACCCGGGCGGCGCGCCGGAAGCGGCGCGCCGCAAGCAGCCCGCCGCCCGGCGGTCCCGGTCAGCCCCCGTACGCGCCGCTCGCGGTCAGCCGCAGCGCGGTGTCGATCAGGGGGACGTGGCTGAACGCCTGCGGGAAGTTGCCCACCTGCCGCTGGAGGCGCGGGTCCCACTCCTCCGCCAGCAGGCCCAGGTCGTTGCGCAGGGCGAGCAGCTTCTCGAAGAGGTGGCGGGCCTCGTCGACCCGGCCGATCATCGCCAGGTCGTCGGCCATCCAGAACGAGCAGGCCAGGAAGGCGCCCTCGTCGCCCTCCAGCCCGTCCACGCCCGCCTCCTCGCCCGCGGTCGGGTAGCGCAGGATGAACCCGTCGGGCGTGGACAGCTCGCGCTGGATCGCCTCGATGGTGCCGATGACCCGCTTGTCGTCCGGCGGCAGGAAGCCCATCTGCGGGATCAGCAGCAGCGAGGCGTCCAGCTCCTTGGACCCGTAGGACTGCGTGAAGGTGTTGCGCTCCTTGTCGTAGCCCTTCTCGCAGACGTCCTGGTGGATCTCGTCGCGCAGCTCGCGCCACCGCTCCAGCGGGCCGTCCGCGTCGCCGCTCTCGATCAGCTTGATCGTCCGGTCCACCGCCACCCAGGCCATCACCTTGGAGTGGACGAAGTGCCGCCGCGGGCCGCGGACCTCCCAGATGCCCTCGTCGGGCTGGTCCCAGTGCTGCTCCAGGTACTTGATCAGCTTCAGCTGGAGCACCGAGGCGTAGTCGTTGCGGGCCAGGCCCGTCATGTGGCCGAGGTGCAGGGCCTCGGTGACCTCGCCGTAGACGTCCAGCTGGAGCTGGTGGGCTGCGCCGTTGCCGACACGGACGGGGCGGGAGCCCTCGTAGCCGGGGAGCCAGTCCAGCTCGGTCTCGCCGAGCTCCCGCTCGCCGGCGATCCCGTACATGATCTGCAGGTTCTCCGGGTCGCCGGCGACGGCCCGCAGCAGCCACTCGCGCCACGCCTGGGCCTCCTCGCGGTAGCCGGTGCGCAGCAGCGAGGAGAGGGTGATGGCGGCGTCGCGCAGCCAGGTGTAGCGGTAGTCCCAGTTCCGCACGCCGCCGATCTCCTCCGGCAGGGAGGTGGTCGGGGCGGCGACGATCCCGCCGGTCGGCCCGTACGTGAGGGCCTTGAGCGTGATCAGGGAGCGGACGACCGCCTCGCGGTAGGGGCCGTGGTACGTGCAGTGGTCGACCCACTCGCGCCAGAACGCGGTGGTCGCCGCCAGCGCGGCCGCCGCGTCGGGGACCTCGGGCGCGGCGCGGTGCGAGGGCGCCCAGCTGATGCAGAAGGCCACCCGGTCGCCGGGGCCGACGGTGAAGTCGGAGTACGTCGTCAGGTCCTTGCCGTAGGTCTGCGCGTCGGTGTCCAGCCACACCGAGTCGGGGCCGGCGACGGCCACGGTGCGCTGGTCCACCTTGTGGACCCAGGGCACGACCCGCCCGTAGCTGAACCGCATGCGCAGCGAGGACCGCATGGGCACCCGCCCGCTGACGCCCTCCACGATGCGGACCAGCTGGGGGGCGTGGTCCTCGCGCGGCGGCATGAAGTCGATCACCCTGACGGTGCCGCGCGGGGTGTCCCACTCGGACTCCAGCACCAGCGAGTCGCCCTGGTAGCGGCGGCGGTCGGCGTACGGGGCCGCGGCTCCGGCCTGGCCGGCCGGGCCGATCCGCCAGAATCCGTGGTCCTCCGTTCCGAGAAGGCTCGCGAAGACGGCGTGGGAGTCGAAGCGGGGAAGGCACAGCCAGTCCACCGATCCGTCCCGGCAGACCAGTGCGGCGGTCTGCGTGTCTCCGATCAGTGCGTAATCCTCGATGCGCCCGGACACGATGCCTCTCCAGTCGAACGGCCACGTCCGCCCCGAAGGGCGCTTGCATTGCGCGGTTGCGCGGTCTTCCGTGTGTGGATCCCCGCACTGAGCTCATGATTCCGGATGCGGCCGGGTTACGCCGTCTGCCGGACTGCTCGGCGGCGATGTGGAGCGATATCCGAGCAGGATATGACGGCAGCCTAGTGATCCCCTGAAGTCTCGGGGGAATGCCGCTCGGCCGAACGGGTGACCGGCGCGGATGCCGCCCGACCGGCTCAGCGGGCGGCCCGTCGCGCAGCGTGGGGCGGCCGTGGCGGGGCGTGCCCGGAGGCGGAGCGCGCCGGGCGCTGATAGGCTGGTACCCCGTGGACCGGTGGTCTGCCTGTGCGAATCAGGCACCCCGAAACCGCAGCTTCGGCGCCCCCTGAGACCTTCCGGTTCGACGGTGGCCGGCGCCGGACGCACCTCACTTCGCGACCACGGGAGCCCCCTCTTGGCGATGCCGCCCAAATCCCTGACGACCAAGCACATCTTCGTCACCGGAGGTGTCGCCTCGTCCCTCGGCAAGGGCCTCACGGCCTCCAGCCTGGGTGCGCTGCTGAAGGCGCGCGGCCTGCGGGTCACCATGCAGAAGCTCGACCCGTACCTGAACGTCGACCCGGGCACCATGAACCCGTTCCAGCACGGCGAGGTGTTCGTCACCAACGACGGCGCCGAGACGGACCTGGACATCGGCCACTACGAGCGCTTCCTCGACGTCGACCTCGACGGCTCGGCCAACGTGACCACGGGACAGGTCTACTCGACGGTCATCGCCAAGGAGCGCCGCGGCGAGTACCTCGGCGACACCGTGCAGGTCATCCCGCACATCACCAACGAGATCAAGCACCGCATCCGGCGGATGGCGACCGAGGACGTCGACGTCGTCATCACCGAGGTCGGCGGCACCGTCGGCGACATCGAGTCCCTGCCGTTCCTGGAGACCGTCCGCCAGGTCCGCCACGAGGTCGGCCGCGACAACGTCTTCGTCGTGCACATCTCGCTGCTCCCCTACATCGGCCCCTCCGGCGAGCTGAAGACCAAGCCGACCCAGCACTCGGTCGCGGCCCTGCGCAACATCGGCATCCAGCCCGACGCGATCGTGCTGCGCGCCGACCGGGACGTGCCGACCTCCATCAAGCGCAAGATCTCGCTGATGTGCGACGTGGACGAGGCCGCCGTGGTCGCCGCCATCGACGCCAAGTCGATCTACGACATCCCGAAGGTCCTGCACACCGAGGGCCTCGACGCGTACGTCGTCCGCAAGCTCGACCTGCCGTTCCGCGACGTGGACTGGACGGTCTGGGAGGACCTCCTCGACCGGGTCCACAACCCCGACCACGAGGTCAAGGTCGCGCTCGTCGGCAAGTACATCGACCTGCCCGACGCCTACCTGTCGGTCACCGAGGCGCTGCGCGCCGGCGGATTCGCCAACCGGGCCCGCGTCCAGATCAAGTGGGTTACCTCCGACGACTGCAAGACCCCGGCCGGCGCGGCCGCCCAGCTGGCGGACGTGGACGCGGTCTGCGTCCCCGGCGGCTTCGGCGACCGCGGCGTGAACGGCAAGGTCGGCGCGATCACCTACGCCCGCGAGAACAAGATCCCGCTGCTCGGCCTGTGCCTGGGCCTGCAGTGCGTCGTCATCGAGGCGGCCCGGAACCTGGGCGGCATCGAGGAGGCCAACTCCACCGAGTTCGACCCCTCGACCCCGCACCCGGTCATCTCGACCATGGAGGAGCAGCTGGCCTTCGTCGAGGGCGCCGGCGACCTCGGCGGCACCATGCGCCTGGGCATGTACCCGGCGAAGCTCGCCGAGGGCTCGATCGTCCGCGAGGTCTACGGCGACCAGGCGTACGTAGACGAGCGCCACCGCCACCGCTACGAGGTGAACAACGCCTACCGCGGCGAGCTGGAGAAGACCGGCCTCGTCTTCTCCGGCACCTCCCCGGACAACAAGCTCGTCGAGTACGTCGAGTACCCGCGCGAGGTGCACCCCTACCTGGTGGCCACCCAGGCCCACCCGGAGCTGCGCTCCCGCCCGACGCGCCCGCACCCGCTCTTCGCCGGCCTGGTCAAGGCCGCGGTGGAGCGCAAGACCGGCAAGTGACGGCCTGAGCGAGGGCATACGGTAGACAGCCGGGGCACGGACGTCCGTGCCCCGGCTGTCACATGTGCGGAGGGTTTCGGGGAATGATCATCAAGGACACGGCCGAGTCGTGGGAGACGCTGTCGAGCCGGCGCCCCTTCCAGGGGAAGAAGACGGCGGTCGTCACCGACGAGGTCCGCATGCCCGACGGCTCCGCCGCCACCCGCGACTACCAGGCCCACCCCGGCTCCGTGTGCGTCCTCGCCTACGACGAGCAGGGGCGCGTCCTGGTGCTGAGGCAGTACCGCCACCCCGTGCGGCACCGGCTGTGGGAGCTCCCGGCCGGCCTGCTCGACGTGCCCGGCGAGAACCCGCTGCACGCCGCGCAGCGCGAGCTGTACGAGGAGGCGCACGTCAAGGCCGAGGACTGGCGCGTGCTCGTCGACTTCTTCGCCTCGCCCGGCGGCTCCGACGAGGCGGTCCGGGTCTTCCTCGCGCGCGGCCTCGCCGACGCGGAGGGCGACCGCTTCGAGGCGTCGGAGGAGGAGGCCGACATGGAGGTGGCCCGGGTACCGCTCGCCGACCTCGTACGCGGCGTCCTCGCCGGAGACCTCGGCAACCCGGGCCTGGCCAACGGCGTCCTGGCCCTCCAGGCGGCCCTCGCAGCCGAGGGCGGCCCGGACTCGCTGCGCCCGGCGCAGGCCCCCTGGCCGGCCCGCCCGTACGAGGCCTGAGGCCGCCCGCCCGCGGGGGCGGGCCCCCGAACGGCGGTGCGGTGTGACCATCCGCTGATCCGATCGGGGGATGTGCCCGCCCCGCCCGCCACGGGTCGTCGCTCTGCGTGAACTACGCTCGCACCCCGAAGGCAGGGAGAGGAGCGGATCCGTGGCGGATTTCGTCGGGCGGCGGCGCGAGCTGAAGGAGCTGCGCGAGGACATCGCGCGCACGGGCCTCGACACCCTCTCCGGCCGCAAGGCCAAGTCCCCCCGGGCCCGGCTCCTGCTCATCGCCGGCCGACCCGGGTCCGGGCGCACCGCCCTCGCCGAGGCCCTCGTCCGGCAGGTCGCCGCCGACTACCCGGACGGCGTGCTGCGCGTCCGGCTGACCGCCCCCGGCGGCGAGGGCACCACCACCGAGCGGGCCCTGCGGACCCTGCTGGAGGGCCTCGGCGAGGCCACCCCGCCGGGCGCCTCCGAGGACGAGCTCAGCTCCGTCCTGCGCGCCGCCGTCGCCGGCAAGCGCGTGATCCTGCTCGTCGACGACGCCGCCGACCCCTACCAGGTCGACGCCCTGCTCCCCGACACCCCCGAGTGCCTGGTCGTGCTGACCGCAGAGGGCCCGCTCACCGGAATCCCGGACGTCCGCCCCTGCACTCTGGGCGGGCTGGAGCCCGCGGCCGCCGTCGAGATGCTCGCCCGCCTCATCGGCACCACCCGCATCGCCGCCGACCCGCGGGCCGCCGAAGACCTCGCCGAGGTGTGCGGGGGACTGCCCGCCGTCCTCGCCATGGTCGGCGGGTGGCTCGCCGCCCGCCCCAAGGCCGCCGTCTCCGACACCGCCAAGCAGCTCCACGACATGCCGGCGGGCAGCTCCGGGCCCCTCGGGCGGGCCTTCCGGCTCGTCTACGAGTCCCTCCCGCAGCCGGCCCAGCGGACCCTCCGGCTGCTGCCGCTCGCGCCCGCCGGGATCGTCGACTCGCACACCGCCTCCGCCCTGGCCGGCTGCTCCGTGGCCGCCGCCCAGGCACTCCTGGAGGACTTCGCCGGCCTCGGCCTGCTCCGGCACGCCCCCGACGGCCTGTTCCGGCTGCCCGGCTGCCTCGCCCCGCTGCTGCGCAGCCTGCTGGAGGCCAAGGAGCGGCCCGCCGAGGTCCAGCTCGCCCGCGCCCGGATGCTGGAGCGCACCGTCCGCCTGCTGCACTCCTGCGGCGCCATGGCCGGCCCGGAGGACGCGGAGGGCGTACGCGAGCAGCTGGACGGGCTGCCGCGAGCCCTGCGCTTCGCCGACCGGCGGGCCGCCGCGACCTGGCTGGAGAGCAGGCTGCCCGCCCTGTCGGCCTCCGCGGTCCTCGCCGTCGCCGACGGGGGCCTGGACACCCTGGCCCGCCGGCTCGTCGCGGGCCTGGTCCGGGCCCTGGCCGAGCACCGGGGCACCGCGGCCGCCGCCCCCGAGCTGTACGGGCTGCACCGGCTGGTCCTCGACGTCGCCGAGCGGCGCAGCCTGTACCGGGAGCAGGCCGCCGCCCTGCTGAACATCGCCGACCTCGACGCCGAGACGGGCCGGACCCGGGAGGCCCTGGAGCGCTACCGGGCCGCGCTGGACGCCGGACGCGCCGCGAACGACCCGTACGCGACGGGCCGCGCGATGGAATCCGTAGGCGGCGCCTACCAGGAGCTCTCCGACTGGCAGCGGGCCGCCGACTGGTTCGGCCGCGCCCTGGCCCAGGCACTGGCCCGCGGGGAGCGGGCGGACGAGGCCCGGCTGTACGGGCGGCTCGGCAACGCGCACACCCATGCAGGCCGGTACGGGGACGCGCTGCGCGCCTGGCGGGCGGCCGCCGCCGGCTACCGGAAGCTGGGCGATGTCCCCGGCCAGGCAAAGGCGTTGAGCGAGATGGCCCGCATCCAGGAGTACGCCGGACGGCCCGAGGAATCGCTGCACACCTGCCGGGAGGCGGTCGAGCTCGCACGCCGTGCCGGGGACCTGCGGCTGCAGGCCGCGCTCCAGGTCAGGCTGGCCGACACCCT
The DNA here is from genome assembly GCF_003325375.1 of Streptomyces globosus. Taxonomy (GTDB): domain Bacteria; phylum Actinomycetota; class Actinomycetes; order Streptomycetales; family Streptomycetaceae; genus Streptomyces; species Streptomyces globosus_A. The sequence goes on along the minus strand of NZ_CP030862.1, from coordinate 4,996,547 downwards.
CGACCGGCTGGGTGATCCCGCGGCGGCCCGGCTGCACCGCTCGGCGGCCGACAGACTGCTGGGAGATGACCCCGCGGCCTGCGAAATCCGCAGTGGTAACGACTGAGATTATTGGTTTGCAAGGCTAGACAGCGCCTCATCCTTCATTAGACTGGCTCCACCACGTCATCTCGTGGTGCATCCCGTTGCGCGCCTTGTGGACGGGTATGTATGGAAGTGCCCCGAAAATCCCCTGAGCCAAGGACCGTGATCGACGATGAAGGTCGGCATCCCCCGCGAGGTCAAGAACAACGAGTTCCGGGTCGCCATCACGCCTGCCGGCGTGCATGAGCTGGTCCGCAATGGCCACCAGGTCTTCATCGAGCAGAACGCCGGTGTCGGCTCCTCGATCTCGGACGCCGAGTACGTCGCCGCGGGCGCGGAGATCCTCCCCACCGCCGACGAGGTCTGGGCGACCGCCGACCTGCTGCTGAAGGTCAAGGAGCCCATCGCGGAGGAGTACCACCGCCTCCGCAAGGACCAGACGCTCTTCACCTACCTGCACCTGGCGGCCTCCCGCGAGTGCACGGACGCCCTGCTGGAGTCCGGCACCACCGCCATCGCGTACGAGACGGTCGAGCTCGCCAACCGCGCGCTGCCCCTCCTCGCCCCGATGTCCGAGGTCGCGGGCCGCCTCGCCCCGCAGGTCGGCGCCTACCACCTGATGCGCTCGGCCGGCGGCCGCGGCGTGCTCCCGGGCGGCGTCCCCGGCACCCACGCCGGCGAGTGCGTCGTCATCGGCGGCGGCGTCTCCGGCTGGAACGCGGTCCAGATCGCCATCGGCATGGGCTTCCACGTGACCCTGCTCGACCGGGACATCAACAAGCTCCGCGAGGCCGACAAGATCTTCGGCACCAAGGTCAAGACGATCGTCTCCAACGCCTACGAGCTGGAGAAGGCCGTCATCGAGGCCGACCTCGTGATCGGCGCCGTGCTGATCCCGGGTGCGAAGGCCCCCAAGCTGGTCACCAACGAGCTCGTCGCCAAGATGAAGCCCGGAAGTGTACTTGTCGACATTGCGATCGACCAGGGCGGCTGCTTCGAGGACTCCCGTCCGACCACGCACGCCGAGCCGACCTTCCAGGTCCACAACTCGGTCTTCTACTGCGTCGCCAACATGCCGGGCGCCGTCCCGAACACCTCCACCTACGCCCTCACCAACGCCACGCTGCCCTACATCGTGCAGCTCGCGAACCTCGGCTGGGTCGAGGCGCTGCGCCGCGACCCGGCGCTCGCCCTGGGCCTCAACACCCATGAGGGCAAGGTCGTTTACGGCCCGGTCGCCGAGGCCCACGGCCTCGAGTCCGTGGAGATCGGCACGCTGCTCGGCTGAGCCGTACGACCCGTCAACGACTGACGTCAATCTCACGTCCCCGGCCGGACCTTGCGCGCAAGGTCCGGCCGGGCGCGTTTGCCGCGGGCGGGCCGGCCGGGCCCAACTCGCCTCAAAGGTAGCCCTTTAACCCTTTCGCACACCTGCGAAACTTCACAGTGACGGGTCCGACGCCCTTGACAGAGCGGTGTTCGGTTGCCGACACATCGTTGCCGGTCCGGTGGATTGTGTTGCCGCTGGGCGGTGACACGCCATAGAGTCGCCAACCGTCGGCATGGTGCCACGCTGACCTATCGATAAGTGTCCTGGTCACGTCCGAGGAGGTAAGACGACTTGTGAATGAGTCGACATTTACTCCTGGGGGTGGTCGCGCAGGGACGCCCGAGCGGGGCCAGGGTCCGGCCGGGCTCGAAGCGGTCGGCTCCGTCGCAGTCCGCACGTTCGCAAACCACCAGCACATGACGACGCCCCAAAAGAGCATGGACGGCCTAGACGTGAACTCCACGGCCGGCGACCACAGCGGCGATGCGCCCATTGGTTTCGCCGACTACGACCAGGTGCCCGAGGGGCACTTCTACGACCCCGACGCGGAATACGAGCCCGACCCCGAGTACGCGGCCACCCTCGCGCCCGACGCTGCCCGCCAGCGCCGCGAGCGGATCGGCCCGACCGGACGTCCGCTGCCGTACTTCCCGATCCCGGGTCCGCTGACCGACCACGGTCCGGCGAAGATCATCGCGATGTGCAACCAGAAGGGCGGCGTCGGCAAGACCACGTCGACCATCAACCTGGGCGCCGCACTCGCCGAGTACGGGCGGCGGGTCCTCCTCGTCGACTTCGACCCGCAGGGCGCGCTGTCCGTGGGCCTCGGCGTGAACCCGATGGAACTCGACCTGACGGTCTACAACCTGCTCATGGAGCGGGGCATGTCGGCCGACGAGGTGCTGCTGAAGACGGCGGTCCCCAACATGGACCTCCTGCCGAGCAACATCGACCTCTCCGCCGCCGAGGTGCAGCTGGTCAGCGAGGTCGCGCGCGAGTCGACGCTCCAGCGGGCGCTGAAGCCGCTGATGAACGACTACGACTACATCGTCATCGACTGCCAGCCCTCGCTCGGCCTGCTGACCGTCAACGCCCTGACGGCGGCCCACAAGGTCATCGTCCCGCTGGAGTGCGAGTTCTTCGCACTGCGCGGCGTGGCCCTGCTGACCGAGACCATCGAGAAGGTGCAGGAGCGGCTCAACCCGGAGCTGGAGCTCGACGGCATCCTCGCCACGATGTACGACTCCCGCACGGTGCACAGCCGCGAGGTGCTGGCGCGCGTCGTCGAGGCGTTCGACGACCACGTCTACCACACGGTCATCGGCCGCACCGTGCGCTTCCCGGAGACCACGGTCGCCGGCGAGCCGATCACCACGTACGCCTCGAACTCCGTCGGTGCCGCCGCCTACCGCCAACTGGCCAGGGAGGTGCTCGCCCGGTGTCACGCCGAGTGAGTCTGCCCGGAGCCGACGAACTGTTCCGTACGACCGGGGGGATGGCACTGCAGTCGTCCTCGCCGAAGCGGGGCGGCGAGGAAGCCGCGGCGGCCCTGCCCGACCACTCGGCGGTGGCGGCGGAGGGCACGGCGGGTGAGGGCCGGGGCCGGGAGGCAGCGGCCGGCACGGAGCGCACGGACCCCGTGGTGGGAGCCCCGCGGCAGCCGCAGGAAGGTTCTGTCACCGCGGCCGCCGCCCCCGCGGGGGCCACCCGCCGCGGGAAGGGCGCCGGCCGCGGGTCGGGCCGCCGGCCGAGCGGGCGCGAGCGCCACGACGAGAAGATCACGGTCTACGTCTCCGCCGAGGAGCTCATGGACCTGGAGCACGCCCGCCTGGTGCTCCGCGGCGAGCACGGCCTCGCGGTGGACCGCGGCCGCATCGTCCGCGAGGCGGTGGCGGTCGTCCTGGCGGACCTGGAGTCCCGCGGCGACGCCAGCATCCTGGTCCGCCGCCTCCGCGGCCGCTGACTCCCCGGCCCCACGCCCCCTGCGGCCGACGCCCGGCTGCCCGGCCCCCTGCGGCCAGTCGGCCACGGCCCCCGACCCCCCGCCCCCCGGCCCGCGCCGGCGCGACCGCCGGCGGGCGCCGCCTGTCGGCCCTGCCCGCGGCGGGCCGCGAGCCCCTGAAGAGCCACCCCCTGCGGGGCGCGGGTCTCCGGGGGCCGCGCGGGCCGGGTTCGTGGGAGCCTTGGGGCGGGCCGATCGGGCCCGCCCCCCCGTACCTCCCTGGACTGCAATGCCCTCTCCCGCCGAAGCCGGCCGCCCACCCCGCCGGACCCTCGGGCGCGGCCCCGGCGCATCCCCGGCCCCCGAAGCGACGGAGCCGGCACCGGCGGAGCCGCAGGAGGCGCTCTCCGGGCCCGCGGCCCCCGGCCCGGTCCCGGACGCCCCGGCGGCCCCGACTGCCCCTCACGGCCCCCGGAGGCGGCACCGCGCGCCGTGCCGGGGCCGGAGGCCGGCGCCCGTGCCGAGGGGGCCGAAGGGGGCCACGGGCGGTTCACGTTGCGGCTCGACAACTTCGAGGGGCCCTTCGACCTGCTGCTGCAGCTCATCTCCCGGCACAAGCTCGACGTCACGGAGGTCGCGCTGTCCAGGGTCACCGACGAGTTCATGGCGCACATCCGGGCCATGGGGCCCGACGGGGACCTCGACCAGACCACCGAGTTCCTCGTCGTCGCCGCGACGCTCCTCGACCTCAAGGCCGCCCGCCTCCTGCCCGCCGCCGACGTGGAGGACGAGGCCGACCTCGCCCTTCTGGAGGCCCGCGACCTGCTCTTCGCGCGGCTGCTCCAGTACCGCGCCTACAAGCGCATCGCCGACATCTTCGCGGAGCGGGCCGAGTCCGAAGGCCTCCGCCACCCGCGCACGGTCGGCCTGGAGGACCACCACGCGGCGCTCCTGCCGGAGGTCGTCCTCGGCATCGGCGCCGAGGGGTTCGCCCGCCTCGCAGCCAGGGCCATGCAGCCCAGGGCGCAGCCGCAGGTCTACGTGGACCACATCCACGCCCCCCTGGTCAGCGTCCGGGAGCAGGCCGCCGTCCTCGTGGCCGTCCTCCGGGAACGGGGTGCGGCCACCTTCGACGAGCTCACCCGGGACACGGACGACACCCTCACGGTCGTCGCCCGGTTCCTGGCGCTGCTGGAGCTCTACCGCGAGAAGGCGGTCGCCCTGGAGCAGGAGGAGGCCCTGCGCACGCTGACCGTGCGCTGGACGGGCGGCGGGGCCGGCGCGATGCCCGCCGTGACCGACGAGTTCGACCGGATCGCCGAAGCCGCGGAATGAAGGAGTGGGACACCATGGACCAGCCACCCGCCGACGACGCCCTGCCGGGCGGGGAGGGCGCGTACGACGCGGGCGACGCCGTGGCCGGGCTGCCGCTGAAGCCCGCGCTGGAGGCCGTCCTCATGGTCGTGGACGAGCCCGCCGCCGAGGCCCACCTCGCGAAGGTCCTCGACCGCACCCCGCGCGAGATCGCCGCCGCCCTGCGCGAGCTCGCCGACGAGTACGCCGTCCAGCAGCGCGGCTTCGAGCTGCGGCTCGTCGCCGGCGGCTGGCGCTTCTACACGCGCCCCCGCTACGCGGCCGCCGTCGAGCGCTTCGTCCTGGACGGCCGGCAGGCCCGCCTCACCCAGGCGGCCCTGGAGACCCTCGCCGTGGTCGCCTACCGCCAGCCGGTCAGCCGCTCCCGCGTCTCCGCGGTGCGCGGGGTGAACTGCGACGGGGTCATGCGCACGCTCCTCCAGCGCGGTCTGGTCGCCGAGGCGGGCACGGAACCCGAAACAGGTGCGATCCTGTACAGGACGACGAACTACTTTCTGGAGCGGATGGGCCTTCGCGGCCTGGACGAGCTCCCGGAGCTGGCGCCCTTCCTCCCCGAGGCGGAGGCGATCGAGGCCGAGACGCAGGAAGGCGTTCCGTCGTTCGATCCGGACGCACCGGACACCGAAGAAGACGACAAGACGACGGAACTTTGATGCGAAGCAGCGGCAACGGCAACGGCGGCAACCGGAACACGGGCGGCGGCGGCAGCCGCAGGGACGGAGACGGACGCGGGCGCGGCAACCCCCGCGGCGCCGGCAGCGCGCGCGACGAGCGGGCGGGCGGCGCGCCGCAGCGCCCGCGCCGCCCGCGCCCGGAGGAGCGCCGCTACGACGTCGGCCCCGACGCCGAGCGCACCCGCGGCACCCGCGGCGCGGACGCCCGCGGCGGCGCCAAGGGCAGCCCTAAGAAGCCCGGCCGGCCCCAGAGCGGCGGGCGCGGCGGCCAGGGCGGCGGCGCGCGGCGCGGCGAGGCGGGCTTCGGCAGCCCGTCGCGGCCGCGCGAGTTCGACGCCCGGATCGAGGAGCGCGTACGCGACCGGTACGCGGACAAGCCGGTCATCCGCACCCCGAAGACCTTCCCGGGCGCAGAGCAGGAGGGCGAGCGGCTGCAGAAGGTGCTCGCGAGGGCCGGCATGGGCTCGCGCCGGGCGTGCGAGGAGCTGATCGAGCAGGCGCGCGTCGAGGTCAACGGCGAGATCGTCACCGAGCAGGGCAAGCGCGTCCTGCCCAAGGACGAGATCAAGGTCGACGGCCTGACCGTGGCGACCCAGTCGTACCTGTTCTTCGCGCTGAACAAGCCGGTCGGCGTCGTCTCCACCATGGAGGACCCGGACGGCCGCCAGTGCCTGGGCGACTACGTCACCAACCGCGAGACCCGCCTCTTCCACGTCGGCCGGCTCGACACCGAGACCGAGGGCGTCATCCTGCTCACCAACCACGGCGAGCTGGCCCACCGCCTGACGCACCCCAAGTACGGGGTGAAGAAGACCTACGTCGCCGCCATCACCGGCCCGCTGCCCCGCGACATCGGCAAGCGGCTCAAGGACGGCATCGAGCTGGAGGACGGCTGGGCGCGCGCGGACCACTTCCGCGTGATCGACCAGGTCGGCAAGAACTACCTGGTGGAGGTCACCCTCCACGAGGGCCGCAAGCACATCGTCCGCCGGATGCTCGCCGAGGCCGGCTTCCCGGTCGAGAAGCTCGTCCGCACCGCCTTCGGGCCCATCGAGCTGGGCGACCAGAAGTCCGGCTGGCTGCGCCGCCTGACCAACACCGAGGTCGGCATGCTGATGCGCGAGGTCGGCCTGTAGGACGGCCGCGGCCGGCCCGCTCCGCCTCCGCACGCAAAGCCCGCAGTGCCCCGCACGGCACTGCGGGCTTTCTGCTTGCCCGGCGCACCCCGCCCTGTTTATAGTCAGAATGACTCTTAAGGGAACGAGGGGAGGCGGTGCCGCCATGGCGGACTACGACCCGCGCGCCTTCGCGCCGTTCGCGGTCACGGTTGACCTCGCCGTCTTCACCGTCCGCGCCGGCGCGCTCCACGTCCTGCTGATCCGGCGCGGCCAGGACCCGTACGCAGGCGCCTGGGCGCTGCCCGGCGGCTTCGTCCTGCCCCGCGAGTCCGCGGAGCAGGCGGCCCGCCGCGAACTCGCCGAGGAGACCGGGCTGCCCGAGCCGGTCGTCGCCGCGCTCCACCTGGAGCAGCTGCGCACGTACAGCGAACCGGACCGCGACCCCCGGATGCGGGTGGTGTCGGTGGCCTTCGCCGCGCTCGTCCCCGACATGCCCGAGCCGGCCGCGGAGGGCGGCGGCGACGCGGACCGCGCCCGGTGGACGGCGGTCGGGGAGGCCGGCCCGCTCGCCTTCGACCACGCGGCGATCCTCGCCGACGCCCGCTCCCGGATCGGCGCCAAGCTGGAGTACACCTGCCTGGCCACCGCCTTCTGCCCGCCCGAGTTCACCCTCGGCGAGCTCCGGGCCGTCTACGAGACGGTCTGGGGCACGGCCCTGGACCGGCCCAACTTCCGCCGCAAGGTGCTCGCCACCCCCGGCTTCGTCGAAGCGGTGCCCGGCGCCGCCCGGCTCACCGGAGGCCGCGGCAAACCGGCCGCGCTCTACCGGGCCGGCCCCGCCACCGCCCTGCACCCCCCGCTGCTCCGCCCCACGCCCCCGGAAGGAACCCCGAAGACATGACGACGACGGCGACGAAGCGCGCGGCGGCCGGATCCCTGTTCGGCCTGGCCCTCGGCGACGCCCTGGGCTTCCCCACCGAGTTCAACGACGTCCCGGCGATCCTCGCGAAGACCGGCCCCTGGCGGCAGATGCGGCTGCCCCGCCCGGCGATCGTCACGGACGACACCCAGATGACCCTCGCGCTCGCCCGCGGCATGCGCACCGCGGCCGACCGCGGCCCGCTGACCCCGGAGGGCCTCGCCGGACCCGTCCGCGAGGAGTTCACGGCCTGGTACCGGTCCCCGGAGAACAACCGCGCCCCCGGCAACACCTGCCTGCGGGCGTGCAGCCTCCTCACCGACCCCGCGCGGGACTGGCGCGACGCCAGCCAGACCGGCTCCAAGGGCTGCGGCGCGAACATGCGCGTGGCCCCCGTCGGCCTCGTCCCCGGCTGGACGGAGGAGGAGCGGGCCGGCGCCGCCCAGCTCCAGTCGGCCCTCACCCACGGCCACCCCACCGCCCTCGCCGCCTCGGACCTGACGGCCCGCGCGGTGTGGCTGCTCGCCAACGGGGCCGAGGTCACCGGCCTGGTCGGGCTGCTGCGCTCGTACGCCCTGGACAACCGCACCCGCTACCACGGGCGCTGGCTCGGCGACCTCTGGATGCGGACGGCCTGCGACGCGAGCCCGCAGTCCTTCATCGCCCGCGGCTGGGACGACTGCCTGGCCGCCCTGGACCGGCTGGCGGCCGCCCTGAGGTCCCCGTCCCCGGAGACGGACCCCTGCCTGACCACCGGCGAGGGCTGGATCGCGGAGGAAGCCCTCGCCACGGCCCTCCAGTGCTTCCTGCTCTTCCCGGACGAACCCCTGACGGCCCTGCGCCGCGCCGCCTGCACCTCCGGCGACTCCGACTCCCTGGCCTGCCTGGCCGGCGCCTTCGCAGGCGCCCACCTGGGCGCGGCGGCCTGGCCGGACGACTGGACGACCCGCATCGAATACCGCGAGGAGCTCGACGCCTTCGCCGCCCTCTGGAACGCCTGAGCGCTACGCCGACGCGGCGCTCGTACGGCGGGCACGGTGGAGGAAGGACTCCACCGCCGCCGCGTCCGGGGCGGCCGGGAGGGGCGAGCGGGCGAGGGCCGCGTCCGACTCGTCCGACAGGCGGGAGGCCCAGGCGTCGATCTCCGCCCAGGACAGCTCGCCCCGCTTCACCGCCAGCAGGCGGTCGCGGTACGGGGTCGCGTCGATGTCCAGGCGGCCCGTGCGGAGCATGTCGCGGCAGGACAGCAGCAGCCGCAGCAGGTGCATCGCCTGCTTCCAGCGCGGCGCGCCGTGCAGCCGTACGCCGGCCAGGAGCCTGCCGTGCTGGGCCTTCGCGTAGCGGGTGAACGAGGCGTGCACCCGTCGGGAGAGGAACGCCCCGCGCAGGGCGAGGAGTTCCTCCCCCACCGGGGTCAGCCGCTCGACCAGCGGCGAGTGCAGGCACTCCAGGATGTTCGGGTTGCTGCGCAGCGCGAGTTCGCAGAAGCGCTCCAGCTCCCAGGAGAACTCCTCCTCCCGGGGGCCCTCCACGTGCGTCGGCGGCTTCTCGAAGCGCCAGAACAGCGCGGTCGGGGCCAGGTAGACGCCCCGCCGGTCGGTGTCGCTCGACCCGGTCGCCAGGCCGAACGCCCGCGAGCCCATGACGCACGCGTAGACCGTGTGGTCGCGCACCAGGGCGTGCCGGCCGGACGCGGCGGTCGCGCCCGACGGAGTGGTCTGTCCGGTCATCCCCGGAGGGTAGGCGCGGAGGCGGGCCCCGGTCGACGGGATTTGCGCCGCCCCGCCCCGTCACCCCGCTACGCCAGGGACACCTGGCCGCCCGAGACCGTGATCCCCGCCTCCGGGAGGGGGCGGGTCGCCGGGCCCTTCACGACCGCGCCGTCGGCGATGGCGAACCGGCTGCCGTGGCAGGGGCAGTCGATGGTGCCGGCGGCCACCTTGTTCACCAGGCAGCCCTGGTGCGTGCACACCGCCGAGAAGCACTTGAACGTCCCCGCCGTCGGCTGGGTCACCACCAGCTTCCGGTCCTTCAGCACCGTGCCGCCGCCCACCGGCACCTCCGACGTCTTCAGCAGCGCCGTCCCGGCGCTCTCGCTCGGGGCCGCAGCCTGCGGGCCGGACGTGCCGGGGGTCGCGCTCTCCGGGATCGGCGAGGGCTCCTCCTCCCCGCCGCAGCCGGCCACCGCGCCGCCTGCCAGGGCGGCGGCCCCCGCCGCCAGGACGGTGCGTCGGGCGGTGGGCAGGGGATCGCTCATGGGGCTCCTCCTCGTCTGGGCCGGGACCGGCGAAGAGCATCCTTGCGCGAGCCGGGCCCCGGGCGGTGCTCCGCCGCGCCGCCCGTCAGGCACCCGGCTCCCACGGGGCCAGTTCCGGTGCGGCACCCGGCCGGAGGACGACCTCCCAGACGCGGACCACCGCCGCCCGCTCCAGCGGCCCGTGCACGTGCGGGTAGCGGCCGCCCGATTCACCCTCCCGGCGGACCTCCGAGGTCAGCGCCCGCTCGTCGAGTTCAACGGCCAGCACCGGGCCCTCCGCCTCCCGGTAGTACCGGTCGGCGATCTCCAGGGCGGTGGGGCGGTCGGCCGAGCAGTGCACGAAGCCCTCCGCGTCCAGCGAGGCAGGGGCGTACGGGAGCTCGGGCGCGGCGGACCAGTCGGCGAGCGGGACGATGTGGAAGATCATGCCGACGTTCTACCCCGGCCGCGCCGCCCCGCCGCGGACCGGCCCCGAGTGGCAGGCCCCCTCCATCGGCGGTGCCATGGTCCGGAAGGGCCCCCTCGGGGCCCGGCAGCCCGCGCCGGGCCCGCCCCTTGCCGGGCCGCCGGACCCCGGGCACCCCCGCGCTGGCTACCCTGGCCCGGAGTGATCCGCCGCCACACCACGCAACCCTGGAGCGCCCCGTGAGAACCGCCGTCGTCATCGGAACCGGCCTGATCGGAACCTCGGCGGCCCTCGCCCTCGCCGCCCGCGGGGTCCGCGTCCACCTCGCCGACCACGACCCCGACACGGCCCGCACGGCCGCCTCCCTCGGCGCCGGCACCGACGAGCCGCCCGCGGGGAAGGTCGACCTCGCGATCGTCGCCGTACCGCCCGCCCACGTCGCGGCGACCCTCGCCGACGCCATCGGGCGCGGCGTGGCCCGCGCCTACGTGGACGTCGCCAGCGTCAAGGGCGGCCCGCGCCGGGAGCTCGCCGCGCTCGGCGCGGACACCACCGCCTACATCGGCACCCACCCCATGGCCGGCAAGGAGCGGTCCGGTCCGCTCGCCGCCACCGCCGACCTCTTCGAGGGCCGCCCCTGGGTGCTCACCCCCACCCGGGAGACCGACCACGAGGTGCTCAACCTCGCCCTGGAGCTCGTCGCGCTCTGCAACGCCGTCCCGGTCGTCATGGACGCCGACGCCCACGACCGGGCGGTCGCGCTCGTCTCGCACACCCCGCAGCTCGTGTCGAGCATGGTCGCCGCCCGCCTGGAGGAGGCCGACGAGACCGCCGTGCGGCTCTGCGGCCAGGGCATCCGCGACGTCACCCGCATCGCCGCCTCCGACCCGCGCATGTGGGTGGAGATCCTCTCCGCCAACCCCGGCCCCGTCGCCGAGGTCCTCGCCGGCATCGCCGCCGACCTCCGGGCCACCGTCGACGCCCTGCACGCCCTGGAGTCCGCCGACGTGGACGAGCGGCGCGGCGGCGCCGGCGGCATCGAGGACGTGCTGCGCCGCGGCAACGCCGGCCGCGAGCGGGTCCCCGGCAAGCACGGAGCCGCCCCGATGGCGTACGAGACCGTCGCCGTCCTGATCAGCGACCAGCCGGGCGAGCTCGCCCGGATCTTCGCCGACGCCGGCCGGGCCGGGGTCAACATCGAGGACGTGCGGATCGAGCACGCCACCGGCCAGCAGGCGGGCCTCGTCCAGCTCATGGTCGACCCGAGCGCCGCCGCCGCCCTCACCGCGGAGCTGCGCGACCGCGGCTGGGCCCTGCGCCGCCCGTGACCGCCGCCCGCCGCCGGGGCCGCAGCCGCCCCGGCGGCCCCCGCGGCGGCTTCCGGGCAGCGCCCGCTCCGGGGCCCGGTAACCTTGGAGAGGGGCGCTTTCGCACGCCCTGACACGCACGCGCAACCAGGAAGGTGCCCGCACCGTGGAAACCGCAGCTCCGTCCGCCGTGATCGTCGCCATCGACGGTCCCTCCGGCACGGGCAAGTCCAGCACCTCCAAGGCCGTGGCCGCCAAGCTCGGGCTGCGCTACCTGGACACCGGTGCCCAGTACCGGGCCATCACCTGGTGGATGATCACCAACGGGATCGACACCGACGACGCGGACGCCGTCGCCCTGGCCGCCGGCAAGCCGGCGATCGTCTCCGGGACCGACCCGGCCGGCCCGACGATCACCGTCGACGGCGTGGACGCCTCCGGCCCGATCCGCACCCGCGAGGTCACCTCCAAGGTCAGCGCGGTCAGCGCCGTCCCCGAGGTCCGCGCGCTGATCACCGACCTCCAGCGCAGCATCGCCGCCGCGGCCGAGGGCGGCATCGTCGTCGAGGGCCGGGACATCGGCACCACCGTCCTGCCCGACGCCGACCTCAAGGTCTTCCTCACCGCCTCGCCCGAGGCCCGCGCAGCCCGCCGCAGCGGCGAGCTCCGAGGCAAGGAGGCCGCGGACGTCGCGGCCACCAAGGAGGCCCTGATCAAGCGGGACGCCGCCGACTCCGGCCGCAAGACGTCGCCGCTGGCGAAGGCCGCCGACGCCGTCGAGGTGGACACCACCGAGCTGACCCTGGAGCAGGTCATCGAGTGCGTGGTGACCCTGGTCGAGGAGAAGAGGGCGGGCCGCAAGTGACCCGGACGCCCTCCCCGAAGGGTGCGGCGGTCGGCCGGCGGATCGGCATCGGGCTCATGTACGGGCTGTGGAAGCCGCGCGTACTGGGGGCCTGGCGCGTGCCCGCCTCCGGTCCCGTCATCCTCGCCGTGAACCACGCCCACAACATCGACGGGCCCATGGTCATGGGCACCGCGCCGCGCCCGCTGCACTTCCTCGTCAAGAAGGAGGCGTACGTCGGCCCGCTCGGGACCTTCCTGGAGGGCATCGGCCAGGTCCCCGTCGACCGCCGGGGAACCGACCGCACCGCCGTCACCAAGGCCCTCGCCGTGCTCGACAACGGCGGCGCGCTCGGCATCTTCCCCGAGGGCACCCGCGGCGAGGGCGACTTCGCTTCGCTGCGCGCCGGGCTCGCGTACTTCGCCGTCCGCAGCGGGGCGCCGGTCGTCCCGGTGGCCGTCCTCGGCAGCACCGACCGCCCCGGCCGGCTGATACGCGGCCTGCCCCCGTTCAAGAGCCGCGTCGACATCGTCTTCGGCTCCCCCTTCGACGCGGGCGACGGCACCGGCCGCCGCACCCGCACCGCCCTGGACGAGGCCACCGTGCGCATCCAGAGCAGACTCACGGCCCACCTCGCGGACGCCAGGCGCCTGACCGGGCGCTGAGCGCCGGGCGCCCCGGCCGGCGCTGAGCGAGACTTGACCCAGTAGTGGCGCCGGCGCGGAACCCCGCGCGGCCGCCACCGACCACCACGAACGACGAGGAACGGACTTCATGAACGACCAGCACGACCACGGAGCGCTCGGCGACGCCGAGTACGCGGAGTTCATGGAGCTCGCCGCGGAGGAAGGCTTCGACCCGGAAGAGGTCGAGGGCGCCATCGAGGAGGCGGGCCACGGCCCGCTGCCCGTCCTCGCCGTCGTCGGCCGGCCCAACGTCGGCAAGTCGACCCTGGTGAACCGCATCATCGGCCGCCGCGAGGCCGTCGTCGAGGACAAGCCGGGCGTCACCCGCGACCGCGTCACCTACGAGGCCGAGTGGGCGGGCCGCCGCTTCAAGGTCGTCGACACCGGCGGCTGGGAGCAGGACGTCCTCGGCATCGACGCCTCGGTCGCCGCGCAGGCCGAGTACGCCATCGAGACCGCCGACGCCGTCGTCTTCGTCGTCGACTCCAAGGTCGGCGCCACCGACAGCGACGAGGCCGTCGTCAAGCTGCTGCGCCGCGCCGGCAAGCCCGTCGTGCTGTGCGCCAACAAGGTCGACGGCCAGAGCGGCGAGGCCGACGCGGCGATGCTGTGGTCCCTCGGCCTGGGCATGCCCTACCCGGTGTCCTCGCTGCACGGCCGCGGCACCGGCGACCTCCTCGACGCCGTCCTGGAGGCGCTGCCGGAGGCCCCGGCGCAGTCCTTCGGCGGCGGGCAGGTCGGCGGGCCGCGCCGCATCGCGCTCATCGGCCGCCCCAACGTCGGCAAGTCCTCCCTGCTGAACAAGGTCGCCCGGGAGGAGCGGGTCGTCGTCAACGAACTGGCCGGCACCACCCGCGACCCGGTCGACGAGCTCATCGAACTCGGCGGAGTCACCTGGAAGTTCGTCGACACCGCCGGCATCCGCAAGCGCGTCCACCTCCAGCAGGGCGCCGACTACTACGCCTCGCTGCGCACGGCCGCCGCCGTCGAGAAGGCGGAGGTCGCGGTCATCCTGATCGACGCGACCGAGAACATCAGCGTCCAGGACCAGCGCATCATCACCATGGCGGTCGACGCGGGCCGCGCCGTCGTCGTCGCCTACAACAAGTGGGACGAGCTCGACGAAGAGCGCCGCTACTACCTCGAGCGCGAGATCGAGACCGAGATGCAGCAGGTCGCCTGGGCGCCCCGGGTCAACGTCTCGGCGAAGACCGGCCGCCACATGGAGAAGCTGGTCCCGGCGATCGAGACCGCGCTGGCCGGCTGGGAGACCCGCGTCCCGACGGGCCGGCTGAACGCCTTCCTCGGCGAGCTCGTCGCCGCGCACCCGCACCCGATCCGCGGAGGCAAGCAGCCCCGCATCCTGTTCGGCACCCAGGCGGGCAGCAAGCCGCCGCGGTTCGTCCTCTTCGCCTCCGGCTTCCTGGAGCACGGCTACCGCCGGTTCATCGAGCGCCGTCTGCGCGAGGAGTTCGGCTTCGAGGGCACCCCGATCCACATCTCGGTGCGGGTGCGGGAGAAGCGCGGCGGCCAGCACAAGAAGAAGTAGCGCCGCCGGGGGTCAGTAGCCCCGGCGCGGGGCGGGCGGCAGGGCCGCCGGGATGTGCTGCATCCCGGGCTGGTGCTGCCGCCCGCCGGCGTATGCGGCGGAGCCGGTGCCCGCGGAGCCGCCTGCGTACGCGTACGAGGGCTGCGGCGCGGCCGGGGCCGGCACGGGCGCGTACGGCGGCTGCCACGGCTCCGGCTGCCATCCGGAGCCGCTCCAGCCGGCCCCGTAGGAACCGGTGCCGGCGAGGTGGGAGCCGCCGTACGAGAACCCCGTGAAGGCGAGGTCCTCCTCGCCGGAGCGGTCGCCGGGCAGCGCCCGGAAGGCCCGCAGGTACTCCGAGCACAGCGTGTCGTAGATGGGGGTGTGCGAGGCGGCCGGAGCGCCGTCCCGGTCCTGTACGGGGCGCATCCGGGAGATGCTGCTGGTAGGGGCAGAGGCGCGGGAGGGGTCGTATGAATGCACGTATCAGCCAACGACCCCGGGGCCCTGCGGATGCGGGCGGAGGGGCAGGAAACGCAGATCGCCGGGGGTGTGCGGGCGGCCCGCACACCCCCGGCGACGTGCGCCGTCCCGCCCCCTCGTGAGGGGTGGGACGGTCGCTCCGGGCCTGCTTCCCGTCAGGCGCCCGGGGTGCCCGCCAGCGGCATCGAGGCGGCCACCAGCTTGCCGGCCGCGGCGGCCTTGTCGAGGGCGTCCCGCAGGAGGTCCTCCCGCGGCTGCTGGCCGATGGAGCCGACGGGTGCCGCGTAGACGAGGACGCGCTGGGACTTGTTGACGGCGGCCCGCCACCCCTCGGTGACCGACAGGGCCTGGTGCGCCTGCCACCAGGCGACGGGGCCGGAGCCGTCGGCGCCCGGCTGGAGCACGGCGTGCAGCTGGCCCGCGGCGAGCAGCACCGACCAGCCGGCCAGCGGGGTGGGCAGCTCGGCGGTGTCGGTGACCGGGATGAAGCCCTGCTCGATCAGGAGCGGCAGGAAGTCGTCGCCCGGGCCGGTGGTGCCGGGGCGGGCGATCGGCGCGGTCGGCTCGACCACGAGGGCCGGGTGCAGTTCGCCGCCGATCAGGACGAGACCGCTGGTGATGCCGAGGACGGCCTGGCCGCCGGGGACGCTCTGCGGGACGGCGCCGCCGGCGGCGGGGGCCTCGGGGGCGGGGCTGTCGCCGGTGATGCTGCGGACGGCGCCCTGGAGCTGCTCCTCGGAGACCGACACGACCTGGGAGGGGATGCAGCCGGCGTGCGCGAAGGCGAGGACGGCGGTCTCGTCGCCGACGAACAGGACGGTGCTCGTGGGGTCGGTCTCGGGGTCCCCGGGGGTGCGGCAGGAGGTGCAGTCGTAGCTGCGCGGTGCGTCGTCGCCGGTGAGCAGCCTCTCGGCTTCTTCGTCACCGATCTCGGCACGTACCTCATCACTGACGTCGAGCATGCGGGGCACGGGGTGGCTCCTCGGGCTAGGCGAGCGGGGGCCGGGCGGTTCCCGGCCTGCCGGGATCAACGGCGGATCGGCGGCCGGGGTCACGCCGTCCGGGGGAACGGAATCGAACCTGGCGGCCAGAGGGGTGAAGGGCCCGACCGGGGCTTCGGTTCGGTGCCAACAGATGCCGTTTCATGTCCAGTTGGTGTCCGGTCATGGCCGTTTCCAGGGAAGGGGGCGCGTCCGCCGACCGGGTGGGGTATCGGACAGGCCGCGTGGCGCGGGAGGCGGGCTCCGACGGGCTGCGTAGCGTGGCCCGGTGCCCGACCCCCGGATCCGGCGGGCCGCCGCAGCGGCGGCCGCAGCCGCCGCCGCGCTGGCTCTCGTCCTCGTACTCCCCCCGGGAGCCGGCGCGGCCCCTCCTCCGCCGGCGCCCGGCCCCGCCGCCGCCGCGCACCCCGGCTCGCCGGGGACCGTCGGCAGCGGGCCGGGGGACTGCGGGCCGGGCGGGGAATGGCCCTGGGACTGCGTGGCCGACTGCGAGAGCAGCGGGCGGTGGGCGATCGACACGGGCAACGGCTTCTACGGGGGGCTGCAGTTCCGGCAGTCGACGTGGGAGGAGTACGGGGGCCTCGCCCATGCGCCGCGCGCGGACCTGGCGACGCGGGAGCAGCAGATCGCGGTGGCGGAGGAAGTGCTCGCCGAGCAGGGCTGGGAGGCCTGGCCGGTATGCGCGCGGCGGTACGGGCTGGCCGGGCGGATGCACGTGGTGCGAGCCGGGGACACGCTGGCGGGGATCGCCCGCAAGCGGCGTGTCGAGGGCGGCGCACAGGCGCTGTACGAGGCCAACCGGGCAGTGGTCGGGCCGCGTCCGGAGGCGCTCGCCGTCGGCCTCCTGCTGGTCCTCCCGCCGCCGCGTCCGGCGCCGTCGGCGCCTGTGGAACGGCCTCCGTCGGCCGTTCCGGGCGGCCCCGGAACGAGTTCCGAAGCGGCGGACGGGCAGAGTCCGCAGCCGGTGCCGGCCGGGTCCGCGGCAACCGCTCCGGCGGAGAAGGCGTAAGCGAACCGGAACGCCCCGGCGGTGCGCCGCAGGCCGCCGCGCACAATACCGCCGCCGAATTCGCGGACACTCGAACGGAATACGAAAGCGGGCCTCCCGCGGATGCGGCGGCGCGCCGGATAAACAATGGCGGGGGCCGGTTCGGGGCGGTCTTCCTGCGGCGATCGGGGGAAGTCTGACGACCCGTAAAACTGTCGACATTCCGTGACACAAGCGTGACCCGGTACGGACGAACGGCCGGGCGCGGCGCTGACGCCCGGGCTCCGGGAACGGCCGAGGCGGGCCGGATGCGGCTCCGGCCCGCCTCGCTCCCGCGCGGGCTGGGGTGGTGCGTACCGCCCCGCGCGGGCCCTCGTGCCCGGTGGTCCGGGCCGGTTCCGTCAGCTGCCGCCCGCGGCCGGGCGGGCGGCAGCGCGGGCGGCGCCCGCCCGGTCGCCGTGGGCCGGGCGGCGGGAGCCGGCCGGGGCCCCCGGCAGGCGCTCGGGCCGGACCAGGTGCGGCCGGCCCGACAGGTGCGCGGTCGGCCGGGCGAGCGCCGTGTGCCCGGTGGCTGCGGCCGCCGCGGCCGTCTGGGCGGGCACCGGGGCCGGAGTGGCGGCAGCGGCCGGAGCCGGGGCGCCCGCCGGGGCCGGAGGCCGCCACTTGCCCCCGGCGGACAGCAGCGGCACGAGCATCGCGGCGACCGGCGCGGGCAGCGTCCCGGCCTCCACGCGGCGGCGCATCGCCTCGCGCTTGGCGAACACCCAGGCCTCGACGCCGGCGATCAGCGGCTCGAACCAGGGCAGCGCCAGCATGATCAGCAGGCCCGCGGACCAGCCGAGCAGCACGTCGCTGACCCAGTGGGTGCCGAGGTAGACCGTGGTGGCGCCGACGCTCAGCGAGACCACCGCGGAGACGATGGACAGTACGCGCCGGGTGGTCACGGTCGAGGCCAGGTAGGCGAGGATGCCCCACGTCACGACGGCGTTGGCGGTGTGCCCGGAAGGGAATATGTCGCCGCCGGCGAAGAGTTCGGCCGAGCCGATCGTGGTGGCGTAGTGCGGGCCGAGCCGGCCGAGGCCGAGTTTGACGGAGCCCACCGTCACGTTCAGCAGGAGCAGCGCCACGCCGAGGGTGATCAGCGGGCGGAGCGTGTGCTGCCGCCAGGAGCGCCAGCCCAGCCACGCGGCGACCATGACCGCGGTGGGTCCGCGCTGGCCCAGCACGACGAGGTAGTCGAGGAAGGCGTGCAGCTGCGGCCACTGCTCGTAGGGCCGGAAGAACATCACCTGCCAGTCGAGGCGGACGAGCCAGGACGTGGTCAGGACGGCCACCACGATCGCGAGGTAGAACGCGAAGGTCGATCCGAGGAGCACGACGCGATGCCGGCTCATCCGCGGTGTTTGCAGATGAGCCGGCCGCTCGGGTTCCCGGTCCAGTCGGGCGAACACCCGCTCCAGCCGGGTCAGGATTTGGTCGGTACGCACTCAATCGACGTTACCGCGCGCCGCTGTGCAGCCCGGTCGAATCACCGGGTTTGTGATGACCATGTGATGTGGAGTTGGTCTCACGCGGTGCGTAATTCCTGGGATTAAGGCATTAGTTGGCGCATCCGGCTCTTTGGTGCGGCCATTCATTCGCACCGCTTACACGGTCTTTATCTCGGCGGTCCAATTCCTTTCCGCCCGAGGCGTAAGGGCATCCGCCGCCTGCGCCGCTACGGCGGTCCCGAGCCGTTCAGCCAGAACGCCCCGTACGCCGCCGACACCAGCGCCGCCGCCCCCAGCAGCGCCGCCGCCCGCCCCGGCCGCCACCGGGCCAGCGCGAGGGCCGCCGGGAACAGCAGCGGGAACGCCGGCAGCAGCAGCCGCGGCTTCGAGCCGAAGTACCCCGACGCGCCCAGCGCCAGCGCGACCACGATCCCCGTGTAGACGAGCAGCGGGGCGGGCTGCCGCTGCCGTACGCACAGCGCGTACAGCCACAGCACCAGCAGAACGCCCCCGCCCAAAGCCAGCCCCGCCGCGGCCGGACCGGGCCCCTCGGCCAGCATGGCCGCGGCGAACCGGGCGAAGGCCAGCCCCCCGTCGAAGCCGTTGCCCCAGCCCTCCTGCACCCGCAGGTACCCGAGCAGCCCCTCACCGGTGAACGCACCCACCCACACCACGTACGCCGCCGCCCCCGCCGGAGCCAGGGCCGCCCCCGCCGCGATCCGCCACGACCGCCCGCCGCGCCGCCACGCCAGGGCCGCCGCCACCCACACCGCCGCCACGACGGCGGCGCCGACCGGGCGGGTCAGCCCCGCCCCCGCCGCGAGCAGGCCCGCCGCCGGCCACCACCCGCGCAGGACCGCGTACAGCGCCCATGCCGCCAGCGCCGTGAACAGCGCCTCGCTGTACGCCATCGACTGCACGACGCCCACCGGCAGCGCCGCCCACACCGCGACCGCCCACACCCCGACCCGCCGGGCGTCCGCCTCCGGCCACCGCTCCCGGCACACCGCCCCGGCCACCGCGAAGATCCCCCACGCCGCCGCGAGACCCGCCACCGCCGACACGGCCAGGCCCGCCGAGCCGTACCCCAGCCCCGTCGCCCCCGACACCAGCCGCTCCAGCCACGGAAGCAGCGGGAAGAACGCCAGGTTCGCGTGCACGTCCCCGTTCGGCAGGACCACCTCGTACCCGTAGCCCTCCGCCGCGATGCGGGCGTACCACAGCGAGTCCCACCGCGCCGACAGCAGCGTGTGCGCACTGCTGCCGACGGCGGCGCCCCACCCGTACAGAACGGCCGCACCGAGCAGCCGGACCGCCGCGTAGACCGCCAGGGCAGGCGCGGCCCGGCGCCATCCAAGATCTTCCACAGGCATGATTATCCGCAGGGCCGTGACCGCCGACCGGCGCAGAACCACGGACCGTCACGACGCGTGTACGCCGGGGAAGGGCAGCTGCCGGAAGGGGGTGGGGCGAGTGGCGCACGCCACAGGGAGGCCGCCGCCGCGATGAGAGCTTGACCACGTGTGGCATGGGCGAACTCGCGTACGCTGACCCTTCACTCGCACGTCGCCGCCGGACCCGCAGGGCGCCGCACCGCACACCGCCGCCGCGGCCCGCCGAGAACACCGGTCCACCGGGTGCGAGCGATTCATCTGGGAGGTACATGCATGTCGGGGACCAACGCGGCCGGCCGCAGGATCGCCGACACCGACAGAGGACCCCTCCGCAACCGGCTCCGGGCCGCCTCCGGCGGAACGAACCGGTGGCTCGTCCTCGCGGTCCTCTGCGTCAGCCTGGTCCTCGTCGCGCTCGACGCGACGATCCTGCACGTCGCCGTCCCCGCCGTGACCGAGGACCTGCGCCCCGGCCCCATCGAGCTGCTGTGGATCGTCGACGCCTACCCGCTCGTCTGCGCCGCCCTGCTGATCCTCTTCGGCACCCTCGGCGACCGGATCGGCCGCCGCCGGATACTCCTGCTCGGCTACGGCCTGTTCGGCGCCGCCTCGGCCGTCGCCGCCTTCGCCGACCACGCCCAGGTCCTGATCGCCGCCCGCGCCCTCCTCGGCGTAGGCGGCGCCATGATCATGCCGGCGACGCTGTCGATCCTGCGCCAGGTCTTCCCCGACCGCCGCGAGCGCGCCCTCGCCATCGGGATCTGGACCGCCGTCGCCGCCATCGGCGCGGCCGGCGGCCCCGTCCTCGGCGGCTTCCTCATCGAGCACTTCTGGTGGGGCTCGGTCTTCCTCATCAACATCCCGCTGATGGCCCTGATCCTGCCGCTCGGACGGTGGCTGCTCCCCGAGTCGAAGGGCGCCGCCGACGGGCCGTGGGACGTGCTCGGCGCGCTCATGGCCGCGGGCGGCGTCCTCGGCGTCGTCCTCGGCGTCAAGCGGCTCGGAGCCGAGCGCCGGCTCCTCGACGCCGAATGCCTCGTACCGCTCCTCCTCGGCATCCTCCTGCTCGTCCTCTTCACCCGCCGCCAGAGGCGCCTCGCACACCCGCTGATCGACATGCGGATGTTCGCCCGCGCCGCCTTCTCCACCTCCGTCGGGTGCATCGTCCTCGCCATGCTCGCCCTGGTCGGACTGGAACTGCTCGCCGTCCAGTACCTCCAGCTCGTCCTGGGGCTCAGCCCGCTCGAAACCGGGCTCCGGCTGCTCCCGCTGACCTTCGCGGCGATGGCCGCGGGCGCCACCGGCTCCTACACCCTGGCCCGGATCGGCCCCCGCACGATGGTCTCGCTCGGCTTCCTGCTGACGGCCTTCGCCGTGCTGCTGCTGACCCTCATGGGCCAGCACGACCGGCCCGTGCTCCTCACCGCCGGCTTCGTGCTGCTCGGCTTCGGGCTCCAGACGACGCTGTTCGCCGCGTACGAGTCGATGCTGAGCGAGGCGCCCGCCGAGACCGCCGGCGGGGCGGCCTCCATAGGCGAGACCTCCTACCAGTTCGGCGCGGGCATGGGCATCGCCCTCCTCGGCAGCGTGATGAACGCGGCGTACGCGCCGGGGCTGCTCGACGTGCCCGGGGTGCCGCCGCAGGAGGCGCGGGGCGCCGCCAACTCGCTGGGGGAGGCCTACCAGATCGCGGGGGACCTCGGCGGGGCCGCGGGCGAGGCGCTGTACGCGGCCGCCCGGCACTCGTTCGTCCACGGGCTGCACATCACGCTCGTCGTCAGCGCCGGCCTGCTGCTCGCCGGGGCGCTGATGGCGCTGAAGCTGCCGCGCGCCATGGACTGCGCCGGAGGGGACGAGACCGACACCGCGGGCGCCGCCGCCCCCGTGCCGCTGCCGGCCCAGGCGGGCCCGGTGGACGCGGCCGGCGCAGCAGACACGGCAGGCACGGCAGACACGGCAGACGCCGAGGACCGCCCCACGGCCAAGGCCGTCTGACCACCCGGCGCCGTCCGACCCGGCAGGCGGGGGGTGGACCGGCGCCCGCCGCGGCGACAAACTAGCACCGCTAGGTTCACCCCCAGGTCCGCCGGGAGGCCCCGTGTCCTTCGTCCCCACCGATCCGCTCGGCCTCGACGAGCTCCTCAGCCCCGAGGACGCCGCCGTCCGCGACACGGTCCGCGCATGGGCCGCCGACCGGGTCCTGCCGTACGTCGCCGACTGGTACGAGCGCGGCGAACTCCCCGGCATCCGGGAGCTCGCCCGCGAGCTCGGCGCGCTCGGCGCCCTCGGCATGTCCCTGGAGGGGTACGGCTGCGCGGGCGCGACCGCCGTGCAGTACGGGCTCGCCTGCCTCGAACTGGAGGCGGCCGACTCCGGGATCCGCTCCCTGGTCTCCGTCCAGGGCTCCCTTGCCATGTACGCGATCCACCGCTACGGCTCCGAGGAGCAGAAGCAGCGCTGGCTCCCCGGCATGGCGGCGGGCGAGCTGATCGGCTGCTTCGGCCTGACCGAGCCCGACGTCGGCTCCGACCCGGCGGCCATGCGCACCCACGCCAAGCGGGACGGCACGGACTGGATCCTGAACGGCCGCAAGATGTGGATCACCAACGGCTCGGTGTCCTCGGTCGCGGTGGTCTGGGCGCAGACGGACGAGGGGATCCGCGGCTTCGCGGTGCCCACCGACTCCGCGGGCTTCTCCGCCCCCGAGATCAAGCACAAGTGGTCGCTGCGCGCCTCGGTCACGAGCGAACTGGTCATGGACGACGTCCGGCTGCCGGCCGATGCGGTGCTGCCGGGGGTCGCGGGCCTGAAGGGGCCGCTGAGCTGCCTCAGCCACGCGCGGTACGGGATCGTCTGGGGCTCGATGGGTGCGGCGCGCGCCAGTTTCGAGGCGGCCCTGGACTACGCGAGGACGCGCGAGCAGTTCGGCCGGCCCATCGGCGGGTTCCAGCTCACCCAGGCGAAGCTGGCGGACATGGCGCTGGAGCTCCACAAGGGCATCCTGCTCGCCCACCACCTGGGCCGGCGGATGGACGCGGGCACCCTGCGGCCGGAGCAGGTCAGTTTCGGCAAGCTCAACAACGTCCGCGAGGCGATCGAGATCTGCCGCACCGCGCGCACGGTCCTCGGCGCGAACGGGATCTCCCTGGAGTACCCCGTCATGCGGCACGCCACCAACCTGGAGTCGGTGCTCACCTACGAGGGCACCGTCGAGATGCACCAGCTGGTGCTGGGCAAGGCGCTCACCGGTCTCGACGCCTTCCGGTGAGGCCCGGCCTCAGCTCTGGTTGAAGAAGTCGCGGGAGCGGCCGCCCGGCTCGCCGCTGACGATCTGCGTGTCGGCCGGGGTCAGCAGGAAGACCCTGGTCGCCACCCGCTCGATGGAGCCGCGCAGTCCGAAGGTGAGGCCGGCGGCGAAGTCGACGACGCGCTTGGCGTCGGCGGGGTCCATCAGCGACAGGTTGACGATGACGGGCACGCCCTCGCGGAACAGCTCGCCGATGGCGCGGGCGTCGCGGAAGCCGTCCGGCGTGACGGTGGCGATGCGGCGGCCGCGCTCGACGGCGGACTCGGAGGCGACCCGGACCCGCGGGTCGGTGGCCCACTGGTCGCCGGGGCCGGCGACGGAACCGTGCCCGGCCTCCGCGTAGTCGTCGTCGTAGTAACGCTCGTCGTCACTGTCCTCCACGAGACCCAGCCAGGCGCTCGCCTTGCGTACCGAACCCATGGACGCCTCCTTTCACCGCGGTCAGTCTGTCCTTTTCTCCGCAACCCCTATGGTCCTCCATGATGCTGACAACGCGCCAAGCGGATGGCCGCCGCGAAGTTGTTTCGTGACGGTACTGGTGCAGAACATCCGTTGCACTGTCGAGGATCCTGGGCGGCGCCACTGCTGACCGAGTGAAAATACGACCGGTGCGGCCGCGCGGGTGGTCGGCGGGGGCGTACGGGTGACTGATCTGGCTGGATACGATGCCCATCTTTCCGCGGATGACACTCGGGGGGCCCGTATTGTTCGGCATCGTCAGACCTTGTGCGCACCGCCTCGGGGAGCGGTTCAAGGCGGAGTGGACAGCCCACCTGTGCGGGCTCTGCCTGGCGCTCAGGGGTGACCACGGGCAGTTCGCCCGTATCGTGACCAATTACGACGGGCTTCTCATATCGGTTCTGACGGAGGCTCAGTCGGGCCCCGTCGCCGGCGCCCGGCGCACCGCGGGTCCGTGCCCGCTGCGCGGGATGCGGACGGCTGCCGTGGCCGACGGCGAGGGCGCGCGGCTCGCCGCGGCCGTCTCGCTCGTGCTCGCCTCGGCGAAGGTGCGGGACCACGTCGCGGACGGCGACGGGCTGTTGGCCCGCGCGCCGATGGCCGCGGCCGCCCGCCGGGTGGCCCGGCGCTGGGACCGGGCGGGCGCCCGCACCGGAGCCTCGCTGGGCTTCGACACCGCCGTCCTCGTCGACGCCGTGGACCGGCAGACCGGCATCGAGACCCTGGCCGGTCCGGGCACGCCGGTGCTGGCGGTGACCGAGCCGACGGAGACGGCGACGGCCGCGGCGTTCGCGCATACCGCACGGCTGGCCGGGCGGCCCGGCAACGCCGCCCCGCTCGCCGAGGCCGGCCGGTACTTCGGCCGGCTTGCGCACCTGCTGGACGCGGTCGAGGACCAGGCCGAGGACGCCGTGAACGGCGCCTGGAACCCGCTGACGGCGACCGGGACCCCGCTCGCCGAGGCGCGCCGGCTGTGCGACGACGCCCTGCACGGCATCCGGCTCGCGCTGGACGAGGTGGAGTTCGCGGACGCCGGGCTGGCCCACCGGCTGCTGGTGCACGAGCTGCGGAGCTCCGTGGACCGCGCCTTCGGCACCTCCTCCTGCGGGCACACGGCCGTGAACTCCGCCGGCCGGGGCGGCGGCTTCGGCGCGCCGCCGCCGCAGGGCTTCGGGCCGGGCCAGGGGAACCCGTACGGCGGCGGGCCGGGGAACCCGTACGGCGGCGGGCCGCAGGGCGGCGGGCCGTACGGCGGGGGGCCCTACGGCGGGGGGCCCGGGATACCGCCGACGGGCGGACCGGGCCGCGGCGGGCAGCCGCCGCAGAAGCCGCGGCGCGGGCTGCTCGCCGGCTGCGCGGTCGCCACATGGATGTTCTGCACCTGCCAGCTGTGCTGTACCGAGCACGAGGGCCCCTGGTCCCGCAAGAAGCGGGACCCCTGGTGCGACAGCTGTGATTGCTGTGACTGCTGCAACTGCGACTGCGGGTGCAGCTGATACTGAGCAGCCGTCAAGAGGCCGCAGGCCCGGACGGCGTACTGCCGGGTTGCCGTCCGGGCCGGGCGTGGAAGGGTTGGCGACACCAGCGATCACGCACCCGACCCCGAGGCGGACTGCCGTACATGACGCGAACCCCCACCGGCGCCCGCCCGGTACCCCCGCCGACCCGCCGGCTGTCCCGGCGGGTCGAATTCCGGCCGTTCCGCGGTCCGGGGGCGGCCGCTGCGCCGAGGGGGGCCGCGACCGGACGCCGCTGCCGCTTCCCGGCTCCGCCGACCACGTCTTCCGCCCGCTCCCACCGCCGGGCGGCCCCCCGCCGACCGGGGCGGCCGCGGGCGGGCGGAGGCCGAAACACGCCCTTGTCCCCGCTTTCCGGCGCCGAGACACTCGCGTCAGCGCCACTCGGGGATTTGTCAGGGGCACGACGAAAACTGTGCGCCCGCCGTACCCCCGGCTGCGCCTCACGGGCTCCGGCTCCCCCACACCGCCGGGCCCCCGATCCCTCCCGGGAGGACGAGAAGTGAGGATCAAGAGCATCACCCGTACCCGGCTGCTCGCGGTGGCCGCAGGCCTGGCTGCCGTCGCCGGGCTCGCCGCGCCCACCGCCGCCAGCGCGGACAGCGGCTTCAGCGCCGCGCGGCTCGCGGCGGCAGGCGCCTCCGTCCAGCGGGCCGACGTCGCCGGCACTGCCTGGTACACCAACCCCGCCAACGGCACCCTGGTGGTCGCCGCCGACTCCACGGTCACCGAGGCGGACCTCGCCAGGATCCGCAAGGAGGCCGGAGCCGACGCGGCCGCCCTGCGCGTCGAGCGCATCCCCGGCCAGCTGCGCAAGCTGGTCTCCGGCGGCGACGCGATCTACGCGTCGAGCTGGCGCTGCTCGGCCGGCTTCAACGTCCGCCGCGGCAGCACCTACTACATCCTGACCGCCGGCCACTGCACCGACGGCGCGGGCACCTGGTACACGAACTCGGCGCGCACCACGGCGATCGGCCCGACCGTGGGATCGAGCTTCCCCACCAACGACTACGGCCTCGTCCGCTACGACAACACCTCGCTGTCCCGCCCCGGGACCGTCGGCAGCCAGGACATCACCAGCGCCGTCAACGCCACCGTCGGGATGTCGGTGACCCGCCGCGGCTCCACCACCGGCACCCACAGCGGCACCGTGACCGGCCTGAACGCCACCGTGAACTACGGCAACGGCGACATCGTCTACGGCATGATCCGCACCAACGTGTGCGCCGAGCCCGGCGACAGCGGCGGCCCCCTGTACTCCGGCACCCGTGCGGTCGGCCTCACCTCCGGCGGCAGCGGCAACTGCTCCTCGGGCGGGACGACCTTCTTCCAGCCGGTCGTCGAGGCCCTGAACGCCTACGGGGTCAGCGTCTACTGACCCGGCAGGAGCGCAGCGGCCCGCCCGGGCCCCGGACCCCGGGCGGGCCGCTGCGTGCGCCGCTCAGGCGGCGACCCGCTCCTCGGGGAGGCCGCTGCCGACGGGGGCTCCGGGGCGGCCCCTGCGGAAGGCGGCGCAGGCCAGGGTGACGGCCGCGCCGCCCACCGCCCAGGCGGCCAGCACCAGCAGCGGCCCGGCCGTGCCGTGGCCGTCGAAGTACGCGAGCGAGCGCGCCGCGTACGTCCCCGCGCCCGGCGGCAGGGCCGGGCCGACGGCCTGCCAGAACGGCGGCAGCAGCGCGTACGCGTAGGCGCCGCCCGCGCTCGGGTTGCCGACGACCACCACCAGCAGGATCGCCAGGCCGATGCCGACCACCCCGGCCAGCCCCTGCAGGGCCAGGGTGATCGCGCCGACCGCGAAGACGACCATCGTGCCCAGCCCCCACAGGGCGGCCGTCCCGCCGGGCAGCGCCCCCAGCACCGGGCCCGCGACCACCGCGCCGAGCAGCCCGGCGACGGCCGCGTACACGAGCAGCGCGCCGAGCCGGACCGCGGCGCGGGCGGTGTTCGCGGGGCGGGCGCCGGCGCTGACCGCGAGGGCCGCCGCGCACAGGTAGCCGCCCACGCACCAGCCGACGACGAGGTAGAAGGAGCTCAGGCCCCGGGCGTCGCCCGCGTCGGCGGGGACGGCGTCGACGACCTGGAGGGTGCGGCCCCGGGACTCCTCGGCGAGGCCGACGACCTGCTCCAGGGCCTGGGAGAGGGAGGCGCCGGCGCCGCTCGCGACCAGCAGCCGGTCGGGCCCGCCGCCCGGCCGGACGATCAGCGCGCCGTCGGCCTCGCGGGTGCGGACCTCGCGGAGCGCGGCCGCCTCGCCGGACACCGCGTGCGCGTCGAGCGGGTCGCCC
The DNA here is from genome assembly GCF_003325375.1 of Streptomyces globosus. GTDB lineage: Bacteria > Actinomycetota > Actinomycetes > Streptomycetales > Streptomycetaceae > Streptomyces > Streptomyces globosus_A. The sequence continues at coordinate 4,969,154 of NZ_CP030862.1, read as the reverse complement.
TCCAGGCCGTCGAGCTGCCGCGCGGTCTCCTCGGCGGCCGGCGCGGAGGGGGCGGCGACGGCGAGGCGGATCCCGCTGGGCCGGGGGTCGTGGAAGGCCCCGAGGTACGAGACGGCGAAGGCGAGCTGGAGCGCCAGCACACCCAGCACCAGCAGGGCGGCCCGGGCGGTCACCGCGTCCTTGATCTCGGCGGCGAACCCGCCGGGCGCGGGGGCGCCACGGCTCTCTTCGGTGCTCTGGGTCATGTTTCACACGCTCGGCGGGCAGGAGGGGGAGCGCAGCAGGGGAGCGCTGAACGGGTGACGGCGGAAACGGAAGGGCGAGGGGGCGGGTCGCCGGATGATCGAACAACTGTTTCGCACGGGTATTCGAATTGCCTTATGGTGGAGAGCGGGGGAGGTGACACCGAGGAGAGCAGGAGGCGCGGGTGCCAGGGTTCACGCATCTGCACACCGTTTCGGGGTTCTCCATGCGCTACGGAGGCTCCCATCCGGAACGGCTCGCGGAGCGTGCCGCGGAGCGGGGCATGGACGCCCTCGCCCTGACCGACCGCGACACCCTCGCGGGCGCGGTGCGGTTCGCGAAGGCCTGCGCCAGGGCCGGGGTCCGGCCGCTGTTCGGGGTGGACCTCGCCGTGGCCGCCGCCCCTGCCCCGGGTACCGCTTCCGCCTCTGCTTCCGCCGGGCGGGCCGCGGAGGCGTCCCACCGCCGGCGGACCCCCGCCAAGGGCGGGGCCTTCGTCGACGAGTCCGCCCCCCGGGCCGTCTTCCTCGCCCGCGACGGCGCCGCCGGCTGGGCGGAGCTGTGCCGGATGGTCACCGCCGCCCACGCGGGCGCCCCCGGAGCCGCCGCCCCGTCCGGCCCGCCCGTACTGCCCTGGGCGGAGCTGCCCGGCACCGGCGTGTTCGCCCTGCTCGGACCCGGCTCCGAGGTCGGCCGAGCCCTGGCCGCCGGCCGGCCCGACCGGGCCGCGCGGCTGCTCGCGCCCTGGCGGGAGGCGTACGGGGACGCCCTGCGCCTGGAGGCCGTGCACCACGGCCGCACCGGCACCGGGCCCGGCTCGCTGCGGCTGGCCGCCCGTACCGTCGGCTTCGCCGCCGAACAGGGCGTGCGCGCCGTCCTCACCAACGCCGTCCGCTACGCCGACCCGGGGCAGGGGCCGGTCGCCGACATCCTCGACGCGGCCCGCCGCCTGGTACCGGTCGACCCGCGGGGCCCCCTCGACGGCGGCGAGCGCTGGCTGAAGGACCCGGCCGCCATGGCCGACGCCGCCGAGCGGATCACCCGGGCCGCCGGCCTCGGGCCGGGCGACGCCCGCCGGCTCCTCGCGGAGACCCGGCACACCGCCGAGGCGTGCGCGGTGGACCCCGAGGACGACCTCGGCATCGGCTCCGTGCACTTCCCCGAGGCCCGCCTCGTCGGCGCCGGCGACCGCACCGCCCAGCGGGTCCTCGCCTCGCGGGCCGCCGCCGGCATGGTGCTGCGCGGCTACGCCGGCAAGCCCGCGTACTGGGAGCGGATGCACCACGAGCTCGACATCATCGCCTACCACGGCTTCGCCCCGTACTTCCTGACGGTGGCCCAGGTCGTCGACGACGTACGCGGGATGGGCATCCGCACCGCCGCCCGCGGATCCGGTGCCGGCTCCCTCGTCAACCACCTCCTCGGGATCGCCCACGCCGACCCCGTCGAGCAGAACCTGCTGATGGAGCGGTTCCTCTCCCGGCGCCGCCGCGTCCTGCCCGACATCGACATCGACGTGGAGTCCGCCCGCCGCCTGGGGGTCTACCGGCGCATCATCGACCGGTTCGGCGCCGAGCGCGTCGCGACCGTCGCCATGCCCGAGACCTACCGCGTCCGGCATGCCATCCGCGACGTGGGCGCCGCTCTGTCCATGGACCCGGCCGAGGTCGACCGCCTCGCCAAGGCCTTCCCGCACATCCGCGCCCGCGACGCCCGCGCGGCCCTGGCCGAACTCCCCGAACTGCGCGCCGTCCGCGAGGAGCGGCACGGACGGCTGTGGGAGCTCGTCGAGGCGCTGGACGCACTGCCCCGCGGGATCGCCATGCACCCGTGCGGGGTGCTGCTCTCCGACGCCTCCCTGCTCGCCCGCACCCCCGTGGTGCCCACCAGCGGCGAGGGCTTCCCCATGTCCCAGTTCGACAAGGACGACGTGGAGGAGCTCGGCCTGCTCAAGCTCGACGTGCTCGGCGTGCGAATGCAGTCCGCGATGGCGCACGCCGTGGCCGAGATCCGGCGGGCCACGGGGAAGGAGCTCGACCTGGACGACCCGGCGCAGGTCCCGCCGGGCGACCCGGCGACGTACGAGCTCATCCGCTCCGCCGAGACCCTGGGCTGCTTCCAGATCGAATCCCCGGGCCAGCGCGACCTGGTGGGCCGGCTCCAGCCGTCGACCTTCCACGACCTCGTCGTGGACATCTCCCTCTTCCGGCCCGGCCCGGTCGCCGCCGACATGGTCCGGCCGTTCATCGAGGCCCGGCACGGGCGGGCCCCGGTCCGCTTCCCGCACCCGCACCTGGAGCCCGCGCTGGCGGAGACGTACGGGGTGGTGGTCTTCCACGAGCAGGTCATCGAGATCGTGCACGTCATGACCGGCTGCGGGCGGGACGAGGCGGACCGCGTGCGGCGCGGGCTCTCCGACGCGGAGTCCCAGCCGCGGATCAAGGCGTGGTTCGCGGCGAAGGCCGCCGAGCGGGGCTACCCGCCCGAGGTGATCGCCCGCACCTGGGAGATCGTCGAGGCGTTCGGCAGCTACGGCTTCTGCAAGGCGCACGCCGTGGCCTTCGCGGTGCCGACGTACCAGTCGGCGTGGCTCAAGGCCCATCACCCGGCCGCCTTCTACGCCGGGCTGCTCACCCACGACCCGGGCATGTACCCCAAGCGGCTGCTCCTCGCCGACGCCCGGCGGCGGGGCGTGCCGGTGCTGCCCCTGGACGTGAACCGCTCGGCGGCCGCCCATCGCATCGAACTGGTGTCCGATCAGGGGGGTGGCCCGCCGGTGTGGGGGCTCCGGCTCGCCCTCGGCGACGTCCACGGCATCAGCGGAGCGGAGGCGGCCCGGATCGAGGCGGGGCAGCCGTACGGGTCGCTGCGCGACTTCTGGGAGCGGGCGCACCCCGGCCACCCCGTCGCCCAGCGCCTGGCCCAGGTCGGCGCCCTGGACTCCTTCGGCGCCAACCGGCGCGACCTCCTGCTGCACCTGTCCGAACTGCACGGCGCGCAGCGGGCCGCCGGAGCCCGCGGCGGCGGCCCCCGCAGCGCCCAGCTCCCACTGGACGGCGGCCGGTCCACGGCCGCGGTCGGCCTGCCCGACCTGACCGACGCGGAGCGGCTCAGCGCCGAACTGGGCGTCCTCGGCATGGACGCCTCCCGCCACCTGATGGGGGACCACCGCGCCTTCCTGGCGGAGCTGGGCGTCGTCCCCGCCGACCGGCTGCGCGAGGTCGGGCACGGCCGGACGGTCCTGGTCGCGGGCGCCAAGGCGGCCACCCAGACCCCGCCGATCCGGTCCGGCCGGCGGGTCATCTTCAGCACCCTCGACGACGGGACCGGCCTGGTCGACCTGGCCTTCTTCGACGACAGCCACGAGGCGTGCGCGCACACCGTCTTCCACTCGTTCCTGCTGCTGGTCAGAGGCGTCGTGCAGCGCCGCGGCCCGCAGAGCCTGAGCGTGGTCGCCTCGGCCGCCTGGAACCTGGCCGAACTGGTCGAACTGCGCGAGGCCGGCGGGCTGGACGCCGTCGCGCAGCGGCTCGCCGAGCCCGCCGGCCCGCCCGCCGGCGGGGAGGCCGGCGCCGACCCCTCCGGCGGCCGCCGGGTCCACCTGCCCACGGGCTACGAGATGAACCCGTGGGCGGACCTCCGGCCGGCCGGGGAGGGCGCGGCGACGGGGCGCCGGCTGTGGCACGCGAGCCCGGGGAGCGCGGGATGACCGGGCGCGGGGTGACCGGGCAGCGCGGGATGACCGGGCGCGGGATGACCGGGCAGCGCGGGGTGGCCGGGCAGCCGGCCGCCGGGCCCGCGCCCGCAGCCGGCCCGGAGCCCGCCGCCGGCGCCACCGTGCTGTGCGTCCGCATGCGCCGGCTGGACGGGGAGCCGCTCGGCGCCCCGCTCTACACCGGCCTGCTCGAACTGCTCGGCGAGCTCACCCCCCTCGTGCAGCCGGCCCCGCCCGACACCGCGCTCCTCGACGTCCGCGGCGCCCTGCGCTACTTCGGCCGCAGCGCCCCCGAACTGGCCGCCCTGATACGGGTCCGCGCCCTCGCCCGGTACGGCGTCGACTGCGCGATCGGCATCGCAGGCAACCCGATGCTGGCCCGGATGGCCGCCGCCGGGGCCCCCTGCGGGGGGACCGTCCGCGTCGGCCCGGACCCGGGCGCGGTACGGGAGTTCCTGGACCGCAGGCCCGTCGCCGCCCTCCACGGCGTCGGCCCCAAGGCGGCCCGCACCCTGTGCGCGTACGGCCTCGACTCGGTCGGCCGCGTCGCCGCCGCGCCGCCCGCCCTCCTGCGCCGCCTCCTCGGCGCCCGGGCCGGCCGCGAGGTGCACGAACGCGCCCTCGGCATCGACCGCACCCCGGTCCGGCCCGGCGCCGCGGCCCGCTCCCTGGCCGCCGAGCGGCCCTTCGCCCGCGACGAGCTGGACCCCGTACGGCACCGCCGCGCGCTGCTCTCGCTGACCGAGGAGCTCGGCGCGCTCCTCCGCGCCCGCGGACAGGTCTGCCGGGCCGTCTCCCTCACCGTGCGCTGCGCCGACCGCACCGGCCTCACCCGTACGAGGACCCTGGCCGAACCCACCTCGCACTCCGCCGACTTGACCGCCGCGGCCTACGCCCTGTACGCGGCGCTCGGCCTCCAGCGGGCCCGCGTACGGGCGCTGTCGCTGCGGGTCGAGGAGCTCGCCCCGGCCGACCGGGCGGCCCACCAGCTGAGCTTCGACCCCGAGGACGAGAAGGCGCGGCGTCTGGAGGCGGTCGCCGACCGGGTGCGGGCGCGCTTCGGTCCGCACGCCATTGCTCGCGGCACGCTCGCGGCCTAGCGGGGGAGCGGTCGGGGCGCAGTCGACACCTGATTTTTTTACCGACGCGTAACTTCCCTGTATTGCTACCCGCCCGTAATTTGGCGTGAGCAGCACCCCTTGTGATCCGGATCACGGGATTGAACCCCCACGTCTCTTCCCCTTGACCCGCAAGGAGATCACCTGATGCTGCCCTGGCGACGCCTGCTCCGCCCGCTGGCCGTCCTCCTCCTCACCGCCGCCGCACTCGCCGCCCCCTCCGGAACCGCCCAGGCCGCCGCCACCGGCCCCAGCCGCGGCTGGAACGACTTCTCCTGCAAGCCCTCCGCCGCCCACCCCCGGCCCGTCGTCCTCGTCCACGGCACCCTCGGCAACTCCGTCGACAACTGGCTCGGGTTCGCCCCCTACCTCGTCCACCGCGGGTACTGCGTCTTCTCCCTCGACTACGGCCAGCTCCCCGGCGTGCCCTTCTTCCACGGGCTCGGCCCCGTCGACAAGTCCGCCGAGCAGCTCTCCGCGTACGTCGACCGGGTGCTCGGCGCGACCGGGGCGCGGAAGGTCGACATCGTCGGCCACTCCCAGGGCGGCATGATGCCGAACTACTACCTGAAGTTCCTCGGCGGCGCCGACAAGGTCAACGCCCTGGTCGGCCTGGCCCCCGACAACCACGGCACCACCCTGAGCGGGCTCACCAAGCTGCTGCCCTACTTCCCCGGCGCCGAGGAGCTGATCAGCACGAAGACGCCCGCGCTCGCCGACCAGATCGCCGGATCGCCCTTCCTCGCCAAGCTCAACGCGCCCGGCGACACCGTGCCCGGCGTCCGGTACACGGTGATCGCCACCAGGTACGACCAGGTGGTCACCCCCTACCGCAGCGGGTTCCTCCAGGGCCCCGGGTCCCAGGTGCGCAACGTCGTCCTCCAGGACCTGTGCCCCCTGGACTTCTCCGAGCACCTCACCATCGCACTCACCGACCGGATCGCCTGGCACGAGGCGCTCAACGCCCTCGACCCGGCGAACGCCGAACCGACCACCTGCGCCTCGGTCTTCGACTGAGCCGCCCGCGGCGGGCCGGCCGGTCCGGGTCAGAGGAGCAGGGCGCGGAGGCCCTCCGCGGTGCGGGCCTGCCGGTCGAGGGCGTCCAGCGCGCGGACGGCCTCGGCGGCGGCCTCCGGATCGCGGGCGGCCAGCCCGCTCGCCGCGAACTCGTCCTCGTCCAGGCGCAGGACGGCCGACGCGTCCGCCGAGACCCACAGGTCGAGGTCGAGGTCCTCGACGCGGATCTCGCCGCCCGCGACCGCCGCCGGGCGCGTGATGTCGCAGTACCAGCCCTTCAGGGCGCCGCCTCCGGTGCGCACCTCCTTCACCGCGTACCAGCGCGAGCGCCAGTAGTGCTCGGTGAAGACGTCGCCCGGCTCGAAGCGGACGAAGCCGAAGTCGCGGACGCCGTCGGCCGCCCACCGGGCGCGGACGGTGATCCGGTCGCCGTCGTCGGACAGCACCCGGGCCGGGTAGCGGATCTTGGTGCGGCCCGCCTTCGAGAGGGCCACGGACACGTCCTCCGCGGCGCCGCCCCCGTCCGCGGGGCCGTCCGCGGGGCCGGGCAGCGGCTTCGCGTAGCGGACCTCCGTCGCGCAGACCTCGTACCCGAACCACTCGTTGACGGCGAGCATCGGCCCGTTCCCGGTGTCGTTGCCGGTGAAGGCCTCCCGGTAGCCGGCCGCGCGGGCCCGGCGCAGCGAGTCCGCCTTGGCGAGTTTGGCCAGGCCCCGCCCGCGGAAGGCCTGCGCGGTGCCGGTCATCGCCGAGCCGTAGCGCGCGGCCCCGTCGGTGCGGGCCGCGGTGAACGCGGCGACGGCCCCGTCCACCACCACGACCGAGGTCAGCTCCCTGTCGAGCTCCGGGTCGTGCCAGACGGTCCGCAGCCAGTCCTCGTAGTCCTCCAGCAGCAGCGGTACGTCGCCCGGCTCGTCCGCGGAGGCCGCCGCGTCCGCCTCGAACAGCGGGCGCGGGTCGTCCGCGAACGCCGAACCGGGGCGCAGCTCGACGCCCGCGGGCAGTTCGGCGGGGGCCGGGGGCAGTACGGCCGCGGACAGGTCCAGGCGCAGGAAGTGCGCGGAGCGGCCCGACCGGTAGCCGTGCCGCTCGGCGAACGCCCGTGCCGGCTCCTCGTCCAGCACCCAGGCGTACACCTCCGCGGCTCCGCAGGCGGCCAGGTGCTTCTCGGCCGCGCGCAGCAGCGCCGTCCCCGCCCCGCGGCGCCGGTGCGCCGGGTCCACCTGGGCGTTGACGAAGGCCCGGCCCGGCTCGGCGCTGTCGTGGACGATGCCGGTCTGGGCCGTCCCGACCACCAGCCCCGCGCCGTCCTCGGCGACGAGGATCCGCGCGTGCCGCGCGGCGGGGGCGGAGGCCAGCTCGAAGGCGACCCCGGCGGGGGTGGAGATCATGAACGGCAGCGCCGCACGGCGCACCCGTACGACGGCCTCCACGTCGGCGGGATCGAGCGGGCGGAGATCACGGATCTTGACGGTCATGGGCCGACCGTAGGCGCCGGGTGCGGCCCGACGCCTGCGAATATCACGGCCGATGGGGGAGAATCGGCCCGTGACCTCGACGAACCTGAACATCCGGATCGACGGCTCGGCCGGCGCCCCCGCCCCGTACGAGCAGCTGCGCGCCCAGATCGCCGACGCGGCGCTCGCGGGCCGGCTGCCGGTCGGACACAAGCTGCCGACGGTTCGCGGCCTCGCCGAGGAGCTGGGGCTCGCCGCGAACACGGTCGCGAAGGCCTACCGGGTCCTGGAGGCGGACGGCGTGGTCGAGACCCGGGGCCGGCACGGCACGTTCGTCGCGGCCGCCGCCGACTCCGCCGCGCGGGAGGCGGCCGCCGCCGCCCAGGCCTACGCCGAGCGCGCCCGTCGCCTGGGCCTCACCTTCGAGGAGGCGGCGGCCGCCGCCCTGGACGCCCTCCGCGCCCGCTTCGACGCCTGACGACGACCTCAGAGATACAGGCCTGCCTCCGCGGTGTGCCCCTGGGGCGGCAGCAGCGGTCCCGCCGGGCCGGTGCCGCGCAGGCGCGCGTACAGCTCCGCCAGCGTCGCGCCCTCCCGGGGGACGTCCTCCTGCGTGCCCAGCCATTCCGCGGACTCGCCGTGCGTGAGCCGGCCGACCTCGATGCGGGCCAGGCAGCGGCCGGGGCGGACCACGGCGGGGTGCAGCCGCTCCAGGTCCTCGTTGGTCGTCACCCCGACGAGGACGTTGCGGCCCTGGCCCAGCAGGCCGTCCGTCAGGTTCAGCAGCCGCGACAGCGCCTGCCCGGCGGTGTGCCGGGCCTCGCCGCGGATCAGCTCGTCGCAGTCCTCCAGCAGGAGCAGCCGCCACCGGCCCCGGGCCGAGCCGTCGTCCTCGCCGATGGCGATGTCCATCAGGTAGCCGATGTCGTTGAAGAGCCGCTCGGGGTCGAGGACGCAGTCCACCTGGCACCAGTCCCGCCAGGACCGGGCCAGCGTCCGCAGCGCGGACGTCTTCCCCGTCCCCGGCGGACCGTGCAGCAGCAGGAGCCGCCCGGTGATGTCGTCCGGGGTCACCTTCATCAGGCGGTCCATGGCGGACGCCACCGGCGCCGTGTAGTTCCGGCGGACCTCCGCCCAGGTCCCCGCGGAGATCTGACGGGTCGTGCGGTGGGGGCCGCGGCGCGGTGAGACGTACCAGAAGCCCATGGTGACGTTCTCCGGCTGCGGTTCCGGCTCGTCCTGCGCGCCCTCGACGGCCTCGCCGAGAACGCCCTCGGCGACCTCGTCGCTGACGGCGGTCACCGTCACGTCCGCGCCGCGGCTCCAGCGGGAGACGAGCACCGTCCAGCCGTCGCCCTCCGCCAGGACGGCGCTGCGGTCGGAGTCGCGCGCCGCGCGGAGCACGGCGGCGCCGGGCGGCAGCAGCGTCGCCTCGGCCTTCACCCGCTCGATGCTCACGCTGCGCGAGTAGGGCTGCTCGCCGGAGGCGAACCGGCCGAGGAACAGCGCGTCGACGACATCCGCCGGGGAGTCGCTGTCGTCGACGGTGAGCCGGATCGGCAGGGAGTCATGGGGGTTGGCTGGCATGGCGCCCATGATCCGGCACGAGCCGTCGCGGCGCACCGGTGTTTCGCCGGAACGGCTCAGGGCCTGTCCTGCGGATCGCGGCCGGGTTCGGCCCTGATCCGCCGGACAGACCCTGGGCCTGTCCTGCCGGCTTCCACCCCAAACCCCGGCGCGGTGAAGGTCCGGCGCCCAATCCTCCGCCGAACCTCCTTGGCATGAACACTTCCGGCCAATCCCGGCTCCCGGTACCACGGACTCAGGAGTAACCCCGACTCCCGAGTAACCCCCCCACGAACGCCCCCACGAGGAGCCGCACATGCCCCTGCGCAGCATGCCCCGCCTCGCCGCCTGGACCTCCTCCCTCTTACTCGCCGCCGGCGCTGCCCTGTTCGGTTCCGGCCAAGCGGCCGCAGCCTCCGCCGACTTCGGCTACGTCGCCCTGGGCGACTCGTACTCCTCCGGCCTCGGCGCGGGGAACTACGACTCCTCCAGCGGCTCCTGCAAGCGCACCCCCCGCGCCTACCCGGCCCTGTGGGCCGCCGCCAACTCCCCGCAGAGCTTCGCCTTCACCGCCTGCTCCGGAGCCCGCACCGGCGACGTCGTCGCCAACCAGCTCGGACCGCTGAACTCCGGAACCGACCTGGTCAGCATCACCATCGGCGGCAACGACGCCGGATTCTCCGACGTCATGACGACCTGTGTGCTCCAGTCCGAGTCGACCTGCGTCAACCGGGTGAACCAGGCCAAGGGCTACGTCGACTCCACCCTCCCCGCCCAACTCGACAGGGTCTACAACTCCATCCGCGGCAAGGCCCCCGCCGCCCGCGTCGTCGTCCTCGGCTACCCCCGCTTCTACAAGCTCAACGGCACCTGCATCGCCGGCCTCACCGAAGGCGAGCGCGCCGCCATCAACGGCGCGGCCGACCACCTGAACGCGGCCATCGCCAAGCGCGCCGCCGACCACGGCTTCACCTTCGCCTCCGTCGTCGGCACCTTCACCGGCCACGAGATCTGCTCCGGCAGCGCCTGGCTCCACAGCGTCAACTGGGCGAACATCTCCGAGTCCTACCACCCGACCGCCGCCGGGCAGTCCGGCGGCTACCTGCCCGTCCTCCGCAACAACGCGTGACCGCCGCGGGCGGCGGACCGGCAAGCCCCGGCCCGCCGCCCGCAGCACCCCCGTACGCGGGGCCCGTACGACGCGGCCCCGTACGCGCCGCAGTCAGGCGGCGGCCTCCGGGTCGAACTCGGCCCCCGGCCCCGCTCCGGTGCCGGGCCCGGGCTCCGGCTCGCTCCCGCCGCCCGCCTGCGGGTCCGGCTCCGGCTCCGGGGACACGCCCGGACCGGGCGAGGCGCTCACACCGGGGGAGGGGGACCCGCCCGGCGGGGCCTCCTCGCACACCACCGAGAACTCCACCCACTCCGACACCGCCTCGGCCGGCCCCCGGACCTCCAGGCGCACCGCGTCCTCCAGGATCCCGCCCGCCCGGTGCGCGAGCTCGGTGTGCTCCAACTCCAGCTCCCCGTGCGCCGGGTAGGGGGCGGACCGCCAGCCCTCGGCGGAGCCGCCGCCGCGCCGCACCCACCGGTACTCGACCGACGCCGGCCGCGGCTCCACCGCCACGGCGGCGGTGAAGGCCGGCGCCCGCCACGCCGCGGCCGGGCAGCTCCCCGCGTACGCGGCGCGCACGGCCCGGACGGCGGCGGAGGCATGCGGCGCGGCCGTACCCGACGGCGAGGGGGACCCGGACGCGGAGGCCGACGCGGACGCCGAAGCCGAGGCGGACGCCGGCCCCGAACCGCCGGCGGAGCCCGCAGGCCTGCCCGCCGCCCCCGGCTCCGGGCCCGACGCGGACGGCGGGGCGGCGGAGGCCGACGGCCCGGCCGAGCCGGAGCCGCCCCCACCGCCCGCGGCCCGTTCCGCGAGCAGCAGCCAGGTCAGCACCGCCACCGCCGCCACCAGCACCGCGACCCCCGCGGCGAGCACCGTCCCGGCCCGCCCCGGGCCCTGCGGCCGCGGCCCGTACCCGGCACCCGGCTCCGCGACGGGTGCCGGGCCGGTCCGCGGCATCGGTGCGGTCGGCCCCGGGTCCGCGAGCGCCCCGCCGCTGCCGTGCAGGGCAGGACCCGGCGCGCCCGCCCCGGCCCGCGGCCCGCCCGGATCCCGCAAGGCCCCGCCCGCGCCGACGATCCGCAGCACCCGGGCCGCCTCCTGCGCCGACGGCCGCGCACCCGGGTCCTTGCGCAGCAGCCCGTCCAGTACGGGCGCCAGCGCCCCGGCCCGCCGGGGCTCCGGAGGCTCGCCCTCCACCACCGCCCGCAGCGTCGACAGCGCGGACTCGCGGCGGAACGGCGAGACGCCCTCCACGGCCGTGTACAAGGTCACTCCGAGCGACCACAGGTCCGACGCCGTGCTGGGCTCCTCGCCCAGCGCCACCTCCGGCGCGATGTACTCCGGAGAGCCGACCACCTCGCCCGTCACCGTGATCGCCGCCGACCCCTCCAGGCGCGCGATCCCGAAGTCGCCCAGCACCACCCGGCCGTCGTTGGCCAGCAGCACGTTGGCGGGCTTGACGTCCCGGTGCAGCACGCCCGCCTCGTGCGCGGCCCGCAGCGCCGCCAGCACCTGCTCGCCGACGTGCGCGGCGCGCTGCGGGGCGAGCGGACCCTCCGACTCCAGCACGTCGGCCAGCGACAGCCCGCGGACCAGCTCCATCACGATCCACGGCCGGCCGTCCTCGGTCACCACGTCGTACACCGTGACGACCCCGCGGTGCGCCACCCGCGCCGCGGCCCAGGCCTCCCGCTCCAGCCGCCGGTACAGCCGCCCGACCTCGGCGCCGTCCAGCCCGGCGGGCGCGCGCACCTCCTTGACGGCCACCTCGCGGGCCAGCACCTCGTCCCTGGCGCGCCACACGACGCCCATGCCGCCCCGGCCCAGCAGGCCGAGCAGCCGGTAGCGGCCCGCCACGACCCGGTCCGGGCCCGCCGCGCCGCCCGTACCGCCACCGCCTCCGCCCGCCGCGCCCGTCCCGCCGGCGCCCCTGCCGTCCGTCACGCGAGCCCCCTGTGCATCCGTGCGTCCCTGCGCCCCTGTGCGATCGGGCGGTCACTCCAAGTTAGCGCAGTGCGCCCCGCGTGACCCCTGTCGCGGCGCCGGAACGCGTGGCGTGCCGGGCGCGGGGCGCCCCCGCCGCGCCCCCGCGTGCCGCCCGCGGCATGGCTGAACACCGCGGAGCTTGCGGAGAGTAACCGACAACTCCGCTGAGTAACCGTCAACTCCCCGACGCATAGGGGTAATTCACACCACCGGGATACCCGGGGGCGTCTCGGGGGCGATAGGGTTAACCTGCCCGGGCCGGGTGCCCTCGTACGGGTGGGGAGAGAACATGGAACAGATAACGATGCGCAGCAGGCCGCCCCGCGTGCCTGCCATCACCTGCGGAAGCAGCGCGACCAGCTCGCGCCTCGACCGCCACCTCGCCGTGCTGGGCGGACCCGCCGTCCCGCACCGGGAGGTCGCCGAGGCGACCCTGCTGATGCGCGAACTCACCTCGCGCGACCACACGCACCGGCTGCGGAGCCGGAGCGCGCGCGTCTCGCTCTTCGCGCCGCTGCGGCGGCTGCGTCGCTCGCTCTTCGGCAGCCGCCGCTCGTAAGAACGGTCCCGACCCCCGTCAGGTTTCGCCCCGGCCTACGCAATTACTCCATCCCGGCGCAGAGTCGCGATCTGCGCGCCCGACATCCCCAGGGCGCGCAGCAGGGCGTCGGTGTGCTCGCCGAGCGCGGGCACCGCACCCATCCGCGGTGCGGCGCCCCCCGGCAGCCCGATCGGCGGCAGCAGCGCCCGCAGCGGACCCGCCGGCGATCCCACCTCCCGCCAGCGGTCACGCGCCGCGAGCTGCGGATGGTGCGCGAGCTGCGCCACCGAGTTCAGGCGGGCGCATGCGATACCCGCCCCCTCCAGCCGCCGCACGGCCTCGGCCGCGTCCAGCCGGCCCAGCGCCTCCGCGACGACCGCGTCCGTCTTCTCCCGGCCCCGGGTCCGGGCCGCGTTGGTCGCATACGCCGGATCATCCGCCAACTCGGGACGCTCCAGCACCTGTCCGGCCAGCCGCCGCCACTCGCGGTCGTTCTGCACCGACAGCAGTACGCGGTCCCCGTCGGCCGTCGCGTAGGCGTCGTACGGGGCGATCACCGCATGCGCCAGGCCCGTGCGGGCGGGCTGCTCCCCGCCGTGCATCGTGTGGTGCAGCGGATGTCCCATCCACTCGGCGAGCGCGTCCAGCATCGACACCTCCACGCGGCCCCCGCGCCCGGTCACCCCGCGTCGCAGCAGCGCCGCCAGGACCCCGGAGAAGGCGTACATGGCCGCCGCGATGTCCGCGGCCGGAATCCCCGCCTTGACGGGCCGCTCGGGAGTGCCCGTCACCGACACCAGGCCCGCCTCGCACTGCACCAGCATGTCGTAGGCCCGCTTGTGCGCGTACGGGCCCTGCGGGCCGTAGCCGGAGACGTCCACGGCGACCAGCCGCGGATACCGCGCGCACAGCGCCGCCGAGTCAAGCCCGAGCCGGGCGGCCGCGCCCTGCGCCAGGTTCTGCACGAACACGTCGGCCCCGGCCAGCAGCCCGTGCAGCACCTCCAGGCCGCGCGGGTCCTTCAGGTCCAGCGCGAGGGACTCCTTGCCGCGGTTGGCCCAGACGAAGTGCGAGGCGAGGCCCCGGGCCGCGGTGTCGTAGCCGCGGGCGAAGTCGCCGCCGTCCGGGCGCTCCACCTTCACGACCCTCGCCCCCAGGTCCGCCAGCTGGCGCGTGGCGAACGGGGCAGAGACGGCCTGTTCCACCGCGACGACGGTGACGCCCTCCAGGGGCAGCGGATCCGCGGGCCGGGCGTGCACGTCCTGAGTGTGAGATGCCATGCGCCCTGCCTACCTGCCCGCACCTCGCCCTGTCACCACCCCCTCTAGGATGGCGGCGAGGTGATGAGCGATGACAGCCGGCGGACGCCCCGCTGAACCCGAAGTGATCTGGGCCCGCCCGCAGCGCGCCGGCCGCGGGCCCCGGCCCGCGCACACCCGGGAGTCGATCGCCGCCGAGGCCGTCCGCATCGCCGACGCCGAGGGCATCGACGCCGTCTCCATGCGGCGCGTCGCCGCCGGCGTCGGCGCCGGCACCATGTCCCTCTACAACTACGTGCCGCGCAAGGAAGACCTGTACGAGCTGATGGTCGACGCCGTCAGCGCCGAGTACGCCTTCCCCCCGCCCACCGGCGACTGGCAGGCCGACCTCCTCGGCCTCGCCCGCCAGACGCGACGCCTGATGCACCGCCACCCCTGGCTGCCCCGCCTGCTCGGCCCCGTCCACGGCTTCAGCCCCCAGGCCCTGCGCTACCTCGAGTACAGCCTGGACTGCCTCACCCCGCTGGACCTGCCCGGAGGGCAGAAGCTGGAACTCCTCGCGACCGTGAACGGCTCCGTCGCGACGTTCGCGGCGAACGAGCTCGCCATGGCCGAGCGGGCTCGCGCCCTGCCCTGGAGCGAGGCCGACGAGACGCGGGTACGGACCGCCTGGCTCGGCTCCGCCCTGGCGACCGGCGCCTACCCGCTGCTCGCGGCCGCCCTCGCCGACACCCATCCCGTCGCCGAGGTGGCCGCAGACATGGACGCCGTCTTCGACCGCTGCGTGCTCCGCCTGCTGGCCGGGTGGACGCCTCCCGCCTGACGGCCCCGAGCCCGGCCGCCCCGTCACAGTAGGGCGAACTGCCCGCCCGGGCCCTCCTCCAGGTGGTCCAGGACGGACGCCGGGCGCCGCGCCCACCGCGGCGGCGGCAGCACCCCGCCGGCCGCCAGCTCCGCCCGGGGCAGCAGCGGCCCCGGCTCGAACGCCGCCCGCTCCTCCGCCGCCCCGGCCAGCAGCGCCAGCGTCGTCACCAGCGCGAGCAGCTCCGACGTCCACGCCTGCGGCCACACGGCCGGACCCACCGCCTCCAGCCCCGCCGCCTCCGGGCTGCGGTGCGCGCAGCGGGCCGCGAACCACGCCTCCAGGACCCGTGCCCCGCCCGGCGCCCCGTACTCCCAGGCCTCCGCCGGGACGGGGGAGACCGTACCCGTGCCGAGGACCAGTGTCTCCGCGGCCGCGTCGTAGCCGATCCCGCCGGGCCAGCCGGTGACCGCGGAGCGCACGTACGGGCGGCGGCCGCCCGGCAGCCGGGGCGGCTCCGCGCCGCCGCCCCCGCGCAGCCGCACGGCCAGCAGGCGGCTGCCCAGCTCCAGCCCCGCCCGCCACCGCCCCGGGTCGGAGGGCAGCGGCACCCCGTACCCGCGCGGCCCCGGCCGGCCGGCGGCCAGGATCCAGCACAGCACGTCCTGCGGGGTGACCCAGCCGCCGAAGCGCGCGCCCAGCAGCGGCAGCAGGCCCGGCGCGAGGTTGGGCTCCGCGCCGCCCGGGCGGCGGTGCAGCGGCCGGATCCGGCCCAGCCGGCCGGCCGGCAGGCGCGCGGTGACCTGGAGGCCCGGCTCCGGGAGGGCCGCCGCCGGCGCCGGCGCGGAAGCCGCACCGGACGCCGGCGCGGCTTCCGGGACCGCTGCCGGAACCGGCTCCGGGCCCTCCAGGACGAAGAGCTGCTGCCCGTCCAGCACCCGCCACAGCTCCGGCCGGGCCGAGTCGATCAGCCGCTGGTCGGGCAGCAGCCACTGCTCGTCGAAGGGCGCCAGCAGCGCCCGCACCGGCTCCGGGCACGGCCCCGGGGCATCGGCGAAGCGGGCCGTGGACGGCGCGCGCTGCCCCGGCAGCGCGGCCGCGCCCAGCGCCGTGGAACGGGCCCGGCTCGGCCGGAACAGCCGCTCCCGCTCCGCCCCCTCGGCACCGGCCAGCACGCCCCAGCGAGCCTGCAGGGCCGCCGGATCGGGGGCGGCGACCCAGGCGCGGCCCAGGCGCAGGCCGCTCACGGCCCACGGCATCAGCTCGTCCAGCAGCGGTACGTCGTCGCTCACCCGGCAGATGGTAGCGACGGCCCCCGCACCCGGCAGGCCCCCCGCAGCCGTGTCCGGGCCGGGCGGTGGCCGAAGCGTTACGCTCCTTGTGTACGGCGTGTACGGCGTGTACGGCCCCGTGCACGGGCGCCGCGGGCCCGGCCCGGGTGCGCGCGGGGCGACCGCAGAGCCGAGGAGCGGACATGAGTCAGTACGACGAATACTCGACCCCCTCGCAGGCCGAGGGCGAGCGGCTCGACGAGGACATGGACGAGAAGGAGCGGGCGGCGCACCACCACCCGGACACCATGCGCACCACCCCCTCCCAGGCGGAGGGCGAGCGCCGCGCCGACGACGACGAGAAGTAGCCGCACGGCGGGAGCGGCGGCGGGGCGCCGGCTCCGGCCTCCTCAGTGCGCGTCGACCGTCACCGTGAAGGAGAAGCGGTCGCCGCGGTACCGGATGCGCGCCACGTCCACGACGCGCCCGTCCTCCCCGTACGTGACGCCCGTGTAGTGCAGGATCGGGCTCAGCAGCGGCACGCGCAGCAGCTCGGCCGTCTCGGGATCGGCCAGCCGCGCCTCGACGGTGTCCGTGATCCGGCTGATCCGCACGCCGACCACGTCCCGCAGGACCTTGGTCATCGGCCAGCGCGCCAGGTCCTCCAGGTCCACCGCTTCCGCGATCTCCGGGCGCACCGCGTTCTCCGCCCAGTTCGTCGGCTCGCCGCTCTCGCCGTCGTGGCGCAGCCGCCGGTAGACGACGACCTCGGCCGTGTCGGGGAAGTGCTCCAGCAGCTCGCCCGAGACGGCCGTCCGCTCGTGCCCCAGCACGGTCGTCCGGTCGCCCGACTGCTGCGCCACGATCGCGTCGACCGAGCCCAGCAGCCGCACAGGGGCCCCGCGCATGGCCCCGGGCTCGATGAACGTCCCGCGCCGCCGGTGCCGGCTGATCAGCCCCTCGCCCTCCAGCTCCTTGAGCGCCTGGCGCATCGTCAGCACACTCACCCCGTAGTGCTCGGCGAGCTGCTCCTCGGTGGGCAGGCGCAGCGAGGCGTCCGGGGTGCGGCCCAGTATCGAGGCGCGCAACGACTGCGACACCTGATACCAGAGCGGCAGCTTCCGGTTCAGCACCAGCGAGTCTGGGGCGAAGGCGGTCACGGGTGGTTCTCCGTACGGACGAGGCGGCGGGCACGCGCGCGCGGGGCGCGCGGCCCCTCCCGGCGGGGCCGGGAGCATCTTAGGCGCGGAAGTGCCGTTCCAGCCCCTCCCAGACGTCGTCGTACGCACGCTGGAGGTGGTCCGCACCGGCGGCCTGGGCGGTCGCGGTGATCGGCCAGCGCGTCTCGAACATGAACGCCAGGCCGTCGTCGATCTTCTGCGGCTTCAGCTCGGCGGCGCTCGCCCTGTCGAAGGTCTCCCGGTCGGGGCCGTGCGCCGACATCATGTTGTGCAGCGAGCCGCCGCCAGGGACGAAGCCCTCGGCCTTGGCGTCGTAGGAGCCCTCGATGAGGCCCATGTACTCGCTCATCACGTTCCGGTGGAAGTACGGCGGCCGGAAGGTGTCCTCGCCGACGAGCCAGCGCGGCGCGAAGACCACGAAGTCGACGCCGGCCAGGCCGGGCGTGTCCGAGGGCGAGGTCAGCACGGTGAAGATCGACGGGTCGGGGTGGTCGTAGCTGATGGACCCCAGCACGTTGAAGCGGTGCAGGTCGTAGACGTACGGGGCGTGCGTGCCGTACCAGGCGACGACGTCGAGCGGGGAGTGGTCGTACGTCGCCGACCACAGGTTGCCGCAGAACTTGTTGACCACCTCCGTGGGCCGGTCCCCGTCCTCGTACGCGGCCACCGGCGCCCGGAAGTCGCGGGCGTTGGCCAGGCCGTTGGCGCCGATCGGGCCGAGGTCCGGCAGCTCGAAGGGGCGCCCGTAGTTCTCGCACACGTAGCCGCGGGCGGTGCCGTCGAGGAGCTCGACGCGGAAGCGGACGCCGCGCGGGATCAGCGCCACCTCGCCGGGGCGGGCGGCGAGCAGGCCGAGCTCGGTGCGCAGCAGGAGCCCGCCGCGCTCGGGGACGATCAGCAGTTCGCCGTCGGAGTCGCTGAAGACCCGGTCTGTCATGTCGGCGTCGGCGGAGTAGAGGTGGATGGCCATGCCGGTGCGCTGGGCGGCGTCGCCGTTGCCGCCGAGGGTCCACAGGCCGGCCAGGAAGTCGGTGCCGGGGGCCGGGTCGGGCAGCGGGTTCCAGCGCAGCCGGTTCGGGTCGGCCGGGGCCTCGGTGAACGGCGCCGTCCGAAGGGACCCGTTGTCGACGCGGGTGAACGGCGGGTGTGCGGCGGACGGGCGGATGCGGTACAGCCACGAGCGGCGGTTGTGGCTGCGGGGCTCGGTGAACGCGCTGCCGCTGAGCTGCTCCGCGTACAGGCCGAGGGGGGCGCGCTGGGGCGAGTTCCGGCCTGACGGGAGGGCGCCGGGCACGGCCTCGGAGCTGTGCTCGTTTCCGAACCCGGTGAGGTACTCCAGGCCCTCGGCCGTCTTCCTGGCCTGCTCGCTCATGGGGTGCTTCCGCTCTGTCGAAGGAATCCTATGGTCGACAGTAGGATTCCCCGGCCCGCGCGTCAATGGCCCCTGGAGGGCGTGTGGGGCGCGGCTTGGATCGATGCTGTCGCAGGGGATCCGAAAACATGAACATTGCTCTACTCTCTCGCGCATGTCGTGGACCCCGTGGACCCGCAGACGCCCCGCCGCCCGGCCGGCCCTCCTCGCCGCCCTCCTCACCCTGCTGCCGCTGCTGACCCTCCTGACGGCCGCGCCCGCCGCACGCGCGCACGAGGAGCGGCCGGTCACCTTCCCCGACGGCAGCGGATCCGTGCCCGCCTACCGCAACGCCGAGCCCGACCTGCTGGTCTGCAAGACCGACCGGCCGGCCTTCGAGCGCCGCATCGCGGCCTTCCCCGAGGCGCTCAGGCAGCGCAACCTCGCCCTGTACGAGCGGTGCGAGAAGTCCGGCTACCGCCACCTCCAGCAGGCCGTCGACGCGGTGGACCGGCCAGGCATGAACATCGCGATCCTCCCCGGCCTGTACGAGGAGGAGCCCTCCCTGCCCAAGCCGTCGGGGGAGTGCGCCGCCCTGAAGGCCCCCTCCTCCGCGCTCGGCTACCAGATCCTGTCGTACGAGCAGCAGGTGCAGTGCCGGCACAACCAGAACCTCGTCGCCATCCTCGGCAAGAAGGACCTCCAGATCGAGGGGACGGGCGCGTCCCGGCTCGACGTCGTCATCGACGCCAAGTACCAGAAGCTCAACGCCATCCGCGCCGACCGGTCGAACGGCGTCTACTTCCGAAACTTCACCGCCCAGCGCACCACCTTCAACGCCCTGTACGTCCTCGCCGGCGACGGCTTCGTCATCGACGACGTCCTGACCCGCTGGAACGACGAGTACGGCTTCCTGACCTTCGCCAGCGACCACGGCCTGTACAAGAACTGCGAGTCGTACGGGAACGGCGACTCCGGCATCTACCCGGGCAGCGCCAGCAACATCAACGAGGGCCGCGGCTACGACGTCCCCCGCTACTCCATCGAGATCACCGGCTGCCGCAGCCACCACAACATGGTCGGCTACTCCGGCACCGCCGGGGACTCGGTGTGGGTGCACGACAACGAGTTCGACCACAACATGGGCGGCGCCTCGATGGACAGCGCCTTCCCCGGGCACCCCGGCCTGCCGCAGAACCACGCGAAGTTCGAGCGGAACCTCATCCACGACAACAACCAGGACTACTACCGGTACGTCGCCGACGGCACCTGCGCGAAGCCGCCCGTCGAGCGCGGATACGAGCAGGGCGTCGTCTGCCCGCAGATCTCCATGCCGCCGGGCACCGGCATCATCACCGCCGGCGGCAACTGGAACATCTACGAGGGCAACTGGGTGTACGGGCACCGCCGCGCCGGCTTCTACCTGTCGGCCGTGCCCGCCTTCATCCGCGGCGAGAACGCCTGGTCGAAGCAGGCCGACACCTCCCACCACAACCGGTACGCGGAGAACGTCCTGGGCCGCGACAAGTCCGGGGCCGTCCGCCCCAACGGGATGGACGTGTGGTGGGACGGACAGGGCCGCGGCAACTGCTGGCAGCCCGGCCCCGACGGCTCCTCCCCGGGAGCCCTGCCCGAGTGCGGGGAGCGCCGCGGAGCGGTGTCAGGCGGCTCGCACCGGCTGGTGGGCGAGCCGGTGAAGCTCGCACAGCTGCTCGTCTGCGCCGACTACGACGTGCAGGCGCGCAGGCTCCCCGCAGGCTGCGACTGGTACGGCGCCCGGGGCCTGGCCCGCGTCGAGACCCAGATCGCGCTGGGCACGGCCGCGGTCCTGGGGCTCGTCGGGGCGGTGCTGTGGGCGCGCCGGCTGCGCGGCTCCCGCCTGGGCACGGCGGCGTCGCTGCTGGGCCTGGCCGGCCTGGCCCTGGACGTCGCCGGCTCCACGACCCCGCTGGCCGACACGGCCGTCCCCGCCGTGGCCCTCCTCCTCCTCGGCCTGTGGTGGGCCGGCGCCGGCGCGGCCCTGCACGCGGACCGCCCCTGGCTGGCCCGGCTGACCCTCCTCCTGGCCGGCCTGACCCTCCTCGACGCCTTCGACAAGGCCGTCCTGATGATCCCGGGGACCCCCGTCAGCCCTGCCTGGGCCCGCGCCCTGGCAGCAGTCGTCTGGACCCTCTGGGCAGCCGCCGCCTCCGCCCGCCCCACGCCCACCCCCACCCCCGCGCCCACCCCCACACCGACCCCGGCCGAGAGGCGCCCCAGGTGACCCCACCCCCACCGCCCCCCACCCCCACGGGGCCGACCCCCGCACCCGCGCCGGCCACACCCGCCACCACCCCACCCTCCGCCCACCGCACACCCGACCTCGCCCACCCACCGACCCATCCGACGGCGCCGGCCCACCCCACCCCCGCACCGACCCGCCCCACCTCGCGGCCCCAGTCCCTTCCCACCTCGCGGCCCCAGTCCCTTCCCTCCGCGCAGGCCCCGGCCCGCGCCTCCGCGCAGGCACCGATCCACCCCGGGACCGCGGCCAACCCCGCGCAGGCCCCGGCCCGTGCGGGGAATGCGGCTGGCCCCGCGCAGGCACCGATCCACCCCGGGACCGCGGCCAACCCCGCGCAGGCCCCGGCCCGTGCGGGGAATGCGGCTGGCCCCGCGCAGGCACCGATCCACCCCGGGACCACGGCCGACCCCGCGCAGGCGTCAGCCCGTCCCGGGACCGCCGCCGACCCCGCGCAGGCGCCGACCCGTTCGGGGGCCGCCGTGGTTGGCCCCGTGCACGCACCGGTGCGCAGTGCCGTGCCGGCCTGGCCTCCGCGGGCGTCGGACCGGCCCGCAGCCTCGGCCCGATCCGCCCAGGCCGGGCCGGGCGAGAGCGTGCCGGGGCTCAGCCCGGGATCCGGCGCGGAGGGCCGGTACGGGCCCGCCGCCGCCGGCTGGGGTGGCGCGCCCGGCGGGCCCGGCCCGGCCGCACCCGCCCCCGGCGGGGGGCCGCTCGCGGGCAGGCGGCTGCGCCGGCGGGAGCGGGCTGCCGCCCTGCTCGCCACCGTGTTGCTGCTCGGCGGTTCCGCGGCCGGCTGCGGCGGCCGGCCCACGACCCACCACAAGCCGGGCACCAGCCACGAGCAGGCCTCCGGCAGCGCCGGGACGCTGCTCGACGCCCGCGACAGCGCCGGCCACCGGTTCCGCGAAGTCCCCGCCGCCGGCGCCCCGCAGGTCGGCATCAGCGTCCGCCCCGACAGCGAGGACGGCTGGAACGTCCAACTGTCGGTGCAGAACTTCCGCTTCACCCCGGGCAGCGCCGGCGGTGCCGCCATCCCCGGCACCGGCCACGCCCACCTGGAGCTCGACGGCCGCAAGGTGGCCCGGCTGTACGGCCCCTGGTTCCACCTGCCCGCGGCGCAGGTCCCCGAGGGCGCGCACATCCTGACCGCCCGCCTCTACGCCGACGACCACACCGTGTGGGCCGTCGGCGGCAAGGCGGTCGAAGCCGGCACCGCCCTGTCCGCCCCGGCCGGCGGCGCGCACGGCAGCCACAGCCACGGCGGGCCCGCCTCACCCCATGCCCCGCAGCCGCCGCAGGCGCAGCCGTCCGCGCCGGCCCCCGCCGCCGACCGCACGGTCACCATCGCCGTGAAGGACGGCAAGGTGACGCCCGCTCCCGGCCGCACCGAGCTGAAGCGCGGGCAGAGCGTCGCCCTGCGCGTCACCAGCGACCGCTCCGACACCCTGCACGTCCACGGCTACGACAGGGAACTCGCCCTCCCGGCAGGCCAGGAGGCCACCCTGGTCCTCACCGCCGACCGCACTGGCCTGTTCGAGGTCGAGACGCACACCTCCCGGCTCGTCCTGACCCAGCTGCTGGTCCGGTGACGCCGCCGCCCCACGGGCCGGGCAGCGGCCTGGACCCCGTAGCGGGCTCCCCGGCAGCCGACCTCGGCGCTGCCGCCGCCGACCGGGGCGCGGTCCCCGACCCGGCCGGCGCGGCCGCCGCCGACCACCCGCTCACCGTGCTCGCGCACGGCATCGGATCCCAGCACGACCTGCCGATCTCTCCCTTCTACGCGTTCGCCGGCGCCTTCACCGCACTCTTCGCCTCATTTCTCGTCCTCGGCCTGCTCTGGTCCTCCTCCCGGTTCCGCGGAGACCGGTCCGGCATCGCCCTGCCGGCCGCCCTCCAGCGGACCGCCGACGCGCCCGCCACCCGCGCCGCCCTGCGCGCCCTCGGCCTCGCCGCCGCACTCGCCGTCCTCGCCTCCCTCCTCCTCGGTCCCGACGACCCCGCCCGCAACCCCGGCCCCGGCGCCGTCTACGTCCTCTTCTGGGTCGGCCTCGTGCCCGCCTCCCTCCTCCTCGGCCCCGTCTGGGGACTGCTGAACCCGCTCCGCACCCTGTACCGCCTGCTGCCCCGCTCCCTGCGCACGCGGCCGGCCCCGCTTCCGGCCCGGATCGGCCAATGGCCCGCCGCGGTCGGGCTGTTCGGCTTCACCTGGCTGGAGCTCGCCTCTCCGGATCCTGCATCCACCACCCCCCTCCTGATCGCCCTCTCCCTGTACGGCGCCGCCCACCTTGCGCTCGCCGCCCGTTTCGGCGAGCGCTGGTTCGCCGAAGGCGACGCCTTCGAGGCGTATTCCGCCCTCCTGGCCAGGCTCTCCCCCCTCGGCCGCCGCGCCGACGGCCTCCTCGTCCTGCGCAACCCCTTCCACGGACTCGACGCGACGCCCGAGCGGCCCGGACTCGTCGCCACCGTCTGCGTCCTGCTCGGCTCCACCGCCTACGACGGCTTCAGCGACAACCCCTCCTGGATCACCACCCTCCAGACCTCCCCTCTCGGCCGCACCCCCACGGCCACACTCGGACTGCTTGCTTCCGTCGCCCTCGTCGCCACCCTGTACTGCCTGTGCGCGGCGGCCACCCGCCTCGTCAGCGGTCCTCACCCCGGCCCGCTGACGGCCTTCGCGCACTCACTCGTGCCGATCGCCCTCGGCTATCTCATCGCCCACTACTTCTCCCTTCTCGTGACCGAAGGACCACGCACAGTAATCATGGCATTCGGCACTGACAATCGGCCCGAGGCCTTGTCCCCCTTGGGCCCCGGGGGCCTCGCCGCCCTCCAGGTCGTGTCCGTCGTCGCCGGGCACGTCCTCGGTGTCATCGCCGCCCACGACCGCTCCGTACGCCTCTTCCCGCCGGCCCGCGCCCTCGCCGGACAGCTCCCGATGCTGGCGCTGATGATCACTTACACGCTCGGAGGCATCGCCCTCCTCCTGAACTGACCCGCCGCCGTCCGCCGGCCCCGCGCGCCTGTCGCGGCCGGCGGCTGAAACCGCCCGCCCGGAGCGGCATGATGGACCCCGTGCCCGCCACCCATTCCTTGCGCCGTGCGCCCGTACAGCAGCGCAGCGCCGACCGGCTCGCCCGGATCCTCGAGGCCTGCGCCGAACTCCTCGGCGAATCGGGCTACGAGAACCTCAGTACCCGGGCCGTCGCCGCACGCGCAGGCGTGCCCATCGGATCGGTCTACCGCTTCTTCGGCAACAAGCGGGCCATGGCCATCGCCCTCGCCCACCGCAACCTGGACCGCTACACCGACGCCATCGCGGACCGCCTCGCCGCCCTCCCGGACTCCGGCTGGCGGCCTGTGGCCGACGTGGTCCTGGATGAGTACCTGGCCATGAAGCGGACGGTGCCCGGCTTCGCGCTCGTCGACTTCGGCGTGCCCTCGCCGCCTGAGGACGGCCCGGCCGCCGACCCCAACCGGACGGTCGCCGCACGCCTCACCGAACTCCTCGCCACGCACCTCGGCCGCACGCCGGACGCTGCCCTGGAGCGGGCCGTCCTGGTCGCCGTCGAGGCCACGGACGCGCTGACCAAGCTGGCGTTCCGGACCGACCCGGCGGGGGACCCGGCGATCGTGGAGGAGATCCGGGCCATGATGCAGGCGTACCTCGCCCGCGTCCTGGACTGACCCCGAGACCGGAAGCCCCCCGCCGCGCCCTTCCGCCCCGCACCCTCCCCGACGTGCGTACCGGTCGGTATGCTCGTGCCGCCGTACCACGCCGACGTCCCCGCCGCCTGCCGGCCTGCCGCCCGGGAGGGCCCATGCCCCGCACCGCCCTGCGCATCTGCCCCCTCTGCGAAGCCACCTGCGGCCTCACGCTCACCGTCGACGGCGCAACCGTCACCGGCGCCCGGGGCGACCGCGAGGACGTTTTCAGCCGCGGCTTCATCTGCCCCAAGGGGGCGGCCTTCGGCGCGCTCGACTCCGACCCCGACCGGCTGCGCACGCCGCTCGTCCGGCGCGGCGGCCGGCTGCGGGAGGCCGGCTGGGACGAAGCCTTCGAAGCCGTCGCGACCGCGCTCCCGGCGCTCGTCTCGGAGTACGGCGCCCAGTCCGTCGGCGTCGTCCTCGGCAACCCGAACGTCCACACCATGGCCGGCGCCCTCTACCCGCCGCTGCTCCTGAGGACGCTCGGCACGCGCAACCTCTTCACCGCCAGCACCCTCGACCAGATGCCCAAGCACGTCTCCAGCGGCCTCCTGTTCGGCGACCCCTTCGCCATCCCCGTCCCCGACCTCGACCGCACCGGCTTCCTGCTCCTGATCGGCGCCAACCCGGTCGAATCGAACGGGTCGCTGTGCACCGCCCCCGACTTCCCGGGCCGGCTGAAGGCGCTGCGCGCCCGCGGCGGCACCCTCGTCGTCGTCGACCCCCGCCGCACCCGCACCGCGCGCCTCGCCGACCGGCACCTCGCACCGCGCCCCGGCAGCGACGCCCTGCTGCTGGCCGCGCTCGCCCGTACCCTGCTCGCCGACCACCGCCCCACGCTGCCGCCGGAACTCGCGGACCGCCTCCACGGGCTCCGGGAACTCCGCGAGGCCCTCGCGCGTTTCACCCCCGAGGCCGTCGCCCCGGCCTGCGACATCACGGCCGCCGAGATCCGCGACCTCGCCCGCGACCTCGCGGCCGCCCCCACCGCCGCTGTCTACGGGCGGATCGGCAGCTGCACCGTCGAGTACGGCACCCTCGCCAGCTGGCTCGTCGACGTACTCAACATCCTCACCGGCAACCTCGACCGGCCGGGCGGCGCCCTCTTCCCGCTCCCGGCCGCCGGCCCCCGGCCCCGTCCCGGCGGACCGGGCAGGGGCTTCACCCTCGGCCGCTGGCACAGCCGGGTCGGCGGCCACCCCGAGGCCAAGTCCGAGCTGCCGCTCGTCGCCCTCGCCGAGGAGATCGAGACGCCGGGGGAGGGCCGGATCCGCGGCCTCGTCGCCATCGCCGCGAACCCGGTGCTGTCCTCCCCCGACGGTCGGCGCCTCGACGCGGCACTGGCCGGCCTCGACTTCATGGTCAGCGTCGACCCGTACCTCAACGAGACATCCCGCCACGCACACGTCGTGCTGCCGCCTCCGCCGCCCGCACAGAGCGCGCACCACGACTTCGCCTTCAACGGGTTCGCCGTACGCAACCAGGTGCGCTACACCCGGCCCGCCGTCCCGCTCCAGGAAGGTCTGCTCGACGAGTGCGAGATCCACGCCCGCCTCGTCCTCGCGGCAGCCGGGCTGCACGGCCCCGCCGTACCCGACGCGGCCGAAGCCGTCGACGAGCCCGTCATCCGGGCCGCCCTCGCCAAGGAGACCGCCGACCCGGACTCGCCGCTGCACGGGCAGGACCCGGGCCGGCTCGCCGGCCTGCTCACCGGCGCCAGCGGCCCCGAGCGGCGGCTCGACCTGATGCTCCGGCTCGGCCCGTACGGCGACCTGTTCGGCGCCGGCCACGACGCGCGAGCCGGCGGAGGGCTCACCCTGGCGCGGCTCCTCGACCGGCCGCACGGCATCGACCTGGGCCCGCTGCAGCCCCGCCTCCCGGACGTGCTGAAGACGCGCAGCGGCCGCATCGAGCTCCTGCCGGACCCGATCGCGGCCGAACTCCCCAGGCTGCGCAGCGCCCTCGCCGAACGCCCCGCCGCCCTGGTGCTCGTGGGCCGCCGCCACCTGCGGTCCAACAACAGCTGGATGCACAACGTCCCGGCCCTTGCCGGAGGTTCCAACCGCTGCACCCTCCACGTCCACCCGCAGGACGCCGAGCGCCTCGGCCTCACCGACGGAGGCCGGGCCCGGGTCACCGCCGACGGCGGCAGCCTGGACGTGCCCGTCGAGGTCACGGACACCGTGCGCGCCGGAGTGGTCAGCCTCCCGCACGGCTGGGGCCACGACCGCGACGGCGCCCGGCTGTCCGTCGCCGCCGCCTCGCCCGGGGCCAACGTCAACCAGCTCCTCGACGGCTCCCGGCTCGACCCGCTGTCCGGCACGGCAGTCCTCAACGGCTTCCCCGTCGAGCTGGCACCCCTGCCCTGAGCTGGGGTTTTGCTCGTATTGCTCACGTCCGGACGTCTTGTTGGGCCCTCCGCGGGCCCCCTACGTTCCCTGCATGCTGACCTTCCTCGGCTTCGCCATGATCGCCACCTTCCTGGTCCTGATCATGATGAAGAAAATGTCGCCCATCGCGGCGCTCGTCCTCATCCCCGCACTCTTCTGCGTGTTCGCCGGGCAGGGCGCCCACCTCGGCGACTACGTCATCGACGGCGTCGGCAAACTCGCCCCGACCGCCGCCATGCTGATGTTCGCCATCGTCTACTTCGGGGTGATGATCGACGTCGGGCTCTTCGACCCGATCGTCCGGGGCATCCTCCGCTTCTGCAAGGCGGACCCGGTGCGCGTCGTCGTCGGCACCGCCGTCCTCGCCGCGGTCGTCTCCCTCGACGGCGACGGCTCCACCACCTTCATGATCACCGTCTCGGCCATGTACCCGCTCTACAAGCGGCTCGGCCTGAGCCTCGTCGTCATGACCGGAGTCGCGGCCACCGCCAACGGCGTCATGAACACCCTTCCGTGGGGCGGCCCCACGGCGCGCGCCGCCACCGCCCTGAAACTGGACGCCGGCGACGTGTTCGTCCCGATGATCCCGGCCCTGGCCGTAGGCCTGCTGTGCGTGTTCGCCCTCGCCTACGCCCTCGGGCTGAAGGAGCGCCGCCGCCTCGGCACGCTCGCGCTGCCCGGCGGCGCCGAGCCGCAGCCGGTCGCCGTCGCCGCAGCCGGCACCGCCGCCCCTGCCGCAGCCGGCCCCGCCGACACGGCTCCGGCCGCCGGTCACCGTGACGAGTCCCGTACCGACGCCGCGGCCGGGCCGGCTTCCGGTCCCGCCTCGCCGGCCGCCGGCGCGGCCGCCGCCGGGTTCCAGGGGCTCGACCCGCGAAGGCCCACGCTGCGGCCGCGGCTGTACTGGTTCAACGCCGGCCTCACGGCCGCCCTGCTGACCGCGATGATCATGGAGTTGCTGCCCATCCCGGTGCTGTTCCTCCTCGGCGCCGCCCTCGCCCTCACCGTCAACTTCCCCCACATGCCCGACCAGAAGGCACGGATCGCCGCCCACGCCGACAACGTCCTCAACGTCGCCGGCATGGTCTTCGCCGCCGCCGTCTTCACCGGCGTCCTCAGCGGCACCGGCATGGTCAAGCACATGGCCGACTGGCTCGTCGCCGCGATCCCCGAGGGCATGGGCCCGCACATGGCGCTGGTGACCGGCCTCCTCAGCCTGCCGCTCACCTACTTCATGTCGAACGACGGGTTCTACTTCGGCGTGCTTCCCGTCCTCGCCGAGGCCGGCGCCGCGCACGGCGTCTCCCCGCTGGAGATCGCCCGCGCCTCGCTCGTCGGCCAGGCCCTGCACATGTCCAGCCCGCTGGTTCCGGCCGTGTACGTCCTCGTCGGCATGGCCGGCGTCGAGTTCGGCGACCACACCCGCTTCACCGTGAAATGGGCGGCGCTGACCTCGCTCGCCGTCCTCGCGGCGGGGATGCTTTTCGGCATCATCTGACCGCGGCGGGCGGGCAGCCCCGCGGCGCGGCGGCGCCGGTTTGTAGGGTGGGGCCACCAGACCAGGTCCGCACAACCGTGCGCGTTCGGGGGAGGAAGCGCCATGAAGGCCCACGACGGGATGTACATCGCCGGCGAATGGCGGCCCGCCGCCGGAAGCGACCGCATCGAGGTCGTCAACCCGGCCGACGAGCAGGTCATCGCCGACGTACCGGCCGGCACCGCGGAGGACGTGGACGCGGCGGTGCGCGCCGCCCGAGCCGCCTTCCCCGGTTGGGCCACCACGCCGCCGACGGAGCGGGCCGCCCTGATCGGGGCCCTGCGCGATGCGATGGCGGCCCGGAAGGCCGAGTTCACCGAGGTCGTCACCGCCGAGCTGGGCTCCCCGACCGGCTTCTCCGAGCGCGTCCACGTGGGGGCGCCGCTCGCCGTGTCCGCCTCCTTCGCCGAGCTCGCCGCCTCGTACGCCTTCGAGGAGCGGATCGGCAACTCCACCGTGCTCCTCGAACCGGTCGGCGTGGTCGGGGCCATCACGCCCTGGAACTACCCGCTGCACCAGATCGTTGCCAAGGTGGCACCCGCTCTCGCCGCCGGCTGCACCCTCGTCCTCAAGCCGGCCGAGGACACCCCGCTGACCGCACAGCTCTTCGCCGAAGCCGTGCACGAGGCGGGCATCCCGGCCGGCGTGTTCAACCTGGTGACCGGAACCGGCCCGGTCGCCGGGCAGGCCCTCGCCGCGCACGAAGGCGTGGACCTGGTCTCCTTCACCGGCTCCACCGCGGTGGGCCGGCTGATCGGGGCCACGGCCGGCGCCGCCGTCAAGCGCGTCGCCCTCGAACTCGGCGGCAAGTCGGCCAACGTCATCCTGCCCGGCGCCGACCTGGCCAAGGCCGTCGCGGCGGGCGTGGGCCACGTCATGAACAACTCCGGCCAGAGCTGCAACGCGCTCACGCGGATGCTCGTCCACCGCGACCAGTACGAGGAGGCCGTCTCCCTCGCGGCCGCCGCCGTCGCCCCGTACACCGCCGGGGACCCCCGCGAGCCGGGCACCCGCCTCGGCCCGGTCGTCAACGCCAAGCAGCGCGACCGCGTGCGCGCGTACATCGCCAAGGGCATCGAGGAGGGCGCCCGCCTCGTCGCCGGAGGCCCCGACGCCCCGCACCCCCGCGGCTACTACATCGCCCCGACCGTCTTCGCCGACGTCACCCCCGACATGGTGATCGCGCAGGAGGAGATCTTCGGCCCCGTCCTGTCGATCATCGCCTACGGGGACGAGGACGAGGCGCTGCGCATCGCCAACGGCACGGTGTACGGGCTCGGCGGCGCCGTCTGGGCGGCGGACGAGGAGACGGCCGTCGCGTTCGCCCGGCGCATGGACACCGGCCAGGTGGACATCAACGGCGGCCGCTTCAACCCCCTCGCGCCGTTCGGCGGGTACAAGCAGTCCGGTGTCGGCCGCGAACTCGGGCCGCACGGCCTGGCCGAGTACCTCCAGACGAAGTCGCTCCAGTTCTGACACCCGCCCTGGACGGGGCGGGCCCGCTCACCCGGTCGGCCCGGTTCGGCCCGTACGCCGTCCGGTCCGTCCGCTGCCCGGTACGCCCTTCCGCCCCCGCCCAGGCCCGGCCCGCCGGGTGAGGGCCCGAGAGACGGGATCGACCATGGTCCGCGCCGCAGTCCTGCCAGCCGTCGGAGCACCGCTGGAGATACGGGAGGTCGTCCTGCCCGACCCCGGGCCGGGGCAGGTCCGGGTCCGCCTCGCCGCCGCCGGGGTGTGCCACTCCGACCTCTCCGTCTGCGACGGGACGGTCCGGGTCCCCGTCCCCGCCGTGCTGGGCCACGAGGGCTCCGGCACGGTCCTGGCGGTCGGCGGGGGCGTCACCCACGTCTCCCCGGGCGACGGGGTGGTCCTCAACTGGTCGCCCTCGTGCGGCCGGTGCCACCACTGCACGATCGGCGAGGTGTGGCTGTGCGCCAAGGCCCTGGCCGGGGTCGGAGCGGTCCACGCCCACGACTCCGCGGGCACGCCGCTGCACCCGGGGCTGAACGTGGGGGCGTTCGCCGAGGAGACCGTCGTCGCGGCCGCCTGCGTGGTGCCCGCGCCCGCCGGGATCCCGCTCGCCGAGGCCGCTCTCCTCGGCTGCGCGGTGCTCACCGGCTACGGCGCCGTCCACCACAGCGCCCGCGTCCGGGCCGGGGAGTCCGTCGCCGTCTTCGGTATCGGCGGCGTCGGTCTGGCCGCCGTGCAGGCCGCGCGGATCGCGGGGGCGGAGCGGATCGTCGCCGTCGACGTCTCCCCGGCCAAGGAGGAACTGGCCCGGGAGGCCGGCGCCACCGACTTCGTCCTCGCCTCCGACAGCGCGGTCGAGGAGATCCGGGCGGCCACCGGGGGCCGCGGGGCGGACGCGGCCGTCGAGTGCGCCGGCCGGGCCGCGTCCATCCGCGCCGCGTGGGACTCCACCCGGCGGGGCGGCCGCACCACCGTCGTGGGCATCGGCGGCAAGGACCAGCAGGTCGCCTTCAGCGCGATGGACATCTTCCGCTTCGCCCGCACCCTCACCGGCTGCGTCTACGGCAACTGCGACCCGGCCCGCGACCTGCCGGTCCTCGCCGGGCACGTGCGCGCCGGCCGCCTGGACCTCACCGCCATGATCACCGACCGGATCACCCTCGACGGCATCCCGGGCGCCTTCGAGGCGATGCAGGCCGGCAAGGGCGGCCGCTCGCTCGTCGTCTTCTGACCCCGGCCGTCGTGTGCAGCGGGCCCGCGGGCGCCTTCAGGGGCGCCGCAGGGCCGCGTACTGGAGGGAGAGGCCGTCCAGAAGGGCGGTCAGCCCGGTCTCGAACGCGCCCTCGTCCACCTCGCGCTGCCGCTCGGCCAGCAAATGTGCCCTGCCCAGGTGCGGGTAGTCGGCCGGGTCGTATGCCTCCCGGTCGTCCACGAAACCCCGGGCGAACGAACCCACCGCCGAGCCGAGGATGAAGTACCGCATCAGCGCGCCGATCCGCGTCGCCTGGGCCGGCGGCCAGCCGGCCGCCGTCATCGCCCCGAACACCGCGTCCGCCAGCCGCAGCCCCGCCGGGCGCCGCCCCGGGCCGCGCGCCAGCACCGGCACGAGGTTCGGGTGGCCGGCCAGGGCATCCCGGTAGGAGTGCGCCCAGGCGTGCAGGGCCTCCCGCCAGTCCCGGCCGGACCCCGCCTCGAACATCGACAGGTCGACCCGCGCACTCACCGCGTCGGCCACGGCGTCCAGGATCTCGTCCTTGGTGCGGAAGTGGTTGTACAGCGACGGCCCGCTCACGCCGAGCGCGGCCGCGAGCCGCCGCGTCGACACCGCCTCCAGCCCCTCCGCGTCCACCAGCGCCCCAGCCGCCTCGACGATACGGTCCCGGCTGAGGAGCGGTTTGCGCGGTCTGGCCATGCGCCACATGGTAGGCCTGCCGCACTGTCACACAGGTGCTGGTCGAACGCCACAGGTGCCGGTCGGACGGGAGGGCGCCGGCCGCCTGCCCCTCACGCTCGCCAAGGTCGTCCGCGACCGCCAGGAGCCCACCGGCATCGTCAGCCGCGTCGACGAGGCGCGCATGGAGAAGATCCCCGCCGGCCACGACCCCTTCCGGCCGAAGGCCCGACCCCGCGCGGCCATCTCCCGCTCCGGCGTCTAAGCGCTTGCTCACCCTCCGGTAAGGTGTTCCTTCCGACAGTGACGAAAAGGTGGGCGAACGATGGGCAGCGCGGAGGAGACGGCCGGCGGCTACCGGCCGTGGTCGGAAGTCACCCCCGACGCCGCTCGGCGGCTGCTCGTGGCCGCCGTCGAGGCGTTCGCGGAGCGCGGCTACCACGCCACCACGACCCGGGACATCGCGGGCCGGGCGGGCATGAGCCCGGCCGCCCTGTACATCCACTACAAGACCAAGGAAGAGCTGCTCCACCGGATCAGCCGGATAGGCCACGACAAGGCCCTGGACATCCTGGAGACGGCCGCCGCCGGTCCCGGTTCGGCGGCCGACCGGCTCGGAGCGGCCGTCCGGTCGTTCGTGCTGTGGCACGCCGCCCACCACACCACCGCGCGCGTGGTCCAGTACGAGCTGGACGCCCTCGCCCCGGAGCACCGCGACGAGATCGTGCAGCTGCGCCGCCAGAGCGACGCCGTCGTGCGGCGCATCCTCGGCGACGGGGTCGCCGCGGGCGAGTTCCACGTGCCCGACGTGCCGGGGACCACCCTCGCCGTCCTGTCCCTCTGCATCGACGTCGCCCGCTGGTTCAACGCGGCCGGGCGGCGCACCCCGGAAGAGGTCGGTGACCTCTACGCCGACCTCGTCCTGCGCATGGTCGGCGCGGCGCCGGCCGCCTGAGCCGCGGCCCGCCTCAGAAGTAGTAGCGCGACAGCGACTGCGCCACACACACCGGCTTGTCGCCGCCCTCCCGTTCCACGGTGACGGTCGCCGCAACCTGGACGCCGCCGTCCGCCGTGTCCGTGACCGCCGTGATCACGGCGGTGGCGCGCAGCCGGGACCCGACGGGCACCGGCGCCGGGAAGCGCACCTTCTCCGTGCCGTAGTTGATGCCCATCCGCATGCCCTCGACGCGCATGACCTGCGGTACCAGGCTCGGGAGCAGCGACAGCGTCAGGTAGCCGTGCGCGATGGTCGATCCGAAGGGCCCGGACGCGGCCCGCTCCGGGTCCACGTGGATCCACTGGCGGTCGCCGGTGGCGTCTGCGAAGAGGTCGATCCGCTTCTGGTCCACCTCCAGCCAGCCGCTCGGCCCGAGCGGCTCGCCGATCCCGGCGCGCAGTTCCTCGGCGGACGTGAAGACCCTCGGATCGGACATGCCTCTCCCTCTCGCGTGGCGAACAAGCGCTTGCTCAGCATTCCGGGACCGCATGTATATGTCAACGGAGCGCGGCGTGGCCGACTACCCTCTGCCGGGTGCCGCAGATTCCCGAGAAAATCCACGAACTCACCGTCGGCCAGCTTTCCGCCCGAAGCGGCGCGGCCGTCTCCGCCCTCCACTTCTACGAGTCCAAGGGCCTGATCAGCAGCCGGCGCACCCCCGGCAACCAGCGCCGCTACAGCCGCGACGCACTGCGCCGCGTCGCCTTCGTACGGGCCGCCCAGCGCGTCGGGATCCCGCTCGCCGCCATCCGCGACGCCCTCGCCCAGCTCCCCGAGGAGCGGACCCCCAACCGTGAGGACTGGGCGCGGCTTTCCGAGATGTGGCGCGGCGAACTCGAAGAGCGGATCAACCAGCTGCTGCGGCTGCGGGACCACCTCGCGGACTGCATCGGCTGCGGCTGCCTCTCGCTGCAGAACTGCGCGCTGTCCAACCCCGACGACGTCTTCGGCGAGAAGCTCACCGGCTCCCGGCTGTAGCCGCGCCCCTGCCGGGTGCCGCCCGCAGGGAGTCCCGGCGCTGCGCGGCCGTCTGCGCTCAGGCGCCGCGCGGCCTGGACCCGCGCCGGCTGGGTGCTCATGAGCCGGGTGCTCGCCGGGCGCGTTCGTCCGGGCCGGGTGCGCACGGGCCGGGTACGGCGGTTCGGCGGGTTCGTATTGGCCGGTGTGTCTGTGCGCACCGCGGGCGGTGCGGAGACCCCCGCGCCCCGCATCGCCCCCTCCGCCCGCCCGGCGTCCGCGGGCGCGTAGCCCGCCCGCGTCGCCGGCACCGCCCCAGGGCTGCCCTACGCCGCTCCTGCCGCTGCGGAAGCCGGCGGTGCGGCCCAGGTCGAGTCCGCGAGCGCGGGTCTGGGCACCACGATGCCGCAGCCTGCGCAGACCGGGCCGTCCCAGGCCCATGCTCCCTCCCAGGGCCGGCGGCCGCTGCCGCGGCCCGCCGGCTGCCGCCCGCACGCCGCACCGCGGCCCGCCCCGCGCCCCCGTCTCGGGGCGGGCACCGGCGCAGGCCAGTGCAGTTCCCGCTCGCCGCAGACCGGGCAGGACGTCCCCGGCTCCGACTCCAGGGCCGCGACCAGCCGCCGCAGCACCTCCGCCAGCGTCCCGGCCGGCCGCACGTCCGGGTCCGCGCACCGGACCACCGCGTCCCCGCTGCCGCCCCACGCCCACTCGGGGCGGCGCAGCCCGTCGTGCTTCTCGCGCCGGCGCCGCTCCGCGAACTGGCGCTCGTACGCGAGCCAGACCGCCCGCGCCTCCTCCAGCTCCTCCAGCGCCGCGACCAGCCGCTGCGGGTCCGCCGCCCGGTCCTCCGGTGCGATCCCGTGCCGGTCGCACAGATGCCACCAGGTCGCCCTGTGCCCGTACGGTGCGAACCGCTCCAGGCAGCGGCGCAGCGAATGGCGCCGCAGGGCAAGGTCGTTGCGCGCATCACGCACCTGGTAAGCCAGGCTCCGGAAACCTGCCATCACACCCTCACCTCCGCCTCGCGCCGTCCACACCGCGGCGCCGTACCTCCTCGAACGACGACGCACCGTGGGATGTGCCCAACATGCCCCGGCAGGTGCAGGCGCATGCGGGGGCGGACGAGGCGTGCGGGTGGCACATGGCCGGAAGTCAGCGCCCCATGCGCCCCGCGGCCACCACCACGCGTGCCAGCTCCGCGTGGCAGACGTCGCTGTGCGCCCCCGCAGGAGGACCGCCGCGCCGGACCACCGACGCGGCGTCCACGCTGACGCAACCGGACGCCGGCACCCCCGACCGCAGGGCGGCCGCGAGGGTGAGCCGCACCGCTCCGGGGACGGCCTGCACCCCGCCGTGACCGATCGCGCCCCACCGCGCGTCGAACCCGAGCAGACCGGCCGAATCACCTGCCATCCGGGAGGCCAGCGGGTAGAAGACCCGCAGCGCGGCGTCGTGCTTCGAGTGGCAGGCCACCACGGGGCCGTCGACCCGGCGCTGCAGGCCGCGCAGGGCGCCGCCGCGCCGGGTGTCGTGGGGGAGCCGGTCGGCGAACGCGTAGTGCGAGAAGGCGCCCTGCAGCAGGGTCAGCGACTTCACGTGGCGGGCCCCGGCAGGCACGGCGCGCAGGGAGAACGCCGCCACCCGGGCGCCGAAGCTGTGGCCGATCAGGTGGATGCGCAGCCCCGGCCTTCGGGCCGCCAGTTCGGTGAGTGCCGGCCCGAGCCCCCGTTCGCCGACCGCGCCGGCCCGTTTCTTCATCTCGTAGTACGTCGCCTGCCGGAGCAGCTCCTTCGCGCCGTCCCACAGGGCACGCCGGTCGCCCGCCGCCGAGAGCCCCGGTGCGGGCGGGCCCGCGGCCGCCTCCGCCAGGCCGTCCGCGAGGGCCCGGCACACCTCGCGTACGTCCCCGGCGAAAATGGCGGGGACCCCGCGGTCCGGTGCGTCGCCGGCCCCCGTCCCGGCGACCCCGGCCAGCTGCCGTACGAGCAGGCCGAACTCGGCGAGGGCCTCCTCCGACTCCGGCCGCGCGGCCAGCAGTTCTGCCACCCGGTCCAGCTGCGCCCCGTGTCCGGGCCAGAAACCCGCGAGGGCTCTGCGCGCCGCGAAGTCCAGGGCCGAGCCGGCGGCGGGGCCGGGGCCGGGTGCGTCGGGCGCGATCAGGGACTCGAAGTCCGGGATCGGCTCGTCCGGGAAGCGGATCGACGGCCAGACCACTCCCGCGTACCCCAGCCGTACCCCGGGCCGCACCAGCCCCGGGAAGGGAGCGTAGAAGCGCTCGAACAGGCGGACCGACGTGGACCGGTCGCTGTTCCAGCCGTGCGCGAAGACCAGCAGATCGGTGGCGTCGATGCCCGCCGCGGCCCGCAGTCCGCCCGGATCGGGGTCGCCCTGGGCGTCGAAGACGAGCTCCGCGTACGGGGACACGCCCACCGCGGCGGCCGCGAGCGCCCTCCCCGGCGAGGCCGCGTGGCCGTCCTCGTACGTGTGCGCCGCTGCCGCTGCCGCCGTCCCCGCTCGGCGCCCCGCTACCGCTCCCGGTTCCGTTTCCGCCGCCATGGGTGCCCCCTCCGCGCCGCTGGTTGGTGCGTCCAGCATCCTGCCGCGCGCCCGCACCGGCCAGACCCGTGCAGCCGACGGCCTAGCGGTAGAGGAGGTACTGCTCCCGCTGCGCCGTGAACCGGGCGAGCCCCGCCGCCCAGTCGCCGGCGATCTCCTCGACGCCGGCGCCGGCGTCCACCATCCGCCGGACCCGGTCCGAGCCGGCCAGCCGGTCGATCCAGTGGTCCGCGCGCCACGCGAACCCGCTCACGGTCCGCCGTGCCGTCACCAGCAGCCCGATGCCCGCGCGCACCGGATCGAACGCGGACCGGTCGTGCACCACCAGCCGCACCCCGCCGCACACCTTCCCCGCGTGCTTGGAGAAGGTCGGTGTGAAGTACGCCTCCCGGAACCACACGCCCGGCAGCCCCAGCGCGTCCGCCGCCTCCGCCCACCGGCGGTCCGCGCCCTCCGCGCCCACCACCTCGAACGGAGTGGCCGTACCGCGCCCCTCCGACAGGTTCGTGCCCTCGAACAGGCAGGTCCCGGCGTACGCGAGTGCCGTGTCCGGCGTCGGCATGTTCGGGCTCGGCGGAAGCCAGGGCAGCCCGGTCTCCCCGAAGAACGACTCCCGCCGCCACCCCGACATCCGCACCGTGTGCAGCCGGGCCGGAGAGGCCGCGAGGAACTCCCCGTTGAACAGCAGCGCCAGCTCGGCCGCCGTCATGCCGTGCGCGAGCGCGATCGGCTCACGCCCCACGAAGCCGGCGTACGCCCGCTCCAGCACCGGCCCCGCGGCCCGCCGCCCGCCGACCGGGTTGGGCCGGTCCAGCACGACCACCGCCTTGCCTGCCAGCGCGGCGGCGCGCATGCAGTCGTACAGGGTCCAGATGTAGGTGTAGAACCGTGCCCCGACGTCCTGGATGTCGAAGACGACGGTGTCCACGCCGGCCGCCGTGAACAGGTCGGCGAGCTGCTGCCCGCTCGCGCCGTACGTGTCGTACACCGGGAGCCCGGTCGCCGGGTCGCGGCCGGGCCCCTCGGAGCCGCCCGCCTGCGCCGTGCCGCGGAAGCCGTGCTCCGGCCCGAACACGGCGACGAGCCGGACCCGCGCGTCGGCGTGCAGGACGTCCACCAGGTGGCGGGCGTCGGCGGTGATCCCGGTGGGGTTCGTGACCACGCCCACGCGCTGCCCGGCGAGGAGCGCGTAGCCGTCCGCGGCGAGCCGCTCGAAACCCGTCTGCACCCGCTCGGCTCGCCGAGCCGCCCGCGCATCCGCCCCCACCGCCCCGGCCGGTCCGGCACCAGGCACGAGGGCCGCGCCCGCACCCGCGCCCGCGGCTCCCGCCAGCCCCAACAGCCCCCGTCGTGACAGCCCCGGCCTCTGATTCATCCCGCCACGCTAGGACCCGGCGACCTTCCACCTCGACATACCGACCGGTTAGTCTGCCGGATGTCCGGCAGGCCGTGAAAGGTGATCCCGTGAGCATGGGCGTTGCGAGCGCGTACCAGGACCAGCG
This sequence comes from Streptomyces globosus, assembly GCF_003325375.1. Classification (GTDB taxonomy): domain Bacteria; phylum Actinomycetota; class Actinomycetes; order Streptomycetales; family Streptomycetaceae; genus Streptomyces; species Streptomyces globosus_A. Next base: position 4,931,244 of record NZ_CP030862.1, on the reverse strand, counting down.
AGTCGTCGTCACCGGCGCGGGCGGCGGCATCGGCGCCGCCCTCGCCCGCGGGTTCGCCGCCCGCGGCGCGACCGTCGTCGTCAACGACCTCGACTCGGACAGGGCCGCCGCCGTGGCCGCATCGATCGGCGACTGCGCCACCGCCCTGCCCGGCGACGCGTCGGCCGTCGCCGCTGAAGCCCGCGAGGCCCTCGGCGGCGAGGTGGACGTCTACTGCGCCAACGCCGGGATCGCCGCCGGCGGCGACGCCTTCGCCGACGAGGGCGTGTGGGAGGCCGCCTGGGACACCAACGTGATGGCCCACGTCCGCGCCGCCCGGCTGCTGCTGCCGCACTGGCTGGAGCGCGGCAGCGGCCGCTTCGTCTCGACCGTCTCCGCCGCCGGTCTCCTCACCATGATCGGAGCGGCCCCGTACAGTGTCACCAAGCACGGTGCGCTCGCCTTCGCGGAGTGGCTCTCGCTGACCTACCGCCACCGCGGCGTCCGCGTCCACGCCATCTGCCCGCAAGGAGTCCGCACCGACATGCTCGCCGCCGCCGGCTCGGCGGGCGAACTCGTCCTCGCGCCGACCGCGATCGAGCCGGACGCGGTCGCGGACGCCCTGTTCGACGGCATGGAGAAGGGCCGGTTCTTGATCCTCCCGCACCCCGAGGTGGCGCAGCACGCCGCCGGACGCGCCGCCGACCCCGACCGCTGGCTGCGCGGCATGAACCGGCTCCAGCGGACATGGGAGCAGCGGTGACCGTACCCCGCGCCACCGCCGCACCCCGCCCCCCGGCCGCCGTGCCGACGCCGCCGGCCTCCGCGTACGCCGCGCGCCCCTGGGTGCGGCTGCTCAGCCCGGCCCAGCGCGCCCCGCTGGACGCGCCGCCGACCCTGCTGCACGCGTTCCGTACCGCGGCCGGTCGCGCCCCCGGCCGTACGGCGCTCGCCTACTTCGACGGCCGCATCGACTACGCCGCGGCCGACGCGCTCAGCGACTCCCTCGCCGGCCACCTCGCCGCCCGCGGCATCAGCCGCGGCGACCGCGTCGCCGTCGCGCTGCAGAACACCCCGCACTTCGTGCTCGCCGTCCTGGCCGCCTGGAAGGCCGGCGCCGTCGTCGTCCCGGTCAACCCCATGTACAAGGAGGCGGAGGCGCGGCACGTCCTGCGCGACTCCGGCGCCGCCGCCCTGGTGTGCGGGGACAGCGCCTGGGCGGCCGAGCTGCGCGCTGCCGCCGTCGACACCGCGGTGACCACCGTCCTGACCGCCCGCGACCGCGACTTCCAGTCCCGCGACGACGCCCGCGTGTTCGGCACAGCCCCCGACGCAGCCGCCCCCGACGCAGCCGCCCCCGACGCAGCCGCCCCCGCCCCCGCCGTCGCGGACCTCGCGCATACGGCCCGCCGCGGCCTCCCGGCCCCGCCCGACCCCGGCCTCACCGCCGCCGACCCCGCGCTCATCAGCTACACCTCCGGCACCAGCGGCACCCCCAAGGGCGCCGTCAACCCGCACGGCGCCCTCACGCACAACGCCCGCCGCCAGGTCGTCGGCCACCCCCTCCCGGAGGGCGCCGCCTACTTCGCCCTCGCCCCCCTCTTCCACATCACCGGCATGGTGTGCGAGCTCGGCGCCTGCCTGGCCAACGCCGGCACCCTGGTCCTCGCCCACCGCTTCGAGCCCGGAGTCGTCCTCGACGCCTTCCTCGAACACCGCCCCGCCTACACCATCGGCCCGGCCACCGCCTTCACGGCGCTCGCCGCCCACCCCTCCGCCACCCGGGACCACTTCGCCTCGTTCCAGGTGGTCTCCTCCGGCGGCGCTCCCGTCCCGCCCGCCCTGGTCGAGCGGCTCCGCGCCCGCTTCGGGATCCGGCTGCGCAACGGCTACGGCCTCACCGAGTCGACCGCCGCTGTCGCCTCCGTCCCCGTCCACCTCGACGCACCCGTCGACCCGGCCTCCGGCACCCTCTCCGTCGGCCTGCCCGGCGCCGACACCGCCGTCCGCATCGTCGACGGCAGCGGTGCCGAGGTCCCGCTCGGCCGGATCGGCGAGATCGCCGTACGCGGTCCCCAGCTCGCGCACGGCTACTGGGGGCGCCCCGAGGCGACCGCCGAGGCCTTCCCCGGCGGCGAGCTGCGCACCGGCGACGTCGGCTTCATGGACGCCGACGGCTGGCTGTACGTCGTCGACCGCAAGAAGGACGTGATCAACGCCTCCGGGTTCAAGGTCTGGCCCCGGGAGGTCGAGGACGTGCTCCACACGCACCCGGCCGTCCGGGAGGCCGCCGTCGTCGGCGTTCCCGACGCCTACCGCGGGGAGACCGTCAAGGCGTACGTGAGCCTGCTGCCCGGCGCCGTCGCCGAGCCGGCCGAGCTGTCCGCGTACTGCCGCGCCCGCATCGCCGCCTACAAGTACCCGCGCGAAGTGGAGGTCCTGCCCGTCCTGCCGAAGACGACGAGTGGCAAGATCCTGCGTCGGGAGCTGCGCGACCGCGGCCGGAAACAGTCGTAGGGTCGCACGAGGGCGGGCTCTTGCCGGCCGCACCGGCCGCACCGGCCGCACCGGCCGCGGAACACAGGAAGGAAGGACGGCGCCATGGCCGCCAGGACGACGGAGCCCGAGGGCATGCACGACACCCCGGTGCCGCAGCGGCTGCTGGCGGTGGCCACCCGGCTGTTCGCCGAGCGCGGCTACGACCGGACCTCCGTCCAGGAGATCGTCGAGGCGGCCGGGGTCACCAAGGGCGCCCTCTACCACTACTTCGGCTCCAAGGACGACCTGCTGCACGAGGTGTACGCGCGCATGCTGCGCCTCCAGCAGCAGCGCCTCGACGCCGTCGCCGACTCCGACGCCCCCGTCGAGGAGCGGCTGAGGGCGGCCGCCGCCGACGTCGTCGTGACCACCATCGAGAACCTCGACGACGCGGCCATCTTCTTCCGGTCGATGCACCAGCTCAGCCCGGAGAAGCACAAGCAGGTGCGGGCCGAGCGCCGCCGCTACCACGAGCGCTTCCGCGCGCTCGTCGAGGAGGGGCAGCGCAGCGGGGTGTTCTCCACCGCCACCCCCGCCGACCTGGTGGTGGACTACCACTTCGGCTCAGTCCACCACCTGTCCACCTGGTACCGGGCCGACGGGCCGCTCACCCCGCAGCAGGTCGCCGACCACCTCGCCGACCTGCTGCTGCGGGCCCTGCGCCCCTGACGGGTCCCGTCAGCGGTACGGCTTCAGCTCGCGCAGTGCCAGCGACCGCTGGTGGACCTCGTCCGGCCCGTCCGCCAGCCGCAGCGTCCGGGCCGCCGCCCACAGCTCGGCCAGCGGGAAGTCCTGGCTGACGCCGCCCGCGCCGTGCAACTGCACCGCGTCGTCCAGGATGCGCACCACCGCCCGCGGCGTCGCGATCTTGATGGCCTGGATCTCGGTGTGCGCGCCGCGGTTGCCCACGGTGTCCATGAGCCAGGCCGTCTTCAGGACGAGCAGCCGCAGCTGCTCCACCGCCACCCGGGCGTCCGCGATCCAGCCCCGCACGACACCCTGCGAGGCCAGCTCCCCGCCGAAGGCCGTACGCCCCACCGCGCGCCGGCACATCAGCTCGATCGCCCGCTCCGCCATCCCGATCAGCCGCATGCAGTGGTGGATGCGGCCGGGCCCGAGCCGGGCCTGGGCGATGGCGAAGCCGGCCCCCTCCTCGCCGATCAGGTTCGCGGCCGGTACGCGGGCCCCGTCGAAGACGACCTCGGCGTGCCCGCCGTGGTCGTGGTCCGCGTACCCGTACACCGTCATGGCGCGCCGCACCTCGACGCCCGGGGTGTCGCGGGGGACGAGCAGCATCGACTGCCGGCGGCGCGGGTCGGGCCCGTCCGGGTCGGTCTTGCCCATCACGATGAACACCTTGCAGTCCGGGTTCATGGCGCCCGAGATGTACCATTTCCGACCCGTCACCGTGTACGCGGAGCCGTCCGCCGAGCGCTCGATGCGGGTCTCGATGTTGGAGGCGTCCGACGAGGCGACCTCCGGCTCCGTCATGGCGAACGCCGACCGGATCTTCCCGGCCAGCAGCGGCTCCAGCCACTGCCTGCGCTGCTCCTCGCTGCCGAACTGCGCGAGCAGCTCCATGTTCCCGGTGTCCGGGGCGGCGCAGTTCACCGCCAGGGGCGCCAGGTGCGGGCTGCGCCCGGTGATCTCCGCCAGCGGGGCGTACTGGAGGTTGGTCAGCCCTGCCCCGTACTTCCCGTCGGGCAGGAAGAGGTTCCACAGCCCGCGGCGGCGCGCCTCGGCCTTCAGCTCGCCGAAGACGGGCGGGGTGTCCCAGGGCGAGGCCAGCCGCGCGCGCTGCTCGGCGGCAACGGGCTCCGCCGGGTACACGTGCTCTTCCATGAACGCGAGGAGCCGCGTCCGGAGTTCCTCGGTCCGGGCGTCGAATGCGAAATCCATGCGGGAGTGCCTCAGCCTTCCTCGTCGAGTGTGGTCAGACCGTGCTCGACGAACACCGGCACCAGCTCGCCGATGCGGTCGAAGCCCCCGCCCACCGTCTGCCCCAGCGTGTAGCGGCGGTGGATGCCTTCGAGGATCACGGCGAGTTTGAACCAGGCGAACGCCGTGTACCAGCCGATCGCGCCGGCATCCCGGCCGGAGCGGGCCGCGTACCGCTCGACCAGCTCCGCGGGCGAGGGGTGCCCGGGCGCGGAACTCGTCGTGCTGACGGGGGAGTCGCCCAGCCCGAGGTCGGTGCTGTACATCACCAGCAGGCCGAGGTCGGTCAGGGGGTCGCCGAGCGTGGACATCTCCCAGTCCAGGACCGCCCGGACGTCGCCGCCGTCCTCCCCGACCAGCACGTTGTCCAGGCGGAAGTCCCCGTGCACCACCGTCGCCGCGGGGGAGCCGGGCAGCGTGCGGGCGAGCGCGCCGCGCAGTTCGTCGATCCCGGGCAGCTCGCGCCCCCGGGAGGCCTCCAGCTGCCTGCCCCAGCGGCGCAGCTGCCGCTCCAGGAAGCCCTCCGGCCGGCCGAAGTCCTCCAGGCCCACCGCCCCGGGATCCACCGCGTGCAGGTCGACGAGCGTGTCGACCAGGCCGAGGACGAGGCTGCGGGTGCGCTCCGGGCCGAGCGCGGCGAGCCGCTCCGCGCTCCGGTACGGGACGCCCTCGACGAACTCCATCACGTAGAACGGGGCGCCCAGCACCGACTCGTCCTCGCACAGCAGGAGCGGCTCGGGCACCGGGACCGCCGTGCCGTGCAAGGCCGCGATGACCCGGTGCTCCCGCCGCATGTCGTGGGCCGTGGCCAGGACGTGCCCCAGCGGCGGACGGCGCACCACCCAGCGGGAGGCACCGTCGGTGACCTCGTACGTGAGGTTCGACCGGCCGCCCTCGATCAGCCGGCCCCGCAGCGGACCGCAGAGCAGCCCCGGCAGGTCGCGGTCCAGGCGGGCACGCAGCCGCTCCGGGTCGAGGCCGCGGGGGGCGGCTCCGGCGGGTGCTGGGCTCATGGTGCGCACCTCCGTGCGGAGAGGGACGGATGAGGACGGCGGCCCGCGCCGGCGGCGGGGCGGCCGTGATCGCCGGAAGCCATCATGCCGACCAGTCGGTATGCCGTCCAGTGTGCAGGACCCCCAGGACCCCCAGGACCCCCAGGACCCCCCGGAACTCGGGGGCGGCGCCGGGCCGCCCCCCCCCGGCCCGCATCAGGCGTGGCAGAGAATCGGCGTCCCGCCGTTCATCACCGTCATGTCCGTCAGTACCGCCACGATGTCCAGCGGCGCCCCCTCCGGCTCGCCGGCCAGCTCCGCGTACGCCCGGTGCAGGTTGGCCACCAGGCGCTCGCCCTCCCGCCAGGCGGCGAACTCGCCCAGGTCCGCCTCCCGGGCGGCCTCCAGCGGGGTGAGCCCCCTTGCCAGGCCCTCCCGGGCCAGCTCCTCCACATACCGCAGGTAGCGCTCGGTCGCGTCGTACGCCGACGGGTCGGTCAGCGGCCCGTGCCCCGGTACGACGGTCTGCGCGCCGAGGGAGCGCAGGAGCTCCAGCGCCCGCAGCGATCCGGCCAGCGAACCCATCGCCAGGAAGGGGGTGCCCCCGGCGAAGACCAGGTCGCCGGTGAAGACCACGCCCTGCCGCGGCAGCCAGACGACCGAGTCGCCGGTGGTGTGCGCGACTCCGGGGTGGATGACCCGGACCTCCGTTTCGCCCAGGTGGAGGGTCATCCGGTCGCTGTAGGTGAGGTCGGGCGGGGTGATCTCCACGGCGCCGAAGTCGGTCCCCGGCCAGATCAGCTCCAGCTGGTGCCCGGCGGCGAGCTGCTCGGTCCGCGCACTGTCGTGGCCGAGGACGAGGGCCTCCGGGGCGAAGACGCCGTTCCCGTAGGTGTGGTCGCCGTGGTGGTGGGTGTTGACCACCGTGCGCGGCAGCGGCACCCCGGCGGCGGCGACCGCGTCCCGCAGGGCCAGCGCCCGCCGCTCGGTGGCGGCGGTGTCGACGAGCAGGGTGCGGCCGCCGCCGCTGACGAAGCCGGCGTTGTTCAGGCACCAGCCGCCGTCCGGCTGTACGTAGGCGTACACGCCGTCCGCGAGGCGGACGGTGTAGGGCGGTTCGGCGGTCATGTGCGCTCTCCCCTGGTCGCGGTGACGGGCAGTCGGCATCCTGCCAGCCGCCCGGCGGCCGGGGGAGGGAGGGGTGCGCAGCGGTGCGGGGGGTTTCGTCCGTCAGTGGTCGTCGTAGTGGCCGTCGTGCGCGGCGTGGCGGTGGCCGTCGTGCAGGTAGTCCAGGTGGTCGCCGTGTCTGACGGCGGTGTGCCCGCACTCCGCGCCGTGCGCGTGCTCGTGGCCGTCGTGCGGGGTGTGGCCGCGGGCCTCGCACTCGTCCCAGTGGCCGGCGTGCTCGCGGTGCAGGTGCCCGTCGTGCGCGTAGTCGAGGTGGTCGCCGTGCTCGACGGCGGTGTGCCCGCAGCCCGGCCCGTGGGCGTGGGCGTGCTCGATGTGCTCGTGGTGCAGGGTGGTCATGCCGCTGAGGCTAGCCCTGAAAGTCAACTATTGCCCGTTATGTCCGCGACGGCGTGGGTGTGATCCGCCGACCGGACGGTCCCGGCGCCTCAGAGGACGACCGCCACCGCCAGCGCAGCCAGCGCCACCGTGCACGCCACCACCCCCGATGCCGCGCGCGGCGCCAGCCCCGGCGGCCGGGCCGCGGCCAGCTCCCGCATCCGCCGGTGCGCCACCACCAGGAACACCAGCCACACCAGCACGATCAGCACCACCTCGGCCGCCTCCCCCGCGGCCCCGCCCCCGCGCAGCGCCTGCCGCACCCCGAGGACCGCCGCCACCGAGCAGGCCAGCGTCGTACGCCGCCACGCGAGCCGGGTCCGCTCCGGCTGGAGCCCCGCATCGCGCTCCGCGGCGGGGGAGGGGCGTACGGGGCTCACGCCCCGCCGTCCGTCCAGCCGAACAGCACCACCACGACCATCACCGCCGCGACCAGCCCGACGCCCACCCCCAGCAGCACGGGGAACCGGGACACCGGCAGGTCCTCGCCGCGCCGCATCGCCGCCTCGCACCGCAGCCAGTGGTTGACAGCCCGCAGCGCGCACGCCGCGCCCACGGCCAGCAGGGCGAGCGCCATGCCGACGCGCACGCCCCAGCGCAGGTCCGGCAGGAACTGGTCCACGGCGAAGCCGCCGCCGATCAGCGCGAGCGCGGTCCGGACCCAGGCCAGGAACGTCCGCTCGTTGGCCAGGGAAAACCGGTAGTCGGGCTGCTCGCCCTCCTCGCGCACCCGCTGCGGCGCCCACCACAGGCGGGCCGCCCTCCCGAAATCGATCACCCGGCCAAATCTACGTCCCGCCCCCGGACCGCCGCGCGCCGCGGGCCCCGCCCGCCGCAGGCCCCCGGCCCGCCCCACTCCCCGCCCCGCCCCGCCCGTCAGCCCCGCTCCCCGCCCTCCCGGAAGGCGCGCAGCCGCCGGTACGCCTCCAGCCCGTCCGGCACCCACGGCCAGGAGCCGTCCGCGATCCGGCCCTCCAGCTCGTCCTCCGGCAGCCAGGCATGCCAGGCCACCTCCGACTCCTGCGGCCGCACCTCCAGCCCGCCGCAGCGCACCTCGTGCACGTACGACCACCAGCCCCCGCCCGGCCCCTCGTACAGGAACTTGAACAGCGGCTCCGGCCGGGCCAGCCCGGACACCCCGAGCTCCTCCTCCGCCTCCCGCAGCGCGGCCGAGGCGTAGTCCTCGCCCGCCCCGAGCACCCCGCCCACGAACATGTCGTAGCGGGAGGGGAAGACCAGCTTCGACGCCGTCCGCCGGTGCACGAAGACCCGCCCCCGGTCGTCCCTGGCCAGCACGAACACGCACCGGTGGAGCAGGCCCCGCGCGTACACCTCGCCGCGCGGCGCCCGGCCCGTCACCCGGTCGTCGCGGTCCACCACGTCCAGCACCTCGTCTGCAGCACCCATGCGGCCCATCCAAGCATCGCCATTGACGGCTTGCCGCCCCGTGGCAAAGGATCGGCCCCACCGGCGACCGGAGGGCGACTTCGCATGGCGTACGACGCAGACGTGATCGTGATCGGGGCGGGCCTCGCGGGCCTCGCGGCCACCGCCGAACTCGCCGACGCGGGCCGCAGCGTGATCCTGCTCGACCAGGAGCCCGCGCAGTCGGCCGGCGGCCAGGCCCACTGGTCCTTCGGCGGCCTGTTCCTCGTCGACTCCCCCGAACAGCGCCGGATGCGCATCAAGGACAGCCGCGAACTCGCCCTCCAGGACTGGCTCGGCACCGCCGGATTCGACCGCGAGGAGGACGCCTGGCCGCGCCGCTGGGCCGAGGCGTACGTCGACTTCGCGGCCGGGGAGAAGCGGCCCTGGCTGCACCGCCTCGGCGTCCGCTTCTTCCCCGTCGTCGGCTGGGCCGAACGGGGCGGCTACGGCGCCCTCGGCCACGGCAACTCCGTCCCCCGCTTCCACATCACCTGGGGCACCGGCCCCGGCCTCGTCGAGCCCTTCGAGCGCCGCGTCCGCGAGGGCGCCGCCCGCGGCCGGGTCCGGATGCTGTTCCGCCACCGCGTCACCGGGCTCTCCCGCACCGCCGGCGCGCTCGACACCGTCACCGGCGAGATCCTGGAGCCGTCCTCCGCCGCACGGGGCTGCGCCAGCAGCCGCGAGCCGGTCGGCGCTTTCTCGCTGCGCGCCCAGGCGGTGATCGTGGCCAGCGGCGGGATAGGCGGCAACCACGACCTCGTCCGCAAGCAGTGGCCGGACCGGCTCGGCACCCCGCCGGAGCGCATGCTCTGCGGCGTCCCCGCCCATGTGGACGGCCTGATGCTGGGCGTCGCCGAGGACGCCGGCGCCCGCCACGTCAACAAGGACCGCATGTGGCACTACACCGAGGGCATCGCCAACTGGGACCCGATCTGGGCCCGCCACGGCATCCGCATCCTCCCCGGCCCCTCCTCGCTCTGGCTGGACGCCACCGGCCGGCGGCTGCCCGTACCGCTCTTCCCCGGCTTCGACACCCTCGGCACCCTCGACCACATCATGCGGACCGGCCACGACCACACCTGGTTCGTCCTCAACCGCCGCATCATCGGCAAGGAGTTCGGGCTCTCCGGCTCCGAGCAGAACCCCGACCTGACCGGCAGGTCCGTGCGCGGTGTCGTCGACCGGGCCCGGCAGGCCGTACCGGGGCCGGTCCAGGCCTTCATGGACCGCGGAGCGGACTTCGTCGTCGAGCGCAGCCTGCCCGCCCTCGTGCGCGGCATGAACGCCGTCACCGGCCTCGGCCTGCTCGACGAGGACACCGTCCGCCGCGAGGTCACCGCCCGCGACCGGGAGATCGCCAACCCCTTCACCAAAGACCTCCAGGTCACCGCCGTCCACGGCGCCCGCAGGTACCTCGGCGACCGGCTGGTCCGCACCGCAGCCCCGCACCGCATCCTCGACCCCGCCGCAGGCCCGCTGATCGCCGTACGCCTGTCCATCCTGACCCGCAAGTCCCTCGGCGGCCTGGAGACCGACCTGTCCTCGCGCGTCCTCACCGACTCCGGCGAGCCGCTGCCCGGCCTGTACGCGGCCGGGGAGGCGGCCGGGTTCGGCGGCGGCGGCGTCCACGGCTACCGCGCCCTGGAGGGCACCTTCCTCGGCGGCTGCCTCTTCTCGGGCCGCGCCGCCGGCCGGGCGGCGGCCGCCGCCGTGGGCTGACCCCCCGGGCTGCCGGGCCGGCCGCCGCGGCGGGGCTCAGGACAGGCGGGAGACCACCCGGAACCGCTCGGCGACGACGAGGGTGTCGTCGCCGACCGTGTGGTCCGGGTCGCCCAGCACCGTACGGATCTCCTCGCCGTGCCAGAACCGCTCGTGGGACGCACGCCATTCGGCCACTGACCCGTACCCCTCGCCCTCGTCCACGGCGTGCCGCAGGTCCACGTCGGCGAGCCGCAGCACCCGCACCTCCGCCACCTCCACCACGGCCACCGGGCGCTCCCCGGAGTCGACGAGGACCGCCCGGTCGCCCGCCGCGGGAAGGGGCTCGCCCTCCGCCTCGTACGCGGCCAGCAGCCCCGTCGTCGTGGTCTTCGCCCCGCTCAGCACGGCCGCCACCAGCGCGTCGCGCAGCGGCCCGGGGAACCCGAGCAGGTACGGGGGCAGCCCCTCATGCGTCTCCATGGGCCCACCCTACGGCCCGCCCGCCGCCCGGCCGGACCGCGCCGGACCGCGCCGGTCCGCCCCCAACTATCGGCCGCACCGCACCAGTTGAAACACGCCACCCGGCGGACCGGACCTTGACTCGGAGCTGTGCCTACCGGTTTGCTGTGCGTGATCATTCCAGCCGTTCCCGTCACGTCCACCGTCCGTCAGCCCGTCACCGCGCCCGTGTCCTGGAGGGAAATCCGCGGATGTCCCCGCCTCCGCCGCCCCTCGGCCGCACCCGCAAGCGGGACGCCCAGCTCTTCGACCCGGCCCTCTGCGACACCGAACTGGTCGACGTGCGCGCCCGGTTCACCCAGGGCAGGTGGGCCAAGGCACGCGCCCTCCTGGCCGGCACCGGCGACGACTGGGACCGCCGCGGCCACCGCGTCGTCGTCCTCGCCGAGACCCCCGCCGCCCTGGCCTGGGCCCGCGAATGGCTGCTCGCCGAACCCGAGAGCGCCGACGCCGCCACCCTCCTCGCCTGCGCCTCCGTCTTCGCCGCCCTCCGCCGCAAGGGCACCCCGGAGGCCGCCGAGGAGGCCTGCCACCGCGCCGCCGCACTCCTGCCGGCCGACCCGACGCCCTGGCTCGGGCTGCTCATGCTCTCCCGCGCCTACGGCTCCCAGGAGGAGTTCAGCCGCCACTTCGACCAGGTGCGCGCCCGCCACCGGGAGCACCACCACGCCCACCACCTCATGGTCGCCCGCCTCGCCGAGCACGCACCGGCCGCCGGACAGGACCCCCTCCACGAGGTGTACGACTTCGCGGCCTGGGCCGCCGAGGAGTCCCCGGCCGACTCCCCGCTGGCCGTCCTCCCGGTCATCGCGCACGCCGAGCGCTACCGGGTCCTGGCTGCCGTCCACGGCGCCGGCCCCGACAGCGCCGCCGCGCACTGGTCGAACCGCCGGGCCCGCCAGGTGCTGCGCTCCGCGTTCGACTGGTGGCTGGAATGGGAGCGGGAGGACCACCCCCGCAACCGCGTCGACCTGAACTTCCTCGCCCACGCCAAGCTGTGCGAGGGCCGGCCCGCCGAGGCCGCCGCCCTCTTCCACCGCATCGGCAGCCACGCCACCCCGGCCCCCTGGTCCTACCCGGACCTCGACCCGCAGAAAGCCTTCCTCGCGGCGCGCAGCGCCGCGCTCGGCACCGCCTGACCACCCCCGCCGGGCGCGCCGCACCACCACCCCCGCGCACCGCACCACCCTGCACGGCCCCGCTCGACCCCCCCTGCTCGACCTTCCCCCCGAAAGGACACCCGCATGGCGACGGGCAGATCCACCGCGCTCGGCACCCCGCCCGAGATCCGGACCTACAAGGGCCAGGACCGCGCCCTGCGCGCCGGCCGCCTCGGCACCGCCGGCCTGCTGCTCTCCGTACTGGCCGCGAGCGCCCCGCTCATGGTCGTCGCCGGCGTGATGCCCACCACGTTCGGCGTGATGGGCATCGTCGGACAGCCGCTGCTCTTCGTGATCCTCGGCCTCGTGCTCGCCCTCTTCAGCGTCGGCTACGCGGAGATGAGCCGGCACGTCCACAACGCCGGCGCCTTCTACGCGTACATAGCCCGCGGCCTCGGCCCCACCGCAGGCACCGGCGCCTCGCTCGTCGCCCTCGTCGCGTACAGCGCGATGCAGGTCGGCGTCTACGGCATCCTCGGCTTCGAGGTCTCCGGCCTCTTCGCCACCTATCTGGACACCGAGCTCGCCTGGTGGATCCCCGCCCTGGCCGCCGTCGCCGTGACCGGCGGGCTCGGCTGGCTGAAGATCGACCTGAACGCCCGCGTCCTCGGCGCCCTGCTTCTGATCGAGTGCGTCCTCGTCGTCATCTTCGACGTCGCCGCCCTCGCCGAGCCCGGCCCCGAGGGCGTCTCGCTGCACGCCTTCGACCCGGCCGCCCTCGGCGGGGCGGGCCTCGGCACCGCCCTGTGCTTCTGCATCGCCGCGTTCGTCGGCTTCGAGCAGTCCCCGGTCTACGCCGAGGAGACCAGCCGGCCGCACATCGTCGTCTCCCGCGTCATGTTCCTCGCCGTCGGCTTCGTCGCCCTCTTCTTCGCGGTGAGCTCCTGGGCCCTCACCGTCGCCACCGGCCCCTCCGAGGTCGTCAAGGCCTCCGCGGAGGCCGGTCCCGGCCTGCTCTTCCAGCTCACCGAGGCCCGCCTCGGCGGCACCTTCACCGACGTCCTGCACGTCCTGTTCGTGAGCGGCATCTTCGCGGCCATGATCAGCTTCCACAACGTGGTCGCCCGCTACGCCTTCGCCATGGGCCGCGAGGGACTGCTCCCGGCCGCCTTCGGCCGGACCAACCCCGGCACCGGGGCGCCCGCCACCGGCTCGCTGATGCAGACCGTCGTGGCCGCCCTCGTCGTCCTCGCCTTCGCCGTCACCGACGACAACCCGGTCGGCGACCCCACCGCGCCGGTGCTGCACCTGTTCACGTGGATGGGCAGCGTCGGCGCCCTCGGTGTGACGCTCCTCATGTCGGCCGCCTCGTTCGCCGTGATCGCCTTCTTCGTCCGCCGGGGCACCGCGGGCGCCCAGCTGTGGCGGCTCGTCGCCGCCGGGCTCGCCGGCACCGCCCTGCTCGGCATCGCCGTGTACACGGTGAAGGACTTCGGCGTCCTCGTCGGCGCCGGGGAGGGCTCGGTCCTCGGCTGGCTGCTGCCCGCGGTCATCGGCCTCGCGGCCGTCGGCGGCCTCGCGTACGGCGCCGTGCTGCGCGTACGCCGCCCCGAGGTGCACGCCCGGATCGGCCTCGGCAACGAGGCCTTCCGCCTCGACCAGGCGGCCGGGACGGCGCCCCGCACCTGATCCCGCTCCGCAGGGCCTGGCGCCCTCGCTTTCAGCCCTGCACGAGGCCCCCGACGACCGTTTCCAAGGTCGTCGGGGGCCTTCGTCTGCGGGGCCTGGTTTTGGCCACGGCCGACGCTCATGGTCTCCTATGGCGACAAAAACTCCCGGACCCCCGCACAGGTGACACCACCCGAGTCCCTTGTGGGGCGGTCCGCCATGCCTGTCCCACCCACGAAGGCGAAGTCCCATATGAGTGACCGCACCTTGACCGAGGCCCCGGCCACGGCGTCCTCCAGTCACGTCGACGCAGGTGACGAGGGTTACAGCAAGGACCTCAAGTCCCGCCACATCAACATGATCGCCATCGGCGGGGCGATAGGCACCGGCCTGTTCCTCGGCGCGGGCGGCAGGCTCGCCGGTGCGGGACCGTCCCTGGCCATCGCCTACGCCGTGTGCGGCATCTTCGCGTTCTTCGTCGTCCGCGCGCTTGGCGAGCTCGTCCTGTACCGCCCGTCCTCCGGCGCGTTCGTCTCGTACGCGCGCGAGTTCATGGGGGAGAAGGGCGCCTACACGGCCGGCTGGCTGTACTTCCTGAACTGGTCGACCACCACCGTGGCGGACATCACGGCCGCCGCGACCTACGCGCACTTCTGGTCGATGTTCACCTCCGTCCCCCAGTGGGTGCTCGCCCTCATCGCGCTCGCCGTCGTCCTGACCGCGAACCTGATCTCGGTGAAGTACTTCGGCGAGATGGAGTTCTGGTTCTCGCTGGTCAAGGTCGCAGCCCTGGTGATCTTCCTGATCGTCGCGATCTACCTGGTCGCCACGAGCCACGACATCGGCGGCCACACCCCGGGCCTGTCGACGATCACCGACAACGGCGGCCTCTTCCCGTCCGGCGTCCTGCCGATGCTCCTGGTGGTCCAGGGCGTCGTCTTCGCGTACGCCTCCGTCGAGCTGTGCGGCGTCGCCGCCGGCGAGACCGAGAACCCCGAGAAGATCATGCCGAAGGCGATCAACTCGATCATGTGGCGCGTCGGCCTGTTCTACGTCGGCTCGGTCGTCCTGCTGGCGATGCTCCTGCCGTACACCGCGTATTCCGCCGACCAGAGCCCCTTCGTCACGGTCTTCGACAAGCTCGGCATCCCCGGCACCGCCGGCATCATGAACCTCGTCGTGCTGACCGCCGCCCTGTCGAGCCTGAACTCCGGCCTGTACTCCACCGGCCGCATCCTGCGCTCGATGGCCATGTCCGGCTCCGCCCCGAAGTTCACCGGCCGCATGAACAAGGGCAAGGTCCCCTACGGCGGCGTCCTGTTCACCGCGGCCTTCGGCCTCGCCGGCGTCGGCCTGAACTACCTGATGCCGAAGGACGCCTTCGAGCTCGTCCTGAACTTCGCCTCGCTCGGCATCCTCGGCACCTGGGGCATGGTCATGCTCTGCTCGCTGCTGTTCTGGCAGCGCTCCCGGCAGGGCCTGGTCGAGCGGCCCGCCTACCGCCTGCCCTGGTCCCCGTACACCCAGATCATCACCCTGGTGTTCCTGTTCACCGTGCTCGTGCTGATGTGGTGCGACGGCGGCGTGGGCCGCACCACGGTCATGTGCGTCCCCGTGATCGGCGCGATGCTGGTCGTCGGCTGGTTCCTGGTCCGCCGCCGCGTGGCGAAGATCGCCGCCGGCCGCTGACACCCCCGCCTCCGAAGGACCCCGCCCGACGGCGGGGTCCTTCCGCGTTGCAGGCCGGCGTCCCCGCCTGCCGCACGCGGGCTCTCCCCGTCCGCCGACCCCGGAACAACAGAAAGAAGACCCCCGCCGAAGCGGGGGTCTTCCCGTGGTGTCCGAGGGGGGACTTGAACCCCCACGCCCGATAAAGGGCACTAGCACCTCAAGCTAGCGCGTCTGCCATTCCGCCACCCGGACAAGGTGTCTGTCTTCCCGGCCGCTCGGCCGTTCCGACGTGGAAAACATTACCAAACATTCAGGGGGCCCGATCACACCCCCTGCGGCCGGGGATCGCCCTTGGGTGCGGCGGGCCGGCGCGGGAGGATGGGGAGGCGCAGCCGTCGGTACTGATCAGTGGGAGGAAGCAGCGTGAGCGAGTCGAGCGCGGGCAGGACCGTCTCCGGAGAGGACGAGGTCGTCGACCTCTGCCGGGACCTCATCCGGATCGACACGAGCAACTACGGGGACCACTCGGGCCCCGGTGAGCGCAAGGCCGCCGAGTGGGTCGCCGAGAAGCTCGCGGAGGTCGGCCTGGAGCCGCAGATCTTCGAGTCCCACAAGGGCCGGGCCTCGACCGTGGCCCGCATCGAGGGGGAGGACCCCTCGCGGCCCGCCCTGCTGATCCACGGGCACACCGACGTCGTCCCGGCCAACGCCGCCGACTGGACGTACGACCCGTTCTCCGGGGAGATCGCCGACGGCTGCGTCTGGGGCCGCGGCGCCGTCGACATGAAGGACATGGACGCGATGACGCTGGCCGTCGTCCGCGACCGCCTGCGCAGCGGCCGCAAGCCGCCGCGCGACATCGTCCTCGCGTTCCTCGCCGACGAGGAGGCGGGCGGCGTGTACGGCGCCCGCCACCTGGTCGACCACCACCCCGGGCTCTTCGAGGGCGTCACCGAGGCGATCGGCGAGGTCGGCGGCTTCTCCTTCACCGTCAACGAGAACCTGCGCCTCTACCTCGTCGAGACGGCCCAGAAGGGCATGCACTGGATGCGCCTGACCGTGGAGGGCACTGCGGGCCACGGCTCCATGACGAACACCGACAACGCGATCACGGAGCTGTGCGAGGCCGTGGGGCGGCTCGGCCGGCACCAGTGGCCGGTCCGCGTCACCAAGACGGTGCGGTCCTTCCTGGACGAGCTGTCCGACGCGCTGGGCACCCCCCTCGACCCGGACGACATGGACGCCACCCTCGCCAAGCTGGGCGGCATCGCGAAAATGGTCGGCGCGACGCTGCGCAACTCGGCCGCCCCGACGATGCTCGGCGCCGGCTACAAGGTCAACGTCATCCCCGGCCAGGCCACCGCGCACGTCGACGGCCGCTTCCTGCCCGGCTACGAGGACGAGTTCTTCGCCGACCTCGACCGCATCCTCGGGCCTCGTGTGAAGCGGGAGGACGTCCACGGGGACCGGGCCCTGGAGACCGACTTCGACGGCCGGCTCGTGGATGCCATGCAGGGCGCACTCAAGGCGGAGGACCCGATCGCGCGCGCCGTCCCGTACATGCTCTCCGGCGGTACGGACGCCAAGTCCTTCGACGACCTCGGCATCCGCTGCTTCGGCTTCGCGCCGCTCCAGCTGCCGCCCGAGCTGGACTTCGCCGGCATGTTCCACGGCGTGGACGAGCGGGTGCCGGTCGACGGGCTGAAGTTCGGCGTGCGGGTCCTCGACCGATTCATTGACAACTGCTGAGAATCGCGAAGGTGTGCACAGACCACCGGGAAGAGTGAATGCGCTCATACGCTCGTAGCCCCGGTGATCCCTCCTCGTTACAGGTGGTGCGGTCCGCGGCTGGGACCGCATTGCCTACTAGGAGGAACAATGCTGAAGAAGGTTGTGGCCGCTGCCGCTGCCACCGGTGGTCTGGTTCTGGCGGGTGCGGGCGTGGCGGCTGCCGACGCGGGTGCGCAGGGTGCGGCCATCGGCTCCCCCGGCGTCCTGTCCGGCAACGTCGTCCAGGTCCCGGTCCACATCCCGGTGAACGTCTGCGGCAACACCATCAACGTCGTCGGCCTGCTGAACCCGGCCTTCGGCAACACCTGCGTCAACGCCTGACGCACCTGAGGTCTTGGGGCCCCGGAGCGCAATCCAGCGCTCCGGGGCCGCCGGGCTTTCGGGCCCGGTGTTCTTGTATACGGCAGGGGGATGGAAGAGATGCGACGACAGGCAGCGGCGGCGAGGAAGACCCTGATCACGATGGCCGCGGCCGGGGGCGTCCTCGCCCTGGGCGGGGGGTACGCGCAGGCGGCCGGCGGCACCGGAGCCGCGGCGTCGGGGCAGGCCGCCGGCTCGCCGGGCGTGCTGTCCGGCAACAACGTGCAGGCCCCGGTGGACGCGCCGGTGAACGTCTGCGGCAACACGATCGACGTCATCGGGCTGCTGAACCCGGCGTTCGGCAACGGCTGCACCAACGGCGGCGGCCGGCCGGGCAGTCCGGGCCAGCCGGGGAACCCCGGCACCCCGGGCCAGCCGGGCGATCCCGGTAACCCGGGCCAGCCGGGGAACCCCGGTCAGCCGGGCAATCCGGGCGGTCCGCAGGTCCCGGACGAACCGTGTGACGAGGAGGAGGGGCCGGGCCAGCCCGGGAACCCCGGGCAGCCCGGCAACCCCGGCAACCCCGGCAACCCCGAGAACCCCGAGAACCCCGGTAATCCTGGGCAGCCGGGTAACCCCGGCACCCCGGGTAACCCCGGCACCCCGGGCCAGCCCGGCACTCCGAACCAGCCCGGCACCCCGGGCAGCCCCGACGGCGGTTCGGTGACGCCCGGGGGCGGGCCCGGCGGGCCCGGGGCCGGGATCGCGCCGCCCCGGCAGGCCGGGCTTGCCGCGACCGGCGCCGGCGACGTCCTCGGCGTCGCACTGCCGCTGGCCGCCGGCACGCTCCTGGCCGGAGCCGTGCTCTACCGGCGGGCCCGCGCCGCGGCCTGACGCGGCGCCGTCACAGCGCGGGCCCCGCCCCCTCCCGGGGAGCGGGGCCCGCGCCATGCCGCCAGGTCAGCCCGTCACCAGGTCGCCCGGACCTGACGGATGATCCTGCGGCGCAGCCGCACCCTGCGGCTTCCGTCCCGGTGCAGGCTCAGCCGGTCGAGCTCCCAGTTCCCGTACTCGGCGTGGTCGGTCAGCAGTCGGGTCGCCTCTTTGCGGGGGACCCCGCGAGGCACGTACACGTCGACGAATTCGTATTCCGGCATCGCATCTATTGTGCGGGCACCGCCCCGCTACGGATAGCGTCTGCCCTATGTCTGATGCCGCTCTGCCCACTGTTGCCGAGGTTCGCGCCGCCGCCGAGGCCGTCAAGGCCGCCATCGACCGCCACCTCGCCGCTGTCGAGAGCAGGGTCGGGGACGAGGACCCGGCCGTCTACGCCGCTTTCAACGAACTCGCCGCCGCAGCCGAGGAGTACGACGAACTCCTCTACGACCGCTACGACGAGGTCACCCCGTTCGAGATCCCCACCCCCGAGGACGGAGCCCCGTACGCCGGACCCGCCGAGCCCGCCGCCTTCAGCGTGCTCATCCGCCGCGACTACGCCGTCGTGCACCCGGGGCGGCTCGTCGCCCAGGCGGACCGGGTCGCCGCGCACGACCGCGACGCCGAACTCGTCCACGACGGGGGCACGGCCGGAGCGCTGGGCGTCCTCTTCGGGGAGTACGAGCCCGACGAAATCGCCGCCCGGGCCAAGGACTTCGGCCTGGAGGAGGGCGACTCGACACTGTGGATCGCCGCGTCCCACGAGATCCCGGAGCCGGGGGAGTGGCTCGCCGCGCCGTTCGGCAGCACGGACCCGCAGGACGTCCTGCACCGGTTCGACGTCAGCTCCGTCTTCGACGACGACGAGGAGGACGACGAGGCCGCGGAGCCCGGCCTGACGCCCGCCTGACCCGGCCCCGTGCCGCAGCCGCGGCCGGCCCCCGCCCGCAACGGGACGGGAGGCCGGCCGCCTGGCCGCGCCGCTACTGCGGCTGTTCCTGCGCCGCGGCCGCGAGGCCCCGCAGCAGGCCCGCCAGCCGCGTCGTCCGCGGCTTCGGCAGCACCTCTGCGACCGCGCGCGGCAGCGCCTGGTCGACGCCGTGCACCACCGACAGGTGCCGCTCGGCCCGCCCGAACGCCGTGTACACCCAGTCCCGCGACAGGGCGGGCACCGCGTCCCCCGGCAGGACGACGACCACCGCCGGCCAGCGCGCGCCGACGGCCTGGTGCGCCGTGACCGCCCAGCCGTGCCGCACCCGCGACTCCACCAGCTCCTTCGGTACGACGACCCGCGCGCCCGCGGCGTCCAGGTGCAGTCCCGCGGCGTCCGCCGACACCACCCGCGCAGGGACGGCCCGCCCGGGCGACGGCACGTGGACGACGCGGTCGCCGGGGTCGAAGCCGCCGAAGCGGCCCGGGCCCGGGTTCAGCCGCTCCTTCAGGGCCGCGTTCAGCGCGCGCGTGCCCGCCGAGCCGCCGTGGCCCGGGGTGATGACCTGCACCCCGTCCGCCCCGATGCCGAAGGCCCGCGGCACGGATTCGGCGACCAGCTGCACCGTGCGGTGCACCGCCTCGCCGGCATCGCGGACGGGAACGATCACGACCTCCCGGCCGGGGGCGTCCACCTGGTTCAGCTCGCCGATCCCGATGCCCGAGACCAGCTCGCCGATCGGGCCCGGGTCCGGGACACGGGAGGCGACCTGCGGGTAGACACGGGCCGCGAGGACGTCCGCGAACACCCGGCCGGGGCCCGCCGAGCCCAGGACCGCGGGGTCCCCGGACAGCACCAGGCGCGCGCCGTCCGGAACCGACTCCACCAGGGCTGCCGCGGTCTCCACGTCGAGCTGCGGCGCGTCCAGCACGACCAGCAGGTCCAGTGCGAACCGGCCGTCCGCGTCCCGCTCGGGTCCCTCCGCCCCGGCGAGCAGCCCGGCCACGGTGACGGCCCCCGGCGCGGGGGCGTGCGCGGCGAGGCAGGTGCGCAGGCCGTGCTCCCGGGCTGCCGCCGCCAGGGCCAGCGGCTCGGCGCGGGCGGCCTCGCCGCCGGTGTGCACGACGAGGCCGTGCGCCGCGGCGGCGCGGACCAGCTCGGCGCCGGCGCCGGCCGCGGACGGGTCCCAGGCGGCGGCGCCCTCGCCGGTGAAGGTGCCGGTCAGCCGGGCCAGGCCGTCGGCCAGGCTCTCCTCGGCCAGCGCGTGGCCCTCCAGGCCGACGAGGACGCGTACGGGCTGCCCGGCGTCGGCGTCTGCCTCGGGGTCCGCGGGCTGCGCGGCGCGGGCGGCCGACTCGGCCACCGGCTCGTGGAACACGAGGACCAGGCCCTCGGCGATGGCCTGGCCGAGCGCCTCGGCCGGGGCGGGGACCCCGTAGCCGGCCAGGGCGGCCTCCAGGGCGGCGGCCTCCAGGGCGGTGTGCCCCTTGAGCGCGGCCTGCTCCAGCAGCCAGCCGACGAGCGCTGCGGCGCGGCGCTCGTCGGCCGGACCGGCGCCGGGGCCGAGCAGGGCGCGCGCGAACCCGTCCGCCTGGCTCGGTCGGACGCCCGCGACGGCGAGGAGCCGCCACGGGTCCTCGGCGAGCTGCTCGGCCGCATCCTCGCCGAGCGCGGCCGCCGCCGGAGCGGCCAGCTCCGCCGGGGCGCCGCCGCGCGCGAGCACCGCCCGGACGGCCTCGACGCGCTCCGCGGGCGGCGCGGCGGGCGCCGCGGCCTCCGGGCGCGGCCGCGGGGCCGGCTCGGGGGCGCGGGCGGCAGGGGCCTGCGGTGCGGTCCGGCGCGGGACGGCCGGGGCGTCGTCGAAGTACGCCGGCGCGGGCTTCCCGCTCTCCACGGCCCGTACGGCAGCCAGCAGATCGGCGGCCCTGCCGCTCAGCTTGCCGCCCGCCTCCACCGGGGCCTGGCGTTCCGCCTTGCGGCGCGCGATCCGCTCCCGCTCGTACCGCTGCGCCGCGAGCTCGGCCTCGGCCTCGCTGGGCTGCGCCGCCCCGTCCCCGCCGGCGGCCCCGGCGGCCGCCCCGTCCGGAGCCGAGGCCGCCGGAGCCTCGGCCTCCGGAGCGTCGCCGTCGGCCGCGGCCTGCGGGTCCCCGGACTCCCGGCCGCCGCCCGCGGAGTCCTCTCCGGCCCCGCCCCCGGCCTGAGCCACCGGCTCCGCGGCGCTGCCGCCGGCCGCACCGGGCCCCGGGCCTGCGGGGTCTTCCGCCGCCCCGTCCTCCTCCGCCGGCGGGCGCCCGCCGCCCTCGCCGGCCGCGGCTTCGGCCGGTGCGGCGGGCGGCGGGGTGCCGGGCGGCTCCTGGCCGGCGGGCGGCGTCGGGGTTTCCGCGGCAGCGGCCTCGGTGTCGCGGTCCGTGCTCACAGCGTGCTCCAGTCCTGGTCGGGGTAGCGGTGCACCGGCGCCGACACGTCGTCCAGCGCCCGGCAGATCTCCTCCGGAAGCGTAAGCTCCTCCACCGACAGGGCCTCCGCGAGCTGCGCGGACGTCCGCGCGCCGACGACCGGCGCGACCACCCCCGGCCGGTCCCGCACCCACGCCAGCGCGACCTGCAGCGGCGTCACCGCCAGACCGTGCGCGGCCGTCGCCACGGCGTCCACGATGCCGGCCGCCCCCTCGTCGAGGTACGGCTCGACGAAGCCCGCCATGGCCGGGGACGCGCCCCGCGAGTCGGCCGGGGTGCCCGTCCGGTACTTGCCCGTCAGGACCCCCCGACCCAGCGGCGAGGACGGCAGCAGCCCGACACCCAGGTCGCGGGCCGCGGGCAGCACCTCCCGCTCCACGCCCCGCTGGAGCAGCGAGTACTCCATCTGCGTGCTCGCCAGCCGGGTCCGCCCGCCCGGCGCCGCCAGCTGCCAGGTGGCCGCCTTGGCCAGCTGCCAGCCGCTGAAGTTCGACACCCCGGCGTACCGGGCGCGCCCGCTGCCCACGGCCTGGTCCAGGGCCTGCAGCGTCTCCTCCAGCGGCGTCGCCGGGTCGAAGGCGTGGACCTGCCACAGGTCGACATGGTCCGTGCCGAGGCGTTCCAGGGAGTCGTCCAGCGCGGCCAGCAGGTGCCCGCGCGAGCCGTCGAAGCGCCGGTCGGGGTCGGGCACGCTGCCCGCCTTCGTCGCGATGACGAGGTCCCGGCGCGGCACGACCGAGCCCACCAGCCGGCCCAGCAGGTACTCGGCCTCGCCGCCGCCGTACACGTCGGCGGTGTCGACGAGCGTGCCGCCCGCCTCCCAGAACGCCTTCAACTGCTCCGCGGCGCCCGCCTCGTCCGGCCCGTCCTCGGAACGGCCCCACGTCAGGGTGCCGAGGCCGATCCGGGACACGCGCAGGCCGGTGCGGCCGAGATGCCTCTGCTCCATGAGCGCTGAGACTACTGGGGCACTGACGCGGCGGACCCTGGCGCGCTACAGTCCGCCCAGACCAACGTTACTGATCGGTACACCGGTAAGGGGACGACACATGCGGCTCGGCATCAATCTCGGCTACTGGGGCGCCGGCATGGACGCGGACAACCTCGCGGTGGCCCAGGAGGCGGACCGCCTCGGCTACGACGTCTGCTGGGCCGCCGAGGCGTACGGCTCCGACGCCCCCACCGTCCTGTCCTGGGTCGCCGCCCAGACCGAGCGCATCGACGTCGGCTCCGCGATCATGCAGATCCCGGCCCGCCAGCCCGCGATGACCGCGATGACCGCCGCCACCCTCGACTCCCTCACCAAGGGCCGCTTCCGCCTCGGCCTCGGCGTCTCCGGCCCGCAGGTCTCCGAGGGCTGGTACGGCGTGAAGTTCGACAAGCCGCTCGCCCGCACCCGCGAGTACGTCGAGATCGTCCGCAAGGCCATGACCCGCGAGCGCCTCTCCTACGAGGGCGAGCACTGGACCCTGCCCCTGCCGGGCGGCCCCGGCAAGCCGATCAAGCTCACCGTGCACCCCGAGCGCGAGCGCATCCCCCTCTACATCGCCGCCATCGGCCCGAAGAACCTGGAGCAGACCGGCGAGATCGCCGACGGCGCCCTGCTGATCTTCCCCGCGGCCGAACACCTGGAGGCCACCGCGCTGCGCCACATCCGGGCCGGCCGCGAGAAGGCCGGCCTCGGCATGGACGGCTTCGACGTCTGCCCGACCGTCCCGCTCGCCGTCGGCGACGACGTACCCGGCCTCGCCGACATGTTCCGCCCCTACACCGCCCTCTACGTGGGCGGCATGGGCAGCCGGAAGCAGAACTTCTACAACCAGCTCGCGCAGCGCATGGGATACGAGAAGGAGGCCGCGGAGATCCAGGACAAGTACCTGGCCGGCGACAAGGCGGGAGCGGCCGCCGCCGTCCCGCACTCCCTCATCGACTCCACCACCCTGCTCGGCTCCGTCGAGCGCATCGCGGACGGCATGCGGGCCTACGCCGAGGCCGGCGTCACCACCCTGACCCTCGCCCCGGCCGGATTCACCCTGGAGGAGCGGCTCACCGCCCTCCGCGCCGGCACCCGGGCCCTGGAGCACGCCGGCCTCGCCTGACGGACGGCACAAGGGGAGGGCCCCGGAGGGATCCGGGGCCCGGAAGCCTGCGGCCGTGGTGGGGGCTCGGGGGTCTTCCCCGCCACGGCCGACACCCGCAACAACGCGCGCGGCACCCCCGGGGTTACGCATGTCCCGGCCGCCCCCGCCGTCGCCCGAACGGAGGAACGGGAACATCCCCGCGGTTGCCCGCCCGCGGGGCCCGCCGTTGACTCGGAGCATGCTCTCGGCCCGCAGCCTGTTCCAGGAGATCCTCGACGACGAGGACTCCTTCCGGCTTTTCTGCTCCATCGCCGCCGGCGGCGAAGCCCAGGGCGGCTGGGAGAACGCCCGCATCGCCGCCCTCGTCCCCGACGGCCTGCGCGACCTCGCCCCCAAGGCCGCCCGCCACGGCGCCGACGAGGACAAGCACGGCCGCATCTTCCGGGCCCTGCTCCGCAGACGCGGACTGCCGCCCGTCCCCGTCCCGCCCGAGACCGACTACACGATGCTGCTGGAGCGGCGCGGCATCGGCCTCGCCCACGCCAGGCTGCGCGCCGACGAGCCGCTCACCGAGCAGGACATCGTCGTCTACCTCGTGCACAGCCGCGTCACCGAACAGCGGGCCGCCGAGCAGATGGCCCTGCTCGTCCGGCACTTCGGCGACCACCCCGAGGTCGGCAGGGCCGTCCGCATGATCAGCCGCGACGAGGACAACCACCTGGCCTACTGCCACGAGGATCTGCTGCGCCTCGCCCGCCGCGGCCACGGCCGCACCATCCAGCGCGTCCTGCGCCAGAGCGCCCACGCCGAGATCGCCGTCTACCGCGACGTCAGCCTCGCCGTCATGGACCACATGGGGCGGCTGCTGCGCTGGCCCGCCGCCAAGTCGGCCGCCCTCGCCGCCGGCATCCACACCGTGTACGCGTACGAGCGGTTCGCCGGCTGGCACCGCATGGTCGCCCTCCGTATCCCGGAACGCCTCGACGCCCTCGGCAGCCCCGCCCCGGCACCGGCGTAGCGGCCGCCCGCGCACACCGCGCGGCCCCTGTCCCCCAACTCCCGGTGTCCGCACCGCGCGCCGCCGCCTAGTGCTGTGACCCGGTGAACCTTCCCGGCCACAGCACTAGGCTTGCGCCCATGGCCACGCTGATCCTCGTACGACACGGGCGGTCCACCGCCAACACCGCAGGGCTGCTCGCCGGATGGACCCCGGGCGTCGGCCTCGACGAGCGCGGCGCGGAGCAGGCGCGCGCGCTGCCCGCACGGCTCGCCGGCGTACCGCTCGCCGCGGCCGTCACGAGCCCGCTCCAGCGCTGCCGGGAGACCCTGGAGCCCCTGCTCGCCGCGCGCCCCGACCTGCCGCTGCACACCGACGAGCGGATCGGCGAATGCCACTACGGCGACTGGTCGAACCGCAGACTCGCCGAACTCGCCGAAGAACCCCTGATGAAGATCGTGCAACAGCATCCCTCCGCCGCGGCCTTCCCCGGCGGCGAGTCCATGCGGGCGATGCAGGCGCGCGCCGTCGACGCCGTACGCGACTGGAACGCCCGCGTCGAGGAGGAGCACGGCGCCGACGCCGTCTTCCTCATGTGCTCGCACGGCGACATCATCAAGTCCGTCGTCGCCGACGCCCTCGGCATGCACCTGGACCTCTTCCAGCGCATCCACGTCGACCCCTGCTCCGTCACCGCCGTCCGCTACACGCCGACCCGCCCGTTCCTGCTCCGGCTCGGCGACACCGGCGACTTCGCCTCCCTGGCGCCGCGCCCCGCCCGCGCACCCGACCCCGCCGCGTCCGAGACCGAGACCTTCGAAGCCGCCACCGAGGACGGCGGGAACGCGGTCGTGGGAGGCGGTGCGGGCGCGGCGTGATCGAACGGCGCAGTAGGGTGGATGGGCCACCCCGCGGCGCGGCCACGCCCCGCCGACGCCCCCGCAGCAGAGACTTGGAGACTGGACGTGCCCCGTCAGGTGTTCCTCTACGACCCGCCGGACCGCTTCGTGGCCGGCACGGTCGGTCTGCCGGGGCGCCGTACGTTCTTCCTGCAGGCCTCCGCCGGCCCCCGCATCACCAGCGTCTCCCTGGAGAAGACCCAGGTGGCGGCGCTCGCGGAGCGGATGGACGAACTGCTGGACGAGGTCGTGCGGCGCAGCGGCGGCAACGCCGCCGTCCCGGCCGTCGCGCCCGCCGAGGCCGCTGACACCGCGCCCCTCGACGTCCCCGTCGACGAGGAGTTCCGCGTCGGCACCATGGCCCTGGCCTGGGACGGCGAGGAACAGCGCATGATCGTCGAAGCGCAGGCGCTCGTCGAACTCGACGCCGACTCCGAGGAGGACCTCGCCGAGGCGGAGGAGCGGCTCCTCCAGGACGAGGAGAACGGCCCGCCCATGCTGCGGGTCCGCCTCACCGGAGCCCAGGCCCGGGCCTTCGCCAAGCGCGCCCTCGACGTCGTCAACGCCGGCCGGCCGCCGTGCCCGCTGTGCAGCCTGCCCCTGGACCCCGAGGGCCACGTGTGCCCCCGCCAGAACGGCTACCGGCGCCAGGTGTGAACACCGCGGGGGAGGTGGAGAAACTGCTCGCCGAGGGCGAGCTGACCGTCGTCGGGCGGATCCCCGGCGCGTCGAACGCCGTCCTGCTGTGCACCGCCGCCCGCGGCGGAGCCCGCACCGACTGCGTCTACAAGCCGGTCAAGGGGGAGCGCCCCCTGTGGGACTTCCCCGACGGCAACCTGGCGCGCCGCGAGGTCGCCGCCTACCTGGTCTCCGAGGCCACCGGCTGGGGCCTCGTCCCGCCGACCGTGCTGCGGGACGGGCCGTACGGGGAGGGCATGGTCCAGCAGTGGATCGACGCCGCCGGGCCCGACACCGCGCAGGACGGCAGCGGCGGCGCCGACGCCGGCGCCGCCGGGCTGCTGGCCCTCGTCGAGGGCGAGGAGGCGGGCGACGGCTGGAAGCCGGTCGCGCTCGCCGAGGTCGGAGAGGGCCGCACCGCCCTCCTCGTGCACGCCGACGACCCGCGGCTGCAGCGGCTCGCCGTACTCGACGCCGTGATCAACAACGGCGACCGCAAGGGCGGCCACCTGCTGCCCGCCCCCGGCGGCCGCCTCTACGGCATCGACCACGGCGTCACCTTCCACGTCGAGGACAAGCTGCGCACCCTGCTCTGGGGCTGGGCCGGCGAGCCCCTGACCGCCGAGGCCCGCGAGGTCCTGGCCCGGCTGGAGCGGCAGCTCGCCGACGGCGAGCCCCTCGCCACCCGGCTGGCCGAACTGATCACCACGGCCGAGCTGGCCGCCGTACGGGCCCGGGTGGCCCGTCTGCTGCGCACCGGAGTGCACCCCGAGCCGTCCGGGCAGTGGCCGTCCATCCCGTGGCCGCCGGTCTGAACCGGCACTGCCGGGGACGCACAGAACCGGCCACAGCGCAAGAGCGGTCATCCGGCCAACAGTGCTGGTCCGGTTAGTTTCCGGAACACCCGTCCGGTTAGGCTCGAGACATGCATGCCTGGCCCGCTTCTGAGGTCCCCGCCCTGCCCGGCAAGGGCCGCGACCTCCAGATCCACGACACCGCGACCCAGGGGAAGATCACCCTCGACCCCGGTCCCGTCGCCCGCATCTACGTCTGCGGCATCACCCCGTACGACGCGACCCACATCGGTCACGCGGCGACCTACAACGCGTTCGACCTCGTGCAGCGCGTGTGGCTCGACACCAAGCGCCAGGTCCACTACGTCCAGAACGTCACCGACGTCGACGACCCCCTCCTGGAGCGGGCCCTGCGCGACGGCCACGACTGGACCGAGCTCGCGGAGCGCGAGACGGCACTCTTCCGCGAGGACATGACCGCGCTGCGGATCCTGCCGCCGCAGCAGTACATCGGCGCCGTCGAGGCCATACCGGGCATCGTGCCCCTCGTCGAACGGCTGCGGGACGCGGGCGCCGCGTACGAGCTGGACGGCGACGTCTACTTCTCCGTGGAGTCCGACCCCCACTTCGGCGGCGTGTCCCACCTCGACGCGGAAGCCATGCGGCTGCTGTCCGCCGAACGGGGAGGCGACCCGGACCGCCCCGGCAAGAAGAACCCCCTCGACCCCATGCTGTGGATGGCCGCCCGCCCGGGCGAGCCCAGCTGGGACGGCGCCTCGCTCGGCCCCGGCCGGCCCGGCTGGCACATCGAGTGCGTCGCCATCGCGCTCGACCACCTCGGGATGGGCTTCGACATCCAGGGCGGCGGCTCCGACCTGGCGTTCCCGCACCACGAGATGGGCGCCTCGCACGCGCAGGTCCTCACCGGCGAGTTCCCGATGGCCAAGGCGTACGTCCACGCCGGGATGGTCGCCCTGAACGGCGAGAAGATGTCGAAGTCCAAGGGCAACCTGGTCTTCGTCTCCGCGCTGCGGCGGGCAGGCGTCGACCCGGCGGCCATCCGGCTGGCGCTGCTTGCCCACCACTACCGCGAGGACTGGGAGTGGACGGACGCGGTCCTCGCCGAGGCGGAGGCGCGGCTCGCGCGGTGGCGTGCCGCCGTGTCCCGGCCGGACGGCCTCCCGGCGGATGCCCTGGTCGAGGAGGTGCGGGCCGCCCTCGCCGACGACCTCGACGCGCCGGCTGCGCTGGCCGCGGTGGACCGCTGGGTCGATGCCCAGAACGCCGCCGACGGCGACGACACCACCGCTCCGGGCGTGGTCTCCCGCACGGTGGACGCCCTCCTGGGCGTAGCCCTGTAACCCCGCCGCGCCGTGCCGCGCCCCGACCCCCGCCAAGCCGTCTGCGCCCGCGGGGGTCGGGGCGCGGCTGGTTCCGGGGACGCTGCCCGCGTGCCCCTGCGCCTCAAACGCCGGCGGGGCTGAAGTGCCCGGCGGGGCTGGATGTGCCGGTGGGGGTATATCAAGCCCGCGCGGCGTTTGAGCGCACGGGCGCGGAGCGCCCGTTTCGGGGGCCGGGGGCTTCGCCCCCGGTTTCGGGAAGGGGCGGGGAGGGGAACCGGCTCCGCGCAGCGGCCCCGAAGCCCGGCCGGAGCCCGTTCCCCCGGCCTCGGCGGCTACGGCTGGGGGGGATCCGGGGTTTCGCCCGGGTCTTCCTCCGGGTCCGGGGACCTGCGGGGGCGGGGGCGGCCCGGGGAGGGGTCGCGGAGGTACGACGCGTCGCCGCCCGGCGCGGGGCCCGGCTCCGCCGAGGGGTCCCGGCGGCGGAGGTAGCGTTCGAACTCCCGGGCGATGGCGTCCCCCGACGCCTCCGGCAGGTCGGCCGTGTCCCGCGCCTCCTCCAGCGTCTGGACGTACTCGGCGACCTCGCTGTCCTCGGCGGCGAGCTGGTCCACCCCGAGCTGCCAGGCCCGCGCGTCCTCGGGCAGCTCGCCGAGCGGGATCCGTACGTCGATGAGGTCTTCGAGGCGGTTCAGCAGGGCCAGCGTGGCCTTCGGGTTGGGCGGCTGGGAGACGTAGTGGGGGACGGCCGCCCACAGGGACACGGCGGGCACCCCGGCGTGCGTGCAGGCTTCCTGGAGGACGCCGACGATGCCGGTGGGGCCCTCGTACTTGGTCTCCTCCAGGTGCATCGTCCGGGCCAGGTCGGGGTCGGAGGTGACCCCGCTGACGGGGACCGGACGGGTGTGCGGGGTGTCACCCAGGAGGGCGCCGAGGATGACGACCATCTCGACGCCCAGCTCGTGGGCGAAGCCGAGGAGTTCGTTGCAGAACGACCGCCACCGCATGGACGGCTCGATACCCCGCACGAGTACGAGGTCGCGCGGCTTGGCGCCGCCGATCCGCACCACGGACAGCCGCGTCGTCGGCCATGTGATCTTCCGGACGCCGTTGTCCAGCCACACGGTGGGCCGGTTGACCTGGAAGTCGTAGTAGTCCTCTGCGTCGAGCGCCGCGAAGACCTCGCCCTTCCACTCCCGGTCCAAGTGCGCGACCGCACCGGACGCCGCGTCGCCCGCGTCGTTCCAGCCCTCGAACGCGGCCACCATGACCGGGTCGATCAGCTCGGGCACGCCCTCAAGCTCGATCACCCAGGTCTCCTTCCGAAGTTCCTTGCCTACGTGGGTCAGCCTAAGGCTTGCGGGGACGGCTGCCACAGCCCACGACGGAGGGGCGGTTCCCCTCGGAACCGCCCCTCTTCCCCACTGCGCGGGAGGCTATGCCTTGCGGCCCAGCATGTCCTCGACGCGGCCGCGGACCTCGGCGCTGTCGAGGCCGCGGATGGTCACCGTGGTGCGGCGGCGCAGCACGTCGTCGGCGGTCTCGGCCCATTCGAAGTCGCGGGCGTAGGCGACCTGCGCCCAGATCTCCGGGCCGTCCGGGTGGATGCGCTCGGCGAGGGCCGGGTCCTCGTTGGCGAGGCGGGCCACGTCGAAGGCAAGGGAGCCGTAGTGGGAGGCCAGGTGGCGGGCGGTCAGCGGGTCCATGCGGGCGCCGGGCTCGCGGTCGACGAGCAGGCGGTGGGCGACGGCGTTCGGGTTGGCGACGCCGGGCAGCGGGACCCGGCGGACCAGCGACTTGACGGGCTCCATGTCGTCGGTGAGCGGGCTGCCGGGCAGCTTGGCCAGCTTGTCCATGACGACGCGGCCGATGTGGCGGTACGTGGTCCACTTGCCGCCGGCCACGGACAGCATGCCGCCCGCGCCCTCGGAGACGACGGTCTCGCGCTTGGCCTTCTCGACGCCGCCGGGGCCGCCGGGCAGGACGCGCAGGCCGGCGAACGCGTACGTCATCAGGGAGCGGTCGAGGTCGGCGTCCTTCACGGAGAAGGCGGCCTCGTCCAGGATCTGCTGGATGTCCTTCTCGGTGGCGCGGACGTCGGCCGGGTCGCCTTCGTACACCTCGTCGGTGGTGCCCAGCAGCAGCTGGTCCTCCCACGGCAGGGCGAAGGTGATGCGGTACTTGTCGATCGGGGTGGCCATGGCGGCCTTCCACGGCGACTTGCGCTTCATGACGATGTGCGCGCCCTTGGACAGGCGGATCGACGGCAGCGCGTGCTTGTCTTCCATGCGCCGCAGGTGGTCCACCCACGGGCCGGTGGCGTTGAGCACGACGCGGGCGTCGATGCCGAAGTCGGTGCCGTCGAGGCGGTCCTTGAGCTCGGCGCCGGAGACCCGGCCGCGCGTCGTGCGCAGGCCGGTGACCTCGGCGTGGTTGAGGACGACCGCGCCGGACTCGACGGCCGCGCGGACCGTCATGACGGCGACGCGGGAGTCGTTCATCTGGTGGTCGTAGTAGACCGCGACGGCCTTGAGGTTGTCGGTCTTCAGGCCGGGGTTGTCGGCGACGGCACGGGCGGGGGATATGACCTTGCCCATGCCGTCGCCGAAGGCCGAGAGGGCGGAGTAGGCGAAGACGCCCGCGCCCAGCTTGGCCGCACCCACCGGGCCGCCCTTGTAGACCGGCAGGTAGAAGGTGAGCGGGTTGACCAGGTGCGGGGCCACGTCCTTGGCCAGCACCCGCCGCTCGTGGTGGTTCTCGGCCACCAGCTTGACCGCGCCGGTCTGCAGGTAGCGCAGGCCGCCGTGGACGAGCTTGGAGGAGGCGGAGGAGGTGGCGCCGGCGAAGTCGCCGGCGTCCACCATGGCGACCCGCAGGCCCGACTGCGCGGCGTGCCAGGCCACCGAGGTGCCCAGGATTCCACCGCCGATGACCAGCAGGTCGTACGTGGCCTTGGCCAGCTGCTCACGGGTCTCGGCGCGGCCCGGGTTCGAGCCGGCGGTCGGGTGCGTTCCCAGGGCGGGGACGCTCTGCAGGGTGCTCATGTCTCTTCAGCTCCTCATCGGTTCGTCGGCTGGTGCGGTCAGCCGGCGTTTTCCTCGTCGATCCAGCCCATGGACCGCTCGACGGCCTTGAGCCAGTTCTTGTACTCGCGGTCCCGCTGCTCGGCGGGCATCCGCGGGGTCCACTCGGCCGCGCGGCGCCAGTTGGCGCGCAGGGCGTCGGTGTCGGGCCAGAAGCCGACGGCCAGGCCGGCGGCGTAGGCGGCGCCGAGGCAGGTGGTCTCGGCGACCATCGGACGGACCACGGGGGCGTCCAGGAAGTCGGAGAGCGTCTGCATCAGCAGGTTGTTGGAGGTCATGCCGCCGTCGACCTTCAGGGCGGCCAGTTCGACGCCGGAGTCCTTGGTCATGGCGTCGGTGATCTCGCGGGTCTGCCAGGCGGTGGCCTCCAGGACGGCGCGGGCGATGTGCGCCTTGGTGACGTACCGGGTCAGGCCAGCGATGACGCCGCGGGCGTCGGCGCGCCAGTAGGGGGCGAACAGGCCGGAGAAGGCGGGGACGAAGTAGGCGCCGCCGTTGTCCTCGACGGAGGAGGCCAGCGTCTCGATCTCGGCCGCGGACTTGATCAGGCCCATCTGGTCGCGCATCCACTGGACGAGCGAGCCGGTGACGGCGATGGAGCCCTCCAGGGCGTAGACCGGCTTCTGGTCGCCGATCTGGTAGCCGACGGTGGTCAGCAGGCCGCTGTAGGAGTTGATGATCTTGTCGCCGGTGTTCATCAGCATGAACGTGCCGGTGCCGTAGGTGGACTTGGCCTCGCCCTCGGAGAAGCAGGTCTGGCCGAACAGGGCGGCCTGCTGGTCGCCGAGCGCGGAGGCCACGGGCACGCCCGCGAGGACGCCCTCCTTGACGTGGCCGTAGACCTCGGCGGAGGAGCGGATCTCGGGGAGGACCGCGAGCGGGACGTCCATGGACTCCGCGATGCGCTCGTCCCAGGCGAGCGTGTGCAGGTTCATCAGCATGGTGCGGGACGCGTTGGTCACGTCGGTGACGTGGACGCCGCCCTGCGTGCCGCCGGTCAGGTTCCAGATGACCCAGGAGTCCATGGTGCCGAAGAGGATGTCGCCGGCCTCGGCGCGCTCGCGCAGTCCCTCGACGTTGTCGAGGAGCCAGCGGACCTTCGGGCCCGCGAAGTACGAGGCGAGCGGGAGGCCCGTCTCGCGGCGGAAGCGGTCCTGGCCGACGTTGCGGCCGAGCTCCTTGCAGAGGGCGTCGGTGCGGGTGTCCTGCCAGACGAGCGCGTTGTGCACCGGCTCGCCGGTGTTCTTGTCCCACAGGACGGTGGTCTCGCGCTGGTTGGTGATGCCGATCGCCTTGACGTCGGCGGAGGTGATCTCCGCCTTGGCGATGGCGCCGGCGACGACCTCCTGGACGTTGGCCCAGATCTCGGTGGCGTCGTGCTCCACCCAGCCGGGCTTGGGGAAGATCTGCTCGTGCTCCTTCTGGTCGACGGCGACGATGCGGCCGTCGCGGTCGAAGACGATGCAGCGGGAGGAGGTGGTGCCCTGGTCGATCGCTGCGATGAAGGGGCCGGTGCTGCTGGTCATGGTGGCTGCTCCTGGCAGGTCGTGAGGAGTGCGGATTCAGTGGGGCGGTGCGGATCCTACGAGCGCGGGGCCGTGGCGATCAGGCGAACGCGATGTTGTAGAGACCGCCGGCGAGCACGGCGCCGACGAGCGGGCCGACCACCGGGATCCAGGAGTAGCCCCAGTCGGAGCCGCCCTTGTTGGGGAGCGGCAGCAGGGCGTGGACGATGCGGGGTCCGAGGTCGCGGACCGGGTTGATGGCGTAGCCGGTGGGGCCGCCGAGGGAGAGGCCGATGCCGACGACGACGAAGGACGTGATCAGGACGCCTATGACACCGAGGCCCTTGCCGTCGTCCTGGAGGCCCTGGGTGAGGATCGCCAGGACGAGGACGGCGGTGCCGATGATCTCGGTGGTGAGGTTCTGCACCACGTTGCGGATCTCGGGACCGGTGGAGAAGACGCCGAGGACGGGGCCCGCCTGGTCGTGCGGGTGGGGGTCCTCGGGGCCGAGCTTGGCGTCGCGGATGTGCTCGGGGTCCGCGAGGTGGGCGCGGAACTGGCCGTAGTAGGTGATCCACATCAGGACGGCGCCGAGCATCGCGCCGAGGAGCTGTCCCGCGAAGTA
The DNA here is from genome assembly GCF_003325375.1 of Streptomyces globosus. Classification (GTDB taxonomy): domain Bacteria; phylum Actinomycetota; class Actinomycetes; order Streptomycetales; family Streptomycetaceae; genus Streptomyces; species Streptomyces globosus_A. Next base: position 4,897,728 of record NZ_CP030862.1, on the reverse strand, counting down.
GACGGGGACGTCGCCCCACTCGCCGTTCTTGACGGCCAGGCCGACGGTGACCGCCGGGTTCAGGTGCGCGCCGGAGAGGGGCGCGGAGACGTAGGCGGCGATCAGTACGGCGAAACCCCAGCCGAAGGTGATCGACAGCCAGCCTGCGTTACGGGCCTTGGAGCTCTTGAGCGTGACGGCGGCGCAGACACCACCGCCGAGCAGGGTGAGCAGGGCGGTACCGATGGTCTCGCCGAGGAAGATGTCGGAGCTGGGCACCCGCGACTCCTTTGTCTTGCGTCCAGGGGTGGGCGGACACGGGGTCCCGCCCGTCGTCCGCGCACTCGGTGAGTGCTTCACCGGTCCTTGGCCTTGCCCACACCCTAGCGCGTATTGCCGGTAGGTGTTCGACAATGCCGACCGATGAACGGCAGTTTTCCGCCCGGGTGAAGAACGCGTCAAGGGTTGGCCAGGCCAAATGCCGGATCGTTACCGCGCCGTGGGATCGACCACATCAAGCCACTCTTCGGCCGGAATATGGCGAAAAGAGGGCAGAAAGCGGCCACGAAGTGGCCTGAAAAGGGTCGGGGGGCGGCTAGAAGCGGCCCGCGCCGAGGTCGCGCGAAACGGCCCGCGCGCAGTCCCGTACGGACGCCACCAGCGCGGCCCGGGGCTCGCCGCCCTCGCCGCACACCCGCTCCACCGCGCCGGCGACCGCCACCGCGCCCACCGGCATCCGGCGCCGGTCGTGGATGGGCGCCGCCACGGAGGCGATGCCCTCCCAGGTCTCCTCCACGTCGGCCGCCCAGCCGCGCGCCCGGGTCAGGTCGAGGACCTCCTCGAAGCCGGCCGCGTCCGTGACCGTGCGGGGCGTGAACGCCTCCCGCTCCGCCTCGACGGCCTCGGTGTGCGCGACCGGGTCGTACGCGGAGAGCACCTTGCCCAGGGCGGTCGAGTGCAGCGGCTGCATGGCGCCCACCTCCAGCACTTGACGGCTGTCGTCCGGGCGGAACACGTGGTGCATGATCAGCACCCCGCTCTTGTGCAGCACGCCCACGTAGACGCTCTCGCCGCTCGCCCGGGCCAGGTCGTCGGTCCACACCAGCGCCCGCGCCCGCAGCTCGTGCACGTCCAGGTAGCTGTTGCCGAGCCGGAGCAGCTCCGCGCCCAGCTGGTAGCGGCCCGAGGCGGCGTCCTGCTCGACGAAGCCCTCGGCCTGCAGGGTGCGCAGGATCCCGTGCGCCGTGCCCTTGGCCAGGTCCAGCGAGGAGGCGATGTCCGACAGGCCCAGGCGGCGCTCGCCTCCCGCCAGGAGCCGCAGCATCGCAGCGGCTCGTTCGAGCGACTGGATGTTCCGTGCCATGGCGCAGCCTCCTGCTGACGTAGTTCGACAATGCTGAACACTATCGGCTCATGCCGACCTTGCGCATGGTCAGGCGACGTGTTCAAGCCGCAAGGTGTCCTGGACCCGCCCCGCCGACCCCCGCGGACAGCATGCAGTCCGCCACGTGGGACACCCGCACCGGGGCTCCCGCCGCGCGGTTACCCTGACCGCGTGCACCCTTGGAACGGCAAGGGTGCAAAGCCGACAGCCGTCGCATCCCAGGGAGCTCTCCATGGCCTCGTTGCCGAACCCGCCCGCCGACACCCAGAACCGGGCCGATGCCCTCCGCGAGGCGCTCGCGACCCGCGTGGTCGTCGCCGACGGGGCCATGGGAACGATGCTCCAGGCACAGGAGCCCTCCCTGGAGGACTTCCAGCAGCTCGAAGGCTGCAACGAGGTCCTCAACGTCACCCGCCCCGACATCGTGCGCTCCGTCCACGACGCCTACTTCGCCGTCGGCGTCGACTGCGTCGAGACCAACACCTTCGGCGCCAACCACTCCGCGCTGGGCGAGTACGACATCCCCGAGCGCATCCACGAGCTCTCCGAGGCCGGCGCCCGCATCGCCCGCGAGGCCGCCGACGCCGCCACCGCCGCCAGCGGGCAGCAGCGCTGGGTGCTGGGCTCCATCGGCCCCGGCACCAAGCTGCCGACCCTGGGCCACATCGTGTACGCCACCCTCCGCGACGCCTACCAGGCCAACGCGGAGGGCCTGATCGCCGGCGGCTCCGACGCCCTCCTCGTCGAGACCACCCAGGACCTCCTGCAGACCAAGGCCTCGGTCATCGGCGCCCGCCGCGCCATGGAGGCCCTCGGCGTCTCCGTCCCGCTCATCTGCTCCGTCACCGTGGAGACGACCGGCACCATGCTGCTCGGCTCCGAGATCGGCGCCGCGCTGACCTCCCTGGAGCCGCTCGGCATCGACATGATCGGCCTGAACTGCGCCACCGGCCCGGCCGAGATGAGCGAGCACCTGCGCTACCTCGCCCGCAACGCCCGCATCCCCCTCTCCTGCATGCCGAACGCGGGCCTGCCGGTCCTCGGCAAGGACGGCGCGCACTACCCGCTGTCGGCGGGCGAGCTCGCCGACGCCCAGGAGACCTTCGTCCGCGAGTACGGCCTCTCCCTGGTCGGCGGCTGCTGCGGCACCACCCCCGAGCACCTGCGGCAGGTCGTCGAGCGGGTCCGCGGCCTCGCCCCGGCCGTCCGCGAGCCGCGCCCCGAGCCGGGCGCCTCCTCGCTGTACCAGACCGTGCCCTTCCGCCAGGACACCTCGTACATGGCGATCGGCGAGCGGACCAACGCCAACGGGTCGAAGAAGTTCCGCGAGGCCATGCTGGAGGCACGCTGGGACGACTGCGTCGAGATGGCCCGCGACCAGATCCGCGAGGGCGCGCACATGCTCGACCTGTGCGTGGACTACGTCGGCCGCGACGGCGTCGCCGACATGCGCGAGCTGGCCGCCCGTTTCGCGACCGCCTCCACCCTGCCCGTGGTGCTGGACTCCACCGAGGTCGACGTCATCCAGGCCGGCCTGGAGGCCCTCGGCGGCCGCGCCGTCATCAACTCGGTCAACTACGAGGACGGCGACGGCCCCGACTCCCGCTTCGCGAAGGTCACCCGCCTGGCCCAGGAGCACGGCGCGGCCCTGATCGCCCTCACCATCGACGAGCAGGGCCAGGCCCGCACCGTCGAACACAAGGTCGCCATCGCCGAGCGGCTGATCGAGGACCTCACCGGCAACTGGGGCATCCACGAGTCCGACATCCTCATCGACTGCCTCACCTTCACCATCTGCACCGGCCAGGAGGAGTCCCGCAAGGACGGCATCGCCACCATCGAGGCCATCCGCGAGCTCAAGCGGCGCCACCCCGAGGTGCAGACGACCCTGGGCCTGTCGAACATCTCCTTCGGCCTCAACCCGGCCGCCCGCGTCCTGCTGAACTCCGTCTTCCTCGACGAGTGCGTCAAGGCCGGCCTTGACTCGGCGATCGTCCACGCCTCGAAGATCCTGCCCATCGCCCGCTTCGACGACGAGCAGGTCTCCACCGCCCTCGACCTCATCTACGACCGCCGCGAGGGCGACTACGACCCGCTGCAGAAGCTGATGGCCCTCTTCGAGGGCGTCAACACCAAGTCCCTCAAGGCCGGCCGCGCCGAGGAGCTCCTCGCGCTGCCCCTGGAGGAGCGCCTGCGGCAGCGCATCGTCGACGGCGAGAAGAACGGCCTGGAGGCGGACCTGGACGAGGCCCTGCAGACCCGGCCCGCCCTCGACATCGTCAACGACACCCTCCTGGAGGGCATGAAGGTCGTCGGCGAGCTCTTCGGATCCGGCCAGATGCAGCTGCCGTTCGTCCTCCAGTCCGCCGAGGTCATGAAGACGGCGGTGGCCTACCTGGAGCCGCACATGGAGAAGTCGGACGCGGAGGGCAAGGGCACCATCGTCCTGGCCACCGTGCGCGGCGACGTCCACGACATCGGCAAGAACCTCGTCGACATCATCCTCTCCAACAACGGCTACAACGTCGTCAACATCGGTATCAAGCAGCCGGTTTCGGCGATCGTGGAGGCCGCGCAGGAGCACCGCGCCGACGTCATCGGCATGTCCGGCCTGCTCGTCAAGTCCACCGTGATCATGAAGGAGAACCTGGAGGAGCTGAACCAGCGCAAGCTGGCCGCCACCTACCCGGTCATCCTCGGCGGCGCCGCCCTCACCCGCGCCTACGTCGAACAGGACCTCCACGAGATCTACGAGGGCGAGGTCCGCTACGCCCGCGACGCCTTCGAGGGCCTGCGCCTGATGGACGCCCTCATCGCCGTCAAGCGCGGCGTCCCCGGCGCCGCCCTGCCCGAGCTCAAGCAGCGCCGCGTCCCCAGGCGCGACACCCCGCTGCCGGAGGCCGCCGAGCCGGAGGAGCCCGGGGGCCGCTCGGACGTCTCCGCCGACAACCCCGTCCCGACCCCGCCGTTCTGGGGCACGCGGGTCGTCAAGGGCATCCCGCTGAAGGACTACGCCTCCTGGCTCGACGAGGGCGCCCTCTTCAAGGGCCAGTGGGGCCTGAAGCAGGCCCGCGCCGGCGGCCCCACCTACGAGGAGCTCGTCGAGACCGAGGGCCGGCCGCGGCTGCGCGGCCTGCTGGAGAAGCTGCACACCGAGAACCTGCTGGAGGCGGCCGTCGTCCACGGCTACTTCCCGTGCGTCTCCAAGGGCGACGACCTGATCATCCTCGACGAGGCCGGCAACGAGCGGACCCGCTTCACCTTTCCGCGCCAGCGCCGCGGCCGCCGCCTGTGCCTCGCGGACTTCTTCCGCCCCGAGGAGTCCGGCGAGACCGACGTCGTCGGCCTCCAGGTCGTCACCGTCGGCTCGAGGATCGGCGAGGCCACCGCCAAGCTGTTCGCGTCGGACTCCTACCGCGAGTACCTGGAGCTGCACGGCCTCTCCGTCCAGCTCGCCGAGGCCCTCGCCGAGTACTGGCACGCCCGCGTCCGCGCCGAGCTCGGCTTCGGCGGCGAGGACCCCGCCGACGTCGAGGACATGTTCGCCCTGAAGTACCGGGGCGCCCGCTTCTCCCTCGGCTACGGCGCCTGCCCCGACCTGGAGGACCGCGCCAAGATCGCCGACCTGCTCCGGCCCGAGCGGATCGGCGTCCACCTGTCGGAGGAGTTCCAGCTCCACCCGGAGCAGTCCACCGACGCGATCGTCATCCACCACCCCGAAGCGAAGTATTTCAACGCACGCTGACGCAGACCGACGTACACTGGTCGGTCCCCAACAGGCCGGTCGCCTGTTCCCCGGGGAGCGCCCCGCGCGGGAACAGGCGACCGGCCTTCTCGTCCCCGTCGAGAGGCGCGCGCATGACCAGTACCGTTCCCGTCTCCATCGCCCGTACGGCCGACGGCTCGGCCCTCCAGGCGGTGCTGCTCGACATGGACGGGACGCTGGTCGACACCGAGGGCTTCTGGTGGGAGACCGAGGTCGACGTCTTCGCCGAGCTCGGCCACCGCCTGGAGGAGTCCTGGCGCGACATCGTGGTCGGCGGGCCCATGACCCGCAGCGCCGGCTTCCTCATCGAGGCCACCGGCGCCGACATCGGCGTCGGCGAGCTCAGCATCCTGCTGAACGAGCGCTTCGAGGCCCGCATCGCCGACCGGGTGCCGCTGATGCCCGGGGCCGAGCAGCTGCTCTCCGAGCTCGCCCGGCACAACGTGCCCACCGCCCTCGTCTCCGCCTCGCACCGGCGCGTCATCGACCGCATCCTGGGCTCCCTGGGCCCCGAGCGCTTCGCCCTGACCGTCGCCGGCGACGACGTGCCGCGCACCAAGCCCCACCCCGACCCGTACCTGCTGGCCGCCCGCACCCTCGGCGCCCACCCCTCCCGGTGCGCCGTCATCGAGGACACCGCCACCGGGGTGGCCGCCGCGGAGGCGGCCGGCTGCCGCGTCGTCGCCGTCCCCTCCGTCGGGGTGATCCCGCCCGCGCCCGGGCGGACCGTGGTGGGCTCGCTGGAGGACGTCGACCTCGCCTTCCTCCGCTCCCTCATCACCCCGATGAACTGATCCGCGACACTGCGTGGCGATCCTCGGCGCGTGAGCCCGAGAGCGGTCTTCCGTTCCTTGGCTGACGCGCCGAAATCCCATCCATTCCCTGGCGGCGAGCCCGGGTGACCTTCGTCACCCGCAACGCCCCTTACGGACCATTAGGGCCCTCCGCGCCGGTTCCCTTGTGTCCGGATTGATGATCTCCTGACCGCATCTGCGATGCCTCCGGCCCTGACAGGCAGTCTCCTCCCATCACCGTGCGATTACACCCCAAGTCCGGCCAGTTCAAGCCAACCGGTCCAAGGCCACTAATGTCGACGCGGGCACTCCGCACCGCAGCAGTCCCGGACACACACCCCTGTGCCGGGTACGTGTGGACCGATCGTCACAAAACCGGCCCGATCGTTCCGCCCAGAACGGGCGACCGCCGCGAAGTGCCCTCTACGCCGCTTTGAACAAGTGCCGGTCAAGGGAGTACTTCCAGCATGAACCGCAAGACCCTGGTGCTGACGGCCGCGGCCGGACTGCTCACCCCCGCCCTCGCTGCCTGCGGCAGCGCGACGGGCGGCGGAGCGGGAACCGGAGCGATCGTCGTCGGCACCACCGACCGGTACGAGGCGGCGGACTACGCCCCCGCACCGTTCGACCCGGCGTACGCCTACGACGCCGGAGCCTGGAACGTCCTGCGGCAGACCGTCCAGACCCTGATGCACACCCCCCGCGGCGGCGGCCGCCCCGTCCCCGAAGCGGCCTCCGCCTGCCACTTCACCGACACGGGCAACGAGAGCTACCGCTGCACCCTGCGCCCCGGCCTGAAGTTCGCGAGCGGCGAGCCGCTCACCGCCAAGGACGTCAAGTTCTCCATCGACCGCGTCCGCGCCATCAACGCCGAGAACGGCCCCGCCTCGCTCCTCTCCACCCTCGACACCGTCGAGGTCAAGGGCGCCGACACCGTCGTCTTCCACCTGAAGACCCCGGACGCGACGTTCCCGTACAAGCTCTCCACCCCGGCCGCGGCCATCGTCAGCGAGAAGGCCTACGACGCGGGGAAGCTCCGCGAGGGCTTCACCGTCGAGGGCTCCGGGCCCTACACGATGAAGGCCGAGGTCAAGGGCAACCGCCTCGTCCGCGCCGTGTTCAGCAAGAACCCCCACTACAAGGGCGACCTGAAGCTCCAGAACGACAAGGTCGAGCTGCGCACCTTCGACGACAGCGCCGCCATGGGAAAGGCGCTCACCGACGGGCGGATCCACATGGTCTCCCGCACCCTGTCGCCGACCCAGATCAACGAGTTCTCGGCGAACCCGCCCAAGGGCGTCCGCATCGTCCCGATGCCCGGCCTGGAGATCCGCTACATCGGCTTCAACACCGAGGCGCCGGTCGTCAAGGAGAAGGCCGTCCGCCAGGCCCTCGCCGCCGCCGTCGACCGCAACGCGATCGTCTCCAAGGTGTACGGCAAGTCCGCGCAGCCCCTGTACTCGCTGGTACCCACCTCGGTCACGGGCCACGTCAACTCCTTCCGCAACAAGTACGGCGAGGCCAACACGGCCAAGGCCGCCCAGCTGCTGAAGGACGCCGGCATCAAGACGCCGGTCAAGCTGACGCTCACCTACACCACGGACCACTACGGCGACGGCACGGCCGCCGAGTTCGAGATCCTGAAGAACCAGCTGAACTCCACCCAGCTGTTCGACATCACCGTCCAGGGCGCCGACTGGGCCGAGTTCCGCCCGGCGCAGAAGAAGGGCGACTACGCCGCCTACGGGCTCGGCTGGTTCCCCGACTACCCGGACGCCGACAACTTCCTCGCTCCCTTCCTGGAGCAGGACAACTTCCTGGGCACGCCGTACGCCAACAGCACGGTGCGCACCAAGCTCATCCCCGAGTCGCGCAAGGCCGCCGACCGCAACGTCGCCGCCCCCGCGATCACGGAGATGCAGGACATCGTCGCCGAGGACGTGCCCGTCCTGCCGCTGTGGCAGGGCAAGCAGTACGTCGCCGCACGCGACGGGATCACCGGAGTGGAGTGGTCGGTCAACGCCATCTCCGACCTCCAGCTGTGGGAACTCGGCCGCGGAGTCAGCGGCTGAGACCGGCAGGACCGGCGGCGGGTGTCCGCGGGCCGGTGCATCGATTCAGCAAGACTGTGAAGGACGTTCGAGTGATGAGACGTAACCAGTGGTTGGCAGCCCCGCTCGGCGCAGCCACCGCCGCAGCGCTGCTCAGCGGTTGCGGTTCGACCGACGGCTCGCCCGCCGAAGGCGGCAAGGGCGTGGTCATGGGCATATCCGACAAGGTGAAGTCCACCGACCCCGCCGCGGGCTACGACCCGGGCTCCTGGCTGCTCTTCAACAACGTCTTCCAGTCGCTGCTGAGCTTCCCCAAGGGCGCCACCACCCCGGAGCCCGACGCCGCGCAGTCGTGCGCCTTCGAGGGCGGCGACAGCAAGGTGTACAAGTGCACCCTGAAGCCGGACCTGAAGTTCAGCAACGGCAACCGCCTCACGTCCGAGGACGTGAAGTTCTCCTTCGAGCGCACGCTCAAGATCAACGACCCGAACGGCCCGGCCGTCCTGCTGTCGTCGATCGCGGGCATCGACACCCCCGACGACAAGACCGTCGTCTTCCGCCTCAAGACGCCCGACGCGACCTTCCCCAGCAAGATCGCCTCGGGTGCCGGCTCCATCGTGGACCACTCCGAGTACCCGGCCGACAAGCTCCGCACCGACGGCAAGGCCATCGGCTCCGGTGTCTACAAGCTCGACTCGTTCAACGACAAGAGCGCCAACTTCTCGGTCAACGAGGCCTACACCGGCAAGGCCAAGCCGAAGAACACCGGCGTCACGCTGAAGTTCTTCAACCAGGACCAGGCCGCGCTGAAGAAGGTCCTCGAAAGCGGCGACGTCGACTTCGCCTTCCGCGGCCTGGCCGCCAAGGACATCGCCGGCCTCGCCTCGTCCAAGACCGGCGACAACAGCATCGAGGTCGTCCAGGGCACCGGCGCCGAGGTCCAGCACCTCGTCTTCAACATGAAGGACGAGGTCGCCGGCAAGCTCCCCGTCCGCAAGGCCATCGCCTTCCTCGTGGACCGCGAGGCGCTCGTCAAGGACGTCTACGAGGGCACCGCGACCTCCCTGTACTCGGTCGTCCCGGCCGGCATCGGCTCCCACAACACCGCCTTCTTCGACCGCTACGGCGGCAGCCCGCAGCCGAAGAAGGCCGAGGCGGTCCTCCGCGCGGCCGGCATCAAGGACAAGGTGAAGATCACCCTGTACACGACGCCGAACCGCTTCGGTCCCGCCACGGACCAGGAGATGGCGCTCATCGCCAAGCAGCTGAACGACAGCGGCCTGTTCGAGGCCGACGTGAAGTCCGTCGAGTACGAGCAGTACGAGAAGGACATCGCGGCCGGCAAGTACGGCGTCTACATCCGCGGCTGGGTGCCCGACTACCCGGACGCCGACAACTTCACGCAGCCGTTCTTCGGGCCGAACAACGTCCTGAACAACAACTACGACAACAAGGAGATCACCCAGACGATCATCCCGGCGACCTCCGCCAAGGCCGACCGCAGCGCGGCCACGCCGGACTACACCCGCCTCCAGGACATCGTCGCGGACGAGATCCCGCTCCTGCCCCTGTGGCAGAGCAAGCAGTACGCGGTGACCCGCCAGAACGTCACCGGCCTGCAGTGGTCGCTCGACGCCTCCACCGTCTTCCGCTTCTGGGAGATCAGCAAGGGCTGACCAGCCTCGCGCAACGCCGCCGGCCCGTGCCGCCCCCTTCCGGGGCGGCACGGGCCGGCCGTGTCTGCGGGGGCGGGCGGGCGGCTACTGGGCGGCGCCCGGGCGGACCAGGCCGCTCTCGTACGCGTACACCGCCGCCTGTACCCGGTCCCGCAGGCCCAGCTTCGTCAGGACGTGGCCCACGTGCGTCTTGACCGTCGTCTCGCTGACGAACAGGTCCGCCGCGATCTCCGCGTTCGACAGGCCCTTGGCCACCAGCTTCAGCACCTCGACCTCCCGCTCGGTCAGCGTCCCGAGCGAGTCCGGGACACGCTCCTCGCCCGACGGCAGGTGCTCCGCGTACTTGTCCAGCAGCCGCCGCGTGATGCTCGGCGCGAGCATCGCCTCGCCGCCCGCCACCACGCGGATCGCCTGCACCAGTTCGACCGCCGGCGCGTCCTTCAGCAGGAACCCGCTCGCCCCCGCCCGCAGCGCCTCCACCACGTACTCGTCCAGGTCGAAGGTGGTCAGCACCAGCACCTTCGCCGGGCCGTCCCGGCCCGGCCCCGTGATCTGCCGGGTCGCCTCGACGCCGTCCATCCGCGGCATCCGGATGTCCATCAGCACCACGTCGGGCTGGAGCGCCCGCACCTGGTCCAGCGCCTGGAGCCCGTCCCCGGCCTCGCCGACCACCGCCAGGTCCGGTTCGGCCTCCAGGATCATCCGGAATCCGGTGCGCAGCAGCGGCTGGTCGTCGACCAGGAGGACGCGGATCGCCACAGGGGACACCTCGTGTTTCGGTTGGGCGGCTTCGGCGCGGACGCCCCCATTGTGCCCTGATCGGATGATCAGGACCCGGCCGGCCGGTCCGGGCTCCCGGCCGGGCGCGGAACCGCGGCGCGCGGCACCACCGGCAGCGGATAGACCGGGGGAGTGCCGCCGAACTCCGGACACACCGCCCGGTGGTCGCACCAGCCGCACAGCTTCGTCGGCCGCGGCCGCCATTCGCCCGTCTCCGTCGCCTCCCGGATCGCCTCCCACAGCGCGTGCAGCTTGCGCTCCACCCGCTCCAGGTCGGCCGGCACCGGGTCGTACGTCAGCACGTCGCCGCTGCCCAGGTACACCAGCTGCAGCCGCCGCGGCACCACCTGCCTGAGCCGCCACACCACCAGTGCGTAGAACTTCATCTGGAACAGCGCGCCCTCGGCGTACTCCGGACGGGGGGCCTTGCCCGTCTTGTAGTCGACGATCCGGACCTCGCCCGTCGCCGCCACGTCCACCCGGTCGATGATCCCGCGCAGCCGGAGCCCCGACTCCAGCTCCGCCTCCACGAAGAACTCCCGCTCCACCGGCTCCAGCCGCGTCGGGTCCTCCAGCGTGAACCACCGCTCGACCAGCGCCTCGGCCTCTGCCAGCCAGCGGGCCAGCGCCTCGCCGCCGTCCCCGTCCGGGAACAGCTCCGCCAGCTCCGGCTTCGCCTCCAGAAGCCGCTCCCACTGGCCCGGAACCAGCGCCTTCGCCCGCGGGGCCGTCCGCTCCGCCGCCGGGTGGTCGAACAGCCGCTCCAGCACCGCGTGCACCAGCGTGCCCCGCGTCGCCGCCGCACTCGGCTTCTCCGGCAGCCGGTCGATCACCCGGAACCGGTACAGCAGCGGACACTGCATGAAGTCGCCCGCCCGCGAGGGCGACAGCGAAACGGGGGCGGAGGCGCCCGGCGCCGCACCGGCATCCGCAGCGCCGGGAAGGGGACCGGGACTCGTCATCATGCACAGAACCCTACGGCCCGCCGCGGACAGCCACGCGCATACCATCGACGCCGGGCCCCCTCGCACTGCATGATCGGAGCATCACACCGCGCTACCGCGCAGCCCCGGCCGCACCCGCCCGGCCCGTGGACCACACTGGAGAGCACCCGCCGGGGGGCCACCCCGCCCCGGACAGCACCGACCGAAGGACAGCCGTGGCAGACACCGACCACACCGGCGAGCGCCCGGACAAGCGCCCCGGACCGGGCGGCGGAATCCTCATGGGCCGCCCCTTCGGCGTCCCCGTCTACGTCTCCCCCAGCTGGTTCCTCGTCGCCGCCCTCATCACCTGGGTCTTCGGCGACCAGCTCGACCGCGTCCTGCCCGACCTCGGCCCCGCCCGCTACCTGGTCTCCCTCTTCTTCGCGGTCGCCTTCTACGGCTCCGTCCTCGTCCACGAGCTCGCCCACACCGTCGCCGCCCTGCGCTTCCGGCTCCCCGTGCGCCGCATCCAGCTCCAGTTCTTCGGCGGCGTCTCCGAGATCGAGAAGGAGTCCGAGACCCCCGGCCGCGAGTTCGTCCTCGCCTTCGTCGGCCCGCTCCTCTCCCTCCTCCTCGCCGGCGCCTTCTACCTCGGCATGAACGCCGTCGAAGCGGGCACCGTCCCCGGCGTCCTCCTCGCCGGCCTGATGATCTCCAACCTGCTCGTCGCCGCGTTCAACCTGCTGCCCGGCCTGCCCCTCGACGGCGGCCGCATGCTCCGCGCCGTCATCTGGGGCATCACCGGCAAGCCCATGGCCGGCACCGTCGCCGCCGCCTGGGTCGGCCGAGGCCTCGCCGTCGCCGTACTCCTCGGCCTCCCGATGATCACCCACACGGGCCTCCTCGGCGCCCCCGGCGAAGAGGCCGGCGGCATGAGCACCGTCATGGACGCCCTCCTCGCCGCGATCCTCGCCGCCATCATCTGGACCGGCGCCGGCAACAGCCTCCGCATGGCCCGCCTGCGCGAGCACCTGCCCCAGCTCCGCGCCCGCGCCCTCACCCGCCGTGCCGTACCCGTCGAGCACGCCACCCCGCTCTCCGAGGCCCTGCGCCGCGCCAACGCCCACGGCGCCCGCGCCATCGTCGTCGTCGACGGCCAGGGCGAGCCCCACGCCATCGTCCGCGAGAGCGCCATCGCCTCCGTCCCCGAACACCGCCGCCCCTGGGTCGCCGTCAGCTCCCTCGCCCAGGACCTCACCGACGGCATGAAGGTTTCCGCAGAACTCGCCGGCGAGGAACTCCTCGAACGCCTGCGCTCCACCCCCGCCACCGAGTACCTGGTCGTCGAGGCAGGCGGCGAGGTCTACGGCGTCCTGTCCACCCTCGATGTCGAGAAGGCCTTCGTGAAGGCCATGGCACGGCCCCGCCCCTGAAGCCAATACACTGGTCACATGTCCGAACCGACCGGTGCCGCCCGCCGTCGCGGGCCCTTCAAGGTCGGGGACCAGGTCCAGCTCACCGACCCCAAGGGACGCCACTACACGTTCACGCTCGAAGCCGGGAAGAACTTCCACACCCACAAGGGTTCCTTCCCGCACGACGAGCTGATCGGCGCTCCCGAGGGCAGTGTTGTCCGTACCACGGGGAACGTCGCGTACCTCGCGCTGCGACCCCTGCTCCCCGACTACGTCCTGTCCATGCCCCGCGGCGCCGCCGTGGTCTACCCCAAGGACGCGGGCCAGATCCTGGCCTTCGCCGACATCTTCCCCGGCGCCCGCGTCGTGGAGGCAGGGGTCGGCTCCGGCTCGCTGAGCAGCTTCCTGCTCCGCGCCGTCGGCGACCAGGGCATGCTCCACAGCTACGAGCGCCGGGCGGACTTCGCCCAGATCGCGAAGGAGAACGTCGAGCGCTACTTCGGCGGCCCGCACCCCGCGTGGCAGCTGACCGTCGGCGACCTCCAGGACAACCTGTCCGACACGGACGTCGACCGCGTGATCCTCGACATGCTCGCCCCCTGGGAATGCCTGGACGCCGTCTCCAAGGCCCTCGTGCCCGGCGGCATCCTCTGCTGCTACGTGGCCACCACCACCCAGCTCTCCAAGACCGTCGAGTCCATCCGCGAGATCGGCTGCTTCGCCGAGCCCCAGCCGTGGGAGTCGATGATCCGCAACTGGCACGTCGAGGGCCTGGCCGTGCGCCCCGACCACCGGATGATCGGACACACCGGCTTCCTGGTCACCGCCCGCCGCCTCGCGGACGGCGTCGAGCCCCCGATGCGCCGCCGCCGCCCCGCCAAGGGCGCGTACGGCGAGGACTACGAGGGGCCGGGCAGCGGCTCGGGCGGCTCCGGCGACCGCGGCTGACCGCCGCACGGGACCGCACCCTCACAACGCAAAGGCGCTGCGGCGCAGTTCCCCGGACCGACCGGGAACTGCGCCGCAGCGCCTTTCCGTTGTCCTGACGGGCCCGCGCCGCCCCCGGGGGTCCCCGGTACCGGCCGGGCCGGACCCGCCCGTTCCGTCCCGGTGTGAGGTGTGGCACGATGCTGGCTCCCCGTCATCCCCCGCTCAGGAGACACCCCGCGTGCCGCACCGCACCGCCGCGCCGGAACCCGCGCACCGCAGCAGCAGGCCCGTCCACTGGCTCGCCACGGCCTGCGCCCTGGCCGCCGTCGTCGCCGCCGCGGGGCTGCTCCAGCCCGCCGCCGCGGGACCTGCGACCGGCGCGGAGGCCCGTACGGCACCCGGCGGCGCACCGGCCCCGCAGGCCGCCGCCCCGGACGCCGCGGCCGCCGCCTACCCCCTCGACTGCAAGGGCGCCCCCGTGGCCGTCACCGCCACCGCCCAGGGCGACCTCGACGGCGACGGCCGGCCCGAGACCGTCGCCGCGGTCCGCTGCGACGCCGGCTCCGGCACCCCGCCGCACGCTCTCTACGTCCTCACCCCCGGCAGGGAGCCCGGCGCCGCACCGCGCATCGTCGCGACCCTGCTGGAGGCCGCCGCGCGCACCAGCGCAGACGACCTCACCGTCCGGGACGGCACCGTCACCGCCCGGCTCCTCGGCTACTCCTCGTCCGAGGTCCCCCGCTCCAGCCCCGACGTCCACCGGCTCGCCAAGTGGCGCTGGACCGGCGGGAAATTCCGCCAGGAGCTGACGAACATCTCCACGGGGAGTGTTTGAACCGTCACTCGGCGTCGGGGCCGTACACCTCGACGCCGTCCGAGACGCGCCGCACGTGGATGCAGTCGCCCGGGCACTCCTTCGCCGAGTCCACCACGTCCTGGAGCAGCGGCAGCGGAACCGGAGTGGTCGCCCCCGGGTCCACCAGGAGTTCGTCCTCCGGGCTCTTCACGTAGGCCAGACCGTCGATGTCCAGCTCGAACACCTCCGGCGCGTACTGCACGCAGATGCCGTCACCGGTGCACAGGTCCTGGTCGATCCAGACCTCGAGCGGCTCGCCCGCCTGCCCGGCGCCGCCTGCGCCACCGGCGGTTGCCTCCTGCTGCACGGTCATATCCCCTGCCGTTCCCTGCCCTGAGTGACCCGTTCCCGCCACATGCCGCCGGCAAGTCGCGCCAGCTCTGACGGGTGTTGAACACTTCGACCTTACAACCGGCCGCTTTCCGATGTTGAAGGGTGGGTATTTCCCTGGCGTGAGGGAGTACGCAAGGGTGAAGATCGGACACACCCCTACCGTCTTTGTGATCTAGGGGTTTCAATCACCACCAGCCCAGGTAGGGTCAGGAAGCGTCCAGCTCCCCTTGGAGGAGGTGAGGACCGTGGCAGCCCACGACGACGACATCAACCGCGGCATCCGGCCGGGGCGGGGGTCCGATGACCCCGCCGGCCAGGTTGCCTATCTCGAGCAGGAAATCGCCGTCCTGCGACGTAAGCTCGCCGACTCTCCGCGACACACGAGGATTCTCGAAGAGCGGATCGTCGAGCTCCAGACAAACCTGGCCGGCGTCTCCGCACAAAACGAGCGACTGGCAAATACGCTCCGTGAAGCGCGCGACCAGATCGTGGCGCTCAAGGAGGAAGTGGACCGGCTCGCGCAGCCGCCGGCCGGATTCGGTGTCTTCCTCCAGGCGAACGAGGACGGCACCGTCGACATCTTCACGGGGGGCCGCAAGCTCCGCGTGAACGTCAGCCCCAGCGTCGACCCGGAAGAGCTCCGGCGCGGCCAGGAGGTCATGCTCAACGAGGCCCTCAACGTGGTCGAGGCCATGGAGTTCGAGCGGGCCGGGGACATCGTCACCCTCAAGGAGATCCTCGAGGACGGCGAGCGCGCCCTGGTGATCGGGCACACCGACGAGGAGCGGGTGGTCAGGCTCGCCGAGCCGCTGCTGGACGCCACCATCCGCCCCGGCGACGCCCTCCTGCTCGAACCCCGCTCCGGCTACGTCTACGAGGTCGTCCCGAAGAGCGAGGTCGAGGAGCTCGTCCTCGAAGAGGTCCCGGACATCGACTACGACAAGATCGGCGGCCTGGGCGACCAGATCGAGCTGATCCGCGACGCGGTCGAGCTGCCCTACCTCCACCCGGACCTTTTCAAGGAGCACGAACTGCGGCCGCCGAAGGGCATCCTGCTCTACGGCCCGCCCGGATGCGGCAAGACGCTCATCGCCAAGGCCGTCGCCAACTCCCTTGCCAAGAAGGTCGCCGAGGTGACCGGCCAGCCCGCCGGGAAGTCCTACTTCCTGAACATCAAGGGCCCCGAGCTCCTCAACAAGTACGTCGGCGAGACCGAGCGGCACATCCGCCTCGTCTTCCAGCGGGCCCGCGAGAAGGCGAGCGAGGGCACCCCCGTCATCGTCTTCTTCGACGAGATGGAGTCGCTCTTCCGCACCCGCGGCTCCGGCGTCAGCTCGGACGTGGAGAACACCATCGTCCCGCAGCTGCTCGCCGAGATCGACGGCGTGGAGGGCCTGGAGAACGTCATCGTCATCGGCGCCTCCAACCGCGAGGACATGATCGACCCGGCGATCCTGCGGCCCGGCCGCCTCGACGTGAAGATCAAGATCGAGCGCCCGGACGCCGAGGCCGCGAAGGACATCTTCGCGAAGTACCTCAAGGCCTCGCTGCCGCTGCACGCCGACGACCTCGCCGAGCACTCCGGCTCGTCCGAGGTCGCCGTCCACAGCATGATCCAGACGGTCGTCGAGCAGATGTACGCGGAGTCCGAGGAGAACCGCTTCCTCGAGGTCACGTACGCCAACGGCGACAAGGAAGTCCTCTACTTCAAGGACTTCAACTCCGGAGCCATGATCCAGAACATCGTGGACCGGGCCAAGAAGATGGCGATCAAGGCCTTCCTGGAGCACAAGCAGAAGGGCCTGCGGGTCGCCCACCTCCTCCAGGCCTGCGTGGACGAGTTCAAGGAGAACGAGGACCTGCCCAACACGACCAACCCGGACGACTGGGCCCGGATCTCCGGCAAGAAGGGCGAGCGGATCGTCTTCATCCGCACCCTCGTCACCGGAAAGCAGGGCGCCGACACCGGACGCTCCATCGACACGGTGGCGAACACCGGTCAGTACCTCTGACCGGAGGGCGGCTGCGGGTGCCCCCACCGGGCACCCGCAGCCGACTGCGTTACCGGCCGCTTTTCAGCCGTGACAGGGCGGAGCCGATGACGGAAATGATCTCCCGAGCGGCGTGGAGTGGTTCTAGGCTCGTCCGTACCGCCGCATCCGCAACAGCAGTGCGGTGACGGGCACCGCACACGCACCGGACCACCAGCGGTACTTGAGCGCCGCTCCCGAACGGGGGCGCCGCCGGGCAAGGAGGGCCGCATGACCGTACGGCGAGTAATGGGGATCGAGACGGAGTACGGGATCTCCGTCCCCGGTCACCCGAACGCCAATGCCATGCTCACCTCGTCCCAGATCGTCAACGCCTACGCGGCGGCGATGCACCGGGCGCGACGCGCCCGCTGGGACTTCGAGGAGGAGAACCCGCTGCGGGACGCCCGCGGCTTCGACCTCGCCCGCGAGGCCGCCGACAGCAGCCAGCTGACCGACGAGGACATCGGCCTGGCCAACGTCATCCTGACCAACGGCGCGCGGCTCTACGTCGACCACGCGCACCCCGAGTACAGCTCGCCCGAGATCACCAGCCCGCTCGACGCGGTGCTCTGGGACAAGGCCGGCGAGCGGATCATGGCCGAGGCGGCCGTCCGGGCGGCCCAGCTGCCCGGCGCCCAGCCGATCCACCTCTACAAGAACAACACCGACAACAAGGGCGCCTCCTACGGCACGCACGAGAACTACCTGATGAAGCGGGAGACCCCCTTCTCTGAGATCGTGCGCCACCTGACGCCCTTCTTCGTCTGCCGCCAGGTCGTCACCGGCGCCGGCCGCGTCGGCATCGGCCAGGACGGCCGCGAGCACGGCTTCCAGATCAGCCAGCGTGCGGACTACTTCGAGGTCGAGGTCGGCCTGGAGACCACCCTGAAGCGGCCCATCATCAACACCCGCGACGAGCCGCACTCCGACGCGGAGAAGTACCGCCGCCTCCACGTGATCATCGGCGACGCGAACCTCTCCGAGATCTCCACCTACCTCAAGCTCGGCACGACGGCCCTGGTCCTCTCCATGATCGAGGACCAGTTCATCACCGTCGACCTGGCCGTGGACCAGCCGGTGCGCACCCTGCACCAGGTCTCCCACGACCCGGACCTGCGCCATCTGGTCACGCTGCGCAGCGGCCGCACCCTGACCGCCGTACAGCTGCAGATGGAGTACTTCGAGCTGGCCCGGAAGTACGTCGAGGAGCGCTTCGGGGCCGATGCGGACGAGCAGACCAAGGACGTGCTGGCCCGCTGGGAGGACGTCCTCGGGCGCCTGGAGCGGGACCCGATGAGCCTGTCGGGGGAGCTGGACTGGATCGCCAAGCGGGAGATCCTGGAGGGCTACCGCCGGCGGGACGGGCTGGACTGGGACGCAGCCCGGCTGCACCTGGTCGACCTCCAGTACGCGGACGTGCGCCCCGAGAAGGGCCTGTACAACCGGCTGGCGGCCCGCGGGAAGATGAAGCGGCTCGTGTCCGAGGAGGACGTGGAGCGGGCCGTCGGCAAGCCGCCGGAGGACACCCGGGCCTACTTCCGCGGGCGCTGCCTGGAGCAGTACGCGGACGACGTGGCCGCGGCCTCCTGGGACTCGGTGATCTTCGACCTGCCGGGGCGCGACTCCCTCCAGCGCGTCCCGACGCTGGAGCCGCTCCGGGGCACCAGCCAGCACGTGAAGGAGCTCCTGGACCGCTGCCGCACGGCGGAGGACCTGGTGCGGGTGCTCAGCGGGAACTGAACGGCCGGGTCCCGGTGATCCCGGGGCCCGGAAGGGGGCTGAAATCCCCCGCTCCAGGGAATCATGGAGACACCCGGACGTTGTGAAAGTACGGGGACGAACGCCGGGCCCGCCTTGTAGGGTCCGACGTAGGGTCTGATCTTGAGGGATCCCGGTCCAGGGGTCCCTCGTCACGAGCGCGCGAACCGAGCGGGGTGAGGTAGACATGGCGACCAAGGACACCGGCGGCGGACAGCAGAAGGCCACTCGCTCGACCGAGGAGGTCGAGGAGCAGGCCGCGGAAGCGCAGTCCGACCTCAAGGAGCGGCAGGAGAAGCTCTCCGACGACGTCGACTCCGTACTTGACGAAATTGACGATGTACTCGAGGAAAATGCCGAGGACTTCGTTCGGAGTTTCGTACAAAAAGGTGGCGAATAGCCTTCGAATCGAAGGTGCAGCCGCCAGTGTGTGATCCGTGTCCAACGGATCAAAGTGGTGTCGTGGATGTAACCGTGACATACCGCTGAGCGGGTTCGCAGCAGATCGAAACCGAGGGGACGGTCTGCAGCCCAGGTGCCGGGAGTGCGTGGCGGCGTACGGCGCCGAGCACTACCGGCGCCGTCAGGCAGCCAGGGGCAAGGTCGTCAGAGAGCGCTTGGAAGTGCCGGCGGGGTGGAAGCTCTGTCGGCAGTGCGGTGAGGTCAAGCCGCACAGTGAATGGCACAAGAACGCAAGTGCCTCTGACGGCTTGTCCACGCGTTGCAAGGCTTGCCGGGCAGCTCAGGGCCGGGCAGGCCATCTGAAGCGGGCCTACGGGATGACCGAGGCCCAACGCGACGAGATGATCGCCGCTCAGGGCGGGGTCTGCGTGATCTGCAAAGAGGGCCCTGCAGAGCATGTGGATCACGATCATCAGACGGGTAGGGTTCGAGGCGTACTGTGCTTCGCCTGCAACTCAGCTCTGGGGAAGTTCAAGGATCGGCCGGACGTCATGAGACGTGCAGCCGCTTACGTGGAAGGAAACCTGTGGAACCCAACACTCGTGGCACAGGGCGTCTGCCGGCAGCCTTCCTGACGCCGGGGTCGTCGTCCTTCATGGACTTCCTGGGCGCGCACGCGCCCGAGATGCTGCCGGGGAACCGGAAGCTCCCGGAGGGGATCGTCGAGGCGCCGCACGGCACGACCATCGTCGCCGCCACCTTCCCCGGCGGGGTCGTCCTCGCCGGCGACCGGCGCGCGACGATGGGCAACATGATCGCGCAGCGGGACATCGAGAAGGTGTTCCCGGCGGACGAGTACAGCGCGGTCGGCATCGCCGGCACCGCCGGCCTGGCCGTGGAGATGGTCAAGCTGTTCCAGCTGGAGCTGGAGCACTTCGAGAAGGTGGAGGGGACGACCCTCTCCCTTGAGGGCAAGGCCAACCGGCTCTCCACCATGATCCGCAGCAACCTCGGCATGGCCATGCAGGGCCTGGCCGTGGTCCCGCTCTTCGCCGGCTACGACGAGGGCAAGGAGAAGGGCCGCATCTTCTCCTACGACGTGACCGGCGGCCGCTCGGAGGAGCACGGGTACGCCGCGACCGGTTCCGGTTCGATCTTCGCCCGGGGCTCCATGAAGAAGCTCTACCGTCCGGACCTGACGGAGGAGCAGGCCACCACGCTGGTCGTCCAGGCGCTGTACGACGCCGCCGACGACGACTCGGCCACCGGCGGCCCCGACCTCTACCGCAACATCTACCCGATCGTCACCGTCATCACCGACGAGGGCTTCCGGCGGCTGACCGAGGACGAGTCCCAGGACCTCGCCCGCAGGGTCACCGACCGCCGCCTCCAGGAGCCGGACGGCCCGCGCGCCGCCCTGCTCTGATCCGCCACAGTCCTCCAGGAGCCCAGAAGAAAGGGACGGTCAGCCGGTGTCGACTCCGTTCTACGTCTCTCCCCAGCAGGCGATGGCCGACCGGGCGGAATACGCCCGCAAGGGCATCGCCCGCGGTCGCAGCCTCGTCGTGCTGCAGTACGCCGACGGCATCGTGTTCGTCGGCGAGAACCCGTCCCGCGCGCTGCACAAGTTCAGCGAGATCTACGACCGGATCGGCTTCGCGGCCGCCGGCAAGTACAACGAGTACGAGAACCTGCGGATCGGCGGCGTCCGCTACGCCGACCTGCGCGGATACACGTACGACCGCGACGATGTGACGGCCCGTGGGCTCGCGAACGTCTACGCGCAGACGCTGGGCACCATCTTCTCCAGCGCCGGCGAGAAGCCGTACGAGGTGGAGCTGGTCGTCGCCGAGGTCGGCACGACGGCCGCGGGCGACCAGATCTACCGGCTGCCGCACGACGGCTCGATCGTGGACGAGCACGGCTCGGTCGCGGTCGGCGGGAACGCGGAGCAGATCAGCGGCTTCCTCGACCAGCGGCACCGGGACGGGATGACCCTGTCCGAGGCGCTGAAGCTGGCCGTGCAGGCGCTGTCGAGCCAGGCGAACGGTGCGGAGAAGACCATTCCGGCCGAGCGGCTGGAGGTCGCCGTGCTGGACCGCACCCGCCCGCAGCAGCGGAAGTTCAAGCGGATCCGGGGCCGGCAGCTGTCGCGGCTGCTGGAGGCGGACGTTCCGGCGGCTGCGCAGGCCGACGCCGTCTCCAACGACGAGGCTCCCGAGGACGCCGAGGAGTAGGAGCGCGGCCCCGCGGCCTCCGGGCCGCGCGGGACGACGGGAGTACGGGCGCGGGCCGCCCGGGTGCGCCTCGCAGGAGGGGCGGACCCGGGCGGCCCGCTTCCGTTCCTCAGCGGCGGGCGGCAGCCGGCGGCGGGGCCGTGGAGCCCCGTACGACCAATTGGACGGGGATGTCGGGGGCGGCCCAGCCGCTGCCGTCGAGCACGGCGAGGAGGGCGGACATGCCCTGCTCGCCGACCTGCTCGGCGGGCAGCCGCACGGTGGTGAGCTCCGGTTCGACGGCGGTGGCGAGGGCGAGGTCGTCGAAGCCGGTGACGGAGAGGTCCTCGGGGACGCGCAGGCCGAGGCGGCGGGCGGCCTTGCAGGCGCCGGCGGCCAGGAGGTCGTCGTCGCATACGACGGCGGTGGGCCGGTCCCCGGGGGCGGCCAGGGCGGCCTCCATGGCCGTGCGGGCGTCGGGGACGGACAGCGGGGCCCGGACCGTGCGCAGCTCGGCCTGCGGGGGCAGGAGGGCGGCGAGGGCCTGGGCGCGGACGTCGAAGGTCCAGCTGTCGACGTCGGCGGCGAAGTGCAGGAAGCGGCGGTGGCCGAGGCCGAGGAGGTGTTCGGCGACCTGGCGGACGCCGTCGGCCATGGCGAGGTTGACGCGGGCGGCGGCCCTGCCGTTGGCGGGGTCGCTGTCGAGCATGACCAGGGGCAGTTCGGCGCCGCCGATGGCGTCGAGGGCCCCGGCGGCCATGGAGGAGGCGATGACGCCGTCGAGGGCGGCGCGGGCGGAGGGGAAGGGGTCGCGGGCGGGTCCGATGCCCTCGGGGGAGGGGTAGAGGACGACGCCGAAGCCGTGCTCGGAGGCGACGCGGGCGGCGCCGGTGTAGACGCGGGCGAAGAACTCGCTGGTCAGAGCGGGGACGACGAGCAGGGCGGTGCGCGTGCTGCCGAGGCGCAGGTTGCGGGCGGCGAGGTTGGGCCGGTAGCCGAGCTCGGCGGCGGCCTCGCGGACGAGTCCCGCGGTGCGCTCGGAGACGCGGCCGCGCCACTTCCCGCCGAGGACGAGGGAGACGGTGGCCTGGGAGACCCCGGCCGCGCTCGCGACGTCCCGGCTGGTGGGTCTCGTCACACGGGGCTCCTGGAGTACGGGGTCGGCGGTGTCCGGCCCGTCGTCCGGGTGGACCGGCGGGCTGCCGTCATGGTACGTATGACGGGTCTAGTTATACGTATTACCCCGGCGGGATCCGGGCAGAAGGGGGCAGAAGATGGCCGCGGGATACGCGGAGCTGCTCAGGACCCGGCACGCCGCGCGACTGCTGGCGGGCACGCTCGTCGGCCGCCTGCCGAACGCCACCGCGGCGATCGCGATCGTGCTCTTCGTCCGTGCCGAGGGGGGCAGCTACAGCCTCGCGGGCGCCCTCGCCGCGGTCTACGGCGTCGCGAACGCGGTGGGCCAGCCCCTGCTCGGCCGGGCCGTCGACCTCTTCGGGCAGCCCCGCGTCCAGTTCCCCGCCGCCGTGGTCTCCGCGCTGGGCACGGCCTGGCTGGCCCTCGCCGGCACCGGCTCGGCCGCGGCCGCGTACAGCGCCGTGGTGGTCGCCGGCTTCTTCACCCCGCCGCTGGAGGGCGGCCTGCGCGCCCTGTGGCCCTCCGTGCTCGGCGGCCGCGAGGACCGCGTGCACGCCGCGTACGCCCTGGACGCCGTGGCCCAGGAGGTCATGTACACGGTCGGCCCGCTGCTGGTCACGCTGTCCGTGGCCCTGTGGAGCCCGGCCGGCGCCCTGCTGGCCATCAACGTCCTCGGCGTCCTCGGCGCCCTCTCCGTCGTGCTCAGCGAGCCCTCCCGCACTTGGCGCTCCGAGCCCCGCGAGGCCCACTGGCTGGGCGCCCTGCGCTCCCGGGGCCTGCTGGCGCTGCTCGGCGCCTTCTTCTTCGTGGGCACGGCCCTCGGCTCCATCACGGTGGCCGCCATGGCGTACGCGGACGGCCACGGCGGCCAGGGCGTCTACGGCTGGCTGATGGCCGCGCTGGGCCTGGGCGCCCTGCTGGGCGGCGTCGCCTACGGGGCTCGGCAGTGGAGCGGCCCGGCCGAGCGGCGGCTGCTGTGGCTGGTGGCTCTCCTCGCGCTGGGCTATCTGCCGCTGCTGCTGACCCCCGGTCCGGTGGCCATGACGGCGCTGACGGCCCTGGCGGGCGTCTTCCTGGCGCCGACCATCGCCTGCGCGTTCATCGTCGTCGACCG
This sequence comes from Streptomyces globosus, assembly GCF_003325375.1. Classification (GTDB taxonomy): domain Bacteria; phylum Actinomycetota; class Actinomycetes; order Streptomycetales; family Streptomycetaceae; genus Streptomyces; species Streptomyces globosus_A. Next base: position 4,874,178 of record NZ_CP030862.1, on the reverse strand, counting down.
GCACGCCCCGGCGGGCACGGTGACGGAGGCGTTCTCCTGGCTGGTGACCTTCTTCGGCGTGGGGGCGGCCGCGGGCACGGCAGCGGCCGGTCCGGCCGTGGAACTGGGCGGAGTGACGTCCGGGTTCGCGGTCGCCTGCGGGGCGGGGGCGGCCGCCCTGGCGGTGCTGACGGCCACTCAGCGGATCCTGTCCGCTCCCGGCCGGTCCCGGACCGTGACGGGCTCCGCGGAGCCGGTCCGGGAGGGCGGCGGGGCGCTGCTCGTCGACAATTGATCGAAACGGCGTTCTCGAACCCGGTTTCAGGAGAGGTCCAAAGGCGTAATGTTCAGTCATGGACCGCCGCATTTTCGGGCTGGAGAACGAGTACGGCGTCACGTGCACGTTCAGGGGACAGCGCCGACTGTCTCCTGACGAAGTGGCGCGCTACCTCTTCCGCCGTGTCGTGTCATGGGGCCGCAGCAGCAATGTCTTCCTGCGGAACGGCGCCCGCCTGTACCTCGACGTGGGATCGCATCCGGAATACGCAACTCCTGAGTGCGACAACGTGACCGAGCTGGTCACCCACGACAAGGCCGGCGAGCGCATTCTCGAGGGCCTCCTCGTCGACGCCGAGCGCCGTCTGCACGAGGAGGGAATCGCAGGCGACGTCTACCTCTTCAAGAACAACACGGACTCGGCGGGCAACTCGTACGGCTGCCACGAAAACTATCTGGTGGCGCGGCACGGGGAATTCTCCCGCCTCGCGGACATCCTCATTCCGTTCCTGGTCACGCGGCAGCTGATCTGCGGGGCGGGCAAGGTGCTCCAGACGCCGCGGGGCGCCGTGTACTGCGTCAGCCAGCGGGCCGAGCACATCTGGGAGGGCGTCAGCTCCGCCACGACGCGCTCGCGCCCCATCATCAACACCCGCGACGAGCCGCACGCGGACGCGGAGCGCTACCGCCGCCTGCACGTGATCGTGGGCGACTCGAACATGTCCGAGACGACCATGCTGCTCAAGGTCGGCTCCACCGACCTCGTGCTGCGCATGATCGAGGCGGGCACGGTCATGCGGGACCTCACCCTGGAGAACCCGATCCGGGCGATCCGCGAGGTGAGCCACGACACCACCGGCCAGCGCAAGGTGCGGCTGGCGAGCGGCCGCGAGGCCTCCGCCCTGGAGATCCAGCGCGAGTACTACGACAAGGCGGTGGACTTCGCCGAGCGCCGCGGGATCCGCACCGGCACGGTGGAGCAGGTGCTCGAGCTGTGGGGCCGCACGCTGGACGCGATCGAGGAGCAGGACCTGGGCCGGATCGCGACGGAGATCGACTGGGTCATGAAGCACCAGCTGATCGAGCGCTACCGCGCCAAGCACGGCATGACCATGTCGAACCCGCGGGTGGCGCAGATAGACCTCGCCTACCACGACATCCACCGCCGGCGCGGCCTGTACTACCTGCTGGAGCGCAAGGGGCAGGCGGCGCGGATCTGCAACGACCTCAAGATCTTCGAGGGGAAGTCGGTCCCCCCGCAGACCACGAGGGCGCGGCTGCGCGGGGACTTCATCCGCCGGGCGCAGGAGCAGCGGCGCGACTTCACCGTGGACTGGGTGCACCTGAAGCTGAACGACCAGGCGCAGCGGACCGTGCTGTGCAAGGACCCGTTCCGGGCGGTCGACGACCGTGTCGAGAAGCTGATCGCCGGTATGTGACGTATCACTGATCCGGCCCGGGGCCCCGTACGGATCTCGTACGGGGCCCCGCGCACGCCTTAGAGTGGCGACGACCGTTGCCGTCTGAGATCTGAGGAACACGTGCGCCGACTTGCCGGCCTGCTGGTCGTACCCCTTCTGCTGCTGTCCACAGCAGCCTGTGGCGACAGCGGCTCCGACTCCGCCGACACCAAGGCCGAGATGAAGAACGGGGTGCCCGCGATCACCAAGGGCGCCAAGTTCGGTGAGACCCCGACCCTCTCCAAGGGCGCGGGCCAACCGCCGAAGGAGCTGAAGGTGGAGACCATCAGCGAGGGCACCGGCCCCGCGCTGAAGAAGGGCGACGTCGCCCAGGTCAACTACCTCGGCCAGGTCTGGGACGGCACCGAGCCGTTCGACCAGAGCTTCGGCAAGGGCAAGCCCTTCGAGGTCACGATCGGCGCGGGCGCCGTCATCAAGGGCTGGGACCAGGGCCTGGAGGGCCGCAAGGTCGGAAGCCGCCTCGAACTGGTCATCCCGCCGGACCTCGGCTACGGCGAGAAGGGCTCCCCGCCCAAGATCAAGGGCGGCGCCACGCTCGTCTTCGTCGTGGACATCGTCAAGGGCACCAGCATCCCGGCCTCGGCCGCCGGCAAGGAGGTCCCCCAGGGCGACAAGGCCCTGCCGCAGATCGGCACCAACACGGACGGCAAGGAAGTCTCCGTCTCCGTCCCGAAGGACGCCGAGCCGCCGGCCAAGCTCGTCTCGAACTACGTGCTGGAGGGCGACGGCCCGGCCGTCAAGGACTCCGACAGCGTCGTCGTGAAGTTCCACGGCAAGACGTGGAAGGACGACAAGACCTTCGAGAGCACGTACGCCCTCGACCAGACCGTGACGTGGCCCATCGGCGACATCTCCGTCAAGGGCCTGAAGGAGGGCCTGGTCGGCAAGAAGGTCGGCAGCCGCATCCTCCTCGTCATCCCGCCGGACCAGGGCTTCGGCGACAAGCAGCAGGGCACGATCCCGGCGAACTCGACGCTCGTCTTCAGCCTCGACATCCTCGCAGTGATGTAAGACTGTCCCGGTTGTCCCTCCAGCCACCGCTGGAGGGGCCCGTTCACCGTTTTGAGGAGCAGTTCCGTGAGCGACAAGCTCGAGAAGCCCGAGATCGACTTCCCCGAGGGCCCGGCCCCGGCCGACCTCGTGATCGAGGACATCTGGGAGGGCGACGGCGCCGTGGCCACGGCCGGTTCCAAGGTCTCCGTGCACTACGTGGGTGTCGCCTTCTCCACCGGCGAGGAGTTCGACGCCTCCTGGAACCGCGGCGCCCCGCTCCAGTTCATCCTGGGCATCGGCCAGGTCATCAAGGGCTGGGACAAGGGCGTCGAGGGCATGAAGGTCGGCGGCCGCCGCAAGCTGACGATCCCCGCCCACCTCGCCTACGGCGACCACAGCCCGACCCCGGCCATCAAGCCGGGCGAGACGCTGATCTTCGTCTGCGACCTGATGGGCGTCTGACCCGTCACCCGCAGCACAGCAGGGGCCCCCGCCGCGAGGCGGGGGCCCTCGCTTTTGCCCGGGAGCGCCGGGGCGGTACGGTCAACGGTCACGGAACCCGCACCACGCGGGAGCAGGAGAAGGGCGGAAGGGCGTCGATGGCGATTGCCAAGGCCGAGCGGCTGATGAACCTGGCGCTGTGCCTGTTGGGGACCCGTCGGCCGCTGAGCAAGCGCGAGCTCCGCGGTTCCATCGAGGCGTACATGGAAGCGGGCAACGACGAGTCCTTCAACCGCATGTTCGAGCGGGACAAGGACGATCTGCGCGAACTCGGCCTGGTCATCGAGACGGTGGAGAACCTCGACGGCGAGACCGGCTACCTGGCGCGCCGCGACAGCAACCGCCTCCCGCCGGTCTCCCTGGACGCCGAGGAGGCCGCCGCGCTGGGCCTGGCGGCCAAGGTGTGGCAGCAGGCCCGCCTCGCCGGCGCCGCCAGCGGCGCCCTGCAGAAGCTGCGCGCGGGCGGCATGCCCGAGGCGGACAACCCCTTCGAGGGGCAGCACAGCGCCATCGAGCCGCGCATCCCGGTCCACGAGGCGGCGTTCGAGCCGCTCATGCTGGCCTGCCGCGACCGCCGGCCTGTCGTCTTCGACTACCGCAAGTCCACCGCGGCCCGGCCCGAGACCCGGCAGGTGGAGCCCTGGGCGCTCGAATGCTGGCGCGGCCACTGGTACCTCGCCGGCCACGACCGCGACCGCGGTGCGGAGCGCGTCTTCCGGCTCTCCCGCATCACCGGCAAGGTCCGCTCCCGGGTCGGCAAGTACACCGCCGACGTGCCCGACGTGGTCACCGTGCGCGAGACCGTCGCCGCCTGGGCGGGGGAGAGCGCGGAGCGGTCCGCCCTCATCCGGCTCCGGGCAGGCGCCGGCTACCCGCTGCGGGCCAAGGCCACCGCCGTCCGCGAGGGCGCCGACGGCTGGGACGAGCTGGAGATCCCGTACGGCCACGGGCTCGACGCCTGGCTCGTCGAGTTCGGGCCGGACGTCGTGGTGGTGGAGCCGGCCGACCTGCGGGCCGACGTCGTGGACCGGCTCCGCGCGGTCGCCGCAGGCTGACAACCGCCCGGGTGCCCGCGGCCGGCCGATCCGCCCGGCCGCGCCGGGGACCCGGACCGCAGGCGCGCCGGGCCGCCGCACCCACCGCCACCCGCGCCCGCACCGTACGCACACCGCACCCCGCCTCCCGCGGGGTGCCCTGAGGGGGAGACCTACCAGCATGGCCGCCAACGCCATCGACCAGACCCGCCGGATGCTGTCCCTGGTGACCTACCTGCGCGAGCGCCCCGGAGCGCACGTCGCCGACGTCGCCCGCGCCTTCGGCATCACCGAGGACGAGCTGATCTCGGACCTCGACGTGCTGCCCATGTGCGGGACCAGCTTCCGCGGCGGCGACCTCCTCGACATCGACACCGACGGCGAGCGCATCTGGTGGCACAACGCCGACGCCTCCGGCGAGTCCACCGCCGAGCCGCTGCGCCTCGCCGCCGACGAGGCGACCGCCCTGCTCGTCGCGGCCCGCGCCGTCGCCACCCTGCCCGGCCTGCGCGAGAGCGACCGCGACGCCCTGCTGCGCGCCACCGCCAAGCTGGAGGCCGCGGCCGGCGAGGCCGCCGGGGCCAGCTCCCGGCTCTCGGTGACCTTCGAGGCCGAAGGCGGCGTCTTCGCGGACGTCGACCGGGCGATCTCCGAGCGCCGCAGGCTCTGGCTGCGCTACTACTCGCCCGCCCGCGACGAGCTCACCGAGCGCACCGTCGACCCGATCCGGCTCTTCGCGGTGGGGCACACCTACATGGAGGGCTGGTGCCACCTCTCCGAGGCGCGCCGCACCTTCCGCCTCGACCGGGTGGCCGAGATCCGCCTCCTCGACGAGCGCTCCGAGCCGCCCGCCATCGAGCCGCGCGACCTGTCCGTCGGGCTGGTGCAGCCGGCCGCCGAGGACCCCGAGGTCGTCGTCGAGGTCGGACCGGCCGGCCGCTGGGTCGCCGAGTACTACCCCCACGACAGCGCCGAGGAGCTGCCCGACGGCGGCCTGCGCATCACCCTGCGCAGCCCCGACCCGGCCTCGCTGCGCCGCCTCGCGCTGCGCCTCGGCCGCGACGGCCGGATCGTGTCGCCCGAGGCCCTCGCCGACAGCGCCCGGCAGGCGGCCCGCGAGGCGCTCGCCGGCTACGGCGAACCGGCCTGAGGACCCCGCGCCGCGGGGCGGCGCGGGCGGTGGGGCCGGGGTTCAGTGAAGTCGTACGGGTGAGGGGAGCGCCGAGGATGTCGCCAATGTCTGGGCCGCCGGGCGGGCACGCGGGTGCCGGGTCGCCGGGCCGGTCCGCCGCGGCCGCAGGGCCGGTCGCCTTCAAGGCGGCCTGCACCGAGTGCCGGGCCCGCTTCGAGCTGGACGCGGCCGCCCTGCGGCTGGTCATCGGCGGCAGCCGGCGGACCACCTTCTACTCCTTCACCTGCCCCCGGTGCGGATCGGCCGTCCGCAAGCCGGCCGGGGAGCGGATCGTCGAGCTCCTGACCGGCGGCGGCGTGAGCACCCTGCGCAGCGTCTGACGCCGCCGGTGGCCTAGGCTCGTCCCATGCTGTGGCCGATGCTCGCAATCGCCCTGGGGTTCCTCGGGCTCACCGTCCTCGCCGTCCTGGCCCTGCGGGTCTTCGCCGAGGTGCGCCGGCTGTCCGGCCAGGTCGCCCTGGCCAGCCGCCGTATCGCCGAGGCCTCGGGGGACCTGGAGCAGGCGGCAGCCGACCTGGCCCGGGCGGGCCGGACGGCGGGCCGCTGACCCGGCCGGCGGCCGCAAGGCCGGGGGCGGCGGCCCGTGGCATGCACGCACCAGCCCCGTACCGTCTGTCGGAGCGGTGCGCAAGACGGTATACGCCGGGGGATTGCCGGACGTTAACCCCAGGGGGTTACGATCCTTGCAGCGGCCGTGTCGGATCACCCTGCGCGTCCGCCCGACCACAACCAGCCGTCCGGTGAGAAGGAAGACCACATGATCGGCAATCTGAAGCCCCTCGAGATCCTTCTGATCATCGCTGTCATCGTCCTGCTGTTCGGCGCGAAGAAGCTTCCCGAGATGGCCCGCTCCCTCGGCAAGTCGGCCCGCATCCTCAAGAGCGAGGCCAAGGCCATGAAGAACGAGAACGCCGCCGCCGACGACGACGCCGCCGCGCGCACCGCCGACCCGGCGCCGCAGCAGGCCGCCCCGCGCACCATCAAGGCCGCGCCCGGCGACGTGACCAGCTCCCGCCCCGTCGCCGAGCCGAACCACACCGCCCAGGGCTGATCCTCCGGAACCGGCCGCGGTCACGACCGGGCCGCGATCACGGGACGACCGGTCATCGATGCGAGACGAGGGACGTGGGTTGCTCAAGTCTGCCCGCAAGCAGGACAAGCAAGGCAAGCAGCACAAGGACGCCGAAGGGCGCATGCCGCTGGTCGAGCACCTGCGTGAGCTGAGAAACCGCCTGCTGAAGTCGGTCCTGGCGATCCTCGTGATCACCATCGTGGCGGCCTTCTTCTACAAGGGCATCATCGACTTCCTGCTGAAGCCGATGCTGGACTCCGTCGGCTGCACCAACGGCGTGGTCTCGCAGCGCAACGGCCGCCCCTGCGCCGACATGACGGTCAACGGCCTCATCGCCCCCATCTCGATCGCCCTCAAGGTCTCCCTCATGGCCGGCGTGGTCCTCTCCGCCCCGGTCTGGCTCTACCAGCTGTGGGCGTTCGTCGCCCCCGGCCTGCACAGCCACGAGAAGAAGTACGCGATGGGCTTCGTCGCCGTCGGCGCGCCGCTCTTCGGCGCCGGCGCCGTCCTCGCCTACCGCCTGCTCCCGCAGACCGCGACGATCCTCCTCGACTTCACCCCCGAGCACGCCCGCAACCTGCTCCCGGTCGACGACTACCTCGACCTCGTCACCCGCATGGTCATCGTCTTCGGCCTCGCCTTCGAGCTGCCGCTGCTGCTGATCCTGCTGAACTTCACCGGCGTCGTCACCGCCAAGCGCCTCGCCGGCTGGTGGCGCGGCATGATCCTCGGCATCACGGTCTTCGCCGCGTTCGCGACGCCCACCGGCGACCCGCTGACCATGCTCTCCCTCGCCGCGCCGATCGTCGCCCTGTACTTCCTCGCGCTCGGCGTCTGCCTGGTCAACGACCGCAGGCGGCGCCGCAACGACCCCGACGCGGGGCTCTCCGACGACGAGGCCGCCGACCTGGACCTCACCCCCGCCCCGATCGGCGCCGTCGAAACGGTCCCGGCCCCGGCCGCCCTGCCCGAGCAGGCCGACGGAGGCACCCGCCGGGTCAACGGTTACGACGACGCGACCTGACAGGTACATTCACCGGGGTGAGCGCCGAGATCACCCTCTTCGTCAACCCGGCCGCGGGGCGCGGCCGGGGCGCGCACGCCGCGCAGCCGGCCGCCGCCGCGCTCCGGTCCGCCGGGTTCCACGTCCGCACGGTCGTCGGCACCGACGCCGGGGACGCCCTGGCCCGGCTGCGCACCGCCGTTCGCGGCGGCACCGGCGCGGTGGTCGCCGTCGGCGGCGACGGGGTGGTCTCCCTCGCGCTCCAGGCCCTCGCCGGGACGCTCGTCCCGCTCGGCGTCGTCGCGGTCGGGACCGGGAACGACTTCGCCCGCTCCCTCGGGCTCCCCGTCCGCGAGCCCGCCCGCGCGGGGCGGCTGGCCGCCGAGGCGCTGAAGGAGAGCCGCTTCCGCGAGATCGACCTGGGCCGGGCCGCCGGCACCTGGTTCGCCACCGTGCTGTGCTCCGGCTTCGACTCGCGGGTCAACGACCGCGGCAACCGGATGCGGCTGCCCGCCGGCCGCTTCAAGTACGACCTCGCCATGCTGGCCGAGCTCGCCGCCTTCCGGCCGTTCCCGTACCGGATCACCCTCGACGACGGCCCCGCCCTGGAGACCGAGGCCACCCTCGTCGCCGTCGGCAACGGGCCCTCCTACGGCGGCGGCATGCGGATCTGCGCGGACGCCGCCCCCGACGACGGCCTCTTCGACGTCGTGGTCGTCGGCGACTGCAGCCGCACCACCCTCCTCACCGTCTTCCCCCGGGTCTACCGGGGCACCCACCTCGGCCACCCCGCCGTCACCGTGCACCGCGCGGCCAAGGTCACCCTGGAGTCCCCGGGCCTGACCGCCTGGGCCGACGGCGAGCCCGTCGCCCCGCTGCCCGTGACCGCCGCCTGCGTCCCCGGAGCCGTCCGCGTCCTCGCGTGACCGGGCCCGCCGCCGAGGGTGCGGGAGGCCCCGGAGCGGGCATAAAGATCGCGACTGTTGTCGGAGGCGACGGGTAGGCTCGACTACAAGATGACCGAGGAACTCTCACCCGCCGAGCGGTACGCCGCCGCCCGGATCCGCGCCGCCGAAGAGGCCACCGCGCTGGCCCCCTTCCGCGAGCTGTACGACTTCGACCTGGACGGCTACCAGGTCGACGCCTGCAAGGCGCTGGAAGCCGGCAAGGGCGTGCTGGTCGCCGCCCCCACCGGGTCCGGCAAGACCATCGTCGGCGAGTTCGCCGTCCACCTGGCCCTGCGGCAGGGCCGCAAGTGCTTCTACACGACGCCGATCAAGGCGCTGTCAAACCAGAAGTACACGGACCTCGTCAAGCGCTACGGCGCCGACAAGGTCGGCCTGCTGACCGGCGACAACAGCGTCAACTCCGAAGCGCCCGTGGTCGTCATGACCACCGAGGTGCTCCGCAACATGCTGTACGCGGGCTCCCAGTCGCTGCTCGGCCTCGGCTACGTCGTCATGGACGAGGTCCACTACCTCTCCGACCGGTTCCGCGGCGCCGTCTGGGAGGAGGTCATCATCCACCTCCCCGAGTCGGTGACCCTCGTCTCCCTCTCCGCCACCGTCTCCAACGCGGAGGAGTTCGGCGACTGGCTCGACACCGTCCGCGGCGACACCGAGGTGATCGTCTCCGAGGAGCGGCCCGTCCCGCTGTGGCAGCACGTCATGGCCGGCCGCCGCATCTACGACCTCTTCGAGGAGGAGACCGACCACGGCGGTCGCGGCTCCGCCCGCCGCGAGGTCAACCCCGACCTGCTCCGCATGGCGCGCGAGGAGAACAGCCGCACCTACAACCCGCGGGACCGGCGCCGCGGCAAGATGGTCCGCGAGGCCGACCGCGAACGCGAACGGCGCTCCCGCAGCCGCATCTGGACCCCGGGCCGCCCCGAGGTCATCGCCCGCCTCGACGGCGACGGGCTGCTCCCCGCCATCAACTTCATCTTCAGCCGCGCCGGCTGCGAAGCCGCCGTCCAGCAGTGCCTCTTCGCCGGACTCCGCCTGAACGACGAGGCGGCCCGGCTGAAGGTCCGCACCCTCGTCGAGGAGCGGACCGCCTCCATCCCGGCCGAAGACCTGCACGTCCTCGGCTACTACGAATGGCTCGAAGGCCTGGAGCGCGGCATCGCCGCCCACCACGCCGGCATGCTGCCCACCTTCAAGGAGGTCGTGGAGGAGCTCTTCACCCGCGGCCTGGTCAAGGCCGTCTTCGCCACCGAGACCCTCGCCCTCGGCATCAACATGCCCGCCCGCACGGTCATCCTGGAAAAGCTCGTCAAGTGGAACGGCGAGCAGCACGCCGACATCACCCCCGGCGAGTACACCCAGCTCACCGGCCGCGCCGGCCGCCGCGGCATCGACGTCGAGGGCCACGCCGTCGTGCTCTGGCAGCGCGGCATGGACCCCGCCCAGCTCGCCGGCCTCGCCGGCACCCGCACGTACCCGCTGCGCTCCAGCTTCAAGCCGTCCTACAACATGGCCGTCAACCTCGTGCAGCAGTTCGGCCGGCACCGCTCGCGGGAGCTCCTGGAGACCTCCTTCGCGCAGTTCCAGGCCGACCGCTCCGTCGTCGGGATCTCCCGCCAGGTCCAGCGCAACGAGGAGGGCCTCGCCGGCTACCGCGAGGGCATGACCTGCCATCTCGGGAACTTCGAGGAGTACGCGCAGCTGCGCCGCGACCTGAAGGACCGCGAGACGGAACTCGCCAAGCAGGGCGCAGCCCAGCGCCGCGCACAGGCGGCGTCCTCGCTGGAGCGGCTCAAGCCGGGCGACGTCATCCACGTCCCCACCGGCAAGTTCGCCGGGCTCGCCCTCGTCCTCGACCCGGGCGTTCCGGCCGGGCGGGTCCACGGGCACCGCGGCCACGAGTACGCCGAAGGGCCGCGCCCGCTCGTCCTGACCGCCGAACGGCAGGTCAAGCGGCTCGCCTCCATCGACTTCCCCGTCCCCGTCGAGCCCATCGACCGGATGCGGATCCCGCGGACCTTCAACCCCCGCTCCCCGCAGTCCCGCAGGGACCTGGCGTCCGCGCTGCGCGCCAAGGCCGGGCACGTCACCGTCGAGCGCAGCCGCCGCGGCCGCTCCGCCGCCGCAGACGACCGCGAGATCACCCGGCTGCGCGCCGCACTGCGGGCGCACCCCTGCCACGGTTGCGACGAGCGCGAGAACCACGCCCGCTGGGCCGAGCGCTACCTGCGGCTGGCCCGCGACACCAAGGCCCTGGAGCGGCGCATCGAGGGCCGGACGAACACCATCGCCCGCACCTTCGACCGCATCCACGCGCTCCTGACGGAGCTCGACTACCTCCGCGAGGACGAGGTGACCGAGCACGGCAGGCGCCTGGCCCGGCTCTACGGCGAACTCGACCTGCTCGCCTCCGAGTGCCTGCGCGCCGGCGTGTGGGAGGGTCTGAGCCCGGCGGAGCTGGCCGCCTGCGTCTCGGCGCTGGTCTTCGAGGCCCGCCAGTCCGACGACGCGGTCGCCCCGAAGGTCCCGGGCGGGGCCGCGAAGGCGGCGCTCGGCGAGATGGTCCGCATCTGGGGCCGCCTCGACGCGCTGGAGGAGGAGCACCGCATCAACCAGGCGGAGGGCGTGGGCCAGCGCGAGCCCGACCTGGGCTTCGCGTGGGCCGCGTACCAGTGGGCGTCGGACCGGAGCCTGGACGAGGTGCTGCGCGAGGCCGACATGCCGGCCGGCGACTTCGTGCGCTGGTGCAAGCAGGTCATCGACGTCCTCGGGCAGATCGCCGCGGCGGCGCCGCCCGCGGGACAGGGCGGCAGCACCGTCGCGCGCAACGCCCGCAAGGCCGTCGACGCACTCCTGCGCGGTGTAGTGGCCTACAGCTCGGTCGGCTAGCTCCTTTTGGGGCTTCCTCCGAAGACGCGATGGCGGGATCTCATCTCCTGCCGTGATCGTTTCCGGACGGCCCCGTGCGACGATCGAGCCATGACCAGGGCGATCGGCGAGGGGCCGAGACGGGTCGGCCGGCCGCGCGCCGACCGGCGGAGACCACAGACGGGACGGCCGCCGCGCGAGGAACTCCTCTGTGCGGCGGCCGAGTTGTTCACCGTCCGCGGGTACGCGGCCACCACCACCCGGACGGTGGCCGAGCGGGCCGGGCTGCGCCAGGCCACGCTCTACCACTACTTCGGCGGCAAGGAGGAACTCCTCGCCGAACTGCTGGAGTCGACGGTCGCCCCGTCGCTGCGGCTGGCCCGGCCGCTCCTCGCGGACCGCGCCCGGCCCGCCGAGCTGCGGCTGTGGGAGCTGTGCCGCTCGGACGTGCTGCTGCTGTGCGGAGGCCCGTACCACCTCGGCGCCCTCTACCTGCTGCCCGAGGTGGCCGGATCGCGGTTCGCACGCTTCCGGCGGATGCGCGCGGAGCTGCGCGAGGCCTACGGCACGCTGCTCGCCGCGACTCCGGCAGGCGCCGAACTCGCAGCGGACCGGGCGGCCCTGGCCCTGCGGGGGGACCTCGTCTTCGGACTGGTCGAGGGCGCCATGCTGATCCGCCGGTCGGACCCGGCCCGGCCGGTGGCGGCCTTCGCGGAGGCCGTGGCGGACGCCGCGCTGCGGATCGCCGGTGCGGAGCGCGAGGGGGAGTGCGCGGGCGTCCCAGCCTTCTAGCCGGAGGCCGCGTCCGGGGCGGTGCCGCCCGGTCCGGCCTCCCATGCGGCGCGGTCGTCCCAGGCGGTGAGGCGCAGGCTGCTCTCGAAGCGGTGCACGGCGCCGGTGACCGGGTCGGTGAACGCCAGCGTGCGGGCCAGGAGTTGCAGGGGGCGGCGGAAGTCGTCCGGTGCCGGGTCGGTGATCTGGGGGTAGACCGGGTCGCCGAGGATCGGCAGGCCCAGGGCGTTCATGTGGACCCGCAGCTGGTGGGTGCGGCCGGTGTGCGGGGTGAGCCGGTAGCGGCCGAGCCCGCCGCGGGCGGCGGTGAGTTCGACGGTGCTCTCGGCGTTCGGCTCGCCGGGGACCTCGCTCGCGCCGATGACCCCGCGGACCTTCTCGATGCGGGAGCGGACCGTGCGGGGCAGCTCCACGGCCGGGTCGTGCACGGCGAGGGCCTCGTACTCCTTGCGGACGCGCCGCTCGGCGAACAGCTGCTGGTAGGCGCCGCGGTCCTGCGGGCGGATGCTGAACATCACCAGTCCCGCGGTGAGACGGTCCAGCCGGTGCGCCGGGCTCAGCTCGGGCAGGTCCAGCTCGGCGCGGAGCCGGGCCAGGGCGGTCTGCACGATGTGGCTGCCGCGCGGGGTGGTCGCCAGGAAGTGCGGCTTGTCGACGACCAGCAGGTGCGCGTCGCGGTGGACGACGCCGATCGGGAACGGCACCACCGGCTCGGGGTCCATGTCCCGGTGGAACCACAGGTAGGAATGCGGCTCGTACGGGTCGCCGGCGCGCAGGACGCGCCCGCCCGCGCCGAGGATCCGGCCGGCGGCCAGCAGCCGGGGCACGGATGCGGCGCCGCGGGTGCCGGCGTACCGCTCGGTGAGGTAGCTGCCCAGGTCGGGCCAGCGGCCCTCGCGGTCGGCGGGCAGCCGCAGCCGGACGGGGTCGATGCCGGCGACCTGGGGGAGCGGGGAGGGCGGTATGCGGGTCTTTCTCATCGCGTCCAGGCTACGGCCGCTCGGCCACCGGCGGGTCGAGGCGCCCGTGCGGCTGCGGACCGGGCGGGGGAGGGGGCCGGGCGCCGCCGCGACCGGTGCGGCCGCGGCGGGCGCGAGGCTGGTGCGCACGAGCCCGGTGTGGGGCCCGGCAGCCCGGCCCGCCCGTCGGCCGGCCGGGCCCCGGGGTCAGGCCGCGGCGTCCTGCTCGGCGATGATGCGGGCGTTCCACTCGCGCTTGATCGCGCGCCAGCCCTCGTCGGTCTCGCCCAGGCGCCAGTACCCGGAGATCGACAGCCGCTCCTTGGGGATTCCGCGCTCCAGGCGCAGGTGGCGCCGCAGCTCCTTGACGAAGCCGGCCTCGCCGTGAACGAAGGCGTGCACGTCGCGGGAGGGGAAGTCCATCGACGTCACCGCCTCGACCAGGGCCTGGCCGACCGGGCGCCCGGCGCGGTGCAGCCACACCGGGACGATGCCGTCGGGGGTCGCGAACCTCTGCTCGTCCTCGGGGCCCTCCACCTCCACCAGCGCGTGGACGCGGGCGCCGGCCGGCATCCGCTCCATCGCCGCCGCGATGGCGGGCAGGGCGCTGTCGTCACCGACGAGCAGGTGCCAGTCGGCGGCCGGGTCGGGCGCGTACGCGCCGCCGGGGCCGAGAAAGCGGACCAGCTCGCCCGGCGTCGCCTGCGCGGCCCACGGGCCGGCGAGCCCCTCGTCGCCGTGGACGACGAAGTCGATCGTCAGCTCCAGGTGCGCCGGATCCCAGCTGCGGACCGTGTACGCGCGCTGCCGCGGCCACGCGGACGGCGGGAACTGCGCACGGATCCGCTGCAGGTCCCACGGCGCCGGGTAGGTGACCCCCTCCGGCGCGAACAGCAGCTTGATGTAGTGGTCCGTGAACTCGCCCGCGCTGAATCGGGCCAGTCCGGCGCCACCCAGAACCACCCGCACCATGTGCGGCGTGAGCCGCTCGGTACGCACGACGACTGCAGTGCCTACCTCGCGGGCGCGTCCTTCTGCCACGGCGTCTCCCCTGACTCACCTGAAACTTAGGATTGCCTAAGTTAGCATCTCAGGCAAGCAGGGACGCACGCAGGCGCGCCACCGCCCCGCCCAGGCCCCACCTCCGCGCCAGCGCGTCCAGGAGCTCCGGCTCCGCCGGCTCCGACGGCAGCGCCGGGTCGAAGTCGGGCAGCGGCACGTCCGTGGCGACCCGCACCACCTTGGGCGCCACCGCCAGGTACGGGCCGGCCTCCTGCAGCCGCCGGCGCTGCGTCGGCGTCAGCTTCGACCCGGGGTCGGCCGCCGCCGCGACGATCCCCGCCAGGTCCCCGTACGCCTCCAGCAGCTTCGCCGCCGTCTTCTCGCCGATCCCCGGCACCCCGGGCAGCCCGTCGCTCGGGTCGCCGCGCAGCAGGGCCAGATCCGCGTACCCGGGGCCGTCCACCCCGTACTTCGCCCGCAGCCACTCCCCGTCGGCGACCTGGAGGGTGCCGACGCCCTTCAGCGGGTACAGCACGCGGCGCTGCCGGCCGTCGTCCACCAGCTGGTAGAGGTCCCGGTCGCCCGTGACGATGTCCACGGGCCCGGTGGCGCGCGCCGTGAGCGTGCCGATCACGTCGTCCGCCTCGTACCCGGGCACGCCCACCCGGGCGATCCCGAAGGCGTCCAGGGCCGCCTCGATGATCGGGACCTGCGGCGCCAGCGTGTCCGGGGTCTCCTCGACATCCGGCCCGGCCGCCGTCTCCTCGGCCACGCGGTGCGCCTTGTACGAGGGGATCAGCTCCACCCGCCAGTGCGGCCGCCAGTCGGCGTCCATACAGGCCACGAGATCGTCGGGGCGGTGGTCCTGGACCAGGCGCCCGATGAAGTCCAGCAGCCCGCGCACGGCGTTCACCGGAGTGCCGTCCGGGGCCTTCACGGATTCCGGTACGCCGAAGTAGGCGCGGAAGTAGAGGGAGGCGGTGTCCAGCAGCATCAGCCGTCGAGTGCTCGTCATGACGGCGATCATGCCGCACCCCGCCGACGGGCGCGGCTGCGGCGGAAAAGACCGGAAAGAGACGCACGCATGACCGGGAGGCGAACACCGGTTTCACGCGCGGCGTAGCCCCGTCCGCTCCTGCACGCGAAACCGGGGGCGGTTGCTGCGTAAGGTGCTTACAGCACACTCCCGTGCGACGGACGCCGACGTACGCCGACAGACCTGACAAAGGGGAGGGCAGCCCCGCCATGGACGACAGGGACGGCTCGGAGGACAAGGAACGGGACAAGGACGCCAAGGAACCGCTCCGGGTGGGCGTGGCCGTGCGCAAGCGGCGCCGGGCCCTCCACCTCACCCTCGCCGCCGTATCGGCGCGCAGCGGACTGTCGGTGCCCTTCCTCAGCCAGATAGAGAACGAACGGGCCCGCCCCAGCATGCGCTCCCTCGAACGGGTCGCGGACGCGCTGGAGACCACGGCCGTCGAACTGCTCGCGGCCTCCGACACGGCGCGCACCGTCGACCTCGTACGCGCCGGCGACGAGTCCGGGCTGACCCCGCTCCCCGGCGTGCGCCCCCTCGTGCGCGGACACCACCAGCTCCACGCCATGGAGTTCACCGGCGACCAGGACGCCGGCCGCGAGTACCAGCACCGCAACGACGAGCTCATGTACGTCGTCTCCGGCGCCTGCCAGGTCGAGGCCGAGGGCCGCGCCTACCGCCTGGAGTGCGGCGACGCCCTGTTCCTCTCCGGCGGCGTCCGCCACCGCTGGAGGGCCGTCACCGAGGACACCCGGATACTCGTCGTCGCCGTCGGGGAGCACATCCACGCCTCCTCCGAGCCGCCCTCGCCGGGACACTGACCGACCGTGCGCGTCGTCTCGCTCGTCCCCTCGCTGACCGAGGCCGTCGCGGCCACCGCACCCGGCCTGCTCGCCGGCGTCACCGACTGGTGCACCCACCCCGCCGGCCTCGACCGGCGGGGTGCGGTCCGCATCGGCGGCACCAAGAACCCCGACGTCCCCGCGATCACCGCGCTCCGCCCCGACCTGGTGATCGCCAACGAGGAGGAGAACCGGGCCCCCGACCTCGACGCCCTGCGCGCCGCGGGCCTCGACGTCCTGGTCACCGAGGTGCGCACGCTGCCGCAGGCGCTGGACGAACTGGACCGGCTCCTGACGGGGGCGCTCGGACTGCCCCGGCCCCGCTGGCTCGACGAGGCGGAGCGGGCATGGGCCGGCCTGCCGCGCCCGGCCGCGCCGCTGAGGGCCGTCGTACCGGTGTGGCGGCGGCCCTGGATGGTGCTCGGCCGGGACACCTTCGCCGGGGACCTCCTGGCCCGGCTCGGCGTGGAGAACGTCTACGCCGGGCACGCCGAGCGCTACCCGCGGGTGGATCCGGCGGACCCGGCCGCCGCCGGCTGCGACCTGGTGGTGCTGCCGGACGAGCCGTACGCCTTCACCCGCGAGGACGGCCCGGAGGCGTTCCCCGGCCGCCCGGCCGCGCTCGTCAGCGGCCGCCACCTCACCTGGTACGGGCCCTCGCTCGCCGAGGCGCCCCGGGTCCTGGCCGCGGAGCTGGCCGCGGCCCGCTGAACCGCCCCGCCCCGGCCGTCAGCGGGGGAGGAGGCGGCCCGCCGCCAGGCCGCGCACCGTGTGCACGGCGGCCGCCAGCCAGGCGGCCGCCAGGCACAGGAACAGCGCCCAGGCCAGCCACCCGTACGCGGCCAGCCCCGTGTGCCGGGCCAGTCCGGCCGCGCCGGTGACGCAGGTGCCGACGGGGAAGGTCAGTGCCCACCAGGTCATCGCGAACCCCATCCCCCTCCGGGCCGCCCGCACCAGCAGCGCACCGGCCAGCGCCAGCCACAGCAGCGCGAAACCGAGCACGGGGACTCCGTACACGACGGCGAAACCGGCCAGCGCGCCGGCGTACGGGGCGCCGATCGCCCCCGGGGCCGCGTCGGCGAGCTGCCCGGCCGCGGTGGTGGACTGCCCCAGCGGCCCCAGCACCAGGAACAGGGTCGGCGTCAGCACCGCCGGGAGCGGCCCGCCGACCAGCAGCCGCCCGAACAGCAGCGGCAGCACCAGCAGCGTCGCCAGCAGACTCATCCCGAACAGCGCGAAGCAGCCCAGCAGCAGCGCCTCCCGCGCCTGCCCGGCCGGCAGGTGCGGTACCAGCAGGGGGCCGACCGCCGCGGACACCATGGGGGAGACCAGCGGCAGCAGCCACACCGGGGAGGCCTGCGAGGCCCGCACCTCGTGCCGCACCACCATCAGGTACGGCACCGCCACGGCCGTGGCCAGGCCGAGCACCGTGCCGGCGCCGAAGAGCACCGCGTCCGCGGCGAGCGCCGCCCGCTCCCCGAGCACGTCCCGCCCGACGGTGAGCGTGCCCGCGCCGACGGCCAGCAGCGCCATCGACAGGCAGCCGTGGAACGGGGCGACCGCCGGGTCGAGGAGGTGGGCGCGCGCCTGGTCCCGGTGGTGCAGCCAGTGGCCCGCCCGGGCGGCCAGGACGAGCGCCAGTACCGCGACGGACAGCGCCCACACGGCGACGCATGCCGTGCGCTGCCCCGGCAGCTGGTGCGGGAGCGCCGCCCCGGCGGTGGCAATGATCGCCGTGCCCATCACACAGGCGTACCAGTTGGGGCCGAACTGGCGCAGGGCGGGAAGGGGCCGGCGCGCTGCGCGGGCCGGGTGGGCCCCGGGGGCGGCGGCGGGCGCGGTGCGGGTGGCGGACGCGCGGGGAGGGACGGTGGTGCTGGCCATGGGCCCAGCCTCACCCGGCAAGGCCCCGGGCGGCAGAGGCCGCACACCTATGAGGCCATAAACTGACTTTATGGGTAACGAGGAGTGGGTTCCGCTGGTGCACCGGGTGCCGGACCTGGGCGCGCTGGAGCTGCTGCTCGCCGTCGCGCGCCTGGGCAGCCTCAGCGGCGCCGCCAAGCACATGGGCATCACACAGCCCGCCGCCAGCAGCCGGATCCGCGCGATGGAGGCCCGGCTCGGCGTCGCCCTCGTCGACCGCTCGCCCCGCGGCTCCACCCTCACCGCGGAGGGCGCGCTCGTCACCGACTGGGCCCGCCGGGTGGTGGAGGCCGCCGAGGCCTTCGACGCCGGCGCCCAGGCCCTGCGCGGGCGCCGCGACTCGCGGCTGCGCGTGGCCGCCAGCATGACCATCGCCGAGTACCTGCTGCCCGGCTGGCTGATCGCCCTGCGCGGGCAGCGGCCCGGCACGGCCGTCTCCCTCCAGGCCGGGAACTCGGCGCTGGTCGCGCGGCGGGTCCTCGCTCACGACGCGGACCTCGGCTTCGTCGAGGGCCTGACCGTCCCCGACGGGCTGGACGCGGCGGTGATCGCCGAGGACCGGCTCGTGGTCGCCGTCGCCCCGGAGCACCCGTGGGCGCGCCGCACCAAGGGCGTGGAGGCGGCCGAACTGGCCTCGACCCCGCTCATCCTCCGCGAGCGCGGCTCGGGTACCCGGCAGGTGCTCGACGGGGCGCTGGCCGACTGCGGCGGGCTCGCCGCGCCGCTGCTGGAACTGGCCTCGACGACCGCCGTCAAGGCCGCGGCCGTCAGCGGCGCCGGCCCCTGCGTCCTGTCCGAGCTCGCCCTCGGCGACGAGCTCGCCGCCCGCCGCCTGGTCCAGGTCCCCGTCACGGGCGCGGCCCTGGGGCGGGCCCTGCGGGCGGTGTGGCCCGCCGGCTCCCGCCCGGCCGGCCCGGCCCGGGACCTGCTGTCGCTCACCCGCGTCCGGCCCTGACCGGCCGGCCCGTACGCACCGGCCCGGGGGCGCGTCAGCGGCCGCGCCGCGTCGGGTCGTCCGCGTCCTGCGGCCACCCGTAGCCGGTGCGCGGCGGCTCCGGTACGGCGCCCATCGCCGCCAGGTCCCGGTCGGCGGCCCGCATCAGCTGCCCCGCCAGATCCCGCATGGCCCGGCTCGCCGCGAGCTCGTCGCCGATCGCCGGAACCTCGACGTCCTCCGGGTTGCAGCGCGCCGAGCCGCGGCCGACCAGCTTCGCCGTCCCCGTGTCCAGCACGGCGCGGGCACGGGTCGTCCCGCCCTCCTCCGTGAGCGAGACCCCGACCGTCCATTCCGCGGTGTGTGTCATGGCGCGCCCCGTCACTCTGCGATCTCGGTCCGTTCCCACCACTCGAACACGGGCAGACTGCCCTCCGGGCCGTCCTGCCGGCGCGCCGTGGCCCGGAAGTGCTCGTACCCGCCGCGGTGCGGGACCTTCACGTCCTCGCCGGGAGAGGGGGCGTCGACGACCCGCTCGGACAGGTCCGCCGGCCCGCCTTCCAGCACAGCCTTGTTCGTCATGCCTCCAGTCTTCCGACCTGCCGGGCGGCCCGCACGTCGGCGCATGCGGCGGCCGGACCGGCCGCCGCTCAGCGCGACTCGACGGGCGTGCGGGCGGCCGCGGCCCCGACGAGCGCCCCCACCACCCGGGTGTCCTTGTCGTGCTCCGGATGCCACTGCACGCCGAGCACCCACCGGTCGGGGCCAGGCAGTTCGACCGCCTCGACCGTGCCGTCGACCGCGTGCGCCGACGCGACCAGGCCCCGGCCCAGCCGGTCGACGGCCTGGTGGTGGTAGGTGGGCACCTCCGCCTCCTCCGGGACGAGCGCCGCGTAGCGCGTACCGGGCACCGGGCGGACCGGGTGCCAGGACATGACGCCCGGCTGGTGCAGGTGTCCGTCGATGTGCTGGACCAGGGTGCCGCCGAGGGCGACGTTGAGCGCCTGCATGCCGCGGCAGATGCCGAGCAGTGGCACGCCCGCGTCGAGGGCCGCCCCGATCAGGGCCAGCTCCCACTCGTCCCGCGCCGTCCCGGCCGGGCCCGTGCGCGGGTCGCGCGGCGCGCCGTAGCGGGCCGGGTCCACGTCCGGGCCGCCCGCGACGACCAGGCCGTCCAGCCGGCCCAGCACCTCCGCCGCGGCCCCCGGGGCGCCGTCCGGCGGGAGCAGCACGGCCGCACCGCCCGCCGCCTGGACGAGCTCGTAGTAGCCGGAGGGCACGAGGGACGCGGCGACGTCCCACACGCGGTAGCGGGCGGATTCCTCGACGTAGGTCGTGATGCCGATGAGCGGCCTGGGCACGGGGGCAACCTCCGGTGGCGGGTCGGTCGACGGGGGAGCGGGGGAGTGGGGGTACCCGGGGACCGGCGGTCAGTCCCGGGCCAGCTCGGCCTCTGCGCGGGCCAGCGCGGCGAACTCCTCCTCCGGCGCGGAGGCCACCAGGTGGTGCCGACTGTAGACCGCGAAGTAGGCGAGGGCGACGGCGTACACACCCAGGGCGATGAAGGCGGCGTCCCTGTCCACCAGGAAGGTGGCCGTGAGCGCCGCCAGCGCCAGGACGAACGCCGTGGCCGAGGTCGCCGTGCCGCCGGGCGTCCGGTACGGGCGCTCCAGGTGCGGCTCGCGGCGCCGCAGCACGAGGTGGGACAGGGCCATCAGCGCGTAGGAGATCGTCGCGCCGAACACCGCGATGTTCAGCATCCGCGGCCCGTCGCCCGTCGCCGCGGCCAGCGCGAAGCCGATCGCGCCCGGGATGAGCAGCCCCAGGTAGGGGGCCTTGCGCCGGGAGGTCAGCGACAGGAAGCGGGGCAGGTAGCCCGCCCGCGACAGCGCGAACAGCTGGCGCGAGCCGGCGTAGATGAGGGAGAAGAACGAGGCCACCAGGCCGGCGAGGCCCGCGTAGTTGACGAACGTCTTCAGCCACGACAGTCCGGGGTTGCCCTCCAGGGCCACCACCAGCGGGTTCCCGGCGTCCTTGATCGCGTCGGCGCCGCGCGCCCCCGTCGAGGCGAGGAAGGTGAGCAGTGCCAGCAGCACCAGGACGCCCATGGAGATCGACAGCGCCCGCGGCATCGACCGGACCGGGTCCTTGGCCTCCTCTGCCGCCAGCGGCACCCCCTCGACGCCGAGGAAGAACCACATCCCGAACGGGAACGCCGCCCAGATCCCCAGCAGACCCAGCGGCAGCCACGAGTTGGCCCCGAACGCGGTGGTGTCCACGGCGATGTCGTCCAGCCGCGAGGCGTCGAACTCGGTGAACGCGCCGACGGCGAACACCACGAGCGCGGTCACGGCCACCGCGGTGACGACGAGGGAGAAGCGCAGCGCCTCGCCGACGCCCCACAGGTGGATGCCGATGAACACGGCGAAGCAGGCCAGGTACACGGGCCAGCCGGAGGTCAGGCCGAAGAGGTGCAGGGACTCGACGTAGTCGCCGATGAAGATGGAGATCGCGGCGGGGGCGAGCACGTACTCGATGAGGATCGCGGTGCCGGTCAGGAAGCCGCCCCAGGGGCCGAGGGCGCGCCGGGCGAAGCCGTAGCCGCCGCCCGCCGTCGGCAGGATGGCCGACAGCTCGGCCAGGGAGAAGACCAGGCAGGCGTACATGGCGCCCATCAGGACCGTGGCGGCGGCCAGGCCGCCGAAGCCGCCCTGGGCGAGGCCGATGTTCCAGCCGGAGAAGTCGCCGGAGACGACGTACGCGACGCCGAGGCCGGTCAGCAGCAGCCAGCCGGCGCTGCCGCGGCGCAGCGTGCGGCGCTCCAGGTAGGCGTCGCCGCCCCCGGCGGCGGATCGGGCGGTCTGCGGCACGGCGGTGTCCAGCCGTGCCCCGGTGTCTTCGGCCATGTGCGCTCCCGCTGCCCAGGACAATGGTTGTGCCGCGTACCTTTGCCGTAGGAGTGCGGGATGCGCAAGACCCCCGCGCAAAACAGGCGGGCCGGGCCGGGCGTGCGTACCCTCAGGCCAGGAAGCCGCGCAGCAGCGCGGCCGTGCCGCAGCAGTGCTCCCGCATCACCTCGCGGGCCGCGTCCGCGTCCCGCTCCAGGACCGCCTCCACCAGGGCGGCGTGCTGCTGCTGCGAGTGCTCCAGGTTCCGCACCAGCAGGGGTATGCAGTCCAGCAGGTCGTTGACGGCGGCCCGGACTGCCGCGTACTGCGCCGTCAGCGTCGGCGAGCCCGCCAGCTCGCACAGCGCCAGGTGGAAGAGCGTGTCCCGGCGGCGGTAGTCCGCCAGCGGCGCGTCCTGCGTCGCCGCCAGCGCCGCCAGCAGCCGTTCCGACTCCTCCTCGGACAGCCCCTGCGCGGCGCACAGCCCGGCCGCCCCCACCTCCAGGACCTCGCGGAAGCGCAGCACGTCCTCCAGGTCGACCCCCGCGACGCGCCGGCGCAGCTCGTCCTCGCCGCCGCCGACCGGGGTGTCCGGGCGCGGCAGGACGAACGTCCCCCCGTACCGGCCCCGCCGCGCCTCCACCAGGCCCTGCTCCTGGAGCACCTTGAGCACCTCGCGCAGTGTGACCCGGCTGATGCCCATCCGCTCCGCCAGCTCCCGCTCCGGCGGCAGCCGCTCCCCGGCCGGCACCAGGCCCAGCCGCACCACCTGCAGGATCTGCTCCAGCGCCTCCTCGAAGCCGCTGCCCGCCCGCACCTGCCGCAGGACCGGGTTCAGCCGCGCCATCGCGCCGCCCCCGCTCGCCGTGTCGGCCATCTCGGCCCCTCCCCTTCCCAAGCAATGGTTCTGTTCAATACCTTAGGCCCCCTCGGCTCACCGAAGGAGAGATCCCCGTGGTAGACCGCACGCCGCCGCTCGCCCCCGAGGAGCTCCGCGCCCTCGTCGCGAGCGGCGAGATCGACACCGTCGTCCTCGCCTTCCCCGACATGCAGGGACGCCTCCAGGGCAAGCGGTTCGCCGCACAGTTCTTCCTCGACGAGGTCCTCGAACACGGCACGGAGGGCTGCAACTACCTCCTCGCCGTCGACACCGACATGAACACCGTCGACGGCTACGAGATGTCCTCCTGGGAGCGCGGCTACGGCGACTTCGCCATGCGCCCCGACACCGCCACCCTGCGCCGCATCCCCTGGCACCCCGGCAGCGCCCTCCTCCTCGCCGACCTCGCATGGAACGACGGCACCCCGGTCGTGGCCGCCCCCCGCCAGATCCTCCGCCGCCAGCTCGACCGCCTCGCCGGACACGGCTACACCGCCATGGTCGGCACCGAGCTGGAGTTCATGGTCTTCAAGGACACCTACGAACAGGCCTGGAACGCCGACTACCGCGCGCTGACCCCCGCCAACCAGTACAACACCGACTACTCGGTCCTCGGCACAGGCCGCATCGAGCCCCTCCTCCGCCGCATCCGCAACGACATGCAGGGCGCCGGACTGACCGTCGAATCCGCCAAGGGCGAGTGCAACCTCGGCCAGCACGAGATCGCCTTCCGCTACGACGAGGCGCTCACCACCTGCGACCAGCACGCCGTCTACAAGACCGGCGCCAAGGAGATCGCCGCCCAGGAAGGCGTCTCGCTCACCTTCATGGCCAAGTTCGACGCGCGCGAAGGCAACTCCTGCCACATCCACCTCTCCCTCACCGACTCCGAGGGCCGCAACGCCATGGCCGGCGACAGCCCCGACGGCATGTCCCCCCTCATGCGCCACTTCCTCGCCGGCCAGCTCGCCGCACTCCGCGACTTCTCCCTCCTCTACGCCCCCAACATCAACTCCTACAAGCGCTTCCGCCCCGGCTCCTTCGCCCCCACCGCCGTCGCCTGGGGCCACGACAACCGCACCTGCGCCCTCCGCGTCGTCGGCCACGGCCGCTCCACCCGCTTCGAGAACCGCCTCCCCGGCGGCGACGTCAACCCCTACCTCGCCGTCGCCGGACTCGTCGCCGCCGGCCTGCACGGCATCGAGAACGGCCTCGAACTCCCCGACCCCTGCCACGGCAACGCCTACACCGGCGGCTACGCCCACGTCCCCACCACCCTGCGCGAAGCCGCCGAACTCTGGGACAACAGCGAGATCGCCAAGGCCGCCTTCGGCCCCGAAGTCGTTGCCCACTACCTCAACATGGCCCGCGTCGAACTCGACGCCTACGACTCCGCCGTCACCGACTGGGAGCGCCGCCGCTCCTTCGAACGCCTCTGACCCGCCCCGGCCACGCCCCGCCCCCGCCCCGCCCCCGACCCCCGAAACCCCTCCGAAAGGCACCACGTGTCCGACGCGCTGGAAGTCCTCAACCCGGCCACCGGCGAAACCGTCGCCACCGTCCCGGCCGCCACACGGGACGACGTCGACGCCGCCGTCACCCGGGCCGCCGCAGCCCAGCGCACCTGGGCCGCCGCCGCCCCCGCCGACCGGGCCCGCCTGCTGCGCCGGTTCGCCGCCGCCGTCGACGCCCACAACGAGGAACTCGCCCGGCTCGAAGTCCTCGAAGCCGGACACACCATCGGCAACGCCCGCTGGGAAGCCGCCAACGTCCGCGACCTCCTCGACTACGCCGCAGGCGGCGTCGAACGGCTCACCGGCCGCCAGATCCCCGTCCCCGGCGGCATCGACGTCACCTTCCTCGAACCCCTCGGCGTCATCGGCGTCATCGCCCCCTGGAACTTCCCCATGCCGATCGCCGCCTGGGGACTCGCACCCGCCCTCGCCGCCGGAAACGCCGTCATCCTCAAGCCCGCCGAGGCCACCCCCCTCACCGCCCTGCGCCTCGCCGAACTCGCCCTCGACGCCGGGCTCCCCGAACACCTCCTCCAGGTGCTCCCCGGCCGCGGCGACACCGCCGGCGACGCCCTCGTCGAACACCCCGGCATCGCGAAGATCGTCTTCACCGGATCCACCCGCACCGGCAAGCAGATCATGGCCAAGTGCGCCGACCGGGTGAAACCCGTCACCCTCGAACTCGGCGGCAAGAGCCCCAACATCGTCTTCGCCGACGCCGACCTCGAAGCCGCCGCCGCGGCCGCCCCCATGTCCTTCCTCGACAACACCGGCCAGGACTGCTGCGCCCGCACCCGCATCCTCGTCCAGCGCACCGTCCACGACCGCTTCCTCGACCTCCTCGCCCCCCTCGTCGAAGGCGTCGCCGTCGGCGACCCCGCCGACGAGAAGACCCAGATGGGCCCCCTCATCTCGCAGGCCCAGCTCGACCGCGTACGGTCCTACGTCACCGACGACCTCACCGCCGTCCGCGGCACCGCACCCGACGGGCCCGGCTTCTGGTACCCGCCCACCCTCGTCACCGGCGCCGACCCCACCGCGCCCGTCGCCGTCGAAGAGGTCTTCGGACCCGTCGCCGTCGTCCTCCCCTTCGACGACGAGGACGACGCCGTCCGCCTCGCCAACGCCACCGAGTACGGCCTCTCCGGCTCCCTGTGGACCCGCGACGTCGGCCGTGCCCTGCGCGTCTCCCGCGCCGTCGCCGCCGGCAACCTCTCCGTCAACTCCCACAGCAGCGTCCGCTACTGGACCCCCTTCGGCGGCTACAAGCAGTCCGGCCTCGGCCGGGAGCTCGGCCCCGACGCCCTCACCGCATTCACCGAGACCAAGAACGTCTTCATCAGCACGGAGGCCTGAACCCATGACCACCGACCGGACCACCGAAGAGATCGTCTGCCGCCGCCTCGTCGGCCGCACCGCCGTCATCACCGGCGCCGGCAGCGGCATCGGCCTCGCCACCGCCCGCCGCCTCGCCTCCGAAGGCGCCAACGTGGTCTGCGGCGACATCGACGAAACCGCCGGCAAGGCCGCCGCCGAAGAAGTCGGCGGCACCTTCGCCAAGGTCGACGTCACCAGCCCCGAAGACGTCGAAGCCCTCTTCAGGACCGCCTACGACACCTACGGCTCCGTCGACATCGCCTTCAACAACGCCGGCATCTCGCCCCCCGACGACGACTCCATCCTCACCACCGGCCTCGACGCCTGGAAGCGCGTCCAGGACGTCAACCTCACCTCCGTCTACCTGTGCTGCAAGGCCGCCCTGCCCTACATGCAGCGCCAGGGCCGCGGCTCCATCATCAACACCGCCTCCTTCGTCGCCGTCATGGGCGCCGCCACCTCCCAGATCTCCTACACCGCCTCCAAGGGCGGCGTCCTCGCCATGTCCCGCGAACTCGGCGTCCAGTTCGCCCGCGAAGGCATCCGCGTCAACGCCCTCTGCCCCGGACCGGTCAACACCCCGCTGCTGCAGGAGCTGTTCGCCAAGGACCCCGAGCGCGCCGCCCGCCGCCTCGTCCACATCCCGCTCGGCCGCTTCGCCGAAGCCGAGGAGATCGCGGCCGCCGTCGCCTTCCTCGCCAGCGACGACTCCTCCTTCATCAACGCCACCGACTTCCTGGTGGACGGCGGCATCTCCGGGGCCTACGTCACGCCGCTGTAGGGAGGCACGCACGGGGCGGGGGCCGCCGCTACAGGAACGTGCGGCCCTCGCCCCGGTACGTCGGCACCGCCGACGCGACACGGTCCCCCTCCACCAGGTACAGCACGTCGAACCGCTCGCACAGCTCGCCCGCCTTCGCATGCCGGAACCACACCCGGTCGCCGATCAGCAGATCGTCCGCCGCCGCGCCCAGCAGCGGCGTCTGCACCTCACCAGCCCCCTCCAACGGGTCGTACCGCAGCCCCCGCGGCAGATACGGCTCCGGCAGCCGGTCCGCACCCGCCGCCCCCGACGCCGGATACCCGCCGCCCAGCACCGTCACCACCCCCACCCCGGGCCGCCGCACCACCGGCTGCGCGAACAGCGCCGCGGGACGCCCGCGGAACGACGTGTAGTTGTCGAACAGCCGCGGCACGTACAGCCCCGACCCCGCGGCGACCTCCGTCACCGCATCCTCCGCGGCCGTCTGCTGCACACTGCCCGTCCCACCGCCGTTGACGAACTCCAGCCCCGGCACGACCTGCCGTACGGCACGCACCGCCTCCGCCCGCCGCACCGCCAGCTCCCGCCGCGCCGCCGCCTGCATGAGCCGGATCGCCCGCGACCTCAGCGGCCGCCCCGCCACCGCGTCACCGACACCGGCGACGTGCCCCTCGTACCCCATCACCCCCACGACCCGGAACCCGGGCCGCGCGGCCACCGCCCGCGCCAGCTCCGCCAGCGCTGCCGGCTCCCGCAGCGGCGACCGGCGGGCACCGACCCGCACCCGCCCGCCCAGCAGCCGCAACCCGGTGTCCAGCTCCAGACAGACCCGCACCTCCTGCGAGCCGCCCGCGCGAGCGGCATCGATCAGCTCCAGCTGCGCCACGTCGTCCACCATGACCGTCACGGCCGCAGCCAGCTTCGGATCGCCCGCGAGCTCGGCGAAGCCGGCCCGGTCCGCCGACGGGTAGGCCAGCAGCACGTCGCTGAACCCGGACCGGGCCAGCCACAGGGACTCGGCCAGCGTGTACGACATGACCCCGGCGAAACCGGGCCGCGCGAGCACCCGCTCCAACAGCGCCCGACAGCGCACCGACTTGCTCGCCACCCGCACCGGCTTGCCGCCGGCCCGGCGCACGAGATCGTCGGCGTTGGCGTCGAACGCATCGAGATCGACGATGGCCAAGGGCGCTTCGAGATGCGCGGTGGCCCGGTCATACCGAGCCCGATCGAGACCGGGGGTAGGTGTCATGGGCGGCAGCTTGCCACGGGGGGATACCGGGGGGTAGGGGTGCGGGGGAGGGCAGGGGCAGGGGCAGGGCCGGGATCGGGGTGGGGCCGTGGTGCTGTGCGCGGGGGTGGTGGTCGGGGCGGTGTCGGGGGTTGGTCGGGGTCGGGGTGGTGGCTGGTGGCGGGCCGCCAGTCCAGTGTCAGCGCGGGCCGGGGCGGGCCGTCAAGGGCGCTCCCGTTGGTCGCGTCGCTGCGCGATGGCCCTTCGGGCCACCCTTGACGGCCCGCCCCGTCCCGCACCGACAGAAGACTGTCGCCCCACCCCCAGCAGGAACAACGCCCAGGGGGACCCATACCGGGAAGGCCCCCGCCGCGCAGAGGACGACCACGGCTCCGCCACGCCCTCCCACCCCAGCCATACCTCACACCCCGTCAGCCCTCCGGGCGCCGCCGATCGCTACACGGCCGGGCTGGGTAGGCGGCCGCGGCCTGCCCGTGCCTGCGGAGGCGCCTCAGATCGCTACACGGCTGGGCCGGGTGGGCGACTGCGGCTGTCCGGGGCCGGCGAACGCCCCTGTCCACCGTGCGCTGCCCCAGGTCGGCGTCCTCAGCCCGTCCGTGGTTGCCGATGCGCAGCAACCAGCCGCACGAGGCGCTCGGTTGGCGGCTGTCGGCGGTCTGGTGCCGCCCGATGCACGACGGATCGCAGGAAGCCGTAGGAAGCCGTAGGAAGCCGTGGGAAGCCGCAGAAGGGGGTGCCTGTAGGAGTCGGGCTGACCACAGTGGTCCTGCGTGTCCAGGAGGCTCGCAGTCAAGGGAATCTGAGCGCGAACGGGGCTTCGTGTGCCGAAACGATGTCTGGGGCGTCGTTTACCCACAACACGTCCTCTTGCCGCCCCCACAGGCCACCTCCCCCACCCCGTCAACCCCACCCGCCCCGGCTGTGTCGCACCCGCCCCCTCACGGACACCCGCAGTGATCTGAGGCGCCCTCACTGCCGCCGCACACGGTCCGCGGCCGCCCACCCAGCCCGGCCGCGTAGCGATCTGAGGCGCCTCCGCAAGCACGAGCGGGCCGCAGCCGCCAACCCCGCGGAACCGCGTAGCGATCTCGGGCGCCCAGGGCGGCTGGTGAGGCACCTGATGCTGCCGGGACGGAAAGGGCCGTGGCGGAGCCGTGGTCGTCCTCTGCGCGGCTGGGGCCCTCCCGGTATGGGTCCCCCTGGGCGTTGTTCCTGCTGGGGGTGGGGCGACAGTCTTCTGTCGGTGCGGGACGGGGCGGGCCGTCAAGGGTGGCCCGAAGGGCCATCGCGCAGCGACGCGACCAACGGGAGCGCCCTTGACGGCCCGCCCCGGCCCGCGCTGACACTGGACTGGCGGCCCGCCACCAGCCACCACCCCGACCCCGACCAACCCCCGACACCGCCCCGACCACCACCCCCGCGCACAGCACCACGGCCCCACCCCGATCCCGGCCCTGCCCACCCCGCCGCCCACGCCTCGCACCCCGCCCTCCGCGTAAAGTAGCTGCGGCAGCCGTACGGAACGGGGGGCGGAGTCGTCGGATGAGTGCGTCGGCGCCGTATGAGGCGGTTTTGGCCGAGTCCGAGTCGGTTCCGTCTCGGGGAGCCGGGCGGCGGGGGCAGTCGCAGCGGCTCGTCGCCGTGTTGTGCGCCGTGGTCGGGACGGGCCTGCTCGCCGGGACGGCTCTGACGGGGTGGGCCGAGCGGCATGCCGCCGGACGGGTGCCGTCCGCCGACGCCGCCTACCGCAAGGCCGGTTCGCTGTGGCGGGACGCCCCCGTCGACGCCCTCTTCCCGCCCGTGCTCGCCGGACCCGGTGCCGGGCCCGGCGGGGCCGACCGGACCTGGACCCGCGTGGCCGTCGCCCCCGACGCCGACTGTGCGGCCGCGCTGGCCGCCGAGTGGCGGGCGGCGTTCGCCGGGACCGGGTGTACGCGCGTGCTGCGGGCCTCGTACACCGATGCCACCCGCAGCTCCCTCGTCGCCGTCGGCATGGTGTTCACCCCCGGCGAGGCGTCCGCCATGGCCGGGCTGCAGGGGCGGCTCGGGGCGCCGCCCGGGTTCGGGTTCGCCGACGAGCGCCGCGCCGCCTGGACGGCGGCCGTCCTGTCGGAGGGGCCCGTCGTCGTCTACACGGTCGCCGCGTTCGCCGACGGCCGCGTCCTCGACGCGCCCGTCCCGGCCGAGGAAGCCGTGCGCGCCGATGCCTCCGGGGCCGTCGCCCAGTCCGGGCTCGGCCACGAGGCGAAGGCCGTCGGGGAGTTGGTGCGGGCCGGCCTCAGCTCGCTCGCCGTTCCGGCCGGGTCCGCGCGGTGAGGCGGGGCAAGGCCGGTGCGGCCCTGGTCATCGGGGCCGTCCTGGCCGTCGGGGTGCCCGCCGCGCCCGCCGCCGCGGACACCGATGCCGTACGCGACCGGCAGTGGGGGCTGACGGCGCTGCGCGCCGAGGAGGCGTGGGGGACCACGCAGGGCGGCGGGGTCACCGTCGCCGTCCTCGACACGGGTGTCGACGCCGGACACCCGGACCTCGCCGGGCAGGTCCTCGAAGGCGCCGACCTGGTCGGCATGGGCGCGGGCCCCGGCGACCGGGCCTGGGCGCGGCACGGGACGGCCATGGCGGGGATCATCGCCGGGCACGGCCACGGCCGGCACCGCAGGGCCGGTGTCCTCGGGGTGGCCCCGCAGGCCCGGATCCTGCCGGTCCGCGTGATCCTGGAGGAGGGCGATCCGGGCCGGGCCGAGGCGCGGGAGAGCAAGGGCGGTGCGCTCGCCGAGGGGATCCGGTGGGCCGCCGACCACGGGGCGGACGTGATCAACCTGTCGCTCGGCGACGACAGCGACTCCGCGCACCACGAGGCCGCCGAGGACGAGGCGGTGCAGTACGCGCTGGCGAAGGGCGTCGTCGTGGTCGCCTCCGCCGGCAACGGCGGCCGGGAGGGCAACCACGCCTCCTACCCGGCCGCCTACCCGGGGGTGATCGCCGTCGCGGCGGTCGACCGCCGCGGCCGGAAGGCGCCGTTCTCGACGCGCAGCTGGTACGCCAGCGTCTGCGCGCCCGGTGTCGACATCGTCATCGCCGACCCCGACCGCTCCTACTACGAGGGCTGGGGGACGAGCGCGGCCGCCGCGTTCGTCTCCGGGGCGGTGGCGCTCGTCCGGGCCGCCCACCCCGAGCTGTCCCCGGCGCAGATCAAGAAGCTGCTGGAGGACACCGCCGCCGACGCCCCCGCAGGCGGCCGGAACGACGCCCGAGGGCACGGCCTGGTCGATCCCGCCGCCGCGCTGCAGGCCGCGGATGCGCTGCGCCCCGAGCCCGCCGTGCCCCGGCCCGCCGCCGCGGGCAGCGCGCACTTCGGCCCGGGACCGGAGCCGGCCCCGGCGGACGCGGCCGCCGCCGGGCCGGTGCTGCCCGCGGCGGCGGGCACCGGGCTGGGGCTGCTGGTGCTGGCGGCCGTGCTGGCCCGGCGCCCGTCCGGCCGCCCCGCCCGGCCGCCGCGCGGGAGCGCAGACCAGGGGGATAGGGTCGGGTAACTGTGGCGAACAAGAACATCCCCGACCCCGGCTACTCCGACGACGACGGCTCCGCAGACCCCCGGCTGAGCGCGGCCCTGGCCGCCTGGTCCGAGGACCGGGAGAGGGAGCCGGAGGTGCTGGCCGCGCTCAAGGGCGCCCGGCTCCTGGTCCCGGTGGTCGCGGTCCTCGGCGAGGTCGAGACCGATCCGGAGACCGGGCTCAGGCGGGAGAAGACCAGCGACATGGCTGTGCCCACCCTTCAGGCGGGGAACCGGCGGGCGCTGCCCGCCTTCACCTCCACCGCCTCGCTCGCGCTGTGGGACCCGGCGGCCCGGCCGGTCGCGGTCCCGCTCCACCAGGCGCTGGCGGCCGCCGCGCACGAGAAGGCCGACACGGTCGTCCTCGACATGGCCGGCCCCGTCGCGTACGAGCTCACCGGCCGGGCGCTGCTCGCGCTCGCCGAGGGCCGCACGGACACCGATCCGCTGACCGACCCGGCCGTGCACGAGGCCGTACGGGCCGCGGTGGCCGCGGAGCCCGCGGTGCTGCGGGCGCACCTCGGGCCCGGCGGCCCCGACGCCGACGGCACGCTCGCGATCGTGCTGGCCGCCGGCGCGGAGCCCGGGGCCGCGGCCAGGAGCGTGGCCGGGGCGCTCGCCGCGGACGAGACGCTGCGGGCCCGGCTGGTGCGCGGGCTGGACCTGGCGCTGCTCCCGGAGTCGGCGCCGGCCCCGCCGGGCGAAGCCCTCTTCACCCGCTGACCCGCTGACCCCCGGAGCCCGGGGGCGCGTACGCGAGAGGGCCGGGGCGGCTGCCGCCCCGGCCCTCCGGTTCGTTCCCGTACGCCCGGCCTGTCAGCCGAAGACCGGTCCCGTGAACTTCTCGCCCGGCCCCTGGCCCGGCTCGTCCGGGACGACGGACGCCTCGCGGAAGGCGAGCTGGAGGGACTTCAGGCCGTCGCGCAGCGGTGCGGCGTGGAAGGAGCTGATCTCGGTGGCGCTCGCGGTGACCAGGCCGGCGAGGGCGGTGATCAGCTTGCGGGCCTCGTCGAGGTCCTTGTGCTCGGAGTCCGGCTTGTCGAGGCCCAGGTTGACCGCCGCGGCGCTCAGCAGGTGCACGGCCACCGTGGTGATCACCTCGACGGCGGGCACGTCCGCGATGTCGCGCGTCATGGCGTCGTAGTCGGGGGCCGGGTCGGCCGCGGTGGCGGGGGTGGGGGTCGCGTCAGTCATGCCCCCACGATAAGCCGGGCCCGGGAGGCGCCTGCCGCGGCTCCTGGCGAGCGCGCCCGGCGCGGACTGCTATATTGGAGGGACGACCGGCCGGAGACGTATGTCCCCGGCCCACAAGTGGAGGCTCCGTTCTCCCACCCGACCGCCTTCCGGGGCGGCGGGTCACCGGTCAGGCGGCATCCATCGTTCCGTACGGATGATGGAAAGCCGTCCGATGCTGCGCCCCGCGGTTCGCGCCCGGCGGTGCTCCGGTTGTTTTGGAGCCCCTGCCTGTGAACGGTGGGGCATTTTTCGTGCCCGGCCGCGGTTGGTCCCCGTGACACAAAGACGTCAGCGGCTGTCTGAACCTGACAGCCGTGTGGTGCTACCGAGGAGGATCCATCAGCACCGAGCCCCGCATCAACGATCGGATTCGTGTCCCTGAGGTGCGACTCGTCGGTCCCAGCGGCGAACAGGTGGGCATCGTCCCGCTTGCGAAGGCGCTTGAACTCGCGCAGGAGTACGACCTGGACCTGGTCGAGGTCGCAGCGTCTGCACGCCCGCCGGTCTGCAAGCTCATGGACTACGGCAAGTTCAAGTACGAGTCGGCGATGAAGGCCCGTGAGGCGCGCAAGAACCAGGCGCACACGGTCATCAAGGAGATGAAGCTCCGGCCGAAGATCGACCCGCACGACTACGACACCAAAAAGGGTCACGTCGTTCGGTTCCTCAAGCAGGGCGACAAGGTCAAGATCACGATCATGTTCCGCGGTCGCGAGCAGTCCCGGCCGGAGCTCGGCTACCGGCTGCTGCAGCGTCTGGCGGAGGACGTCCAGGACCTCGGTTTCGTCGAGTCGAACCCGAAGCAGGACGGCCGAAACATGATCATGGTTCTCGGTCCGCACAAGAAGAAGACCGAGGCGATGGCCGAAGCCCGCGAGGCGCAGGCCGCCCGCAAGGCCGAGCGCCAGGGTGCTGCCGCGGACGCTGCCGCCAAGGAAGCGCCCGAAGGGGACACCGGGGTCGCCTCCGCCGAAGCCGGCGACGCCTCTCCCGAGGCGCAGGCCTAGGCCTGGTTCCGGGGCATCCGGTCCCGGATCACCGACACAACATGACGCTCCCGCAAGCCGGTCCGGTACCGGACCGGTGGGAACGCCACCGACGAGGAGATAACGGCGCCATGCCGAAGAACAAGACGCACAGCGGTACCAAGAAGCGCTTCAAGGTCACCGGCTCCGGCAAGGTGCTCCGCGAGCGCGCCGGCAAGCGCCACCTGCTCGAGCACAAGTCGTCCAAGCTGACGCGTCGCCTCACGGGCAACGCCGAGATGGCCCCGGGCGACGCCGCGAAGATCAAGAAGCTTCTCGGCATCTGACGTCGCCGCTCCCCCACCGGGAGCGGGACGCCAAGACCGGGATCCCATCGAATTTCCGGGCCGTGTGAAGACACCCGCGGCCCCGCTACAAGGAGTCAAGAAGTGGCACGCGTCAAGCGGGCAGTAAACGCCCACAAGAAGCGCCGGGCGATCCTCGAGGCGGCCTCCGGCTACCGCGGTCAGCGTTCGCGCCTGTACCGCAAGGCCAAGGAGCAGGTCACCCACTCGCTGGTCTACAACTACAACGACCGCAAGAAGCGCAAGGGCGACTTCCGTCAGCTGTGGATCCAGCGCATCAACGCCGCTGCCCGCCAGAACGGCATGACGTACAACCGCCTCATCCAGGGTCTGAAGGCCGCCAACATCGAGGTGGACCGCAAGATCCTCGCGGAGCTGGCCGTCAACGACGCCAACGCGTTCGCCGCGCTGGTCGAGGTCGCCCAGAAGGCGCTCCCGGCCGACGTGAACGCCCCGAAGGCCGCCGCTGCCGCCTAAGCGACACGCTTCGCGCAGCAAGCCCTCGACAGGCTTCAGCCCGGACCCGCAGGCCCCGTGCCTGCGGGTCCGTGCGTTGTGGCCGCCGCCCCGCCCAGTCACACCCGCAGTACGCACGGAAGCGAGCCGACCGCCCATGGGTACCCCCGCCCCCGCCGAGCCGATCTCCCCCCGATCCCCTCGGGTGGCCGCCGCCAAGCGCCTCGCCCGGCGCAACTTCCGCACCAAGGAGCGCCGCTTCCTCGCCGAGGGGCCGCAGGCCGTCCGCGAGGCGGTCGGGCACCGCGGCCCCGGCGGCCCGACCCTGATCGAGCTGTTCGCCACGGCCGAGGCCGCCGAGCGCTACCCGGAGATCGTCGCCGAGGCCCGGGCCTCCGGCGCGCGCGTCCACCACGCCTCGGACGAGGTCCTCGCCGAGGTCTCGCAGACCGTCACCCCGCAGGGGCTCGTCGGGGTCTGCCACTTCCTCGACTCGCCGTTCGAGGAGATCCTGCGCGCCCGGCCCCGGCTCGTCGCCGTCCTGGCGCACGTCCGCGACCCCGGCAACGCCGGCACGGTCCTGCGCTGCGCCGACGCCGCCGGGGCCGACGCGGTCGTCCTGACCGACGCCTCCGTCGACCTGTACAACCCCAAGTCCGTACGGGCCTCCGTCGGCTCCCTCTTCCACCTCCCCGTCGCCGTCGGCGTCCCCGTCGAGCAGGCCGTCTCCGGGCTGCGGGCGGCCGGCGTGCGGATCCTCGCCGCCGACGGGGCGGGCGAGCACGACCTCGACGCCGAGCTCGACGCAGGCACCATGGGCGGCCCGTCCGCCTGGGTCTTCGGCAACGAGGCGTGGGGCCTGCCCGAGGAGACCCGCGCCCTCGCGGACGCCGTCGTACGCGTCCCGATCCACGGCAAGGCCGAGAGCCTGAACCTCGCGACGGCCGCCGCCGTGTGCCTCTACGCCTCCGCCCGTGCACAGCGGGCGTCCGGAGGGTGCCGCTCCGTGACCCCCAGCTAGTAATGTGGCGGCCCGGGGGGCCCACTGCGCTACTCGGAGATGTGGGGTACGGGGACATGACCGTCGGTACGAACAGCTCGCCAGGGGCCGCGGACGCGGCGGGGGCGCCGTCCCTGGCGACCGTTCCCGCACAGCTCCCGGGCCCGCCCGGCCCGGGAGCCGCAGCGCCGGGCACGCCCGGCCCCGCCGACCCGGCGGGCCTCGCGGCGCTCGGCATCGACCCCGACGACCTGCCCGACGGGCTCGTCGTCGCCGACGACTCCGGCCGGGTCATCTGCTTCAACTCCGCCGCCGCCCGCATCACCGCCCTCGCCCCCGCCGAGGCGCTCGGCGCCCGCATCGAGCGGGCCCTGCCGCTGGAAGACCTCGACGGCCGCCGCTGGTGGGCCCTGACCGACCCCTACGGCGGGCTCGCCACCCGCCGCGGCCAGCCCGAGCGGAACCTCCTCCTGCCCGGCGGCCGCGAGGTCCTCGTCTCCGCCCGCTACGTCCGCTCCCAGCCCGCCGGCCCGCTCCGCCGCCTCGTCGTGACGCTCCGCGGCACCGAGGCCCGCCGCCGCACCGAGCGCAGCCACGCCGAGCTGATCGCCACCGTCGCCCACGAGCTGCGCTCCCCGCTGACCTCCGTCAAGGGCTTCACCGCGACCCTCCTCGCCAAGTGGGAGCGGTTCACCGACGACCAGAAGCGCCTCATGCTGGAGACCGTCGACGCCGACGCCAACCGCGTCACCCGGCTGATCGCCGAGCTCCTCGACATCTCGCGCATCGACTCCGGCCGCCTCGAAGTCCGCCGCCAGCCCGTCGACATCGCCACCGCCGTCGGCCGCCACGTCCAGGCGCTCACCGCGAACGGCCAGGCGCCCGAGCGGTTCCTCGTCCGCGTCAGCCGCGCCCTGCCCGACCTGTGGGCCGACCCCGACAAGATCGACCAGATCCTCGGCAACCTGCTGGAAAATGCGGTGCGCCACGGCGACGGAACCGTCACCATCGACGTGTCGCCGACCAGCCTGACGAACACAGCGGGCAAGACCGAGAAGGGAACCGCCGTCACCGTGACCGATGAGGGCCCCGGCATCCCCGAGGAGTCGATGGGCCGCGTCTTCACCCGCTTCTGGCGGGGCAGCAAACGCGGCGGCACCGGCCTGGGCCTGTACATCGTCAAGGGCATCGTCGAGGCGCACGGCGGCACGATCACCGTCGGCCGCGGACCCGGCGGCGGCGCGGAATTCCGATTTATCCTGCCCGTCGGCGCGCCGGCGTACCTCTCGCAGTAATCCTGCGGAGCGTCTCGCCAGGCGGCCCACGGGCTCCTCCGCCCCCCGCGGCCCGTAGACTCGTCCTTTGGCACCTTTGCGTCCTTGTGTCGAGCTCGTCGTCGAGCGGGGACCTCCAGCCAGCCCATCGGAAGCACGGGAAGAGATGTCGGCACCGAACAAGTCGTACGACCCTGTCGAGGTCGAGGCACTGAAACCGGAAGAGATCGAGCGCATGCGGGACGAGGCGCTCGCCGCCTTCGCGGCCGCCGGCGACCTCGACGAACTCGCGCACGCGAAGACCGCCCACGCCGGCGGCACCTCGCCGCTCGCCCTCGCCAACCGCGAGATCGGCGCGCTGCCCCCGCAGGCCAAGGCCGAGGCGGGCAAGCGCGTGGGCCAGGCCCGCGGCGCGGTGAACAAGGCGTTCGCGGAGCGCCTCGCCCAGCTGGAGGCAGAGCGCGACGAGCGGGTACTGGTCGAGGAGGCGGTGGACGTCACCCTGCCCTACGACCGCGTGCCGGCCGGCGCCCGCCACCCCCTGACCACGCTGATGGACCGCATCGCGGACATCTTCACGGCCATGGGCTACGAGGTCGCCGAGGGCCCCGAGGTCGAGGCGGAGTGGTTCAACTTCGACGCCCTCAACTTCACGCCCGACCACCCCGCGCGGCAGATGCAGGACACCTTCTTCGTCCGCGGCCCCGAGGGCGTCGAGGGCGACGAGTCCGGTGTCGTCCTGCGCACCCACACCTCGCCGGTGCAGGCCCGCTCGCTCCTGGAGCGCCGCGAGCCGCCCGTGTACATCGTCTGCCCGGGCCGCGTGTACCGCACCGACGAGCTCGACGCGACGCACACCCCGGTCTTCCACCAGGTCGAGCTGCTCGCCGTCGACGAGGGCCTGACCATGGCCGACCTCAAGGGCACCATCGACCACATGGTCAAGTCGCTCTTCGGGGACGACGTCACCACGCGCCTGCGCCCGAACTTCTTCCCGTTCACCGAGCCGTCCGCCGAGATGGACATGCAGTGCTACGTGTGCCGCGGCGCGTCGGTGGGCAACCCCGACCGCCCCTGCCGCACCTGCTCCAGCGAGGGCTGGATCGAGCTCGGCGGCTGCGGCATGGTCAACCCCAAGGTGCTCACCGCCTGCGGCGTGGACCCGGAGAAGTACAGCGGCTTCGCCTTCGGCTTCGGCATCGAGCGGATGCTGATGTTCCGGCACAACGTGGAAGACATGCGAGACATGGTCGAGGGTGACGTCCGGTTCACCCGGCCGTTCGGGATGGAGATCTGATGCGGGTCCCGCTTTCGTGGCTGCGGGAGTACGTCGACCTGCCTGCGGGCGAAACCGGTCGTGACGTGCAGGCCAAGCTCATCGACGCCGGTCTGGAGGTCGAGACCGTCGAGCAGCTCGGCGCCGACCTCACCGGCCCCCTCGTCGTCGGCCAGGTGCTGACGATCGAGGAGCTGACCGAGTTCAAGAAGCCGATCCGCTTCTGCACCGTCGACGTCGGCACCGCCAACGGCACCGGCGAGCCCCAGGAGATCGTCTGCGGCGCCCGGAACTTCGCCGTCGGCGACAAGGTCGTCGTGGCCCTGCCCGGC
This sequence comes from Streptomyces globosus, assembly GCF_003325375.1. GTDB lineage: Bacteria > Actinomycetota > Actinomycetes > Streptomycetales > Streptomycetaceae > Streptomyces > Streptomyces globosus_A. The sequence continues at coordinate 4,836,198 of NZ_CP030862.1, read as the reverse complement.
GCCGTCCTGCCCGGCGACTTCGCGATCGCCTCGCGCAAGACGTACGGCAGGACCTCCAGCGGCATGATCTGCTCCGGCGACGAGCTCGGCATGGGCGACGACGGCACGCACGGCATCATCGTGCTGCCGCCGGAGCACGAGGCCGGCACCGACGCGATCGAGCTGCTGGAGCTGCGCGACGAGGTTCTCGACATCGCCGTCACCCCCGACCGCGGCTACTGCCTGTCGATGCGCGGCGTCGCCCGCGAGACCGCCACCGCGTACGGCCTGCCGCTGCGCGACCCGGCGCTCCTCGACGTGCCCGCCCCGAACTCCTACGGCTACCTCGTCAAGGTCTCCGACCCGGCCGGCTGCGACCGCTTCACCGCGCGCACCGTCACCGGCCTGGACCCCGAGGCGAAGTCCCCGATCTGGCTCAAGCGCCGCCTGCAGAAGGCCGGCATGCGCCCGATCTCCCTCGCCGTGGACGTCACCAACTACGTGATGCTGGAGCTCGGCCAGCCCCTGCACGCCTACGACCGCGCCCGCCTCGACGGCGCGATCGGCGTGCGGCGCGCCGAGCAGGGCGAGGTCCTCACCACCCTCGACGGCGTCAAGCGCACCCTCGACGCCGAGGACCTGGTGATCACCGACGACAGCGGCCCGATCGGCCTCGCCGGCGTCATGGGCGGCGCGGACACGGAGATCGCCGACGCCGCCGCCGACCCGGAGACCGGCCAGGTCGCCGGCACCACCGACGTCGTCATCGAGGCCGCGCACTTCGACCCGATCGCCATCTCGCGCACGGCCCGCCGGCACCGGCTGTCCTCGGAGGCGTCCAAGCGCTTCGAGCGCGGCGTCGACCCGCAGGCCGCCTCGGCCGCCGCGCAGCGCACCGTCGACCTGCTGGTGCTGCTCGCCGGCGGCACCGCCGAGGCGGGCGTCACCGAGCTGACCGCGCCGGGCGCGCCGCGGACCGTCGCGATGCGCGCCGACCATCCCGACCGGGTGGCGGGCGTCGCGTACGGCCGGGAGACGGTCGTCCGCCGCCTCCAGGAGGTCGGCTGCGACGTCTACGGCCAGGACGAGCTCGTCGTCACCGTCCCCTCGTGGCGGCCCGACCTCGCCGAGCCGAACGACCTCGCCGAGGAGGTCATCCGGCTGGAGGGCTATGCCAACCTGCCCTCCACGCTGCCCCAGGTGCCCTCCGGCCGCGGCCTGACCGCCCGGCAGCAGCTGCACCGCCGGGTCGGCCGCGCCCTGGCCGGCGCCGGCTACGTCGAGGCGCTGAACTACCCGTTCATCGGTGAGCAGGTCTTCGACCAGCTCCAGCTGCCCGCGCACGACGCCTCCCGGGACGTCGTCCGCCTCGTCAACCCGCTCTCCGACGAGGAGCCGGCGCTGCGCACCACGCTGCTGCCCGGCCTGCTGGGCGCGCTGCGCCGCAACGACAGCCGCGGCTCGCACGACCTGGCCCTCTTCGAGACCGGCCTGGTCTTCCGGGCCGGCGAGAAGCCGGGCGTCGCCGTGCGGCTGCCCGTCGACCGCCGCCCCTCGGACGAGGAGATCGCCACGCTCGACGCGGCGCTGCCCGCGCAGCCGCGGTACGCCGCGGTCGTGCTGGCCGGGGCGCGCGAGCAGGCCGGCTGGTGGGGCAAGGGCCGCCCGGCCGAGTGGGCGGACGCCGTCCAGGCCGCGCGCCTGCTGGCCGCCGAGGCCGGTACGGACCTCGTCGTGCGGCAGGGCCAGTACGGCCCGTGGCACCCGGGCCGCTGCGCCGAGCTCGTCGTCACCATCGACGGGGTGGAGCAGGTCATCGGGCACGCCGGCGAGCTGCACCCGCGGGTCGTCAAGGCCCTCGGCCTGCCCGCCCGCACCAGCGCCATGGAGCTCGACCTCGACCGCCTCGCGGCGGCCGGCGGCACGCCCGTGGAGTCGCCGCGGATCTCCTCCTTCCCCGTGGCCACCCAGGACGTCGCCCTGATCGTCGACGCGTCCGTCCCGGCAGCCGACGTCGAGGCGGCGCTGCGCAAGGGCGCGGGCGAACTCCTCGAATCGCTGCGGCTGTTCGACGTCTTCACCGGCGAGCAGGTCGGCGGGGGCAAGAAGTCCCTGGCGTACGCGCTCCGCTTCCGGGCGGCCGACCGCACGCTGACCGCCGAGGAGTCCACGGCGGCCCGCGACGCGGCGGTCGCGCTGGCGGCCGAGCGGACGGGCGCGGTGCTGCGCGGCGCGTAAGCGGCCGCGGCCTGCGCCGCCGACCGGTGCGCCCGGTGAGGGGCGCCTCCACCACGGAGGCGCCCCTCACTCGTTCGGGTGCAAACCCCGGTGACCCGTGTCCTCTCGCGTGACGGGCCGGGACAATCGTTGCGCCGGGTGCCCACAGCGGGCAGACACAGGAGTCCCAAGGGATGATCACGCGCGGGGAGATGCCCCAGCCGCGCCGGGCGTGCGTCCCCGCAGGGGGCGGCGCCACGGCGTACCGGGAGCTGCCCGGCCCCGGCCGGTGGGCGCACAGCCTCGCCGGCACCGCGGCCTTCCTGCTCCTGGCCGCCGGCTGCGCGCTCCGGGTCCGCCGTGACCTCCTCGCCCGCCTGCGCCGCTCCCAGGAGGTCGCCGAAGCCGCCCAGCGGGCACTGCTGCGGCCCCTGCCTGCGCGGCTCGACGGCCTCGCCCTGGCCGGCGCCCAGCTCTCCGCGACCCGCGGCGCCGCGATCGGCGGCGACCTCTACGGCGCCGTGCCCACCGCGCACGGCGTCCGCGTCGTCATCGGCGACGTACGGGGCCACGGGCTGCCCTCGGCGGCCGCGGCCGCCGCCGTGCTCGGGGCCTTCCGGGAAGCCGCGTACGACGAGCCCTCGCTGGCCGGGGTGCTGCGCCGGATGGAACGCGCCCTGGGCCGGCACGTCCGCGACCGCGCGGCGGCCGGGCACGCCGCCGGGGCCGCGGCGGCCGGGTCCGCCGCCGAGGAGTTCGTGACCGTGCTCCTCCTCCAGGTCGCCGAGGACGGCACGCTGACCGCCCTCAACTGCGGCCACCCCTGGCCCTATGTGCTGCGTGCGCGGGCGGCCCCCCGGCCCCGCGGGGCACTGCCGCCCGCCGCGGCCGCCCGCACCGCCGCAGACGCCGTCCCGGCGGCCCCGCTCCCGGTGCCCGCGCCCGCCTGCCCCTGGCCGGACGTACGGGCCCTGGACGGCGGCGATCCGCTGCCCCCGCTCGGGGTGGCGCCCGTACCGGACGGGCTCGAGGCGGGGGGCTGCGGCCGACTCGGGCCCGGGGACGTGCTGTTCCTGCACACGGACGGCGCCGAGGACGCCCGCGACGCGGCCGGCCGGTTCTTCCCCCTGCCCCGCGTTCTTGCCGGCATCGCCGCCCGGCAGCCGGCGGCCACGCCCGCGCGGCTGGTCGCGGGCGTGCACGCGGCGCTGCTGCGCCACACCGGCGGGCACCCCGCGGACGACGCCGCCCTGCTGGCGGTCCGCAGCGACCGCTGCGCCTGACCCTTCGGCCGGGAACCGCACACCGGGCCCCGGTGGGAGGGCCCGGCGCGCGTTCCCGCCGGCTCGCGCCCGGGCCCGGTGACCAACCGGGCGCCGGCGGAGCCGGGGTGCGCCGCCCGCCGGCCGTGGAGTGTCGGGCAGACAGCGGACGGGCGGCGCGGGTGGCGGGTCGTCGCACTGTACGAGGGGGAGCCGACGACCCGTGCGGCCTCTTGGCGAGGCTCTTCAGTGAACCGCCCCCGGGGCTCCCCGCGGCAGGGTACGCATCGCATTTATGCGCGTACTCGGTTCGCACCCCGTGTGAAGGCCGCACCCACTAGCCTGGTCCGGACGAGCCCTTGGAGGGGCCCATGCAGCCCAACGCCCTGCTCGACGCCCTCCTCGCCGAGGCGGGCATGTCCCATGCAGGACTCGCCGCGCACGTGAACCAGGCGGGCCGCTCCCGCGGGCTCGCCCTGCGCTACGAACACACCGCCGTCAACCGGTGGTTGAAGGGTCAGCGCCCCCGCGGGCAGGTCCCCGACCTGATCTGCGAGGTGCTCGGGGGCCGGCTGCGCCGCCCGGTCTCCCTCGACGACGTCGGCTTCGGCGTACCGGGCCAACCGGCCGGCCCGCACGCCTCCCCGCTCAGCGGCTTCGTCGACAGGGCCGCGGCCCTGTGGCGCTCCGACGAGCAGGGCCGCTTCCCCCTGCACGCGGCGCCCGCCCTCACCGGCACGCCGGCCGTCATCCCCGTCTGGGAGTGGGAGAACCCGCCCGAGGACGCCGACGTCTCCCGCGACGGGCCCCTGCGCGTCGGCCCCGGGCACATCGAGGTCCTCCGCGCCGCCCGCGCCCACTACGAGCTGATGTACCGGCGGGCCGGCGGCATCGCCACCCGCGCCCGCATCGTCCGCTTCCTCGGCAGCGAGACCGCGCCCCTGCTCCGCGGCAGCTACCCCGACGATCTCGGCCGCCGCCTGCACCGGGCCGCCGGCTCCCTCGTCGCCGTCGCCGGGATCTGCGCGTACGACTCCGACGCGCACGGCCTGGCCCAGCGCTACTTCCACCAGGCGCTGCGGCTGGCCAAGGCCAGCGGCGACCGCGGACTCGGCGCCTACGTCATCGCCCTGCTGGTCAACCAGTCCCTCCACCTGCGCGACCACCGCCAGGCCGTCGCGTTCGCCGAGACCGCGCTGCGCGCCGCGGGCCGCCACACCACCGCGGCACTGGCCGCCGACCTGTACGCGATGCAGGCCAAGGCGTACGCCCAACTCGGGGACACCACCGCCGCACTGGGGTGCATCCGGCACGCGGAGGCCGCCGCCGAGCGGATCCGCCCCGGCTGCGAACCCGACGAGACCGGCTACGTCCAGCCCGGCCTCGTCAACGTCCAGGTGGCGGAGGCCCTTCTCAGCCTCGGGGAACTCGACGCCGCCCACGAGCAGGCCGCGGCCGCCGTCGGCACCCCGGCGCACGACCGCGGCCGGGTCCACCGGCTCGCGATGCTCTGCGAGATCCAGCTGCGCCAGGGCGAGGCGGACCGGGCGGCCGCAGCAGCCGCCGAAATGGCCGAACGGGCCAAGGGGATGGAGTCGCAGCGGCTCCGCGACCGGATGCGCGCGGTCCGCGAACAGCTGCTGTCCAGCGGGTGTTCGGGCGCGGAGGAGACGGCCCGCCTCATCGACGGTGCGCTGAGCGTCCCGCTGTGACCGCTCGGGCCGCCGCCGGTCGCGCGGGCGGGGCCCCGGCCGCCGCCGGAGCGGCCGGGCTGCTCCCGGGGCGCCGGGGTCAGTTGTACGGGTAGAAGCCCGAACCGGTCTTGCGGCCGAGGCGGCCGGCGTCGACCATCCGCTGGAGCAGCGGGGGAGCGGCGTACAGCGGCTCCTTGAACTCGGCGTACATCGAGTCGGCGATCGAGGCCACGGTGTCCAGGCCGATCAGGTCGGACAGCTTCAGCGGGCCCATCGGGTGGGCGCAGCCGAACTCCATGCCGTTGTCGATGTCCTCGCGGCTGGCGATGCCCGACTCGAACATCCGGATCGCGGAGAGCAGGTACGGGACGAGGAGGGCGTTGACGACGAAGCCCGACCGGTCCTGGGCGCGGATGGCGTGCTTGTCGAGCACGTTGTGCACCAGGGCCTCGGCCCGCTTGATGGTCTCCTCGCCCGTGGTGAGGGCGGGGATCAGCTCGACGAGCTTCTGCACGGGCGCCGGGTTGAAGAAGTGGATGCCGATGACCTGGTCGGGGCGGGAGGTCGCGACGGCCAGCTTGACCAGCGGGATCGACGAGGTGTTCGAGGCGAGGATGGCGTCCCGGCGGGTGACGACCTGGTCGAGGACCTGGAAGATCTCCGTCTTGACCTGCTCGTTCTCGACGACCGCCTCGATGACCAGGTCGCGGTCGGCGAACTCGCCGAGGTCGGTGGTGAAGGAGAGGCGGGCCAGGGTGGAGTCCCGCTCCTCCTCGCTGATCTTGCCGCGGGCGGCGGCCTTCGACAGGGAGTTCTGCAGCCGGGTCCGGCCGATCTCCAGGGCCTCGCCGGTGGTCTCGGCGACCTTGACGTCCAGTCCGCTGCGGGCGCAGACCTCGGCGATGCCAGCGCCCATCTGGCCGCAGCCCACTACGCCGACTCGGGTGATGTCGGAAGGGAGGTCAGTCACTTCGTGCCTTTCGCTGGTCATCGGTGGGCGGGTCCCCCGTTCGTGCAGTGGTGACTGCTTCCGGCGCCCGCCACGCCCCCCGACGTTACCCCCGACCCTGCCCGTGGCAGAGGGCCGGGGCGGGCATGCTGACCCCACGCAGGAGATGTCACGCAGAGGAGCGGAGCGAGCACATGACGCACATGGGTCGACGGGGGCTGCTGGCCGGAGCCGCGGGGGCGCTGGCGTCCGCCGCGGCAGGGCAGGCGCAGGCCGCGCCGCGCGAGGACGGGGCCCGGGCGGCCGGGGCGCAGGGCAGGGCGCCCGGCCCGGCGGGGGAGCGGCAGCGGGAGCGGGCCGGCGGGGGGCGGAGGGGCGGGGCGGAGTTCCGCGGGATGTGGATCGCCTCGGTCCAGAACGTCGACTGGCCCTCGCGGACCGGCCTGTCGGCGGCGCGGCAGCGAGCCGAGCTGACCGCCCTCTACGACACCGCGGTCGAGCGCCGCCTGAACGCGGTGGTGCTCCAGGTCCGGCCCACCGCCGACGCCATGTGGCCCGGAGCCCGGGAGCCCTGGTCGCAGTGGCTGACCGGGGTGCAGGGCGGCGACCCGGGCTGGGACCCGCTGGGCACGGCCGTCGCCGAAGCCCACGCCCGCGGGCTGGAGTTCCACGCCTGGTTCAACCCGTACCGGGTGGCCAACACCCACGCCGACCCGGCCCGCCTCGCGGCCTCGCACCCGGCGCGCCGCAACCCCGGCTGGACGGTGGCGTACGGCGGCAAGCTGTACTACAACCCGGGGCTGCCGGAGGTGCGGGCCTTCGTACAGGAGGCCATGCTCGACGCGGTGTCCCGCTACGCGGTGGACGGCGTCCACTGGGACGACTACTTCTACCCCTACCCGGTCGCCGGCGAGGCCTTCGACGACGACGACGCGTACGCCCGCCACGGCGGCGGCTTCCCCTCGCGGGCCGACTGGCGCAGGCACAACACCGACGCGCTGGTCCGCGAGATGGCGGAGCGCGTCCGCACCGTGCGCCCCTCGGCACGCTTCGGCATCAGCCCGTTCGCGGTGTGGCGCAACCGGGACAAGGACCCGCTCGGCTCGGACACGCAGACGCTGGGCACGTACGACGACCTGTACGCGGACACCCGCAGGTGGGTGCGCGAGGGCTGGGTCGACTACGTCGTCCCGCAGGTGTACTGGCACATCGGGCACCCGACCGCCGACTACGCGAAGATCGTCCCCTGGTGGGCGCAGACCGTCGCCGGCACCGGCGTCGACCTCTACATCGGCGAGGGGCTCTACCGCTGCGACCCGCAGAGCGCGACGGCGGCGTGGCGCGACCCGGAGGAGCTGACCCGGCACGTGGCGCTCGCCAAGGGGTACGCCGAGGTCCGCGGCCACTGCTACTTCTCCGCGCAGCAGGTGGTCACGGACCCCACGGGGGCGTTGGCGCGGGTCGTCGCGGACCACCACCCGACGGCGGTGCCGCCGCGCTGAGCCGCCCCGGTCAGTGCCCGGGTTCCGCTGGGTGCTTCACCACGCAGTCGGGGCCCGGGGACATGACGGCCTCGTGGCCGTCCGCGAAACGGACCCGGTAAGGGGGGTTGCCGTTCTCGCCCAGCACCTGAGTGATCTCGCCGACCTTGTCGTGCTGCCCCACGATCCTGCCGTGTTGCACGAGCTGGTCGCCCTCGGTCGCGCGCATGCTGACCTCCTCCGAGGCGGTCTGGATCCGGTGACAGCAGTTTACGGCGATTCATCACGATTGAGCCCGCTGGGTGGCGGCGATGCAGACCAGCACCGCGCAGGCCGCGGCGGGGGCGGCCGGGGACAGCTGCTCGCCCAGCAGCGCCACCGACCACAGCAGCGTCAGCAGCGGCTGGGCGAGCTGGAGCTGGCTCGCGCGTGGGGCGCCGATCTCCGCCATCCCGCGGTACCACACGTACAGGCCGAGGAAGGTCGAGCCGACGGCCGCCCACAGCAGGCCCGCCACGCCGTGGACGCCGAGGTGCACCGGCTCGTACGCGAGCCCGGCCGCGGCTCCCGCCAGGTTGAGGGGCAGGCACGCCACCAGTGCCCAGCCGATGACCTGCCAGCCGGGCAGGTCGCGGGCCAGCCGCCCGCCCTCGGTGTAGCCGGCCGCGCAGGCGAGCAGCGCGGCGAAGAGGTAGCCGTCGCCGGCGGACAGGGAGCCGCCGCTCTGCGCCAGGGTGAAGGCGAGGACGACGGCGGCGCCGGCGACGGCCGCGGCCCAGAAGCGGCGCGAGGGCCGGACGCCGGTCCGCAGCGCGGACAGGGCCGCCGTGGTCAGGGGCAGCAGCCCGACGACGACGGCGGCGTGCGAGGTGGTCGCGGTGGTCAGCGCCAGAGTGGTCAGCAGCGGGTACCCGACGACGACCCCGCCGGCGACGACGGCGAGGCCCGGCCAGTGCCGCCGCGCGGGCAGCGGGGCGCGGGCGGCGAGCAGGAACGCGCCCGCGACGGCGGCGGCGAGCACGCTGCGCACGGCGACGAAGGACCAGGGGCCGAAGCTCTCCAGACCCCAGGCGGTGGCGGGGAACGTCAGCGAGAAGGCGACGACGCCGAGGCAGGCGAGCACGGTGCCGCCGCGGGCGCTGCGGCGGGCGGGAGAGGCAGCGGGGGCGGTAGGGGCGGTAGGGGCGGCGGAGGCGGAGGCCGAAGCCGCAGGGGTCGCCGCCGTGCGGGAGCGGGCCGCGGGAGCGGGGCCGGCGACCGCTATCGGCGTGGACCGGGTAGCGCTATTCTGTGCTCTCATGTACGAGCGTAGCAGTGTGGCGGAGTTGGCGTCTTCCCTGCGTTCCGAGCTGGACCGCTACTCGGTCGGTGGAAAGCTGCCGTCGAGCCGCGCCCTGGTCGAGCGGTACCGCGTCAGCCCCGTCACCGTCTCCCGCGCCCTCGCCCTCCTCGCCGCCGAAGGCCTCGTCGTCACCCGCCCCGGCGCCGGCGCCTACCGCGCCCGCCCCCGTACGGCCGAACCCGCGCCCGGCGACACCTCCTGGCAGGAGGTCGCGCTGAGCGCCGAGGGCGCCGGCGACATCGTGCCCCGCTCCGTCGACGCCTCCGGCGTGCTCCACTCGCTGTCCGCCCCGCCTGCCGGGGTCATCGAGCTGAGCGGCGGCTACCTGCACCCCTCCCTCCAGCCCGAGCGCGCCATGGCCGCCGCCCTCGCCCGGGCCGGGCGGCGCCCCGGCGCCTGGAGCCGCCCGCCCGTCGAGGGACTGCCCGAACTGCGGGACTGGTTCGCCCGGGAGATCGGCGGGTCCGCCACCGCCGCCGACGTCCTCGTCACCGCCGGCGGGCAGAGCGCCCTCACCACCGCCCTGCGCGCCCTCGCCCCGCCCGGCGCACCCGTCCTCGTCGAGTCCCCGACCTACCCCGGCCTGCTGTCCATCGCCCGCGCCTCCGGGTGCCGGCCCGTGCCCGTCCCCGTCGACGCCGAGGGCGTCCGGCCGGAGCTGCTGGCCGCTGCGTTCGAGGCGACCGGCGCGCGGGTCTTCGTATGCCAGCCGCTGTTCCAGAACCCCACCGGCGCCGTCCTGTCCGCCGAGCGGCGCGCCGAGGTGCTGCGGACCGCCCGCGCCGCCGGGGCGTTCGTCGTCGAGGACGACTACGCCCGCCACCTCGCCCACGAGGACGCCGGCCCGCTGCCCGTCCCGCTGGCCGCCGAGGACCACGACGGCGTCGTCGTCCACGTCCGGTCGCTGACCAAGGCCACCTCGCCCAGCCTGCGCGTCGGCGCCCTCGCCGCCCGCGGCCCCGTCATGGACCGGCTGCGCGCCATCCAGGTCGTCGACAGCTTCTTCGTCCCCCGCCCGCTCCAGGAGGCCGCCCTCGAACTCGTCGGCGCCCCCTCCTGGCCCCGCCACCTGCGCACCGTCGCCGCCGAACTGCGCCACCGGCGCGACGTCCTCGCCGGCGCGCTGCGGCGCTCCCTGCCCGGACTGCACCTGGCCCACCTGCCCGCCGGCGGCTACCAGCTGTGGGTCCGGCCCGACACCGGGGACGACGCCGGGTTCGCCGCCGCCGCCCTGCGCGCGGGCGTCGCCGTCGCGCCCGGGCGCCCGTACTTCTGCGCGGAGCCCCCCGGCCCGTACGTCCGCCTCGGCTTCGCCGGGGTCTCCGGCGCGGCCGAGCTCGGCGAGGCCGTCCACCGGCTGCGCACCGCCCTCGGCGGCGGCGCGGACCCGGACCCCGGTCCGCACGACGCTTGACCCGCGGCGGCAGGCGCCCCACCATCACCGCATGAACGTTCGGGTCACGCTCGTCGCCGCAGCCCGCGCCTCCACGCTGCTCGCCGAGCGCTTCGACGACGACCGCCCACCGGACGGCGAGGGCTGGCGGGCCCTCGAATCCGCCGCCCACGAACTCGTCCCGCTCGCCGCCGCCGAACTGCGGTACTGCTCGCCCGGCCCGCGCAGCCGCGCCACCGGCCAGGCCCTCGGCTACGCCCCGCTCGCCCAGGTCGCCCTGCGCGAATGGGACATGGGGCGGTGGCGCGGCCTGACCCTCGCCGAGGTCGCCGCCCGCGAGCCGGGAGCGGTCGAGCGCTGGCTCGCCGACCCGCACGCCGCCCCGCACGGCGGCGAAACCCTGCTCGCCTTCATCGCGCGCATCGGCGGCTGGCTCGACTCCCGGCCCGCCGAGGACGGCGGCGCCATCGTCGCTGTCGCCGAGCCGTCCGCCGTCCGCGCCGCCCTCGTCTACGCCCTGCGGGCCGCCCCGCAGACGTACTGGAGCGTGGACGTCCGGCCGCTGTCCACCGTCACCCTCACCGGCAGCGCCGGGCACTGGCACCTCTCGCTCCAGGCCCGCGCCTGAACCCCGTACGGAAACCGGGTGGAACCCGGCCCGGAACCGCCCCTAGCCTGCGCACATGACCGGGATCAAGATCACCACCCTTGCGGAGCGCCCCGAACTCGCCGGGCGGCTCTGGGACATGCAGGACTCGTGGCCCGCCTTCGCCGAGCACGACCCGCTCGCCTGGCTGCTCTACCCGCGCATGGTCGCGGAGTTCCCCGAGTACATCCTGGTCGCCACCGAAGGCGACGCCATCGCGGCACGCGCCTTCAGCCTCCCCTTCGCCCAGCACGCCCCCGGCCGCGACGGCACCCTGCCCGCCCGGGGCTGGGACCAGCTCCTCATGTGGGCCTTCTCCGACCGGCGCCGCGGCACGGCCGCGGACACCGTCGGAGCCGTCGAGATCAGCGTCGACACCGCCCGGCAGGGCCGCGGCCTGTCCGGGGCCGTTCTGGCCGCGATGCGGGACAACGCGCGCGCCCGCGGCTTCGCCGAGGTCGTGGCACCGGTCCGGCCCAGCGCCAAGGCCGCCGAGCCCGACACGCCGATGCAGGAGTACGCGTACCGCACCCGCGACGACGGCCTCCCGTACGACCCCTGGCTGCGCGTGCACGTCCGCGCCGGAGCCGCCATCGACTCCGTGGCGCCGCTCTCGCAGACGATCAGCGCGCCGACCGCCGACTGGCGCGAGTGGACCGGCCTCCCCTTCGACACGCCCGGCCCGGTCCGCGTCCCCGGAGCCCTGGCCCCCGTCCACTGCCACCCGCAGGAGGGCTACGCGGTCCTCGTCGAGGCCAACGTGTGGGTCCGCCACTCCCTGACCTGAGACACCGCCCAGCGGGCGGCCACCGGCCGCGCGCCCGCCGCGCCGGACCTCCGCGGTCCGGTCTGCGGGGCCTGCGCCGGGCGCACGCGGTTCCGTACCCCGGGCGCACGCGGCTCCGTACGCCGGGCGGCGCGGGACGGGTGCCGTGGCTGCGCGCCCGCGCACGGGGGCGCCGCTTGCGCGCCCGGCGCCGCCGTCCCATAGTCCGAGGTATGGACGCGCGCGAGGCCGCGCTCCGGCGGGCCCACGACCATGCCGTCCGATGGCTCGCGAGCCTGCCCGACCGCCGGGTGCCCGCCCGCGCCACGGTCGACGAGGTGGTGCGCGCGCTCGGCCCCGAACTGCCCGACGGCCCCACCCCGCCCGCCGACGTCGTCGACCTGCTCGCCGGCGCCTGCGAGCCCGGCCTGACCGCCTTCCCCGGCAGCCGCTTCTTCGGGTTCGTCGTCGGCGGCACCGAACCGGCCGCGCTCGCCGCCGACTGGCTCGTCAGCGCCTGGGACCAGAACTGCGTGATGCGCACCGTCTCGCCCGCGCACACGGCCGTCGAGGACATCGCCGCCGCCTGGCTCCTGGACCTGCTGGGCCTGCCCGCCGGCAGCGCCGTCGGCTTCACCACCGGCGCCACCATGGCGAACTTCACCTGCCTCGCCGCCGCCCGCGACGCCGTCCTCGCCCGGGCCGGCCGCAACCCCGCCCGCGACGGCCTGGCCGGCGGCCCCCCGGTGCACGTCCTCGCCGGGGAGGACCGCCACATGGCCGTCGACCTCGCCCTGCGCTACCTCGGCCTCGGCACTCCCGCCCTCGTCGAGGCCGACGGGCAGGGCCGCATCCGGCCCGAGGCGCTGCGCCACGCCCTGGACGCCGCCGGGACGGACCCGACCGTCGTCGTCCTCCAGGCCGGCGACATCCACACCGGCGCCTTCGACCCGTTCGAGGAGGCCGTCCGTGCCGCGCACCGGGCCGGCGCCTGGGTGCACGTCGACGGCGCGTTCGGCCTGTGGGCCGCAGCCTCCCCGTCCCTCGCCCACCTGACGGCCGGCTGCGCCGGAGCGGACTCCTGGGCGACCGACGCCCACAAGACCCTGAATGTCCCCTACGACTGCGGCCTCGCCGTCGTCCGCGACCCGTCCGCCCTGCGCGCCGCCATGGGCCTGCACGGTGCGTACCTCATCCAGGACGACAGGCAGGGCGATCCCGTCGACAAGGTCCCGGAACTCTCCCGGCGCGGCCGCGCGTTCACCGTGTGGGCCGCCCTGCGCTCCCTGGGCCGGACCGGCGTCGCCGACCTCGTCGACCGCCTGTGCCGGCACGCCCGCACGTTCGCCGAGGGCATCGCCGAGATCGACGGGGCGACCGTCCTGAACGACGTCGTCTTCACCCAGGTCTGCGCCGCCTTCGGCAGCGACGCCCGCACCGACCGCGTCCTCGCCCGCCTCCTGGACGAGGGCACGGCGTGGATCAGCGGCTCCACCTGGCGCGGCCGCCGCGTCATGCGCATCTCGGTGAGCAACTGGGCGACCACCCCGGAGGACGTCACCCGCACCCTGGCCGCAATCCACCGCGCCGCCACCTCCCCCTGACGCCCGCAGGAGCAGCGCGGGGCGGAACCGGACCCGCCCGGGCGGTGTCTGGCCGAGGGTGAAGAACTTCCTGTTCCCGGCCGTCCTCTGGGCCCCGGTCCTGGTGCCCTGCGTCATCCTGGGCGCTGTCGCCCTGCTGGTCCGACGGGCCCGCGACCAGCGGCCCACCGCCGGGCGTACGCCGAGCGCCGCCACCTGCGCGCTGGTCGCCGCCATCGCCGCCGCGGTGTCGTTCGGCGCCTACAGCCGGGGCGTGATGTCGGGGTTCTACATCCTGGACCCCGACCAGATGTGCGCGGCGCAGGGCGTGCGCGGCGACCGCATCGTGACGCGGTGGACGCTGCCGGTCAGCGCGCAGTGCGTCACCCGGGGCGGCGTGGGCACGGAGCTCGTGCCGACGTGGGTGAATCCCGTGGTCGTCACCGGTCTCGTCCTGTTCCTGCTCGCTCTCCTCACGGGAGCCGCCTCGGCCGTGCGGCAGCGCCTGGCACCGCGATAGCCGCGGCCGTGCGTCGCGTACGGTCGTACCGTGATGATCAAAACGGCCGCCCCCCGCACCCTCGGCGTCGCTCCCTCCGAGGCGCGGCTGCGCTTCGACGCGGAACTGCAGAAGGCCGGCGGCGGGCCGCGGCGCCGCCTGCTCTTCGTCGACGACGAACCCGCCTTCGAGCTCAGCTTCCCCTGCGGGACCTGCCCGCTCCTGTTCCGCAGGCTGGAATCCGGACGGGAGAAGCTGTCACTGGAGAGCATGCAGGAACGTCTCACCGGAGCACTGGACGATCCGGACGACGCCGGTGTGATCGATGCGTTCGGTGCGCTGCTGCCGGAGGGCGAGTACCTTCCGCTGCTCCTGAGCGTGGAACCCAAGCTGATCACCCCCGGCAGGGAAGGCGACTACTTCAGCGAGGAGCAGGTCGCGTCGTGGGGGATCGACCAGTTCTGGGGCCTTCCCCAGTATCCGCACACCCCGTACTACCGGACCTTCGAGACCGCGGTGGACTCGGACGCCCACCTCTACGAATTCGTCGTCCCCATGGTTCCCCCGGCCTGGAACGACCGGCAACGCGTCGAGGAATACCTCATGCTCACGGCAGAGGGAGCGGTCCCCACGGCAGTGGCGGTCTCCACGCTCGACGTGTGCCAGCCCGCGCTCGACTTGCAGGATGACCTTTCCGTGCACTGGGGCCTGACCCACTTCCTCCTCGACGGCCACCACAAGCTGGAGGCCGCCGCCGCGGCCGGCCGGACCGTGCGGCTCCTCTCCCTGCTGGCCCTCGGCGAGAGCCTCTCCGGGGCAGCCCACCAGGCCCGGCTGCCCGCGCTGCGCGCCCAACCCCGCTCCACCCGGGCGACCGGCTCCTCGAATGGTGCGGGCGCGGCCTGATGCACATGACGAGGCCGCCGACGGTGCCCTGTGACCGAGCGTCGTAGCCGGCCCGTGCGGCCGAGTCCGGAGCTCGGTTCTCGCACTGTCCCGGGTGGGCCAGTGGCAGCAGGAGATCCCGCTTGTTCGTCGGGTCGGTGATCCTTTGAGAATGCGTGCTGCCCGTCTGATTCGTATGGCTCTCCTGATTCAGTCCAACCCCGGCCTGACCGCGGCCGCCCTGGCTCGTGAGCTGGAGATCTCCGAGCGGACCGTGATCCGCGACGCCCAGGCATTGCAGGAAGCCGGCGTCCCCGTCCGATCGGAGCGGGGCCGGGTGGGCGGGTATTTCCTTGCCGCCGGATACCGGACCCGGCTCACCACGCTCCATGCGAGCGAGGCGGAGACCCTGTTCCTGTCCGGTCTGCCCTCGGCGTTGCGGGACCTGGGGCTGTCGGACGCGGCGGAAACCGCCCGGCTGAAGCTGACCGCGACCCTGCTCCCGTCGGTACGCCAGGCCGCCGAGTCATCGGTGCGCCGCTTCCACCTCGACGCCCCCGCCTGGTTTCGCGAACCCGCCACCCCGCAACTACTGCCGGAGCTGGCCCGCGCGGTGTGGGCGGACCGGGCCGTCCAACTGTCGTACGCGCGGCCCGGCCGGGACGGGGCGCCGCCCGCCGCCGTGGCCCGGGTGGTGGAGCCGTATGGGCTCGTACTGAAGGCCGGCACCTGGTACGTCGTGGCCCGCGTCCC
Source organism: Streptomyces globosus (assembly GCF_003325375.1). Taxonomy (GTDB): domain Bacteria; phylum Actinomycetota; class Actinomycetes; order Streptomycetales; family Streptomycetaceae; genus Streptomyces; species Streptomyces globosus_A. Next base: position 4,820,749 of record NZ_CP030862.1, on the reverse strand, counting down.
GGGCGAGGACCGGGACGACGGCTGGCGCACCTACCGGGTCGACCGGATCACTGCGCTGGGCCCCGCGCCCGACGTACAGGAACCGTTCGTGCGCGACCCGTCCTTCGACCTGGCCGCGCACTGGGAGGCTCACTCAGCTGCCTTCGCCCGCACCCTGCTGCGCACCACCGTCACGGTCCGGCTCACCGGCCGGGGGCTGGACCGGTTGCCCGCCGTGGTGGACGGGGCCGCCGTTGCGGACGCACTCGCCTCGGCGAGCGCCCCGGACTCCGCCGGCCTGGTCACCGTCGACCTGCCGGCGGAGTCCGAGGACGTCGCCTTCGACCAGTTGGCCCGGCTCGGCGCGGACGCCGAGGTGCTGGCCCCTGCCCGGCTGCGCGCCCGCTTCCGTGTGCACGCGGCGGCGCTGGCCGCGCTCTACCAGGCCGCCCCCGGGACGGCGTCGCCCGAGGAAGACGAGGATCAGCGGTAGTCCTCGGCGGAGGCTTCCTTGCCGCCGTACACCACGTCCTCGAAGTACGCCCAGGCGTCCGGGCGGCTGCCGTCCACGTCCGTCACCCCGTACGCCCTGGCGAGTTCCCCGCTGGAGGTGGACTTGCCGTTCCACCGCTTGGCGCGGTCCCGGTCGGCGGCAAGTGCCGCGACCGTACGGGCCAAGTAGCGCGGGGACTCCGCGATCGCGAACGCCGGCTCCTGGGCGATCGCGTCACGCCAGTTCTCCTCACTCACACCGAAGTGGGAGAGCATCTGCTCCGAGCGCAGGAAGCCGGGCGAGACCGCGACCGCCGCGCCCCCGTACGGGGCGAGCTCCTGTCCCAGCCCGAACGCGAGGCGGATCAGGGCGTTCTTCGCCAGGTCGTAGTAGATGTTCTCCCGGTAACGGCGGTTGAAGTGCGCGGTGCCGTCGGTTACCTCCACATGCAGCGGCGCGTCGGAGCGGATCAGCAACGGAAGCAGCAGCGCCGCCGTGATCACGTGCGAGCGCACGCCAAGCTCCAGGATCCGCAGGCCGTCAGCAAGCGGTGTCTCCCAGCTCTTCTTCCCGAACACCGAGGTGACCAGAAGGTGCTCGCCGCCCCACAGGTCGTTGACGAGGATGTCGAGCCGCCCGCACTCCCGGTCGATGCGCTCGACGAGGGCGCGTACCCGGGCTTCGTCGAGATGGTCGGTGGGCACCGCGATCCCGGTGCCGCCCGCTGCGGTGACGAGTTCGGCGGTCTCCTCGATGGTCTCGGTGGTCCGGCCGACCTCGCTGGCCCGGGCCCGGGTGGTGCGGCCGGTGACATACACCGTCGCACCGGCCCTGCCCAGCTCCACGGCCTGAGCCCGTCCCGCCCCGCGGGTAGCACCCGCCACGAGGGCTACCCGCCCCGCCAGCGGACCCGCTGTGCCGCCCTGCACGGTGTTTCGAGTGTTCCGGATGGTGCTGTTCTCGTTCGCCATGGCATCCATCGTTCATGCCAAAACTGACAGAACACGTCACCCTTTGCCGGAGGTCCCGCCTCACCCCGACCACAGCGCAGAGACCGCAGGTGGATGCGGGCGTCGCCGACCTGCTGCGACCGAGCGCAGATCACCTCGGTCCGAGCCGCACAGGCGCGCACGGGCCGGCTCGACCGCTCACGGGCCAACTGAAAGACTCAGTCACATGCCCGCCCGGCAGGTAAGGGCCGACTCTTTGCATAAAAGTGCGGGGCTACGTATAGTCATGCCATCAAGGAGGAGGACCGATGGTGGTACGTGCAGCAGTGGCCGGGGCGAGTGGGTACGCGGGCGGAGAGCTCCTGCGGCTGCTCCTCGCGCACCCGCAGGTCGAGATCGGGGCGCTCACCGGGAACTCCAACGCCGGCCAGGCCTTCGGCAGCCTCCAGCCGCATCTCGGGCCCCTCGCCGGGCGGACCCTGGAGGCCACCACGGCCGAGGTGCTCGCCGGCCACGACGTCGTCTTCCTCGCGCTGCCCCACGGGCAGTCCGCCGCCGTCGCCGCCGAGCTCGGGCCCGACGTCCTCGTCGTCGACATGGGCGCCGACCACCGGCTGAAGGACCCCGCCGACTGGGACGCCTTCTACGGCGCCCCCCACGCCGGCACCTGGCCCTACGGCCTGCCCGAGCTGCCCGGCGGCCGCGCCGCGCTGGAGGGGTCCAAGCGCGTCGCGGTCCCCGGGTGCTTCCCCACCGCCGTCTCCCTCGCGCTCTTCCCCGCCTACGCCGCCCGGCTCGCCGAACCCGAGGCCGTCATCGTCGCCGCCACCGGCACCTCCGGAGCCGGCAAGGCCCTCAAGACACACCTGCTGGGCTCCGAGGTCATGGGCTCCGCCAGCCCCTACGGTGTCGGCGGCGTCCACCGCCACACCCCCGAGATGGTGCAGAACCTCAGCCCCGTCGCCGGGCAGCGCGTCTCCGTCTCCTTCACGCCCGTCCTCGCCCCCATGTCCCGGGGCATCCTCGCCACCTGCTCCGCCAAGGCCCTCCCCGGCACCACCGCCGAGGCGCTGCGCGCCGCGTACGAGAAGGCGTACGCGGACGAGCCGTTCGTTCGGCTGCTCCCCGAGGGCCAGTGGCCGGCTACCGCCTCCGTACTCGGTTCCAACACCGTCCAGGTGCAGGTCGCCCTCGACACCGCCGCCCAGCGGATCGTCGCGATCAGCGCCGTCGACAACCTCGCCAAGGGCACCGCAGGCGCCGCCGTCCAGAGCATGAACATCGCCCTCGGCCTCCCCGAGACGCTGGGCCTGCCCCTCACCGGGACAGCCCCGTAGCGCCGATCCCCCGACCCCCGTACGCCCCGAAGACCGCGCCGGCCCGCCGCGCGCGGACGACGAACCGAAGGAGAAGGCGCAGTGAGCGTCACGGCAGCACAGGGATTCACCGCGGCGGGCATCGCCGCGGGAATCAAGGACAACGGAAACCCGGACCTGGCCCTCGTGGTCAACAACGGGCCCCGACTGGCCGCGGCCGGCGTCTTCACCTCCAACCGCGTCAAGGCCGCCCCCGTGCAGTGGTCCGAGCAGGTCCTGCGCGGCGGCGCGGTCAGCGCCGTCGTCCTCAACTCCGGCGGCGCCAACGCCTGCACCGGCCCCAAGGGCTTCCAGGACACCCACGCCACCGCCGAGAAGGCCGCCGAGGCCCTCGGCGGCGAGCACAACGCCGGCGAGGTCGCCGTCGCCTCCACCGGCCTCATCGGCGTCCTCCTCCCGATGGACAAGCTCCTGCCCGGCATCGACACCGCGGTCGCCGCCCTCTCCGCCGACGGCGGCGAGGCCGCCGCCGTCGCCATCAAGACCACCGACACCGTCCACAAGACCGCCTCCGCCACCCAGGACGGCTGGACCGTCGGCGGCATGGCCAAGGGCGCCGGCATGCTCGCCCCCGGCCTCGCCACCATGCTCGTCGTCCTCACCACCGACGCCGACCTCGACAGCGCCACCCTCGACCGGGCGCTGCGCGCCGCCACCCGCACCACCTTCGACCGCGTCGACTCCGACGGCTGCATGTCCACCAACGACACGGTGCTGCTGCTGGCCTCCGGCGCCTCCGGCAAGACCCCCGCCTACGAGTCGTTCGCCGAAGCCGTGCGCACCGTCTGCGACGACCTCGCCCGCCAGCTCATCGGCGACGCCGAAGGCGCCTCCAAGGACATCCGCATCGAGGTCGTCGGCGCGGCCGACGAGGACGACGCCGTCGAGGTCGGCCGGTCCATCGCCCGCAACAACCTCCTCAAGTGCGCCATCCACGGCGAGGACCCCAACTGGGGCCGGGTGCTCTCCGCGATCGGCACCACCTCCGCCGCCTTCGACCCCGACCGGCTGAACGTCGCCATCAACGGCGTCTGGGTCTGCAAGAACGGCTCCGTCGGCGAGGACCGCGACCTCGTCTCCATGAAGGACCGCGAAGTCCGCATCACCGCCGACCTCGCCACCGGCAGCGCCTCCGCCGTCATCTGGACCAACGACCTCACCGCCGACTACGTCCACGAGAACAGCGCGTACTCGTCATGACCGACCACGACAAGGCCGGCCGGCCCGGCACCACCGCCCGCAAGCACACCGCCCTGCCCAAGGCGCAGATCCTCATCGAGGCCCTGCCCTGGCTCACCCGCCACAACGGCAAGGTCGTCGTCATCAAGTTCGGCGGCAACGCCATGGTCGACGACGACCTCAAGGCGGCCTTCGCCCAGGACGTCGTCTTCCTGCGCCACGCCGGCCTGAAGCCCGTCGTCGTGCACGGCGGCGGCCCCCAGATCAACGCCCAGCTCGACAAGCAGGGCCTCGTCAGCGAGTTCAAGGCCGGCCTGCGCGTCACCACCCCCGAGGCCATGGACGTCGTCCGCATGGTCCTCGCCGGGCAGGTCCAGCGCGAACTCGTCGGCCTGCTCAACCAGCACGGCCCGCTCGCCGTCGGCCTGACCGGCGAGGACGCCCACACCATCACCGCCACCAAGCACACCCCGCAGATCGACGGCGAGGCCGTCGACATCGGGCGCGTCGGCGAGATCACCGCCATCGACACCGGCGCCATAGAAGCGCTCCTCGCAGACGGCCGGATCCCCGTCATCTCCTCCATCGCGCGCAGCGCCGACGACGGACACGTCTACAACGTCAACGCCGACACCGCGGCGGCCGCCCTCGCAGCTGCCCTCGGCGCGGAGACGCTGATGGTCCTCACCGACGTCGAGGGCCTGTACGCCGACTGGCCGAACAGCGACGAGGTCATCAGCCGGCTCACCGTCGGCGAGCTGGAGAAGCTCCTGCCCGAGCTGTCCAGCGGCATGGTCCCCAAGATGGAGGGCTGCCTGCACGCCGTCCGCGGCGGCGTCGGCACCGCACGCGTCATCGACGGACGGGTCCCGCACTCGATCCTGCTGGAGATCTTCACCGACGAGGGCATCGGCACCATGGTCGTGCCCGACGACAGGGCAGCGCACGCACAGGGAGGGCAGCGGCAGTGACCGGCAGCAGCAACCAGGAGTACGCGGCCCGCTGGCGGGCCTCGCTCACCGACAACTACGGCACCCCCGCCGTCGCCCTCGTCCGCGGCGCCGGCGCCCAGGTCTGGGACGCCGACGGCAGGCAGTACACCGACTTCGTCGGCGGCATCGCCGTCAACGCCCTCGGCCACGCCCACCCCGCCGTCGTCGGCGCCGTCACCCGCCAGATCTCCACCCTCGGGCACGTCTCCAACCTGTACGCCTCCGAGCCCGTGCTCGCCCTCGGCGAACGGCTCCTCCAGCTCTTCGGCCGCCCCGGCCGGATTTTCTTCTGCAACTCCGGTGCCGAAGCCGTCGAAGCCGCCTTCAAGATCGGCCGGCTGACCGGGCGGACCCGCATGGTCGCCACCGACGGCGGCTTCCACGGCCGGACCATGGGCGCCCTCGCCCTCACCGGCCAGCCCAAGAAGCAGGACCCCTTCCGGCCCCTGCCCGGCGACGTCACCCACGTCCCCTACGGCGACACCGCAGCCCTCCGCGCCGCCGTCACCGAGGAGACCGCCCTCGTCGTCATCGAACCCGTCCAGGGCGAGAACGGCGTCGTCGTCCCGCCCGCCGGCTACCTCAAGGCCGCCCGCGAGATCACCCGCGCCACCGGCACCCTCCTCGTCCTCGACGAGGTCCAGACCGGCACCGGCCGCTGCGGCCACTGGTTCGCCCACCAGGCCCACGAAGGTGTCGACCCCGACCTCGTCACACTCGCGAAGGGCCTCGGCGGCGGCCTCCCCATCGGCGCCGTCGCCGCCTTCGGCCCCGCCGCCGACCTCCTCCAACCCGGCCACCACGGCACCACCTTCGGCGGAAACCCCGTCGCCTGCGCCGCCGGACTCGCCGTCCTCGACACCATCGCCGCCGACGGCCTCCTCGACCGGGTCAAGGCCCGCGGCGAACAGCTGCGCTCCGGAATCGAGGGCACCGGCCACCCGCTGGTCTCCCACGTCCGTGGCGAGGGCCTCCTGCTGGGTATCGTGCTGACCGGGCCGTACGCACCGCAGGTGCAGCAGGCGGCCCAGGACGCCGGCTTCCTGGTCAACGCGCCCGCCCCCGACGTCGTACGGCTCATGCCGCCGTACGTGCTCACCGAGGACGAGGCGGACGCGTTCGTCCGGGCCCTGCCCGGCATCCTCGACGCAGCCAACGGGGACGGACGAACCGGGGAATGAGACGACGATGAGCCAGGCGCAGGACAACGACCAGTGGGCCTCCCCCCGGCCGGAACCCGCGGGAGGCCCCGCCGTCCCGCAGACCCGCACCGCCCGCCACCGCCGGATCGTGGACATCCTCAACCGGCAGCCGGTCCGGTCGCAGAGCCAACTGGCCAAGCTGCTCGCCGACGACGGGCTGAGCGTCACCCAGGCGACGCTCTCCCGCGACCTCGACGAGCTCGGCGCCGTGAAGATCCGCAACACCGGCGGCGAGCTGATCTACGCGGTGCCCAGCGAGGGCGGCTTCCGCACCCCGCAGGCCCCGCTCGGCGAGTCGGCCAAGGAGGAGCGCATGCGCCGCCTCTCCGGCGAACTGCTGATCTCCGCGGAGGCCTCCGCGAACCTCGTCGTCCTGCGCACCCCGCCCGGTGCGGCCCAGTTCCTCGCCTCGGCGATCGACCAGGCCGAACTCCACGCCGTCCTCGGCACCATCGCCGGCGACGACACCCTCATGCTGATCAGCCGCGACCCGGCCGGGGGCCAGGCGCTGGCCGACCACATGCTGAGGCTGGCGCAGAAGGAGGGGTGACGGTCGGGCCGGCCGGTCCCGCCCGATCCTCGGGCGGGACGGTCGGGCGAGCCGGTCAGTAGCGGGTGACGGCCAGCGCCCCGGACTCCGTACCGATCGCGATGTGGGGGTCGCGCTCCGGGTCCGCCCAGCGCAGGATCGCCCGCATCGCACCCTCCGGCACCGACACGCAACCGGCCGTCGCGCCCTTGCCGTTGACGTGCAGGAAGATGCCCGCACCCCGCCCGCGCACCGGCTCCCCGTAGTTGAAGCCGATCACCATCGCATGCGCGTACTGCTGCCCGTACGCGACCAGGTGCTCCGCCTCGCCCGGCGCGCAGTCCGCGGGCAGTGGCTCCACCCAGCGGTTGTAACTGCCCGACGCGTTGTCCTGGCACCACCACGACGCATCGGTGACCGGCCGGTACGCGAACTCCGTTCCCGCGGGGGCCCGGCGGATGCCGAAGGCGTACGGCAGCTCGTACAGGCCCGTCGGCGTGGTGTTCGTGCCCTGGGCGCGGCTCGCGCCCTCCGTCAGGCCGTTCGCGCCGAACCGCGCCTCGGCACTGCCCCGTTCGTACCAGCGCCCGCCCCACCGGTCCCACCACGTCACGCGCCCGGTGGTCGACCCGGGCGCAGGCGCCACGGCGGTGATCAGCTGACTGCCGCCCCCGGTATCGGCGAGCCGCGCGGGCAGCGGCGGCGGCAGGGGCCACGGATGCGCGGGGGATCCGTGCGCGAGCAGGCCGGTGACGATCAGTGAGCCGGTGACGAGGGCGGTACGCAGCAGCACGGAACAGACGGTACGCGGGGGAGCGGGCACCGGCGGCGCAGGCGGGGTGGAAGGTCACCCGGATGCGCCTTCCGCGTTCCGGCGGCGCCGCGACCGGCGTGACCCCGCGTCACTTCTGGTTGGAGCGACACCGGACTGGCGGCCCGCCACCGGCCACCACCCCCGCGCACAGCGCCACGGCCGTGCACCTACCCCCGCAACCACCCCCGCCGCCCGGTGCGTTCCGACACCGCGTAGTACCGGGACGCAGCGCGGGCCGCGCGGCGCAGGGCCGGCTCCCAGTCCGACGACAGGGACTCCGCGGCCTGCCTCGCGGCCGTGCCGCCCTGGGCCTGGAGTAGCCGGAACGCCGCGCGGCGGGTGTGGAGGGGCTGTTTCAGCGTGCAGCGGGACAGCAGGTGCGCGGTGTCCAGGACCTCCGCCACCGGGCGGAGGCTGAGGGCTGCCTCGCGGGCCGCCGCGGGGGAGGGGTCGTCCAGGAGGGCGAGCAGCGCAGTGTGGTCGACGTCGGCGCCCAGGCGGCGGAGCCCGGCCACGGCAGCGGCGCGCACGGCACCTGAGGGGTGGTCGAGGAGGCTCCGCAGGAGGGGGACGTCCTCGGTGCGGCCGCACTCGGCGAGACCGGCCACCGCGTGCGGGGAGCAGCCGGACGGGTCCGCGGCCAGGCGGCGGTAGCGGTCGTGCGGGTCGCCGCCGTCCTGGGCGACGAGCCAGCGCGCGCAGGCCCGTACGAGCGGGGATCGGTCGGCGAGGTGGGACACGCCCTCCGCGGTGCGGCCGGCCCGGCGCAGGGCGGTGACGCCGGCGGCGCGGACGGTCGGGAGCGGGCTGCCGAGGAGGAGGTCCACCGCCTCGTCCCGCTCGGCCGACTCGTCCTGCCCGCCCCCATCGCGGCCCCTGCTGTCGGGCCGCGCCGCGGCCAGCGCCCCCAGGGTGGCGTCCGCCCACACGGCGGCGTTCGCCGGGTCGCGTTCCGCGGCGGCGAGGCGGGCGAGGTCCCGTACGGTCAGCCGGTCACGCAGGGGCGGGGTGTCGAGGGTGAGGCGGGTGGCGTAGCGGCGCGTGGGCAGGTCGGCGCTGCCGCGCAGGCGGGCAAGCACCGTGCTCGGGCGGTCGGCGGGCGGGGCGGGCCCGGTGTCCGGGCCGGGCCGGTCGGGGGCGCCAGGCAGCGGGGGGTCGGTGCGGAGGGCGGCTTCGAAGAGGGCGAGTGCCCAGGCCCCCTGGTCGCGCTCGGCGAGTCGCAGGACGAGCGGGGTGAGGGCGACCAGGGTGGCGGCGGGGGCGTCGGCGAGCGTGCGGGCGAGGAGGCGGCGGGCCGGTTCGCGTACGGCGGCGGCCCAGTCGGCGCAGCGGATCACCACAAGCTCCGGCGGGGGCTGCGGCGTGCCGAGGGCGGCTTCGCGGACCCTGCCGTCGGGGTGGCACAGGAGCACCTCGACGGGGCGTTCCGGCAGCCGGCCGCGGCCCGTAAGCCCGAGGACGCGCGCGCGGAAGGCGGGTGCGGCTGCTTGGGGGAGGGGGCCGTGGCTGCGGATCTCCTCGTCGAAGGCGATCCAGGCGTCGGGTCCGGCCGACCGCAGCACCCCTCCGGCGGGCGGGGGCGTGCCCCGCAGCAGTGCGCAGGCGGCTGCGCTCCCCTGCCGGGCCTCCCGGCTCCGTGCGTCCACGTGGTCCATCCCCTCCGCATCCCGCCCGGCCTCTCGCCGGGCCCCGGCGCCCTACCGCGGAACGCCGACCCTACCCCCGCCCCCTGCCGCCCCACATCCGAGTATTCCCGCGAAACCCCAGCTCAGCGCCCCGACACATGCCACGATTGACGAAACATACGGAGTAGTGCATAGTTATGCCTGTCGTTGAATGCACCGTAAGGAGAAACCCGTGACCGAGCGCGTCGTACTCGCCTACTCGGGCGGCCTGGACACCTCCGTCGCCATCGGCTGGATCGCCGAGGAGACGGGCGCCGAGGTCATCGCCGTCGCCGTGGACGTCGGCCAGGGCGGCGAGGACCTGGACGTCATCCGCAAGCGCGCGCTCGCCTGCGGTGCCGTCGAGGCCGAGGTCGCGGACGCCAAGGACGAGTTCGCCGACGAGTACTGCCTCCCGGCGATCAAGGCGAACGCCCTCTACATGGACCGCTACCCGCTGGTCTCGGCGCTCTCCCGCCCCACCATCGTCAAGCACCTGGTCGCGGCCGCGAAGAAGCACGGCGCCGGCATCGTCGCCCACGGCTGCACCGGCAAGGGCAACGACCAGGTCCGCTTCGAGGCCGGCATCCAGGCCCTCGGCCCCGACCTCAAGTGCATCGCCCCGGTCCGGGACTACGCCATGACCCGGGACAAGGCCATCGCCTTCTGCGAGGCGAAGAACCTGCCGATCGCCACCACCAAGAAGTCCCCGTACTCCATCGACCAGAACGTCTTCGGGCGGGCCGTCGAGACGGGCTTCCTGGAGGACATCTGGAACGCGCCGATCGAGGACATCTACGAGTACACCTCGAACCCGGCCACCCCGCGCGAGCCCGACGAGGTCGTCATCTCCTTCAAGGAGGGCGTGCCCGTGGCCATCGACGGAAGGCCCGTCACCGTCCTCCAGGCCATCCAGCAGCTCAACGAGCGCGCAGGCGCCCAGGGCATCGGCCGGATCGACATGGTCGAGGACCGCCTCGTCGGCATCAAGTCCCGTGAGGTGTACGAGGCGCCGGGCGCCATCGCGCTGATCACCGCCCACCAGGAGCTGGAGAACGTCACCGTCGAGCGCGAACTCGCCCGCTACAAGCGGCAGGTCGAGCAGCGCTGGGGCGAGCTCGTCTACGACGGCCTGTGGTTCTCCCCGCTCAAGCGGGCCCTGGACGGCTTCATCAACGAGGCGAACCAGCACGTCACCGGCGACATCCGGATGACCCTGCACGGCGGCCGGGCCGTCGTCACGGGCCGGAAGTCCGAGGAGTCCCTCTACGACTTCAACCTCGCCACCTACGACACGGGCGACACCTTCGACCAGTCCAAGGCGCAGGGCTTCATCGACATCTTCGCCCTCTCCGCGAAGATCGCCGCGAAGCGGGACCTCGCCTGAGGCGAGGCCCGGCGGCCAGGCGCACCACGCAGTACCCGGACGGCCTCCCCGTATCTCCGCGGCGGGGAGGCCGCCCCACACCCACACGCGGCAGACGCAGCGATCACAAGCAGACGCGGCAGTCGCAGCAGCCTTGAGGAGCAGCAGCAGTGAGCAGCAACAACGGTGGCGACGTCCGGCTCTGGGGCGGCCGGTTCGCCGACGGCCCCGCCGAGGCCCTCGCCAAGCTGTCCGCGTCCGTCCACTTCGACTGGCGCCTCGCCCCGTACGACATCGCCGGCTCCCGCGCCCACGCCCGGGTCCTCGCCAAGGCCGGCCTGCTCACGGCGGACGAGCTCGACCGCATGCTGGAGGGCCTGGACCGGCTGGAGGCGGACGTCGCCGACGGCTCCTTCACCGGGACCATCGCCGACGAGGACGTCCACACCGCCCTGGAACGGGGCCTGCTGGAGCGGCTCGGCCCGGAGCTCGGCGGCAAGCTGCGGGCCGGCCGGTCCCGCAACGACCAGGTGGCCACGCTCTTCCGGATGTACCTGCGCGACCACGCCCGGACCATCGGCGGGCTGATCGCCGACCTCCAGGACGCGCTGATCGGCCTCGCCGAGGCGCACCCGGACGTGGCCATGCCGGGCCGGACCCACCTCCAGCACGCGCAGCCGGTGCTCTTCGCCCACCACGTCCTCGCGCACGTGCAGTCCCTGTCCCGGGACGCCGAGCGGCTGCGCCAGTGGGACACGCGGACCGCGGTCTCCCCGTACGGCTCCGGAGCCCTGGCCGGGTCCTCCCTCGGCCTCGATCCGGAGGCGGTCGCCGCCGACCTCGGCTTCGAACGGGGCTCGGTCGGCAACTCGATCGACGGGACGGCCTCGCGGGACTTCGTCGCCGAGTTCGCGTTCATCACGGCGATGATCGGCGTGAACCTGTCGCGGATCGCGGAGGAGGTCATCATCTGGAACACGAAGGAGTTCTCCTTCGTGACCCTGCACGACGCCTTCTCCACCGGCTCGTCGATCATGCCGCAGAAGAAGAACCCGGACATCGCGGAGCTGGCGCGCGGCAAGTCCGGCCGGCTCATCGGCAACCTGACGGGCCTGCTCGCCACCCTCAAGGCGCTGCCGCTCGCGTACAACCGCGACCTCCAGGAGGACAAGGAGCCCGTCTTCGACTCCTGCGACACGCTGGAGGTGCTGCTGCCCGCCTTCACCGGGATGATGGCCACGCTCACCGTGAACCGGGAGCGCATGGAGGAGCTGGCCCCGGCCGGGTTCTCCCTCGCCACGGACATCGCCGAGTGGCTGGTGAAGCAGGGCGTGCCGTTCCGGGTGGCGCACGAGGTGGCGGGCGAGTGCGTCAAGGAGTGCGAGGCGCTCGGCATCGAGCTCGACGGGCTCACCGACGAGCAGTTCGCGAAGATCTCCGAGCACCTCACGCCGGAGGTGCGGACCGTCCTGAACGTGCCCGGCGCGCTGGCCTCCCGCAGCGGCCGCGGGGGTACCGCGCCGTCGGCGGTGGCGCTCCAGCTGACCGAGCTGAAGGCGGACCTGGTCATCCAGCACGCCTGGGCGCAGCACAGGCAGTAGCGGCTGCGGCCGCCCCCGAACCCCGCGGCCCTGCGGCCCGGCACCCCCGCACGCCCCCGGGCGCGGGGCATGCCGGTCCGCACGCCGCGGCACGCCCGGAGGGGCGGCCGGAGCCCCGTGCTCCGGCCGCCCCTCCGCCGCGTTCGCGTGCGGCCCCCAGCCGCGCCCCGCGGCCTGCGCGCCGCCCGCCCGTGGCTCAGGCCGCCGGGTTGTCCGGCTCGTAGTTGGTCAGGACGCAGCCTTCGACCTGGGCCTTCTCCAGCCGGTACCCGGCCGGGGCCTTGAACCCGGGCGTGCAGTTCAGGTAGAGGAACTGCAGCTGGTAGAGCCCGAACCGGGACGAGGGACTGTTGGTTTCGACCGCGATGTTCTCGCCGACGAGCAGCAGGCTCGTGGTGGCCTTGAGCCGGCCGTCGTCCTTCAGGTCGGCCTGCTGGGCGGCCTTGGCCTTCGCCTGGAGCTTCTTCATGTCTCCGACGGTGCTCAGCCAGCTCAGGTCGTGGGCGCGGCGTTCGCCGGCCGGCTGCCCGCACAGGGCGCGGCCCGTCACGCCCCAGTCCAGCGCGTTGCCCGTGACCACCGGCTCGTAGTCGATCGAGGAGACGGCGACGGTCTCGGGGTCGGTCGAGTAGTTCTTCCCGCAGGCGAGGCTGCTGCCGACGAGCTTGCGCAGTTCGGTGAGGCTGCCCGCGCGGGGGAGGCCGAGGCTGCCGCTCTTCGGCTGGCCGGGCTTGGCCTCGCCGCCGCCGTCCGGGTTCTGCGGCATCTCGAAGTTCGGGCTGCCCGAGCCGTCCTCGGAGGCGACGAAGTCGGTGAGGGAGCAGCCCTCGACGAGGGGCTTCTCCCGCTTGTACCCCTCGGGCACCCGGCCGCCGGGGTTGCAGACGAGGACGCGCAGGTCGGAGCGGACGAGCTTCACGGACGTCGGCGTGCGGGTCGGGAAGACGACGAAGCCCTTGCCGACCAGGACCTGGTCGAACAGCCCGTAGGCGCCGTCGCCCGCGGCGATCCTGTCCATGACGTACGTCTTGTAGCCCTCCTGGAAGGCCTTCATGTCCTTCGGGACGGCGATCACGATCGCGCCCGTCTCGGAGGTGTCGCTGCAGACGCCGACCTCCTCCACCGACCACTGGCCGGCCTTGGGGAAGTCGCGGGCCGGCAGCCGCGGGTCGCCGGGCTTGGAGCTGAGGTCCTCGCAGGAGACGAACTTCCGCAGCTGCTCCTGCGCCGCGGCGAGGGCGCCCTCCGCAGCGGCGGTGGAGGCGGCGGAGGCGCCGGCCGGAGGCGAGCCGGGGTCGCCGCCCTCCTTGCACCCGGCGAGGGCGGTCAGGCAGGTGAGGGCGGCGGTCGTGGCGAGGATCCGCTGGATGCGCATGGGTCGCTTTCGTCGGCGTGGGACGGAGGGGAGCGGGGGTGGCATGGGCATGCTAGGCGTGCGGTCCACGCATGATCAAAATCCGGGGCGGTCACGCCGCCCAGTGCGCCAGCGCGTCGAAGTCCGCCGGGAGCAGCCCGATCCGCTCGTCTATCCGCATCAGCAGCGCCCGGTGCAGGTGGTGGCGGTCGGCGTACTCGCGGTCCGCGTCGGTGATGTCGTCGTCGACCCAGGCGAACTCCCGCCCGCGCGCATATTCCAGGACGTACTGCGTCTTCCAGAAGGTGCCGCCCGGTGCCCGCCCGTGCATCTGCGGCCAGTCGATGTACGGCAGCCGCGGCAGCCCGAGGTGCGGGCCTATCCAGTCGTTCGCCTCGTCCTTCCAGGTGGTCGCCCAGACCAGCTCGTACGCGTCCGACAGTGCGCGCAGCTCCGCACCGTGGGAGGGGTTCAACCACACGCGCAGCGGCTTCGAGCTCTCGGCCCCGGTCCAGCCGCTCGGGCGCATCCGGTGGGTGGTGTAGCCGACGGGGCGGCGCTCGGGCTGGGCGGCGTACGGGTTCAGGGGGCCGTCCACGTCGATCAGGAGCAGGGGTTTACTCGTCATGTCGGCAGTCTTCCGCTCGGGGATGGGCAAGGGCATCGGAATAGAATGAGACAACGGTGTCTCATTTGGTGTATCGTCGTCTCATGGCCATGGATCGTGACCAGGTGCTCCGCGCCGCCGCAGCCCTGCTCTCCCGCAAGTCGACCGCCACGATGGACGAGGTCGCCCGCGCCGCAGGCATCGGCCGCGCGACCCTCCACCGGCACTTCGCCGGTCGCGACGCCCTCGTACGGGCCCTGGAAGACCTCGGCATCCGCGAGTTCGAGCAGGCCCTGGACCGGGCCCGGCTCGGCGAGGGCACCGCCGTCGAGGCGCTGCGCCGACTCGTCGCCGAGAGCGAGGCGAACGCCCAGCTGCTGGCCTTCCTCGTCACCGAGAACCAGCTCTTCGAGGGGGACCAGGTCAACGAGGGCTGGGCCCGGCTCGACGCCCGCGTCAGCGCCCTCTTCCGGCGCGGCCAGTCCGAGGGCGACATCCGCATCGACCTCAGCCCCGCCTGGCTCACCGAGGCGCTCTACGGCCTCATCGGCACCTGCGCCTGGGCCGTCATGGACGGCCGGGTCGCCGCCAAGGACTACCAGCACATGATCACCGAGCTGTTGCTCGGCGGAGCACAACGAAAGCGATAGGACATGACCCGCACCGAGCAGCTGAAGCCCCTGAACGGGGCGGAGGGCACCAGTGGCGGCGGCAGCCGCGGGCGCTGGCTCGCGCTCGCCGTCCTGGTCCTCGCCGTCCTCCTCGTCGCCGTCGACGCCACCGTCCTCGGCCTCGCCACGCCATCCCTCTCCGAAGACCTGAAGCCGTCCGGCACACAGCTGCTGTGGATCGGCGACATCTACTCCTTCGTCATCGCCGGCCTGCTCGTCTCCATGGGCTCCCTCGGCGACCGGATAGGACGCAAGAAGCTGCTCCTGACCGGCGCGACCGCGTTCGGCGCCGTGTCCGTGCTCACCGCCTGCGCCACCAGCCCCGAGATGATGATCGTCGCCCGGGCCCTCCTCGGCGTCGCCGGCGCGACCCTCATGCCGTCCACGCTGGCGCTGATCCGCAACATCTTCACCGACCCGCGGGAGCGCAGCCTCGCCATCGGCATCTGGGGGGCCGCCGCCTCCGCGGGCGCGGCCGTCGGGCCCGTCGTCGGCGGGGCGCTGCTCCAGCACTTCTACTGGGGCTCGGTCTTCCTCATCAACCTGCCCGTCATGGCCGTCCTCGTCATCGTCGGCGTGAAGCTGCTGCCCGAGTCGAAGAACCCGGTCGCCGGCCCGTGGGACCTCCTCAGCGTCGCGCTGTCCCTCGTCGGTGTCATCGGCGTCGTCTACGCCGTCAAGGAAGCCGCCACGCACGGCCTGACCCCCGAGGTCGCCGCGGCCGCGCTGGGCGGTGCGGCCGCCCTGTACACCTTCGTCCGCCGCCAGTTCACCCTGGACGCGCCGCTCCTCGACGTGCGGCTCTTCAAGGACCGGGGCTTCTCCGGCGCCGTCATCGCCGACCTGCTGACCGTGTTCGGCCTGTCCGGACTGCTGTTCTTCCTCTCCCAGTTCCTCCAGCTGGTCCAGGGCCGCGAGCCGCTGGAGGCCGGCCTGGCCGAACTGCCCGCCGCCGTCGGCGCCGTCGCCACCGGCCTGGTGGCCGGCGCCTGGGCCCGCCGCTTCTCGGTGCGGGCCGTCGTCGCGGGCGGGCTCGGCGCCATCGGCCTGGCGCTCGCCGCGCTCACCGCGGTCGAGCGGACCAGCGGCTACCCGCTGCTCGGCGCATCCCTGCTGGCCGTCGGCGTCGGTGCGGGCTTCTCCTTCACCGTCACCGCCGACGTGATCCTCTCCAGCGTGCCCAAGGAGCAGGCCGGCGCCGCCTCGGCCGTCTCCGAGACCGCGTACGAGCTCGGGGCAGCTCTCGGCATCGCCCTCCTCGGCTCCATCGTCACCGGCGTCTACCAGGGGTTCACCGCCCCGGCGCAGGTGCCTCCGGCCGTCGCGGAGGCGGCGCACGACTCGCTCGGCGGCGCAGTGGAGGCGGCGTCCTCGCTGGACCCGCAGACCGCGCACGCCCTGGTCACCGCCGCCCAGGACACCTTCGTGGAGGGGCTGCGGCTGGCCTCCGGGGTCAGCGCGCTCGTCCTGCTGGCCACCGCGGTCGCCGCGTGGTTCCTGCTCAAGGGCCAGAAGCTCCAGGACGGTGCCCCGGCGCACCCCTGACCGCGGCCAAGGGGCGCCGCGCGGAGGGTGGTTGACAGTCCGTCGGCCGGCGGGACACCATCCCGCCGGTGGAGATCATCGAGCTGACCCCCGCGGAGCGCCGCGTCTGGGACGCCTTCCCGCGCGGCGAGGGCGTCGACTTCCGGGAGCACCCCGACGAGGACCCGGCGGCCGGGTCCTCGTGGGGGCCCGAGCGCACCCTGCGCGCCGAGGCGCTGGCCGCGCTCCTGCTCACCGGCCCCACGCGGGACGGGCAGGTCGCGGGCCTGAACGTGCGCGGCGCCCGCATCACCGGCAAGCTCGTCCTCAAGTACGCGGACGTCGACCACGCGATCCGGCTGCGCGCCTGCCTCTTCGAGCGCAAGCCGGTCCTGTTCGGGGCCCGGCTGCGGGCGCTGTCGCTCACCGACTCGGTGCTGCCCGGCCTGACCGCCTCGACGCTCACCGTCGACCTCGCCCTCCGCCTCGCCTGCTGCCGGATCACCGGCCCCGTCCGGCTCGCCGGGGCCCGGATAGGCGGCGGCTTCTTCCTGAAGAAGGCCGTCATAGGCGACCCGGACACCGCCGGACGGGAGGGGGAGGAGCCGCCGCTGCAGTTCAACCACGCCCACATCGGCACCGACGTCATCGCGGCGGGCCTGACCGTCCACGGCCAGACGCGGATCAACGGCGCCACCGTCGGCGGCCGGATCAACCTCGACGACGCCCGCCTCCTCGCCCCCGGCGGCACCGCCCTGCACGCCGAGACCCTCACCGTCGGCACCGACCTGCGCGCCATGCGCATGCAGGCCCGCGGCCGCGTCAACCTCACCGGATCCCGGATACCGGGCCAGCTGAACCTCGCCTACGCCTCCTTCGCCAACCCGGGCGGAGTCGCCCTGCGCGCCTCCAGCTGCACGGCCGGGGAGCTCTGGCTGCGGGAGTGCCCCACCCTCCAGGGGTCGGTGAACCTGCGGCGCTCCACCTTCGACCTGCTGCACGTCCCGCCGACCGCCTGGCCCGACCGCATCCGCGTCGACGGCCTGACCTACCGCACCCTCGCCCCGCACCTGCCGGCCGAGGAGCGGCTGCCCGCGCTGGAGCGCGAGGAGTCCGGCTACCTCCCGTACGCCTACGAGCAGCTCGCCGCCGCCTACCTCACCGTGGGCGACGAGGCCGCCGCCCGCACGGTGCAGCTCGCCAAGCTCCGCCGCCACCGGGGGACGCTGCCCCGGCACGGCCGGCTGTGGGGGCTCCTCCAGGACGCCACCGTCGGCTACGGCTTCCGGCCGCTGCGCGCGGCGCTCTGGCTGCTGGCGCTGCTGCTGACCGGCTCCGTCGCGTACGGGATGAGGCCCCCGCCGCCGCTGAAGCCGGACGAGGCTCCCGAGTTCAACCCGGTCTTCTACACCCTGGACCTGATGCTGCCGATCATCGGGTTCGGGCAGGAGCAGGCCTTCGCGCCGCGCGGCTGGGCGCAGTGGCTGTCGTACCTGCTGATCGTGACCGGCTGGGTCCTCGCCACGACGACGGCAGCGGGCATCAGCCGGTCACTGCGCCGGCAGTAGGGGCACGGCGCGGGCCCGGGTCAGGCGGCCTTCGCCTTGGTGGCGTACATGTCCACGTACTCCTGGCCCGACAGGCGCATGACCTCGGCCATCACGGAGTCGGTGACGGCGCGCAGCACGTAGCGGTCGCGGTCCATGCCGTCGTAGCGGGAGAACTCCATCGGCTCGCCGAAGCGGACGGTGACCCGGCCGGGGCGGGGCATGCCCTTGCCGCCCGGCTGGAGCTTGTCGGTGCCGATCACCGCGAACGGCACGACGGGGGCGCCGGTCATCAGGGTGAGCCGGGCGATGCCGGTGCGGCCGCGGTAGAGGCGGCCGTCGGGGGAGCGGGTGCCCTCCGGGTAGATCCCGAAGATCTTGCCCTCCTCCAGGATGCGGCGGCCGGTCATCAGCGCGGCGACGCCGCCGTTGGCGCCGTCCCGGTCGACGGGGATCATGCCGGAGCCGGTGAAGAACCAGGCCATGGCGCGGCCCTTGAGACCCTTGCCCGTGACGTACTCGTCCTTGCCGATGAAGTGGACGGTGCGGTCGCAGACCAGCGGCAGGATCATCGAGTCGATGAACGTGAGGTGGTTGCCCGCCAGGATCACCGGCCCGGAGCCGGGGATGTTCTCGACGCCCTCCACACGGGTGCGGAACATCATGCGCATGACCGGTCCGACGGTGGCCTTGATGAGCGCGGTACGGAACAACGTGAGCCCTCCGGCATCCAAAAGCGGCTGTGCACGGCGCAGAGGCCGTGCAGGTGAGGACGATACTCGCGGGTCAGGTCTGATCGCACATCGGGTTCACCGGTTTGCAACGCACTGTTGACGCGCGTTTGCGCCATGTTCGGCCGGCAACCCCCTCCGGGCCATCCGCCGGTGCCTACCATCGGCTCGCCGATCCGGGCCGCCGCGGACGCCGGCGCACCGGTCCCGCCGCGGCCCCCGACCAGCAGGGAGTGCCATTCATGACGCAGGGTGGGGCAGCACGGCGCACGGTCCTCGGGGCAGCCGTCCTGGCGGCGGGCGCCGCAGGCACGGCCGGACTCTCCGCGGGCTCCGCGGCCGCCGCGGAGCCCGGGCAGGAGCGGCTGGCCGGGGAGGACCGGCGCGGCGGCGGGTACCGGGGGCTGCCCGTGCCGCTGGTCATCGGCCACCGGGGCGCCTCAGGGCACCGGCCCGAGCACACCCTCGGCTCGTACGCGCTCGCCCTCGACCTCGGCGCCGACGTCGTCGAGCAGGACCTGGTGCCGACCCGCGACGGGCACCTGGTGTGCCGGCACGAGAACGAGATCGGCGGCACCACCGACGTCGCCGACCACCCGGAGTTCGCCTCCCGCCGCACCACCAGGACCGTCGACGGGACCGCCGTGACCGGCTGGTTCACCGAGGACTTCACCCTCGCGGAACTGAAGAGGCTGCGCGCCAAGGAGCGCATCCCCGCCCTGCGGCAGCGCAACACCCTCTACGACGGGCGCTGGGACGTCCCCACCTTCGAGGAGGTGCTGCGCTGGGCCGACCGCGAGGGCCGGCGGCGCGGGCGCCGGGTCTGGCTGCACGTCGAGACCAAGCACCCCAGCTACTTCCGCTCGCTCGGCCTCGGGCTGGAGGAGCCCCTCGCCCGGCTGCTGCGCCGCCACGGCCGCGACGGCCGGGACGCCCCCGTCTTCCTCCAGTCCTTCGAGCCGTCCAGCATCCAGCGGCTCGCCCGGCTGGTCGACACGCCGCGCGTCGTGCTGCTCTCCGACGCCCGCAGCCGCCCCTGGGACTTCGTCCTGGCCGGCGACCCGCGCACCGTCGCGGACCTCGTCACGCCCGAAGGGCTGAAGTGGATCGCCGGATTCGCACAGGGGATCGGCCCCACCCTCGACCTGGTCATCCCGCGCACCGCGGACGGCCGGCTGGGCACCCCCACCACCCTCGTCCGCGACGCCCACGCCCGGCGGCTGGTCCTGCACCCCTACACCGCCCGCAACGAGAACGCCTTCCTGCCGGCCGAGTTCCGCAAGGGCACCGACCCCGCCGCCTACGGCGACGCCTTCGGCGCGCTGCGGGCCTACTTCGCGCAGGGCATCGACGGCATCTTCACCGACCAGCCCGACACCGCGCTGCTCGCGGCCGAGGACTTCCGGCCCGGACGCGGCCGCCCCTGACGGCCGCGGCCGCCCCCGAGCCTCCCGTCCGCCGCCCGGACGTACGTCAACCAGGAAGCGGAGCACCGCCTTCGGGTGGGCCGTGCCGGGAGGGGAAACCGCCGGGCACCGCCCGTGCGTCCCGCCCGGCATGGACCTGCTGAAGGACTCCGAGGTAGTCGACCGACTGGGCCCCCTGCTGTCCGCCGAGGCGGCCGCGGAGGCCGCCGGCGCGGGCATGGAGGCCGCCGACCTGGAACAGGCCGTCTGGGTCAGGCTGCTGGAGGCCGGCCCCGCCCCCGCCGAGCCCGCCCGCTGGCTGCGCCGGGCCGTACGGGCCGAGGCCCGCCGCGCCCGGCGCCGGGCCCGGCGGGAGGTCCCGTACGGGAGCCGGCCCGGGAACGCGGGCGCCGCGCCCGAGGAGGCCGCCCTGCACGGGGAGGAGCACCGGGCACTCCGTTCGGCGGTCGCCCGACTGCCCGGACGCTGTCCCGAGCTGATGCGGGCACTTCTGTCGCCCAGAGACCTGACTTACCGTGAAATCGCAGGAGAGTTGGGTATCTCACAAGGAAGTTTGGGGCCCGTCCGTTCCCGTTGCCTGGGATGTCTGCGCAGAATGCTCGCGTCAGAGGTTGGGGCTCCTGGCCTTCGGGGAAGGGAGCGGTAGAACCAACGGGCCACCAGGTGAGCAGGAGGCGTGCGCACATGGGCATGAGCGTGACCATTTCGGCGGCGGTTGCCGAGGACACCGAGCAGATCCTCAAACTGCAGTACCTGGCGTTCCAGCGCGAGGCCGAGCTGTACGGCAACTACCGCATCCAGCCGCTCACCCAGACCCTGGACTCCCTGAAGGCGGAACTCGCGTCCGACACCGTGCTCGTCGCCCGGCTCGGCGAGGAAGTGGTGGGCACCGTGCGCGGCCGCATCGACGAGGACGGCGCCGGCAGCATCGCCAAGCTGTGCGTGCACCCCCGCCTCCAGGGCCACGGCCTCGGCGCCCGCCTCCTGCACGCCGTCGAGGAGGCCCTCGGCGGCCGCGAGTCCGCCCCCACCCGCTTCCGCCTGCACACCGGCCACAAGAGCGAGTCGAACCTGCGGCTGTACCGCAAGGCGGGCTACGTGCAGGTCGGCGGGCGCACCGCGTCCGACGGCGTGCGCCTGGTGGTCCTGGAGAAGGAGAGGGCGGCGGGCGCCGCCGACTTCGCGGTCAGCGCCTGACGCGCAGCCAGAGCATCCCGGTGACCGGCAGGATCACCGGGATGAACAGGTAGCCCATCCCGAACTGCGACCACACGGTGGCGTCCGGGAAGGCCTCGGGGCGCAGCAGCGTCCAGGTGCCGACGACGAGGACGCCCGCCAGCTCGGCGGCGCAGCACAGCAGCGCCGCCCTGCGGGCCCGCTCGCCGCCGCGCACCAGCGAGTACGTGATGAAGCAGTACACGAGTGCGGCCGCGCCGGTCAGCGTGTACGGCAGCGGCGCCCGGTCGAACTCGGTCGAGATCTGGTAGACGGAGCGCGAGACCGCGCCGACCGTGATCACGCCGTACAGCCAGACGAGCAGCAGCCCGGGGCCGGAGACGAGCCGCCGCGGGCCGGGGGCCGCGGGGGCGTCCGGGGCGGCCTCGGCGCCTTTCGCCGCTGCCGGGGTGTGGTCCGTGTCAGGCACCGGGGGTCCCCCAGATGTCGTAGAGCCGTACTTCGAGGACGGCGAGGACCACCGCGCCGGCGGCCACCGTCACCGATCCCCACTTGGTGCGCTCGCTCAGCGAGAGCAGCCCGGCGGCCGGGACCGCGGCGAACGCGCCGACCAGGTACGCCAGGAAGATCACAGAGCTCTCGTCGGGCCGCTCGCCGCGGGCCAGCATCACGATGCCGACCACCAGCTGGGCCAGGACCAGCAGGGTCACCACACCCATGCCGATGAAGTGCCAGTCCTTGGTGGGCTGGTTCCGCAGGGCGGCGAAACCGCACCAGGCGGCGAGGGCGAGGGCGGCCGCGCCGATGGCGACCGTCAGGGCGTCGAGCATGCAGCGAGCGTATTACGGGCCGGGGGAGCGGCTGCGCGCGCCCCTGCGCGGGCCGCCGCGCACGGCCCGCCGGACCGTGAGGGCGGGGTGTCCGGAGGCGACCGGCCGTGTCCGGTATCCGACTCATGATCGTCCGCTATTCGGACATAATTGATCGGTCAAGGGATATGTCTGGTTTACTGGGGCCCATGACCACGACGAGCAGCCGCACCCTTGCGACCGAGGCGACGATGACGCCCGGTGCTCGTTGTATGTGTCGAATGTGCGCTTTCTGAGGGCCCCTCTCCACCCGTCCCGCGCCCCGAAGCGAGACCGGCCGAGCCCGTCCGCCCCGCACCTGCCCCGCAGGACGGAACGGACCGCTCCTGCCCCGCGCCTACGTGGAAACCGCCGCATGAATCCGGTTTGACCCGTATCGCGCCCCAGATGTTTGCCCGTGCACGGCGCCCAGCGCACACTGCTGCGCCGCGCACTCGACAGCGACGGAAATCCTGTGATCACCACATCGGGCCTCACGAAGGTCTACCAGTCCCGTGGCCGCGAGGTCACCGCCCTGGACGGCGTCGACCTCCATGTCCGCGAAGGCGAGGTCTTCGGCGTCATCGGCCAGAGCGGCGCCGGCAAGTCCTCCCTCATCCGCTGCGTCAACCTGCTGGAGCGCCCCACCTCCGGCACCGTGACCGTCGACGGCGTCGACCTCACCGCCCTCGCCGGCCGCGGCCGCCGCGCCGGCCGGGAGCTCCGCGAGGCCCGCAGCCGCATCGGGATGGTCTTCCAGCACTTCAACCTGCTGTCCTCGCGGACCGTCCAGGCCAACGTCGAACTCCCCCTGGAGATCCTCGGCACCCCCTCCCGCGAGCGCTCCCGCAAGGCCCTCGAACTCCTCGACCTCGTCGGCCTCGCCGACAAGGCCAAGGCCTACCCGGGCCAGCTCTCCGGCGGTCAGAAGCAGCGCGTCGGCATCGCCCGCGCCCTCGCCGGCGACCCCAAGGTGCTCCTCTCCGACGAGGCCACCAGCGCCCTGGACCCGGAGACCACCCGCTCCATCCTCCAGCTGCTGCGCGACCTCAACCAGCGCCTCGGCCTGACCGTCCTGCTCATCACGCACGAGATGGACGTCGTCAAGACCGTCTGCGACTCCGCCGCCCTCATGAAGCGCGGCCGGATCACCGAGTCCGGCACCGTCGCCGAACTCCTCGCCACCCCCGGCTCCGAGCTCGCCGAGGAGCTGTTCCCCCTCACCGGCGCCGCCGGCGGCCCCGACCGCACGGTCGTCGACGTCACCTTCCACGGGGACGCCGCCACCCAGCCGGTCATCTCCCAGCTGTCCCGGACCTACAACATCGACATCTCGATCCTCGGCGCCGCGATGGACACCGTCGGCGGACGCCAGGTCGGCCGCATGCGCATCGAGCTGCCCGGCCGCTACGAGGACAACGTCGTGCCCGTCGGCTTCCTGCGCGAACAGGGCCTCCAGGTCGAGCCCGTCGACACCGCCGGCCCCGACCTCGACACCGAGATCGCCGAACTCGTCAAGGAAGGTGCCAAGTGACCTGGTCCGAGATGCAGCCCCTGCTCACCCAGGGCACGTACGACACGCTCTACATGGTGCTGTGGTCCACCCTCGTCACCGTGCTGGGCGGCCTGCCCGTCGGCATCCTCCTCGTCCTGACCGACAAGGGCGGCCTCCTGCAGAACCGGCCGCTCAACAAGGTCCTCGGCGTGGTCGTGAACATCGGCCGCTCGCTGCCGTTCATCATCCTGCTGATCGCCCTGATCCCGGTCACGACCGCCGTCGTCGGCACCTTCATCGGCCCCACCGCCATGATCGTCCCGCTGGCCATCGGCGCCATCCCCTTCTTCGCCCGCCTCGTCGAGACCGCCGTCCGCGAGGTGGACCACGGCCTCGTCGAAGCCGTCGAGTCCATGGGCGGGGGAGTCCCGACCATCGTCGCCAAGGTGCTCCTGCCCCAGGCCCTGCCCTCGCTCGTCGCCGCCGTGACCACCACCCTGATCACCCTCGTCGGCTACTCGGCCATGGCCGGCGCCGTCGGCGGCGAAGGCCTCGGCTCCAAGGCCGTCACCTACGGCTTCCAGCGCTTCGAGACCGGCTTCATGCTCGCCACCGTCGCCGTCCTCATCGCCCTCGTCACCGTGATCCAGCTCATCGGCGACGGCGCCGTACGCCTCCTCGCCCGCCGCGGCCGCACGGCCTGACACCGGCCCGCCCGGCGGCCCCCGAACCACCCACCCCCCGAAAGCCCGCACTTGTCGTGCTTGGGCCACCACCTGCAAGACCTGCGCACGACCCGCGCACTTGCACCGCAATGAAAGGCACTCTTCGTGCGTAAGAACACCAAGCCCACCCTCCTCGCCGCCGCGACCGCAGCCCTCGCCCTCGGCCTCACCGCATGCGGCAGCGCCTCCGACCCCTCCTCCTCCGCCGCGTCCGGCGGTGCAGCCGACGACAGCAAGCCCCTCGTCGTCGCGGCCTCCCCGAGCCCGCACGCCGACGTCCTGAACTTCGTCAAGGACAAGCTGGCCGCCAAGGAGGGCCTCAAGCTGGAGGTCAAGGAGTTCACCGACTACGTCCTGCCCAACACCGCCACCGAGCAGGGCCAGGTCGGAGCCAACTACTTCCAGCACAAGCCGTACCTCGACGACTTCAACAAGAAGAACGGCACCCACATCGTGCCCGTCGCCAACGTGCACCTGGAGCCCCTCGGCCTCTACTCCAAGAAGGTCAAGGCGGTCACGGACCTCCGGCCCGGCCACACCGTCGCCGTGCCCAACGACACCACCAACGGGGGCCGCGCCCTCCAGCTCCTCGCCGCCAACAACCTGATCACCCTCAAGGAGGGCGTCGGCACCAGCGCCAAGCTGTCCGACATCACCGACAAGAAGGGCCTGGAGTTCAAGGAGCTGGAGGCCGCCACCGTCCCGCGCGCCCTGAACGACGTCGACGCCGCCGTCATCAACGGCAACTACGCCCTGGAGGCGAAGCTCTCCCCGGCCAAGGACGCCCTCGTCCTGGAGAAGTCCGAGGGCAACCCGTACGCCAACTTCCTCGCGGTCAAGGCAGGCCACGAGAAGGACCCGCGCGTCCAGAAGCTCGCCAAGCTCCTCAACTCCGACGAGGTCCGCGCGTTCATCGAGGAGAAGTACCAGGGCTCCGTCACCCCGGCCTTCGGCACCCCCGCCTCCTGACCCCGCTCCCGCGCCCGCACCGGGCGCGGCCGCCCCGGGCACACGGCCCCGCACACCCGACCGGGCGTGCGGGGCCGCACGCTGCCCGCGAGCGGGCAGGGGCGGCCATGCACACAGGCCGTTCGATGCTGCATGCTGTGGCTGGACGGCCCGCACGACGGCGCCCCCGCCCACCCGGTCCCGCACCACGGTCGCCCCACCTCCCAGGCATGGAGCTGCGCATGACTACCACCTTCCCGGACGTCACCATCAGCACGGACCGGCTGGTGCTGCGCCCCTTCGACGTGGAGGACGTCACCGCGCTCGCCGAGATGATGAACGACGAGCACGTCACCGCCTGGACCCCCGCACCGCACCCCTACACCCACGCCGACGCCCACGGCTGGGCCACCCGGCACTCCCACGCCGAACGCACCAGCGGCCGCGGCATCGTCTTCGCCGTCGCCGAGTTCCTCACCCAGCGCCTCGTCGGCACCGTCCACCTGAAGAACACCGACTGGCGCACCCGCAGCACCGAGGCCGCCTACATCACCGCCCCCTGGGCCCGCGGCGAGGGCTACGCCGGCGAGTCCGTCCTCGCCGTCGCCCAGTGGCTCTTCCGCGACCTGGGCTTCGAACGCCTCGAAATGCGCACCGCCGCCGACAACACCGCCTCCCAGCAGGTCGCCCAGAAGATCGGCTGCATCAGCGAAGGCGTCCTGCGCAACGCCTGGATAGCCCGCATCCAGAACGGCGACGGCAGTTGGAGCCACGCCCGCACCGACCTCATCGTCTGGAGCCTGCTGCCCGAGGACCTCGAAGACGCCGACGCGTACGGTGCCTCCGACGGCTACGGCTACGGCAACGCCCTCGCCCGCCCCGTCGAGACCGGCGGCCTGCGCGTCGGCGCAGACTGGAACTGACGCCCCGCCCCGCCGGGCCGCCCCGGCGGCACGACCGGCCCCCGACCGCCCTTCCCCCCACCACCCCAGGAGACAGACGACGATGGCCGACCGGGTCACGGTGATCGGCTGGGACGGCTCCCCCCTGACCGCGGCCGCCCGCTCCGCGCTCTCCGCCGCCACCCTCGTCGCCGGCGCCGCCCACCACCTCGCCCTCCCCGAGGTGCCGCCCGCCGCCGAACGCATCCGCCTCGGCAGCCTCGGCCTCGCCGCCCGCCGCATCGCCGGACACCGCGGCAGCGCCGTCGTCCTCGCCGACGGCGACCCCGGCTTCTTCGGCGTCGTCCGCACCCTGCGCGCCCCCGAGCACGGACTGGAGGTCGAGGTCGTCCCCGCCGTCTCCTCCGTCGCCGCCGCCTTCGCCCGCGCCGGCATGCCCTGGGACGACGCCCAGGTCGTCGTCGCCCACCCCCGCACCCTGCGCCGTGCCGTCAACGTCTGCCGCGCCCACGGCAAGGTCGCCGTCCTCACCTCGCCCGGCGCCGGACCCGCCGAACTCGCCCTGCTGCTGGGGCCCGTGCACCGCACCTTCGTCATCTGCGAGGAACTCGGCACCGCCCGCGAGCAGGTCACCGTCGTCACCTCCGACAAGGCCGCCGACCACACCTGGCGCAACCCCAACGTCGTCATCGTCATCGGCGGCCAGACGGTCTCCGCCGACCCCGCCTGGATCCTCGGCCAGAACCCCGCCCGCACCGCCGAACGCGGCTGGGCCCGCCCCCAGGACGGCACCGGCGAAGGCGAGTCGGCCACCCTGCGCGCCGCACAGCTCGCCCGGCTCGGCCCGCGCACCGGCGACCTCGTCTGGGACATCGGCGCCGGCTCCGGCGCCTTCGCCGTCGAGGCCGCCGCCTTCGGGGCCGCCGTCATCGCCGTCGACGCCGACCCGCAGGCCTGCGAGCGCACGGCCGCCGCCGCCCGCGCCCGCGGAGTACAGCTCCAGGTCCTCGCAGGCCGCGCCCCGCACGTCCTGGAGGACCTCCCCGAACCCGACGTCGTCCGCGTCGGCGGCGGCGGCGCCGACGTCGTCGCGGCAGTCGCCGAACGCCGCCCCGAACGGATCGTCAGCCACGCCTCCACCCGCGACGAGGCCGAGGCGATCGGCCGGGCCCTCGCCGAGGGCGGATACGCCGTCGAATGCGCCCTCCTGCAGTCCGTCGGGCTCGACCCCCTCACCTGGAGCGAACAGGACCGTACCGTCGTGTTCCTCCTGGCAGCCCGGCGCCCGGTGAACCACCGGGCCTGAGCCCGGGGTAGGCTGGCCGATCGTCGTACTGCCCTGGTACGCCCAGGGACGGCGGCACAACAAGACGCGCGACGTGGCGCAGTCCACAGCAGACCGCGGCGGTTTCGGCCGCCGCGGCGGCGAACGGGCGCGACAATGCTTACTGGTTGTCGCAGGGTGCGTACGCGGACGACGCGTCGCACGGCAACCCCGCTCGTTGGTCTTGTGGGCGCCGGGCGATCGAAGAGGCAACACGATGGGCGAGGGGTACGCATGACCGACACCGGCCAGGTACCGGGCGAGGGACTCCCGGACAACGCGGGCATGGTGGACCAGCAGGGCATTCCGGCTCAGGTCCCGCAGCCGGGCGCCTACGCCTTCCAGGACCTCGTGGACAACCCTGCCGAGGCCGAGGACGAGGAACTCCTGCTGATGCCGAGCGGCCACGGCCACGGCTCGTGGAGCGACCCGCAGGTGGTCCCGCCGGCGCCGGCCTACCCCGTCGAGACCTCCTACGGCGACGCCCCCTACGCCGACTACGCCGACTACGCCGACCCGCACGCCGCCTACGCCGGACCCGCCCACCCCGCGCCGGCCGCCTTCCCCGACCCCGCCGACGCCTCGTACGGCGCCGGCGTGCACGAGGCCGGGGGCCGCGACTCCGGCTCCCTGGACCTCGGCGGGATGGTGCCGCCGCACGCCGCCGCGCCCGCCGCACCCGCCGCCCCGCCCCGCCGGCCGCTGCACATGGGCCCCGCCGTGCCCGAGGCCACCGGAGTGGTCCGCTCCCTCGCCGACCGCGGCCCGGCCGCCCCCGTGCCGCCCGCCCCGACCGCGCCGCTGGGCGCCCCCGTCCCGCCCATGCCCATGCGCCAGGCAGGCCCGCCGACCACCGGCCCCGAATACCTGGACGTGCCCCGGCAGGACGTCCCTGCACAGGCGGCCCCGCAGCTCGGCGAGGTCCCGCCGCAGGCCGGCGTGCCCTGGGGCGCCGAACCGGTGCCCGCGGCACAGCCCGCCGCCGCGCAGGCGTTCCCCGCCGCGGAGCAGGCGCAGCCGCAGCCCGCCCCGGAGCAGGCGCAGCCGCACCCGGAGCAGCAGGCGCAGCCCGTCCCGGCGCCTGAGGCGGCAGTGACGGCCGAGACGCCCGAGACGGCCCCCGAGGCCGAGGCCGCAGCCGCTCCCGCGCCGGAGGCCACCCCGGTGGTGGAGGCCGCCGCCCCCGAAGCCGCACCGGCTGCCGAGGCCGTTCCCGCCCCTGAGGCCGTCCCTGCGCCCGAGGCCGGTGCGGAGGTCCCCGAGGCCCCGCAGCCGGAAGCCGTACAGCCCGAGGCCGTACAGCCCGAGGTCGTACAGCCGGAGGCCGTGGCCCAGCCGGAGGCCGCCGAGGCTCCTGCCGCGGAGGCCCCCGCAGAGGCGCCCGCCGCGGAGGCGCCGGCGGCTGAGGCCCCCGCCGAGCCGGTCGCCGTCCCGCAGGCCGTTCCCGCGGACCCGCAGGCCGCCGAGGCGCCCGCCGAGCAGGCCGCTCCCGGTGAGGCAGCCGAAGCCGCCGCCCCCGCGCAGCCCGCCGAGGCCGTCCAGGCCGACGCCCCCGCGGCGCCGGAGGCCGCCGCCGAGGGCGCCCCCGCCGCCGGGCAGCTGCTCGCCGCGCAGGCTCCCGCCGAGCAGGAACAGGCGCCCGGGGCGCCCCAGACCCCCGAGCAGCCCGCCGAAGCCGTCGTCCAGCCGGCCGCAGCCGCGCCCGCAGCCGCG
Organism: Streptomyces globosus; assembly: GCF_003325375.1. Taxonomy (GTDB): domain Bacteria; phylum Actinomycetota; class Actinomycetes; order Streptomycetales; family Streptomycetaceae; genus Streptomyces; species Streptomyces globosus_A. The sequence continues at coordinate 4,791,612 of NZ_CP030862.1, read as the reverse complement.
CAGCCTGTCGACGAGCCCGTCCCGGCCGCCGAGCCCGCCGCCCAGGCGGACGCCCCCGCCGAGGCCCCGGCCCCGGCCGAGGCCCCCGCGGACCCGGCCGCCGCCGAAGCCGCCGCCCCGGCGCCCGCCGAGGGAGCCGAGCCGCAGGAGCCCGCCGCCCCCGCCGGCGAGGCCGCCCCCGGCTACGCCGACGCCGAGCGCGAGGCCGTCCTGCGGGTCATGCGCGAGCGCCGCGACATCCGCAACGGCTTCCGCACCGACCCCATCCCGCACGAGGTGCTGCTGCGCGTCCTGGAGGCCGCGCACCACGCGCCCAGCGTCGGCCACTCCCAGCCCTGGGACTTCGTCGTCATCCGCTCGGCCGAGACCCGCCGCACGATGCACGAGCTCGCCCAGCGCCAGCGCGAGGCCTACGCCAAGTCGCTGCCCAAGGGCCGGGCCAAGCAGTTCAAGGAACTGAAGATCGAGGCCATCCTCGACACCCCCGTCAACATCGTCGTCACCGCCGACCCCACCCGCGGCGGCCGCCACACCCTCGGCCGGCACACCCAGCCGCAGATGGCCCCGTACTCCTCCGCGCTCGCCGTGGAGAACCTCTGGCTCGCCGCGCGCGCCGAGGGCCTCGGCGTCGGCTGGGTCAGCTTCTTCGACGAGCGCGAGATGGTCCGCGAGCTCGGCCTGCCCGAACACCTCGAAGTCGTCGCCTACCTGTGCGTCGGATATGTCGACGAGTTCCCCGAGGAGCCCGAGCTCGCACAGGCCGGCTGGTCGCAGCGCCGGCCGCTCGCCTGGGTCGTCCACGAGGAGACGTACGGCCGCCGCGCCCTGCCCGGCGAGGCGCCGCACGACCTGCTCTCCGAGACCGTCGCCAGCATCCGCCCGCTCGACGCCAAGGCGCTCGGCGAGGCCTGGGAGCGGCAGAAGCGCATGACCAAGCCCGCCGGCGCCCTCGGCATGCTGGAGATCATCTCCGCGCAGCTCGCCGGGCTGTCCCGGGTCTGCCCGCCGCCGATCCCCGAGCCCGCCGCGGTCGCGATCTTCGCCGGCGACCACGGCGTGCACGCCCAGGGCGTCACCCCCTGGCCGCAGGAGGTCACCACGCAGATGGTGGCGAACTTCCTCGGCGGCGGCGCCGTCTGCAACGCCTTCGCCAACCAGGTCGGCGCCGAGGTCTGCGTCATCGACGTGGGCGTCGCCGGCGACCTCCCGGCCACCCCCGGCCTGCTGCCCCGCAAGGTCCGCCCCGGCACCGCCGACCTCACCGCAGGCCCCGCGATGACCCGGGAAGAGGCCGTCGCGGCCATCGAGGTCGGCATCGAGACCGCCCGCGACCTCGTCGCCGCCGGCAACAAGGCCCTGCTCACCGGTGAGATGGGCATCGCGAACACCACGGTCTCCGCCGCCCTCATCTCGGTGTTCACCGGCGCCGACCCCTCGGAGGTCACCGGCCGCGGCACCGGCATCAACGACGAGACCCACGCCCGCAAGGTGGACGTCGTCCGCCGCGCCCTGGAACTGCACCAGCCCGACCCCGCGGACCCCATCGGCGTCCTCGCGGCCATCGGCGGTCTGGAGCACGCGGCGATCGTCGGCCTCCTCCTCGGCGGCGCCTCCCTGCGCACGCCCGTCATCCTGGACGGCGTCAGCGCCGGAGCGGCCGCGCTGGTGGCCCGGGCCATCGCCCCCGAGGCGCTCTCCGCGTGCATCGCCGGGCACCGCAGCGCCGAGCCCGGGCACGTCGCCGCGCTCAACAAGCTCGGCCTGCGGCCGCTCGTCGACCTGGACCTGCGGCTCGGCGAGGGCACCGGGGCGCTCCTCGCCCTCCCGCTGGTGCAGAGCGCTGCCCGCGCGATGCACGAGGTCGCCACGTTCGACTCCGCGGGAGTCACCGAGAAGTAGGACCGTCCCGCTGCGCGGGGCCGATCCCCTCCCCGCCCCTTCCCGGAACCGGGGCTCCGCCCCGGACCCCGTACGTGGGCTCCGCGCCCGTGCCCTCAAACGCCGAGCGGGCTGGGATCAGCCCCGCCGGCGTGTGAGGCGCGTGGTCCGAAAGGCCCCGCGCAGCGGTCGGCGGGCCGGGTCGTATCGTGGACTCGCACACCCGAAACCGCACGTCACACCGGACAGGCCGCTCCAGCGCAGCAGCGGCAGCAGACCACCGCCGTCCCAGGAGCCGCACCGCCATGGCACATCCGGCACACCCCGCGTACCCCGTAGGCCTCCGCCTCGCCGGCCGCCGCGTCGTCGTCATCGGCGGCGGGCAGGTCGCCCAGCGCCGCCTTCCCGCGCTCGTCGCCGCGGGTGCCGACATCCTGCTCGTCTCGCCGTCCGCCACGCCGTCCGTCGACGCCATGGCGGAGACCGGCGAGATCCGCTGGGAGCGCCGCCGCTACCGCGAGGGCGACCTCGCCGGCGCCTGGTACGCCCTGATCGCCACCCAGCACCGCGAGGTCAACGAGCAGGCGTCCGCCGAGGCCGAGCGCGAGCGGGTCTGGTGCGTCCGCGCCGACGACGCCTCCGCCGCCACCGCATGGACGCCGGCCACCGGCCGCGTCGAGGGCGTCACCGTGGCCGTGCTCACCGGCAACGACCCGCGCCGCTCCGCGGCCGTCCGCGACGCCGTCGTCGAGGGGCTGCGCGACGGCACCCTCGCCGCGCCCGGCCACCGCCGCCGCGCCGAGGGCGGGCCCCGCGTCGCCCTCGTCGGCGGCGGCCCCGGCGACCCCGACCTGATCACCGTCCGCGGCAGGAGGCTCCTCGCCGAGGCCGACGTCGTCATCGCCGACCGGCTCGGCCCCCGCGACCTCCTCGACGAGCTCCCCCCGCATGTGGAGGTCATCGACGCCGCGAAGATCCCGTACGGCCGCTACATGGCCCAGGAGGCCATCAACAACGCCCTCGTCGAGCACGCCAAGGCCGGCAAGGCCGTCGTCCGGCTCAAGGGCGGCGACCCGTACGTCTTCGGCCGCGGCATGGAGGAGCTCCAGGCCCTCGCCGAGGCCGGCATCGCCTGCACCGTCGTCCCCGGCATCTCCAGCTCCGTCTCGGTGCCCGCCGCCGCCGGCATCCCGGTCACCCACCGAGGCGTCGCCCACGAGTTCACCGTCGTCAGCGGACACGTCGGCCCCGACGACCCGCGCTCCCTGGTGGACTGGGCCGCGCTCGCCCGGCTCACCGGCACCCTCGTCGTCCTGATGGGCGTCGACAAGATCGGCCTGATCGCCGAGGCCCTCGTCCGCCACGGCCGCCCCGCCGACACCCCGGTCGCCGTCGTCCAGGAGGGCACCACCGCGAACCAGCGCCGCGTCGACGCCACCCTGGCCACCGTCGGCGAGCGGGTCCGCACCGAGGACGTCCGCCCGCCGGCCGTCATCGTCATCGGCGAGGTCGTCCGCGTCGCGGCGGCCCCCGCGACCTGAGCCCGACCCGGCGCCCCGCAAGGGGCGTTGGCACCCCACCCCGGACAAGGCAGTATCACCCTGTGGCTGATCTCATCACCGTCGACGACCCCGACGACCCGCGCCTGCGCGACTACACCGGCCTGACCGACGTCGAGCTGCGCCGCCGCCGCGAACCCGAGGAGGGCCTCTTCATCGCCGAGGGCGAGAAGGTCATCCGGCGGGCCAAGGACGCCGGGTTCGAGATGCGGTCGATGCTGCTGTCCGCGAAGTGGGTCGACGTCATGCGCGACGTCATCGACGAGCTCCCCGCCCCCGTGTACGCGGTCACCCCCGAGGTCGCCGAGCGCGTCACCGGCTACCACGTGCACCGCGGGGCGCTCGCCTCCATGCAGCGCAAGCCGCTGCCCGAGCCCGCCGAGCTCCTCGCGGAGGGCGGCTCCGGGCGCCGCATCGCCGTCTTCGAGGGCTTCGTCGACCACGCCAACCTCGGCGCCGCCTTCCGCAGCGCCGCCGCCCTCGGCATCAGCGCGATACTCCTGTCCCCGGACTGCGCCGACCCGCTCTACCGGCGCGCCATCAAGGTGTCCATGGGATCGGTCTTCTCGGTGCCGTACGCCCGCCTCGCGGACTGGCCGGCCGACCTGGAGAAGGTGCGCGCGGCCGGCTACCGGATCCTCGCCATGACGCCCAGCCCGCAGGCCGCCTCCCTGGACCAGGTCCCGCCGGAGCGCTTCGAACGCTGCGCGATCATGCTGGGCTCGGAGGGGCACGGCCTGTCGACGCACGCCCTGCGCGCCGCCGACGAGTGGGTGCGCATCCCGATGGCCGAGGGCATCGACTCCCTGAACGTCGCCGCGGCCTCCGCGGTCGCCTTCTACGCCACCCGCCCGCACCGGCAGGCGTGACGCGGACGGCGCCGGGGCCCGCGGCCCCGGCGCTCAGAGCTTCTGCGCGGCCGCGATCCCGAGCGCCACGACCAGCGTCACCACCACGAACACGATCAGCCGCTGCCGCATCAGCCGCGGGTCCGGCCGCGACGGCCGCCGCCCCGCCCCCGTCGTCCGCGGCACCGGACGGCCGCCCGACCGGCCGCCGGTCGGCCGCGACGACGGCCCGCCGCCCCTGTTCCGCGGCGACGACGGCCGCGACGGCGGACCGCCCTGCGCACCCTTCACGGCCCTGCTGCCCGCCCCCTGCGGCGCGGGCGTGCGGCCGGTGCGCCGCTCCGCCCGCTCCTCCGGGAACGGCTGGGTCAGCCGTCCGGTGGGCCGGTCGGTCCGCACCCGCTGCGCCGGGGGGCGGCCGTCCGACAGGCCCTGCGCCTCCCGGGCCGCGATCTCCTTCAGCCGCATCGACAGCTGGAGCGTGCTGGGCCGGTCCTCGGGGTCCTTCGCCAGGCAGGCCCGCACCAGCGGCGCCAGCGCGTCCGGCACGCCCACCAGGTCCGGCTCCTCGTGCACGACCCGGTACAGCATCACCTCGGAACTGCCGTGCCCGAACGGCGAGTCGGCGGTCGCCGAGTAGGCGAGGGTGGCGCCCAGCGCGAACACGTCGGTGGCGGGCGTGACCGCCGCCCCGCGGACCTGTTCGGGCGCGAGGAACCCCGGGGAGCCCACGGCCGTCCCCACGTGGGTCAGCGTGCTGGCGCCGGTCGCCCAGGCGATCCCGAAGTCGATGATCCGAGGCCCCTTGGGCGACAGCAGGATGTTCGACGGCTTGAGGTCCCGGTGGACGACGCCCGCCTCGTGCACCGCGACCAGCCCCTCGGACAGGGCGGCCCCGATCGCGGCGATCTGCGCCGCCGTCAGCGGGCCCTCCTCGGCGACCTTGTCGTGCAGCGACGGGCCGGGCACGTACTGGGTCGCGAACCACGGGCGCTCCGCCTCCAGGTCCGCCGCCACCAGGCGCGCCGTGCACCCGCCGCGGATCCGCCGGGCGGCGGACACCTCGCGGGCGAAACGGGAGCGGAACTCCTGGTCCTCGGCCAGGTCGGGGCGGATCACCTTGAGCGCGACGCGCTGCCCCCGCCGGTCGGAGCCCAGGTAGACCACGCCCATGCCGCCGGCGCCGAGCCGCCGGTGCAGCCTGAACGAGCCGACGACACGCGGGTCCTCGCGCCGGAGCCGCATCATCGCCATGTCCACCCCGCTGACCCGTCGTCCTGTTGACGTGGCACAGCTTACGGACCATCCGCCACGAGCGCTCAGAGGCCGCGCCCTCACCGGGGCAATCGCTCGTCAGTGCGCGGGGACCTCCGCGGGGGTGCGGAACCCCGCCGTAACCGCCCCCGCCCGGCACCGTGCGGAGGCAACAACGCCCTTTTCTGGACAGGTGGTTGAGGGGTCGTCGGATACAGCGGCGCCCGGGGCGGTCCGGAGGGCGGGTGCGTGCGCCGGGCGCACCCGGCGGGGCGATCACAGTGCACCCGGTCCGGGGACCCGCATGTGCGGGGAGTGACGGAAGTGAGCGAACTCACCACGCTGTGGTCATCCCCCTCCGGGAAGACCCCCACGAAGGGGAGGCGGCCTCCAACCAGGGGAGTACACGCAGGCGGCCCCGTCATCCTCCCGGAGGCCTGCCAATGGGTACGCGGGCACGACGCCGCGTGCCCCCGCCGTGCCTAGTGTGGTGGTCATGCGGCGGGCGCACTCTCGTCCCCCGAGGTCACGCGCCCGCCGCATCCAGACGACAGGGAGAAGGACCATGGCGGACACGGCACGGCACGGGCGCAAGTCATTCGCGTTCCACGCCCACGAGTCCGGTACGCGCCACCCGCTGGTGGCCGCGGCCATGGTCCTCCCCCTGGCCGCCCTCCTGCTCTTCCTCTTCGGGGGGTTCGAGCAGGTGGCGGCGCAGGCGTCGTCCGTGGGCGCGATGCTGGGGCGCTGAGCGGCGCCCCGCCCGGGAGAGCGGCCCGGGCAGCGGCATCGGCCCGCCGAACCCCGTGGGGACGGGGGAGCGGCGGACGGCAGGTGAAGGGTGCTGCCCGTGCGGCTGGGGAGTCGGACGGGCAGCACGCTCTTTTGCCCTCCCGCCGTGCCGCGGTTGCCGCCGCGGCGTTCCGTAACCTGCTGTGCGAGGGCCGGTGGCCCAGTCACGCACAGGCGGGGAGCAGCGATGAACCAGGAGCATGCCGCCCGGCGCCTCGGGAAGGGCGCGGTGCCCGCGCCGGCCGCACCGCTGCCCGCCGCACTGGCCGCGTACGCCACCGGCGAGCCGGAGCCGGCGTACCGGCTCCTCGCCGAGCGCGAGGACGGCACGGTCGTGCGCTGCGGGCAGGTCGTGGCCAAGGCGCACGCCGCCGACAGCGATCCCGAGGAACTGGCCGTACGGATGCGGATCGCCGCCGACCGGGCCCTCGCGGGGGTGCTGCTCCCGCCGCTGCGGCCGGTGGCGGGACTGCTGCGGGGCCGGCCGGTGTCGCTGTGGCCGTACGGGGACCCGGTCGACGCCGAGCGCCCGGAGGACGCTCCGTGGGAGGCGGCGGCGGAGCTGCTGGCGGCGCTGCACCGGGTCCCGCTGGCGGCCCTGCCCGGGCCGCTGCCCGCCATGCGGGGCCCGGCGAAGCTGGCGCGGGCCCTGGGCCGGCTGGCCCGCGCGGGCGGCCCGGACCGCGGCCCCCGCCCGGACGCGGACTCCGCGCCCGCCCCGGGCGGCAGCCGGGGCGGCTCCGGCCTGGGCCCCCAGGCCGTCTGGGACGCGGCGCGGACCCTGCCCGCGTGGGCGCGCGGGGAGGCCCCGGCGCCGGGCGGCGGGGTCCTGTGCCACGGCGACCTCCACCTGGGCCAGTTGGTGCGGGGGAGCGCCGCGGGCGGAGGCTGGCGGCTGATCGACGTCGACGACCTGGGGGTGGGGGCGCCCGCCTGGGACCTGGCCCGGCCCGCCGCCTGGTTCGCCGCGGGGGTCCTCGGCAGCAGCGCCTGGGGCCGGTTCCTGGAGGCCTACCGGGCCGCGGGCGGCCCGGCCGCGGGGCCCCCCGGCTGCGACCCGTGGCCGGCCCTGGACACGGCGGCCCGCGCCCTGACCGTGCAGACGGCCGCGCTGGCCCTCGCCAAGGCCGCGGAGAACCGGCGCAGGCTCGACGACGTGGAGCGGCTCATGGTCGAATCCTGTGCCCGAATCGGCACGCTCCCGCCCGACTTGGCAGGCACCCGTCCGGCGTAGGGTGAGGGCGTCCCTGCACCGGGCGGGCGCCCGGTGCCGACGCACGACGGCGAGGAGTTGGTCCGGCCATGCAGTGCCCGAAGTGCCACGCGATGATGCACACCTACAACCGCAACGGCGTCCAGATCGAGCAGTGCAGCGGCTGCCGCGGCATCTTCCTCGACTACGGGGAGCTGGAGGCGCTGACCCGGCTGGAGTCGCAGTACACCGCCGGCCAGTACGGGCAGGTCCCGCCGCCGGCCGCGCCCCCGGCGCCGTACCCGGCCCCGCATGCGGCGCCGCACGCCGCTCCGGCCTGGGGCGCCCCGCACCACGGGCACCACGGCCACCCCGGGCACCACCGCAAGGGCTTCGGGCGCATGCTGTTCTCGTCCTGATCCCCCGGCCGCACACGCGGAAGCCCCGGCCGTCGAGACGGCCGGGGCTTCCGGTCGGTGCGCGATACTGGGATTGAACCAGTGACCTCTTCCGTGTCAGGGAAGCGCTCTCCCGCTGAGCTAATCGCGCGGGCCACGGCTGTGCAGCCGCAGGTGAAACGGTGTTGCAGGTACTGCGTGCGCGATACTGGGATTGAACCAGTGACCTCTTCCGTGTCAGGGAAGCGCTCTCCCGCTGAGCTAATCGCGCGGGGGATCCGAAGATCCTGTGGACGATACTGGGATTGAACCAGTGACCTCTTCCGTGTCAGGGAAGCGCTCTCCCGCTGAGCTAATCGTCCTTGGAGGTGGAGACGGGATTTGAACCCGTGTAGACGGCTTTGCAGGCCGTTGCCTCGCCTCTCGGCCACTCCACCTCGGAGTTGCAGGGTATCTCGGGAAGATCCCCCACTCAGAGCGGACGACGAGACTCGAACTCGCGACATCCACCTTGGCAAGGTGGTGCTCTACCAACTGAGCTACGTCCGCACCGTCACCCTGTTCGCTCCGGGGTTTCCCCCTTCGCTCCCTGGCGACGTGTTGAACTCTAGCGGATTCCCGGGCCAGCTCAAAAACGCGTTTCCGCAGCGTGCTGCCGCCCGATCACCACCGGTCACCCGCCGGTCACCTCCCCGGCGCCTTTCGGCCACCGGGCCTAGACTCGCAGCCGTGCACGACCTGCTTCCCCTGGCCCGCTTCGGCGGCCTCCTCGCGACCGACCTCCGCGACGTCACCAGCGACCCCGCGGCCCTGGACTCCTCCGGCTTCTGGGCGGTGGCCGCCGACTTCGAGGGGCGCCTGGTCTGCGCGCGCTTCGGGGACATACGCCCCGACCCCGTCCCGGAGCCCGTCCCCGGAGCCTGGCGCGGCCCCGCCGCCGACCGGTGGTCCTCCTCCCTGGACCGCGCGGCCTACACGGCGGGCGTCCGCCGCATCCGCGAGCACATCGCCGCCGGCGAGGTCTACCAGGCCAACCTGTGCCGCGTCATGTCCGCACCGCTGCCCGACCCCGACCGCGCCGACGTCGACGCCCTGACCGCACTGCTGGCCCGCGGCAACCCGGCCCCCTATGCAGGAACGATCCGCCTGCCGGCGCACGGAGTGGAGATCGCCACCGCCTCCCCGGAGCTCTACCTGCGCCGCTCCGGCCGCCACGTCGAGTCCGGGCCCATCAAGGGCACCGGCCGCACCGCCGCCGACCTCCTCCCCAAGGACCACGCCGAGAACGTGATGATCGTGGACCTGGTCCGCAACGACCTCGGCCGCGTCTGCGCCACCGGCTCCGTCGCCGTCCCCGAACTGTGCGCCGTCGAGGAGCACCCCGGCCTCGTCCACCTCGTCTCCACCGTCAGCGGGGAACTCGCCGAAGGCGCCGGCTGGCCCGAACTGCTCGCCGCGACCTTCCCGCCCGGCTCGGTCACGGGCGCCCCCAAGTCCTCGGCGCTGCGGATCATCGAGGCGCTGGAGACGGCCCCGCGCGGCCCCTACTGCGGCGGCATCGGCTGGGTGGACGCCGATCGCGGCCTCGCCGAGCTCGCCGTCGGCATCCGGACCTTCTGGATCGACCGCCGGGCCCCCGGCGGCGCCCGCCTCCTCTTCGGCACCGGCGCCGGCATCACCTGGGGATCCGACCCCGAGCGCGAATGGGCCGAGACCGAGCTGAAGGCCGCCCGCCTGCTGGAGGTAGCGTCGGGCTCCCGGGCGGTGACAGGTGCCCCCGGGTGAGCGGAGGGATCGTACGGTGAGGATCTGGCTCGACGGCGCACTGCGGGACGCCGACCACGCGCACGTGTCCGTGTTCGACCACGGGCTGACGGTCGGCGACGGCGTGTTCGAGACGGTGAAGGCGGAGCGCGGGAAGGCCTTCGCACTCACCCGCCACCTGGAGCGGCTCGCCCGCTCCGCCCGCGGCCTCGGACTGCCCGAGCCTGACCTGGACGAGGTGCGCCGCGCCTGCGCGGCCGTCCTCGACGACAGCCCCGTCCCCCTGGGCCGCCTGCGCATCACCTACACCGGCGGCATCTCCCCCCTCGGCTCCGACCGCGGGGACAGCGGCCCCACGCTCCTCGTCGCCCTCGGCGCCGCCACCCGGCGGCCCGACACCACCGCCGTGATCACCGTCCCCTGGGTGCGCAACGAGCGCTCCGCAGTGGCCGGCCTCAAGACCACCTCGTACGCCGAGAACGTCGTCGCCCTCGCCGCCGCGAACAAGGCCGGCGCCTCCGAGGCCCTCTTCGCCAACACCGTCGGCCAGCTGTGCGAGGGCACCGGATCCAACGTGTTCGTCGTCCTCGACGGCGAGCTCTACACCCCGCCCGTCTCCTCCGGCTGCCTCGCCGGCATCACCCGCGCCCTCGTCGCCGAGTGGGTGGGCGCCAAGGAGGCCGACCTCCCCTTCGCCGCCCTGGAGCAGGCCGAGGAGGTCTTCCTCACCTCCACCCTGCGCGACGTCCAGGCCGTCCACCGCATCGACGGCCGCACCGCCCCCGCCGCCCCCGGACCGGTCACGGCCCGCGCCGCGCGGATCTTCGAGGAGCGCGCCGCGGACGACCTCGACCCGTAGGCCGGCCGCGCCCGAGGGCGCCGGCCTCCGAATTCGCTGTCGTACGGGGCCCCGCGGCGGGTACACATCCCTGATGACCACCACGCTGCGGCCGAGCGGGCCGCTCCAGGAGGGCGCCGCCGGCGCCCGCTCGCGCCCGTACGAGATCCGGGTCAACAGCCGGCGCGTCGGCGCCCTGCTCCTCGCCTGCGACAGCGCCTTCGGGCCGGCCGTCGGCGAGATCCGCGACCTCGCCGTCGACGAGCCCGACCGGAGGCGCGGGCGCGCCACCGTCGGCGCGCTCGCCGCCGAGGAGGTCCTGCGCGGCTGGGGCTGCCGGCGCGTCCAGGCGTCCGTGCCCGCCGACTCCCCGGGCGGCCTGCGCATGGCCGCCTCCCTCGGCTACACCGAGTACAGCCGCGCCATGGCCAAGGAGCTCCCCGACGCCCCGCCCGCCCTGCCCGCCGGGACCGCGGGCCGGCCGATGACCGCGCAGGAGTACGCGCGGTGGCTGCCCGCCGCCGTCGACGGCTACGCCGAGGACATGGCTAGCCGGGGCATGCCCGCCGCGGCGGCGCGGCGGAAGGCCGAGGACGACCACGACCGACAGCTGCCGCAGGGAGGCGACACGCCCGGCAACGACCTCCTCGTGCTGGAGGCGGCCGGGGAACCGGTCGGACACGTCTGGACCGGGCCCTCCGCATCCGGCGCGTACGTCTACGACGTCGCGGTCGCAGAGGCGCACCGCGGGCGCGGGCACGGCCGCTCCCTGATGCTCCTGGCCGAACGGGCCGCGCTCGCCCGCGGCCACCGCACGCTCGGCCTCCAGGTCTTCGCAGGGAACACGCCCGCCCTGCGGCTCTACGAGTCGCTGGGCTACCGCCCGGTCCGGTTCACCTACGGCAAGGACCTGCTCTGAGCCGCCGAACCGGCCCCGGCTACGCGCCTTCGGCCAGCAGCCGGTCCGCGATCTCCTCGATGCGGGCCCGCAGCCCCTCCTGGCTCTTGCCGCCGTCGAGGCGCTCGCCGCCGATCACGTACGTCGGGGTGCCGGACACCCCGATCGCCTTGCCCTCGGCCTGGTCGGCGTCCACGATCAGGATGTGCCGGCCGTCGATCAGAGCCGTGTCGAACTCCTCGGCATCCAGGCCGAGTTCGCGCGCCACGTCCAGCAGGACCGCCTCGCCGCGCTCGGCGAGCTCGGCGGTCCGGGCCAGTACCGCCTCCGCGTACGGCCAGCCCTGCCCCTGCACGGCCGCCTCCTCGGCGGCCTGCGCGGCGGCGAAGGCGTGCTTGTGCTTCTCCAGGGGGAAGTGGCGCAGCCGGATGTCCAGCCGGTCGCCGTAGCGGGCGCGCAGGGCCCGTACGTCGTCCAGGGCGCTGTGGCAGTCCGGGCACTGGAGTTCGCACCAGACGTCGAGGATCACGGAATCGGTCATGCCGACAGTCTCCCAGCCGCCCGGCCGCGCCCGGCCCGCGCACCCCCGGCGGAGGAGACCGACCCGGAGATGTCCCGGAGATCGGCGCCGGAGCCCCGGGGATCGTGGCCGCTCCGGCGGCCGGCGGTGCAGGATGGAGGGAGCGGGGAACGAAGAGGGCCCCGACAGCCGCCCTGGAGGACCGCATGCTCGCCGAGACCGTATGTTCCGCGCTGGCCGCGGCGGGCCTGGGCATCGCCGCGGTGACCGCGTTCCGCAGGCGCTACCTCACGGCCACCAGGATCGCCGCGTACGCCCTGGTCCCCGCGGGCCTGGTGCTGACCGGCGTCGTCGAGTGGGCGGCGGGAATCGTCTTCCAGCCCGCCGTCTGGGTCGGCTTCGGCCTGCTGGGCCTGTCCTGGCTGCTGCTGGCGGCCACCAGGGCCGTCGAGCGGCGCGGCGCGGGCAAGGCGCGCAAGGCCGCCGAGGCCTCCGGCCCGCAGGCCGTCGCCCCCGCCGCGGCGGCGCCCCAGGTCGGCCGGGGGAGCCGCCCGCCGGCCGCACCGGGCCGGGCGGCCGCTCCCGAGGAGGACTTCTCCGACATCGAGGCCATCCTGAAGAAGCACGGCATCTGAGCCGGCGCCCCGCCGCCCGCCCCCGCATTGCCGCGCCGGTGACCGGAAGGGGTGAACGCGGCCGCCGCACAGGCGTGTTGGGGCCGGCCCCGCACCGTGTGTGGGCCATCATCGCCCCGACATGCCGGACACACCGCACGGGGCGCCGGCCGCACCGGCCCGGACGCCCGCCACGGCCCCCGCTCACGCCGCCGAGGAGCAGCGCGGCTGCCTCTTCGCGCTCTCGCAGCCCCCGCTGATGATCTTCCTAGCGGTGGTCGGCACCCTGCTGCTGCTGGCCGGCGTGCACGACCTGTTCCTGCTCTGAGCGGCCCGCCGGCCCCGCGTCGGCCTCCTTGCGCCGCGCCCGGTACGCCGCCACGTGCAGCCGGTTCCCGCAGGTCCGGCTGTCGCAGTAGCGCCGGGAGCGGTTGCGGGAGAGGTCCACGAAGGCCCGCCGGCAGTCCGGCGCCTCGCAGCGGCGCAGCCGCTCCTCCTCGCCCGCGACGACGATGAACGCGAGCGCCATCCCGCCGTCGGCGGCCAGGTGGTCTCCCAGGGAGGCGCCGGGGGCGAAGTAGTGCACGTGCCAGTCGTAGCCGTCGTGGTCGGTGAGCTGCGGCGTGGTTCCCGCCGTCGCCACCAGCTCGTTGATCAGCGAGGCCGCGGCGCGGGCGGTCGGCGCGGCGAAGACCTGCGCGAACTTGCCCCGGACCGTCCGCACGCCCGCCAGGTCCCGCACGCCGAGCTCGCCGACGTCGCTGATGTCGTACTCCCGGACGAAGGCGCGCAGCGAGCCCAGGTCCGCGAGGCCGTCGGGCTGGTCCGCCTCGGCGGCCGTGTTCACCAGAGCGACGACGACGTCGAGCGCTCGACGGGTGTCGTGGGGGATCTGCACGGAACTCGCTCCCTGTGGCCGGGCCTGCTGCGACGGGCCGGTGTCGCCGCCGGGGGCCGACTCTAGCCGCCCGGCGCCCCGGCCGGGAGGTGCCTCCGGCGCGAACAAGCACACCGGCGCCGCTCCCGCGGACGGCTTCCGCGGGAACAGCGCCGGCACTGCCGTATGTGGTTCTCCAGCCGGCCCGCACCGTCGCCCCGAGTCGGACGGTGCCGAGCGGCCCCCGGCCTCAGCCGGGAGTTTCTTCCCCGTGGGGCCGGCTCAGCTCTCGGCCAGGATGTGTGAGAGCTCCTTGTCGAGGTCGAAGTGCCGGTGCTCGGTCCCGGGCGGGACCGCGGCGTCCGTCCGCTTGAGGAATGACTCGAGTGCCCGGGCGGGCGCCTCGAGCAAAGCTTCTCCCTCCGGTGAGCTCAGGGCGATGCAGACGACGCCCTGACCGTGGCTGCGGGACGGCCAGACACGGACGTCCCCGGTTCCGGTGGGCCGGTGCAGGCCCTCCGCGAGCAGGTCGCGGGCGAACACCCACTCGACCGTCTCCTCGGCGCCGGTGTGGAAGGTGGCGTGCACGGCGTAGGGGTCGGCCGTGTCATACCGCAGGCCCGCGGGAACAGGCAGTGAGGACTCGCTCGACACAACGAGGCGCAGGTGCAGCTCGCAGCTGACCGTGGTGTTCATAAGCGCCAGGGCCTTTCGCTCAGTGTGCGCTCGGGGATTCGCACGTCGGCGAAATCGACATGCCACCTACGGTGCCGTTGTAAACCCCTCTGACCGTTTTGCGGCCCTCTGGGTCCCTCGGACGGCGGATCCAAACCTCCGTTCACGTGTGCTTCCGGCTCCGGTAGATTCGAGCCCATGAACACGGGGAGTCACCGCGAGGCCGGGGCGTCCAACGCCCAGGAGACCGCCGGGCACGTCGCCGGCGGGGCCGCCGGCACCAGCGCCGGAGAGACCGAACAGGAAGCGCCGCACGTTTCGAGGGCGCCGGAATTCATCAAGAGGCGCCGCACCCTGCACCTGAGCTGGCAGGTCGGCGTCTTCATCGTGGGCCTCGCCGTGATCGGCGCAGGCGCGGCGATGCTCGTCCTGCCCGGCCCCGGGTGGGTCGCGATCTTCGCCGGCCTGGCGATCTGGGCGACCGAGTTCGCCTGGGCGCAGCTCGTCCTGCGCTGGACGAAGCGCAAGGTCACCGAGGCCGCCCAGAAGGCGCTCGACCCGAAGGTCCGCCGCCGCAACCTGATCCTGACCGGCACCGGTCTCGTGATCGCGGGCGCGCTGATCGGCTTCTACCTGTGGGAGTACGGGCTCACACTGCCCTGGGACCTCAAGGACCAGTGATGGTCCGGGGCGCCGCTGACATGCGGTAATGTTTGCGGTGTGCCCGGGCGATTAGCTCAGTGGGAGAGCACTTCGTTCACACCGAAGGGGTCACTGGTTCGAACCCAGTATCGCCCACCCGGACCGAGGGCCCGGAGACGTGAAACCGTCTCCGGGCCCTCGGCGTTTCCGCCGGGGCCCGCCCTCAGACCAGCCGGCCCAGCGCCTCCCGCAGGCGCCGCGCGTCGCGCAGCCGCTTCTCGTACGTCGCCCCGACCGCCAGGAGCAGCAGCCCCGCCAGCGCCGGGAGCACCCAGCGCGGCAGCAGCCCGGCCACCTGCACCACGTACGGGGCCAGCTCGTGCACCGCGACGGCCGCCAGGCAGGCCCCGCCCAGCAGCAGCGGCGCCTGGAGCCGCCGGCGGGCGCCCGCCAGGGTCACCGCCAGCGCCCCCGCGCCGAGCAGCAGCGGCCGCAGCCAGTGCCCGTCCCCCCACACCGCGGCCAGGCTCGGCAGCAGCGTCGCGGCCAGGCCCGGCCCGTACGCCGTCCAGGAGGAGGCCAGCGGGTCCCGGCGGCGGCGTACGAAGCCCACCGCGAGCGCGGCCGCCGTCACCGGCAGCGTGTACGCCTCCACCGCCGCCACCCCCGACTCCCACAGCCGCAGCCAGGCCGCGGCCACGCCGAGCACCGCCGCGGCCCACCCGAGCCGGCGCCGCTCGGACCGTACCGCGGCTCCCGCGCACACCACCCCGGCGAGCGCGCACGCCGCCGACCACAGCGCGGGCCGGCCGGCCGGGAGCAGCACCGCCACCACACCGGCCGCCGCGGCCGCCGCCTCGGCGGGCACCCGTACGCGGCCCAGGCGCGGGCCCGCGGCCGCCACCGCGGCCGGCACCGCGAGCAGCGGCAGCGACCAGCGGGGCGCCGACAGCCCGGCCAGCGCGCCGGCGGCCGCCACCAGGCCGGCGGCCGCCGCCACGGCGAGCACCGCCCCGCCCGCCCGCACGGCCGCCGGAGCGGTACGCCGGGCCGCCACGGCCGCGCTGCCCGCGCCGACGGCGCCCAGGACCGCGAAGGTCGCCGCCCGCCCGTCCAGGGCCGCCAGGGACACCGCCACCGCACCGGCCGCCGCGCAGAGCGCCGCAGCAGCCCGCGCCGGGCCGTCCGCCGCGGCCGCGGCCGGGCGCACCGCGAGGAGCGCGGACGCCGCCGTCACCGCCAGCTGGGCGCCGAGCACCGCCGCGACCGGCAGCCCGTACCCCAGCGGCGCCGCGAACAGCGCGGCCCAGCCGCACACCACCGCGGCCGCGCCCGCCGCCGCGGGCCCCGCCGCCGGGGTGGCCGCGGGAGCCGGACCGGCCGGCCGCTGCGGGCGCGCCGCCAGCCGGAGGGACGGCATCCGCCGCGCCCACCAGGCCGCGCCGCCCGCCAGCAGCAGTGCCACCACGGCCGCGGCGCCGGGACCGTGCGCATCGGCCGGGGCCGTCGCCTCCCACGCCTCGCGCACCACCGAGAGCCGCCCCGCCACGGCCCGGCCGGCCGCCGCCAGCCCCCACAGCGCAACGAGGGAGGCCACCGCGGCACCCGCCGCACCCAGGCCGCGCCGCACCGACCCCGGCACCCCGCCGGCCGCGGCCGCCCCCAGCAGCGGCAGCGCAGCCGCCAGCACCGCGACCGCCGCCCAGCCCCCGGACACCTCCGGCAGCACCGGTCCGGCCAGCGCCGCCACCGCGGCCAGCCCGCCCGCCGACGCCGCCACCGCGGCCGACGGGAACCGCCAGGCCACCGCCACACCCAGCACCGCGCACCCCGCCGCCAGCAGCGCCGGACCCGCGGCAGCCCCCGCGCTCCCGGCCGCGGCCAGCCGCACCGCCGCCGCCAGCAGGGCACCCGCACCGAGCAGGCCCGCCGGCACCCACACCGCCGCGGCCGTCCACGCGGCCCGCGCCCGCAGCCACCCCGCGCACGCCGGGACCGCCGCGAGGGCGCCGTCCAGGGCCGCCGTCGCCAGCAGCGCCCACCCGAACGCCACCGGGCCCGCCTCCGCCGCGAGCGCCGCCAGCGGCAGCGGCAGCTGCACCGCGAGCACCGCGGCCGGAGCGGGCACCGCGAGCCGGGGGAGCACCGCCCCGTACGCCGCCCACAGCGCGGCCAGCACCGCCGCGGCCCCCGCCGCGTACGCCGTCCCGTCCGCCCCCGTGAACGCGACCGCGTACAGCGCGTACGCGTCCAGCACCGTCAGCAGCAGACCCACCGCCGCCACCGACTCGGCCGTCGACCGCAGCCCGCGCCGCACCAGCAGCGCCGGCGCGGCCAGCGCCCCCGCCGTCACCGCAGCCAGGACGGCGGCCCGCCCGCCGATGCCCAGCGAGCCCCAGCTCACCAGCGTGAACGCCAGCGCCGCCACCGCCAGCAGCACCGCACCCAGCGTCAGCAGCACGTTCTGCGCGCCCGGAGCCGACGCCTCGGGGCCGCGCCCCGCCCCCGGCACCGGGGCCGCCGCGGCACCCCATCCGGCCGGAGCCGCCCACCCGGCGGGCGCCGCCGACCGCAGCAGCCACTCCCGGCGGGCCAGCAGATAGCCGCGGCGCGCATCCAGATGCGCCAGCTCGCGGTCGATGAGCGCCAGCTCCTGGGCCGGCGGGAGGGGTGTGTCCATGCCCCGCAGTGTGGCGCCCGCCACCGGCCGGGAACATGGGGCCCCCTACTCAGATCCGCCCTGAGTACCGACACTGGTCGCATGGGCCCCCGCCGCACCGCCCGCGCAGACCGCACCCCCGACCCCCGCCGCCTGCCGTCGGTACACCGGTTCCGCTTCCGCACCGCCTGGGATCTCGACGCCCCGCCCGACCGCGTCTACGCCGTCCTCGCCCGCGCGGAGGACTACCCCCGCTGGTGGCCCCAGGTCCGCCGGGCCGAGCGCACCGGCGGGCACACCGGCACCGCGTACATCCGCTCCGCGCTGCCGTACACGCTCCGCGTCACCACCGCCGAACTCGTGAGCGACCCCCGCGGCGGCATCCTCGAAGCGGCCCTCGGCGGCGACATGGAGGGCTGGGCCCGCTGGACCGTCCGCCCCCGCGGCACCACCGGGACGCGGGCCCTGTACGAGCAGGAGGTCGAGGTCCGCCGCCCGCTGCTGCGCCGGCTCTCCGGGCCCGCCCGGCCCCTGCTGCACCTCAACCACGCCCTGATGATGCGCGCCGGACGGCGGGGTCTCGCCCGCCTCCTGGCCGGCCCGCCGGAAGCGGTTTGAACCCGGGCCCGTGCCTCTTGTATTGTTCAGTGCGTTCCCGGGCGATTAGCTCAGCGGGAGAGCACTTCGTTCACACCGAAGGGGTCACTGGTTCGATCCCAGTATCGCCCACCGCCGGGACAGGCCGGTCCGTCAGACGACGGACCGGCCTTCCGCATTCCGGACTCTGCCGGCGGCAACGTCCCTGCCGCGCAGCGGGCTTCACGCCGCCGTCGACACCTCCGGCCGCAGCGGCCAGTGCGGGTCCACCACCTCCGGCGTCCCCTGCCGCTGGAACCACGCCTGCAGCCCGCGCGCCTGCGCCGCGTACCAGACCGCCTGCAGCGTGTGCAGCTCCGCCGGACTCAGCCGCTCCAGCCGGCCCGCGAACCGGCGGCCGACCGCCCGCACCACCTCCAGCGACGCCAGCGCGTCCGCCGCCGCGTCGTGCGCCCCCTCCAGCTCTATCCCGTAGTGCGCACACAGGTCCGCCAGCGTCCGCCGGCCCTTGCGGTACCGGTCCAGGTGCTTGTCCAGCACCCGCGGGTCGAGCACCGTCAGCGGCCGGTTGTCCAGGTACCGCGCCAGCGACGACGCCCGGTGCCGCCGCAACTCCCGGTCCAGCAGGGTCAGGTCGAACGGCGCGTTCATCACCACCACCGGCCGGCCCGCCACCTGCTGCTCCGCCAGCGCCCGGGCTATCTCCTCCATCACCGGCGCCGGCCACCGCCCGTGGTGCTGGAGGTGGTCGTCCGTCAGACCGTGCACCTCCGTCGCCTCCCGCGGCACCGGGATGCCGGGATTGACCAGCCAGCGGGTCTGGCGGACCCGGCCGCCCGCACACTCCTGCACGACGAGAGCGGCGGACACGATCCGGTCCCGCTCCACGTCCACTCCGGTCGTCTCCGTGTCGAATGCGGCCAGCGGCCCCTCGTACCAGCGCGTCATGGCGAACTCCTCGTTCCCGATCGGCGGATGGGGCGCACCGCGCCGCCGCCCCCCTCGCCCGATTCCGTGATACCCGGCCCGTTTGCGCCGTACGCCGTTTGCGGCCGGTCCGGTACGGAGACAACTTCCCCGGGGGGCCGCACACATGAACGGCCGTCACCCCGTCCGCAACTACCCGGCATTGCCCGCGAGGCAGGGGGAGCCGGCCATGGCACTCACCCGACCCGAACCGGGCGGGGTGCTGCCGGGGCAGACCGGCGCGCAGGACAGCGCGCGCCCGGCCCCGCTGCGCGGCACGCTCGCCACCACCGCCTGCATGGAGACCCTCCAGGTGGGATACCTGCACGCCGTCGCGGCGGCCGCCGGCTGCTCGCTCTCCCAGCCGTTCCCCGACAACGGCATCGACTGGCAGGTTAACCACGGCGCGCCCGAGCACACCGTCGACGACGAGGTCACCATCAAAGTCCAGCTGAAGGCCACCTACCAGGTCGCGCCCGCCCCGGCCGGGCCCACCTTCGGCTTCACCCTCGACAACGAACACCTCGTCAAGCTCGCCCGCACCCCCGTCGCCGTCCACAAGATCCTCGTCGTGATGCTCGTCCCGCGGGAGCGCGACCAGTGGCTCGCCGCCGGGCACGACCGGCTCGACCTGCGCCACTGCTGCTACTGGACCAACCTCGCCGGGCACCCCGTGACCGGCCGCCGGCGCACCACCGTCCGGATCCCCACCGCGCGGATCTTCGACGACCGGGCCCTGTGCGAGATCATGACCCGGGTCGGGTCGGGAGGGACACCCTGATGCACCGCAATCCGCCGGACCGCGACCGCCGCCAACCGCCCCCGCCGCTGCCGCCTGCGCCGCCCGCGTACGCCGCCCGCCCGGCCCGCCCCGGCGTCCCCGGCCCCGGCGACCCCGCGGACCCGGCGCCCGACCCCGCCCGCGTCGACCCCGCCGTCCTCGGCGCGCTGCTGCGCCGGCACGGCTGGCAGCGCCGCGGCGGAGCCGCCGGGCGCTTCGGCCGCTGGACCCCGCCCGCGGCCGGCCCGGGCACCGCCCCGGCCAGCATCCTCGTCCCGGAGAGCCGCGCCTTCCCCGACTGCACCGACCTCCTCGAAGAGGCCCTCGCCGCGCTCGCCCGCAGCGCCCTGCCCGCCGCCCGCGAGGTGCTGTACGGCCTCGGCGTCCCCAGCGACGAGGTCCGCTGGGAACGCCGGGTCCCCCAGGGGCCCTCGGGGGCGTACGGGCTTCCCGGCGAGGCCGCCTGGAGCGTGCAGGAACAGCTCCGCTCGGCCGCACGCCGGCTCCTCCTCGCCGGGGCCCTCGCCGACCGGGCCCGCGTCGGCTACCACGGGGCCCGGCACCGCGCCCGCGCCGAACGCGCCCTCGACGGGGTCCTCGTCGGCCCTGCCGCCGACGGGCGGGCGCTGAGCGCGTACGTGCCCGTCGCCGGCGGCCGCGGCCCGGTGGCCCGGCTGCACCACGCCCTGCACGCCGCCCGGGAGGCCGTCGACTACCGGCGCGCCACCGGCCGCATGGAGGCCTTCGACGCCGCGGTCCCCGCCGGCGTCAGCCGGGAGCTCGCCGACGCGCTCATCGCCCTCGTCCGCGGCTCCGAGGGCGCCCGGATCGCGCTGGCCTGGGCGCCGGCCGCCGGGCCGCCCCCCGGGTGCGCGGCCCGCCCGGAGCCGGTCGAGTTCTCGCCCGGGGACCTGCCCGCGCTCCGCGAGGCCGCCGCCCGCTATACCCGGGCCGAGCCGGCCGTCCCCGTGCGGCTCTCCGGAACGGTCGTCCGGATGCGCCGGTCCGCCCCCAGCGGCGGGGGCACCGTACGGCTGCGGGTGCTGTCCGGCGCGGAGATCGCGTACGCCCGCGTCTCCCTCGGCGAGGACGCCTACCGGGTCGCAGGCCGCGCCCACCTCGCCGGCGTCCCGATCCGGCTCACCGGCCGCCTCCAGCGGCGCGGCGGCTTCCGCCGGCTGACCGACGCCGAGGATGTGGCGCCCGTCCCCCTGGACGAGGTGCAGCGCGACCGCCTGATGAAGACCCTGGACGACCCGTCGGACTTCCTGCCCGCCGACGACCAGCCCCTCTAGGGCCTGTATGGAGTTGCCCCGTGGAGCAAGGAGCGGCGTTCGGTGCGTACCCTCGGTGTGCGGGACGAATGTCCTCGTAGCGGAGCTACTAGGGCATTCGGCCCGTGCGCCGAGGGTGCGTGCCGGGCGTCGCGACGCCGCGGGGCAACTCCATACAGGCCCTAGGACCGGCGCGGGGCCAGCGCGAACGACGCCATCGCCAGGCCCGGCGCGGGGGAGAAGTCCGCACCCCGGACGAAGCCCAGCCGCTCGTACAGGGCGACCGCCGGCGCGTTCGCCGCGCCCGTAGTGACCGTGACCGGCACCCCGGGCGGGAGCTCCCCCAGCAGGTGCCGCAGCAGCAGCGAGGCGATGCCGAGGCGGAAGCGGGCCGGGTCCACGCACAGCCGGTCCACGCACACCGAGCCGTCCGCCTCCCGCTCCCAGGCGACGAAGCCGGCGATCTCCCCGTCCGCACCGACGGCGCCCCGCCACTGGAGGGGCCTGGTGCGCATCTTGGCGAGGCTCTCGTGCAGAGCGGGGATGCCGTCGAAGCCGATCAGCTCCGCCTCCACCTCGTACGCCGCCCGCCCGATCCGGTGGACGGCGGCGGCGACCTCCTCATCGGCCAGGTCCAGCGGCCGCACCGGCCATGTCGTCGTCATGGGCCCACGCTATCCGCGGCGCGGGCCGCCGGAGCAGCGGGCGGCGGCAACCGCTTCGCGGCGGACCCGCTCCGCTCGGTACGATTCACACGCGCGGCGTCCACCGCCGCACGCCTCCCCGGGCCGACCGCCGGGAGGCGCCACCAGAGTCAGGAGAGACCGTGTCAGACGTCCGTGTGATCATCCAACGCGATTCCGAGCGGGACGAGCGCGTGGTGGCCACGGGCACTACGGCCGCCGACCTCTTCGCCGACGACCGCACCGTCATCGCCGCACGCGTCGCGGGCGAGCTGAAGGACCTCTCCTACGCCGTCCAGGACGGCGAGACCGTCGAGCCCGTGGAGATCTCTTCCCCGGACGGCCTCGACATCCTGCGCCACTCCACCGCGCACGTCATGGCCCAGGCCGTGCAGGAGCTCTTCCCCGAGGCGAAGCTGGGCATCGGCCCGCCGGTCCGGGACGGCTTCTACTACGACTTCGACGTCGCGAGGCCCTTCACCCCCGAGGACCTCAAGGCCATCGAGAAGAAGATGCAGGAGATCCAGAAGCGGGGGCAGAAGTTCTCCCGCCGCGTCGTGACCGACGAGGCCGCCCGCGAGGAGCTCGCCGACGAGCCGTACAAGCTGGAGCTCATCGGCATCAAGGGCGCGGCCTCCACCGACGACGGCGCGAACGTCGAGGTGGGCGCCGGCGAGCTGACCATCTACGACAACCTCGACGCCAAGACCGGCGAGCTGTGCTGGCGGGACCTCTGCCGAGGCCCCCACCTGCCGAGCACCCGCAGCATCCCAGCGTTCAAGCTGATGCGGAACGCGGCCGCCTACTGGCGCGGCAGCGAGAAGAACCCGATGCTCCAGCGCATCTACGGCACCGCCTGGCCGTCGAAGGACGAGCTGAAGGCCCACCTCGACTTCCTCGCCGAGGCCGAGAAGCGCGACCACCGCCGCCTCGGCACCGAGCTGGACCTGTTCTCCATCCCGGACGAGATCGGCTCCGGCCTCGCCGTCTTCCACCCCAAGGGCGGCATCATCCGCCGGGTCATGGAGGACTACAGCCGCAAGCGGCACGAGGAGGAGGGCTACGAGTTCGTCTACTCGCCGCACGCCACCAAGGGAGCCCTCTTCGAGAAGAGCGGCCACCTGGACTGGTACGCGGAGGGCATGTACCCCCCCATGCAGCTCGACGGCGGTACCGACTACTACCTCAAGCCGATGAACTGCCCCATGCACAACCTGATCTTCGACGCGCGCGGGCGCTCGTACAGGGAACTGCCCCTGCGGCTCTTCGAGTTCGGCACCGTCTACCGGTACGAGAAGTCCGGCGTGGTCCACGGCCTGACCCGCGCCCGCGGCTTCACCCAGGACGACGCGCACATCTACTGCACCCGCGAGCAGATGGCGGAGGAGCTGGACCGCACCCTCACCTTCGTCCTGAACCTGCTCCGCGACTACGGCCTGACCGACTTCTACCTGGAGCTGTCCACCAAGGACCCGGAGAAGTTCGTCGGCTCGGACGAGGTCTGGGAGGAGGCCACGGCCACCCTTCAGCAGGTCGCCGAGAAGCAGGGCCTGCCGCTGGTCCCGGACCCGGGCGGCGCCGCCTTCTACGGCCCGAAGATCTCCGTCCAGTGCCGTGACGCCATCGGCCGCACCTGGCAGATGTCGACCGTACAGCTCGACTTCAACCTGCCCGAGCGCTTCGACCTGGAGTACACCGCCGGGGACGGCTCACGCCAGCGGCCGGTCATGATCCACCGTGCGCTGTTCGGCAGCATCGAGCGGTTCTTCGCCGTCCTGCTGGAGCACTACGCCGGCGCCATGCCGCCGTGGCTCGCCCCGGTCCAGGCCGTCGGCATCCCGATCGGCGACGCGCACGTGGACTACCTGAAGGACTTCGCCGCCGAGGCGAGGAAGAAGGGCCTGCGGGTCGAGGTGGACGCCTCCTCCGACCGCATGCAGAAGAAGATCCGGACCTGGCAGAAGCAGAAGGTCCCGTTCATGATCATCGTCGGTGACGAGGACATGGCCGCGGGCACGGTCTCCTTCCGCTACCGCGACGGCTCGCAGGAGAACGGTGTCCCGCGCGACGCTGCCCTTGCCAAGCTCGTCGACGTGGTGGAGCGCCGCGTCCAGGTGTGACCTGCTCCCCGCCGCGAGCGGGGAGGGAGCCCCCGGGAAGTGATCACTCCCCGGGGGCTTCGTCGTCGCCCTCCTGGGCGAAGACCGACAGCAGCCATGAGGAGAACGAGCCGGTCACCGCGCCCAGCAGGGCCAGACCGCCGATCATCATCCCCACCGCCACGGTGCGGCCCCGGACCGTCACCGGGACGACGTCCCCGTACCCGACCGTGGTGAGGGTGGCGGCCACCCACCACACCGAGTCCCCGAAGGTCCTGATCGTCGCGTCCGGTGCGTGGCGCTCCGCCTGGTACACGTTCAGCGCCCCGGCGAAGCCGAGCAGCAGCGCGGACAGTCCGGCGTACGTGATCACGCGCGCATGCAGGCCGAGGCGGGCGCGGCTGCCGCGGCGCCGGATCGCGGTGTACACCTTCACCACCCGCAGGGGGCGCAGCAGCGGCAGCACGAGCACGACGGTGTCCAGCCAGTGGGTGCGGACGAAGCGGATCGGCCGCTGCCGGCTGAGCCGGTAGCGCACGGCATAGTCCACGAGGAACATCAGCCAGGTGACGCCCACGGCGACCAGACCCGTCTCGCGGACGAACCGGTTGCCCTCCGGCACCAGGACGTGCAGCGCGTAGCCCGCGAGGAAGACCAGGGAGGCTGCGAGCAGCGGCAGCTCCGCCCCGGCCTCCCAGCGTTCCAGCCGGGGGTCCGGGGGCACCGTGGCTTTCGGCGTGCGGTGTCTCATCCGGTCAGGATGGCCGCACGCCGGGGGATCTCCGCCCCGGCGACACGCCGCCCGGCGGCAAGGTCATATGCTGCATGGCATGACGACTGAGCCGGAGCAGCAGAACGGCGTGGGTACGCAGGACGCCTTCCAGCGTCTGTGGACCCCGCACCGGATGGCGTACATCCAGGGTGAGAACAAGCCCACCGGCCCCGCGGCCGGGGACGGCTGCCCCTTCTGCGGGATCCCGGCGATGTCGGACGCGGACGGGCTGGTCGTGGCCCGCGGCAAGCACGTCTACGCGGTGCTGAACCTGTACCCGTACAACGGCGGCCACCTGATGGTGGTGCCCTACCGGCACGTCGCCGACTACACCGAGCTGGACGCCGACGAGACGGCCGAGCTGGCCGACCTGACCAAGCGGGCCATGGTGGCGCTGCGCAAGGCGTCCGGGGCGCACGGTTTCAACATCGGCATGAACCAGGGCGCGGCGGCGGGCGCCGGGATCGCCGCCCACCTGCACCAGCACATCGTGCCGCGGTGGGGCGGGGACACGAACTTCATGCCGGTCGTCGGGCACACGAAGGTGCTGCCGCAGCTCCTGGCCGACACCCGGCAGATGCTCGCGGACTCCTGGCCGGGCGAGTAGGACACGCCGCGGGGCGGGAGGCGGCAGCCGCCTCCCGCCCCGTTTGCGCGCTCCTCACGCGTCGTACACGTCCGCCTTGCGCGGTGCGGCGTCCTGGACGAGGCCGCTGACGATGAGCGAGCGGTTGGTGAAGCGGTCGATGTCGACGCCGTTCTCGTCGAGGACGCGCATCGCGGCGGCGTGCACCGCCCGCAGGACGGGGGTCGCCGCGCGCAGGGCGTCGTCGGCCATGAAGCGGTGGCGCCAGGGCTGCCCCGCCCAGACGTGCCGGACGCCGAACGGCTCGGGCAGGACGAGCTTGCCGCCGAAGAACTCCAGCAGCGGCGGGTACCAGGTGAGCGGGGCGCGGACCGCGAGCCGCACCACCTCCGCCGCGTCGACCAGCGGCAGCGGGCGCTCGACCGTCTCCCAGAAGCGGACGGACTTGGGGACCTCGACCTTGGGGGCCGCCGACTTGGTCGTGAACAGGCCGTGGACAGGGCCGAGGGCATGCCCGGTGACCTCGACGCGGAGGGTCTTGTAGAGGACCGTCACCGTGACCAGCATCGTGATCACGAGTTGGCCGTCCCACAGCGGGTACTGGATGCCGAGGTAGTGCCGGTTGCCGCCGCTGAACTGCTGCTCGTTGCAGATGCGGGTGACCTCGTGCGGTTTGACGAGGAACGTGTCGACGTCCGCGCCGGACGGCCGGGCCACCTCGCCGGCGCCCTCGCCGACGGGGGTGACGATCCAGTGCTGGATGCTCGCCGGCGGGAGGCCGCCGGTGTGCAGGGGGCCGCGCTCCAGCTTGCGCAGCTCGCTGTCGATCGCGCGTATGACGTCCCAGCTGCGGAAGGGGTGGATCTCCGCGGTGCCGGGCTTGGGGGCGAGCTCCTCGGCGAGCTGCCAGCTGCCCCAGCGGGTGCCCATGCCGAGGATGCCCTTGGGGCCGGCGTAGAAGACGGAGTTGCTGCGGTTCTCGGCGGTCAGCCTGGCCAGGGAGAGGCGCAGGTCCTCGCGGGCCTTCTCGTCCGGGTTCCCGGGGACCGCCTCGGGGATCTTCGCGCCGACGCCGCCGCCCGACAGGAGGCCGTCCCACCGGGAGCGCAGGTCGGCGGCGGTGGACTCGCAGATGCGGCGGGCGAGGAACCAGCCGACCGCCGGGGCGATGACCATGCCGCGCAGGTAGAGGCCGAGGAAGCCGTCGAACGGGAGCCGGAACATCATCACGGCGACGACGACGGCGACGCCGACGAGCAGGAGCGTGCTCATCCAGGAGGCGTACTTCTCGTTGCCGGTCAGGGTCCTGCGCAGCTGGAACAGGGCGAGCCACAGCAGCAGGCCCGGCAGGAACAGCACCCCGGCGACCAGCATGATCAGCCGGAGCTTGCGGTCGCGCTGCTTGCGGATGTGCGAGGCGGCCAGGCAGTGCTCGACGACGGTCTGCGGGTCGGCGCCGAAGGACTGGATGAGCGGCTTGCGGCCGGCGGGGACGGTGCGGGCCTCGACGGCGCGGCAGAAGGCCTCGCCGAGGTTGGGCTCGAACAGGGAGATCTTCGGCGGCTTGACGGTGGAGGAGTGGTACTCGTTGTCGGCGCCGAGTATGGAGGAGAGCTTGGTGTCCTTCCCGCCGTCGCGGTAGGCCGCCGAGGCCAGCGCGTGCGTCGCCGCGGTCTGGCCCCCGCCGCCCTGGAGGGGTACCTGCGCCCCCGGCCTGAAGTCGAATCCGTCGTCCGCCACCGCTGCCCCCAACCCCCATCGCTGTGCGTCGTGCTCGCGTACCGCCCGGACGAGCCTATCGGCGTATCCGCTCCCGCGGTCGCGGAAGGGGGAAAGCCGCCCGCGGCAACCGGGCCGTACGGGCGGCTTCCTGGCGCTACGTCAGAGGACTTCCCTTCTCGAGGCGTTCGCGCACCTTCTCGGCGATGTTCGGGGGCATCGGCTCGTGGCGGGCGTAGGAGCGGGAGAAGCGGCCGGTGCCGTGGGAGACGGAGCGGAGCTCGACGGCGTACCGGCTGATCTCGATCTCGGGGATCTCCGCGCGGACCAGGGTGCGCCCCGATCCGGACTGCTCGGTGCCCACGACGCGGCCGCGGCGGCCCGCGAGGTCGCTCATGACGGGGCCGACGTAGTCGTCGGGGACGAGGACCGCGAGTTCCGCGACCGGCTCCAGGAGGTGGATGGCCGACGAGGCGGCGGCCTCGCGGAGCGCCAGCGCGCCCGCGGTCTGGAAGGCGGCGTCGGAGGAGTCCACCGAGTGGGCCTTGCCGTCGAGGAGGGTGACGCGGACGTCGACCAGCGGGTAGCCGGCCGCGAGGCCGCGCGCGGCCTGGGCGCGCACGCCCTTCTCGACGGACGGGATGAACTGGCGGGGGACGGCGCCGCCGACGACCTTGTCGACGAACTCGATGCCGCTGCCGGGCGGGAGGGGCTCCACCTCGATCTCGCAGATCGCGAACTGGCCGTGGCCGCCGGACTGCTTGACGTGCCGGCCCCGGCCGGAGGCGGGGGCGCCGAAGGTCTCGCGGAGGCTGACCCTGTGGGGGACGGGGTCGACCTGGACGCCGTACCGGGTGCGCAGGCGTTCGAGGGCGACGTCCTGGTGGGCCTCGCCGAGGCACCACAGGACCACCTGGTGGGTGTCGGGGTTCTGCTCCAGCCGCATGGTGGGGTCCTCGGCGGCGAGGCGCGCCAGGCCCTGGGAGAGCTTGTCCTCGTCGGCCTTGCTGTGGGCCTGGACGGCGAGGGGGAGCAGCGGGTCGGGCATCTGCCAGGGCTCCATCAGCAGCGGCCGGTCCTTGGCGGAGAGGGTGTCCCCGGTCTCGGCGCGGGTGAGCTTGGCCACGCAGGCGAGGTCGCCGGCGACGGCGCGGGTGACGGGGCGCTGCTGTTTGCCGAAGGGGCAGGAGAGGGCGCCGGTGCGCTCGTCGACGTCGTGGTCCTCGTGGCCGCGGTCGGTGAGGCCGTGGCCGCTGACGTGGACGGTCTGCTCGGGCAGCAGGGTGCCGGAGAAGACGCGGACGAGGGAGATGCGGCCGACGTAGGGGTCGGAGGAGGTCTTGACGACCTCGGCGACGAGGGGGCCGTCGGGGTCGCAGGCGACGGCGGGGCGGTCGGCGCCGTCGGGGGCGGTGACGGGTACCGGGTCCCGTTCGAGGGGGGTGGGGAAGCCGCGGGTGACCAGCTCCAGCAGTTCGACGGTGCCGAGCCCCTGGCGGGCGCCGTCGGCGGCGGGCGCCGCCATGAGGACGGGGTGGAAGGTGCCGCGGGCGACGGCCCGCTCCAGGTCGGCGACGAGCGATTTCAGGTCGATGTCCTCGCCGCCGAGGTAGCGGTCCATGAGGGTCTCGTCCTCGCTCTCGGCGATGACTGCCTCGATGAGGCGGGAGCGGGCCCCGGCGATCTGCGCGAGCTCCTCCGGCTCGGGGTCGCGCTCGGCGCGCCCGCCGGAGGAGTAGTCGTGGACGCGCTGGGTGAGCAGGTCGAGGAGTCCGGTGACAGGGGCGTGGCCGTCCGGGCCGGCGGGGCCGTACAGGGGCAGGTGGAGGGGGACGACGGCGTCGGGGTCGTCGCCGCCGAAGGCGTCCGCGCACACGGCGGCCATCTGCGCGTGGTCGGCGCGGGCCGCCTCCAGATGGGTGACGACGATGGCGCGGGGCATGCCGACGGCCTGGCACTCCTCCCAGACCATGCGGGTGGCGCCGTCGATGCCGTCGGAGGAGGAGACGACGAAGAGGGCCGCGTCGGCGGCGCGCAGGCCCGCCCGAAGCTCCCCGACGAAGTCGGCGTACCCGGGGGTGTCCAGGAGGTTGACCTTGGTCCCGGCCCATTCGACGGGGACGAGGGAGAGCTGGACGGACCGCTGCTGGCGGTGCTCGATCTCGTCGTGGTCGGAGACGGTGGAGCCGTCCTCGACGCGGCCGGCCCTGGTGACGGCTCCGGCGGTCAGGGCGAGTGCTTCGACCAGCGTGGTCTTCCCGGCTCCGGTGTGGCCGACCAGCACCACGTTCCGTACGGAGGAGGGGTGGTCGGCCGTCGGTGCCCTGCCGGCGGCTCCGGCTTGGTGTGATGTGGCTCCCATGGTGCTCGTGCCTCCCGGTGGGACGGTGACGAGGGTGATCGGGGCTCCTCCGAGCTTTGCACCGGTGCCACACCGCGTCCATACGGAGTACCCCGCACGGGTCCGGGGGGCGGCTCCGGCGCAGACGGCCGGTTGCGGGCCGATTGCCCGGGGTGAACCGCGGGTGCGCGGGCGTGCGGCCCCGGGGCGCTGGCTACGATGGGCCAGCCGGTGGCCGTAGGGGCCGTGCGGCCCAGCGACCCTCTGGGAAGGCCATGCTGAACAAGTACGCGCGTGCGTTCTTCACGCGTGTTCTCACGCCATTCGCCGCTTTTCTGCTCCGGCGGGGGGTGAGCCCGGACGCGGTCACGCTGATCGGCACCGCCGGAGTCGTGGCCGGCGCACTGGTCTTCTTCCCCCGCGGCGAGTTCTTCTGGGGAACGATCACCATCACGCTGTTCGTGTTCTCCGACCTCGTCGACGGGAACATGGCCCGCCAGGCCGGGGTGTCCAGCCGGTGGGGGGCCTTCCTGGACTCCACCCTGGACCGGGTGGCCGACGCGGCGATCTTCGGCGGCCTCGCGCTCTGGTACGCCGGCTCCGGCGGCGACAACGTGCTCTGCGCGGTGGCGATCTTCTGCCTGGCCAGCGGCCAGGTCGTGTCGTACACCAAGGCCCGCGGCGAGTCCATCGGGCTGCCCGTGGCCGTCAACGGCCTCGTCGAGCGGGCCGAGCGCCTGGTGCTGACGCTGGTGGCCGCCGGCCTGTCGGGGCTCCAGGTGTTCGGGGCGCCCTCGTGGCTGGGCGTCCTGCTGCCCGTCGCGCTGTGGGCGGTCGCCGCGGGCTCGCTGGTCACCCTGGTGCAGCGGGTCGTCACCGTGCGCCGCGAGGCGGCCGAGGCCGACGCGGCCGCCGCCTCCGAGCCGGGCGCCGCCTGATGGGGGGCTACCGGGAGCGGTTCGTCGACGGCCTGTACGGGCTCGGCTGGGCCGGCGTGAAGAAGCTGCCCGAGCCGGCCGCCGCCGCCCTCGGCCGGCGGATCGCGGACACGGTCTGGCGCCGCCGCGGCAAGAGCGTGCTGCGTCTGGAGTCGAACCTGGCCCGCGTGGTGCCGGAGGCCGGGCCGGAGCGGCTGCGCGAGCTGTCGCGGGCCGGGATGCGCTCGTACATGCGGTACTGGATGGAGTCGTTCCGGCTGCCGGCGATGGACCGGCAGCGCTTCGGCACCGACGTGGTGACGAAGGACGAGCACATCCTGCGCGAGGCCCTGGCCTCCGGCCGCGGGGTCGTCGTCGCCCTGCCGCACCTGGCCAACTGGGACCTGGCCGGGGCCTGGGTCACCGGGCACCTGGGCATCCCGTTCACCACCGTCGCCGAGCGGCTGCGGCCCGAGTCGCTCTACGACCGGTTCGTCGCCTACCGCGAGGGGCTCGGCATGGAGGTCCTGCCGCACAGCGGCGGGGCCGCGTTCGGGGTGCTGGCGCGCCGGCTGCGCTCCGGCGGGCTGGTCTGCCTCGTCGCCGACCGCGACCTGTCCGCGTCCGGCGTCGAGGTGGAGTTCTTCGGCGCGACGGCGCGGATGCCGGCCGGGCCGGCCCTGCTCGCCCAGCAGACGGGCGCCGCCCTGCTGCCCGCGACCCTGCACTACGGCGAGAGCCCGCAGATGCACATCCGGATCCACCCCGAGGTCGAGGTGCCCGCCTCCGGCGACCGCGTGCAGAGGACGGCCGCGATGACGCAGGCGGTGGCCGACGCCTTCGCGGAGGGCATCGCCGACCATCCGGAGGACTGGCACATGCTCCAGCGGCTGTGGCTGGACGACCTGGAGGAGCGCTCCGCGTGAAGATCGGCATCGTCTGCCCGTACGCGTGGGACGTGCCCGGCGGCGTCCAGTTCCACATCCGGGACCTCGCGGAGCACCTGATCCGCCTCGGCCACGAGGTGTCCGTCCTGGCCCCCGCGGACGACGACACGCCGCTGCCGCCGTACGCCGTCTCGGCCGGGCGGGCCGTGCCGGTGCCCTACAACGGGTCGGTGGCCCGGCTGAACTTCGGGTTCCTGTCCGCCGCACGGGTGCGGCGCTGGCTGCACGAGGGCGTCTTCGACGTCATCCACATCCACGAGCCGGCCTCGCCCTCCCTGGGCCTGCTGGCCTGCTGGGCCGCCCAGGGGCCGATCGTGGCCACCTTCCACACCTCCAACCCCCGGTCCCGGGCGATGATCGCCGCCTACCCGATCCTCCAGCCCGCGCTGGAGAAGATCAGCGCGCGGATCGCGGTCAGCGAGTACGCCCGGCGCACGCTCGTGGAGCACCTCGGCGGCGACGCCGTGGTCATCCCGAACGGCGTGGACGTCGACTTCTTCGCCTCCGCCGAGCCCAAGGCCGAGTGGGGCGGGCAGACCCTCGGGTTCATCGGCCGCATCGACGAGCCCCGCAAGGGGCTGCCCGTCCTGATGGCGGCCTTCCCGGAGATCGCCCGGCAGTGCCCCGGCGTCCGGCTGCTCGTGGCCGGCCGCGGGGACGAGGAGGAGGCCGTCGCCTCGCTGCCGCCGGACCTCCGCTCCCGCGTCGAGTTCCTCGGCATGGTCTCGGACGAGGACAAGGCCCGCCTGCTGCGCAGCGTCGACGTGTACGTCGCGCCCAACACCGGCGGCGAGAGCTTCGGCATCATCCTCGTCGAGGCCCTGTCGGCGGGCGCCGCCGTCCTCGCCTCCGACCTGGACGCCTTCGCCCAGGTCCTCGACCAGGGCGCGGCCGGCGAGCTGTTCGCGAACGAGGACGCGGGCGCGCTCGCCGCGGCCGCCGTGGCCCTGCTGCGCGACCCGGCGCGCCGGGCGGAGCTCAGCGCGCGCGGCTCCGCGCACGTGCGGCGCTTCGACTGGTCGACGGTCGGCGCGGACATCCTCGCCGTGTACGAGACGGTCACGGACGGCGCGTCCGCGGTGGCCGCCGACGAGCGGGTGCCGCTGCGCACCCGTCTCGGGCTGACCCGGGACACCTCCGCCTGACGTCCGCGGGCCCCCGGGCCGGCCGGGCCGCCCGGGCCGCCGGCGGGGCCCGCCGCGGGAGGTAGAGTCGCGGGCCGTGATCGAAACCCTTGTCTGGACCGCCCTGGCCCTCGCCGTCGTCGGGGTCTACCTGAGCTGGACCGCCGGACGCCTGGACCGGCTCCACTCGCGGATGGACGCCGCGCGCGCCGCCCTGGACGCCCAGCTGCTGCGGCGCTCCTCCGTCGTCATCGAGGTGGCGGCGTCCGGCGCCCTCGACCCGGCCTCCTCGATCGTGCTGTACGAGGCGGCGCACGCCGCCCGCCAGGCCGACGAGGAGCACCGCGAGGTCGCCGAGAGCGAGCTCAGCCAGGCGCTGCGCGCGGTGTTCGCGGACGCGGCCCAGGTCGAGGCGGTCCGGGAGGCGCCCGGCGGGGAGGCGGCCGCGGAGGAGCTGGCCGCGGCGGTGCGCCGGGTGCCGATGGCCCGCCGGTTCCACAACGACGCCGTACGGGCGGCCCGGGCCCTGCGCCGGCACCGCAAGGTGCGCTGGTTCCGGCTGGCCGGGCACGCGCCGTTCCCGCTGGCGTTCGAGATGGACGACGAACCCCCGGTGGATCTTGCCGACCGGCCGTAGCGCTGCTGCGACCGGGACACTTGTACCCAATGGCCAAGTCGAAAGGGGCCACCGGCTCCTCATTGGCCCTTGCGGTGGACTGGCCGGGGGCGGTTTGCTCGGTCGAGCACCACCGCAGCACCCGTCTTCCCCTTCCAGTGAGGTCATCCGTGAGCACGCTTCCCTCCACCCCGCAGTCCCCCGAGACCGGCACCGCCCGCGTCAAGCGCGGCATGGCCGAGCAGCTCAAGGGCGGCGTGATCATGGACGTGGTCAACGCCGAGCAGGCGAAGATCGCCGAGGACGCCGGCGCCGTCGCCGTCATGGCGCTGGAGCGGGTCCCCGCCGACATCCGCAAGGACGGCGGCGTCGCCCGCATGTCGGACCCGAACATGATCGAGGAGATCATCGGCGCGGTCTCGATCCCGGTCATGGCCAAGTCCCGCATCGGCCACTTCGTCGAGGCCCAGGTCCTGCAGTCCCTCGGCGTCGACTACATCGACGAGTCCGAGGTCCTCACCCCGGCCGACGAGGTCAACCACTCCGACAAGTGGGCCTTCACCACCCCCTTCGTCTGCGGTGCGACCAACCTGGGCGAGGCCCTGCGCCGCATCGCCGAGGGCGCGGCCATGATCCGCTCCAAGGGCGAGGCCGGCACCGGCAACGTCGTCGAGGCCGTCCGCCACCTGCGCCAGATCAAGAACGAGATCGCCAAGCTGCGCGGCTTCGACAACAACGAGCTGTTCGCCGCCGCCAAGGAGCTGCGCGCCCCGTACGAGCTCGTCAAGGAGGTCGCCGAGCTCGGCAAGCTGCCCGTGGTGCTGTTCAGCGCCGGCGGCGTCGCCACCCCGGCCGACGCGGCCCTGATGCGCCAGCTCGGCGCCGAGGGCGTGTTCGTCGGCTCCGGCATCTTCAAGTCGGGCGACCCGGCCAAGCGCGCCGCCGCCATCGTGAAGGCCACCACCTTCTTCGACGACCCGAAGGTCATCGCGGACGCCTCCCGCAACCTGGGCGAGGCCATGGTCGGCATCAACTGCGACACGCTGCCCGAGGCCGAGCGCTACGCCAACCGCGGCTGGTAAGGCACCACGACCATGAGCAACCCCCCCGTCATCGGTGTCCTGGCCCTCCAGGGCGACGTACGGGAGCACCTGATCGCCCTGGCCGCGGCGGACGCCGTGGCCAGGCCGGTCCGGCGCCCCGAGGAGCTCGCCGAGGTCGACGCCCTGGTGATCCCCGGCGGCGAGTCGACGACCATGTCGAAGCTCGCCGTCCTCTTCGGCATGCTGGAGCCGCTGCGCGAGCGCGTCCGCGGCGGCATGCCCGTGTACGGCACCTGCGCCGGCATGATCATGCTCGCCGACAAGCTGCTCGACGGCCGCGAGGACCAGGAGACGCTCGGCGGCATCGACATGATCGTCCGCCGCAACGCCTTCGGCCGGCAGAACGAGTCCTTCGAGGCGTCGATCGACTTCGCCGGCATCGGCGGCGGACCCGTCGAGGGCGTCTTCATCCGCGCCCCCTGGGTGGAGTCCGTCGGCGCCGAGGTGCAGGTCCTGGCCACGTACGACGGCCACACGGTGGCCGTGCGCCAGGGCAGCGTGCTGGCCACGTCGTTCCACCCGGAGCTGACCGGAGACGACCGCGTGCACGCCTACTTCGTCGACATGGTGCGCGCGGGGCTGTGAGCGGCTCCCGGTAGGATCAGGAGCGAACACCATTGGTTACGCGAAGGAGACAGGCGGATGTCCGGCCACTCTAAATGGGCTACGACGAAGCACAAGAAGGCCGTGATCGATGCCAAGCGCGGCAAGCTCTTCGCGAAGCTGATCAAGAACATCGAGGTCGCGGCCCGCATGGGCGGCGCCGACCCCGAGGGCAACCCGACGCTCTTCGACGCCATCCAGAAGGCCAAGAAGCAGTCCGTCCCGAACAAGAACATCGACTCCGCGGTCAAGCGCGGCGGCGGCCTCGAGGCCGGCGGCGTGGACTACGAGACGATCATGTACGAGGGCTACGGCCCCAACGGCGTCGCGGTCCTCATCGAGTGCCTCACCGACAACCGCAACCGCGCCGCCTCCGACGTCCGCGTCGCCATGACCCGCAACGGCGGCTCCATGGCCGACCCGGGCTCGGTCTCGTACCTGTTCAACCGCAAGGGCGTCATCATCCTGCCCAAGGGCGGGCTGAGCGAGGACGACGTCCTCGGCGCCGTCCTCGACGCCGGCGCCGAAGAGGTCAACGACAACGGCGACACGTTCGAGATCATCAGCGAGGCCACCGACCTGGTCGCGGTCCGCACCGCGCTCCAGGAGGCGGGCATCGACTACGACTCGGCCGACTCCAGCTTCGTCCCGACCATGCAGGTCGAGCTCGACGAAGAGGGCGCGCGCAAGATCTTCAAGCTGATCGACGCGCTGGAGGACAGCGACGACGTCCAGAACGTCTTCGCCAACTTCGACGTCTCGGACGAGGTCATGGAGAAGGTCGACGCCTGACCGGCGTCCACCGCCCACCGCAGGTCAGCCGGGCCGACGGGAACACACCCCGTCGGCCCGCTGCGTTGTCGGCGCCACCGGGTAGCCTGCACCGACAGGTGGATCCGAGGAGGGGGTGCGGTGCGCGTACTCGGTGTGGACCCGGGACTGACCCGCTGCGGCGTCGGCGTGGTGGAAGGCGTCGCGGGCCGGGCCCTGACCATGCGCGGAGTGGGCGTCGTCCGCACCCCGGTCGACGCCGAGCTCGGCGACCGCCTCGTCGCCGTCGAGCGCGGCATCGAGCAGTGGCTCGACGAGCACCGGCCCGAAGTCGTCGCCGTGGAGCGGGTCTTCAGCCAGCACAACGTCAGCACCGTCATGGGCACCGCGCAGGCCAGCGCCGTTGCCATGCTGTGTGCGGCCCGCCGCGGCATACCGGTCGCCCTGCACACCCCCAGCGAGGTCAAGGCCGCCGTCACCGGCTCCGGCCGGGCCGACAAGGCCCAGGTCGGCGCCATGGTCACCCGGCTGCTGCGGCTCGCCGCCCCGCCGAAGCCGGCCGACGCGGCGGACGCCCTCGCGCTCGCCATCTGCCACATCTGGCGGGCACCCGCCCAGAACCGCCTCCAGCAGGCGGTCGCCCTGCACACCCCGAAAGGCCGAACCCGATGATCGCCTTCGTCAGCGGCCCGGTCGCCGCCCTCACCCCCTCCCTCGCCGTCGTCGAGGTCGGGGGAGTGGGCATGGCCGTGCAGTGCACCCCGGGCACCATCGCCGGCCTGCGCATCGGGGAACCCGCCCGGCTGGCCACCTCCCTCGTGGTCCGCGAGGACTCCCTCACCCTGTACGGCTTCGCCGACGACGACGAGCGCCAGGTCTTCGAACTCCTCCAGACCGCCAGCGGGGTCGGACCGCGCCTCGCCCAGGCCATGCTCGGCGTCCACAGCCCCGACGCGCTGCGCCGCGCCGTCGAGACCGGCGACGAGAAGGCCCTCACCGCCGTCCCCGGCATCGGCAAGAAGGGCGCCCAGAAGCTCCTCCTCGAACTCAAGGGCAAGCTCGGCGCCCCCGCCGGCACTGGCGCCCTCGTCGGCGCGCAGCGCGCCGCCGCCGGCCCCGCCGCCTGGACCGAGCAGCTCTCCGCCGCGCTCATGGGGCTCGGCTACGCCTCGCGCGAGGCCGAGGAGGCGGTCGCCGCCGTCACCCCGCAGGCCGAGGCCGCCATCGCCGAGAACGGCTCCGCGCCCGTCCCGCAGCTGCTGCGCGCCGCCCTGCAGTCCCTCAACCGCGCCCGCTGACCGGCCGCAGCCCCCCGTACGCACCGAGAAGGCAGACTGACACCGTGAACTGGGACGACGACACCGACCGCATTGTCGCGCCGGCGGCGGACGGCGAGGACACCGCCGTCGAGGCGGCCCTGCGGCCGAAGGACCTCGGCGAGTTCGTCGGCCAGGAGAAGGTCCGCCAGCAGCTGGACCTCGTCCTGAAGGCTGCCAGGCAGCGCGGGGCCACCGCCGACCACGTCCTGCTCTCGGGCGCCCCCGGCCTCGGCAAGACCACCCTCTCGATGATCATCGCGGCGGAGATGGGCGCCCCGATCCGCATCACCTCGGGCCCGGCCATCCAGCACGCAGGCGACCTCGCCGCGATCCTCTCCTCCCTCCAGGAGGGCGAGGTCCTCTTCCTCGACGAGATCCACCGCATGTCCCGGCCCGCCGAGGAGATGCTCTACATGGCCATGGAGGACTTCCGCGTCGACGTCATCGTCGGCAAGGGCCCCGGCGCCACCGCGATCCCCCTGGAACTGCCCCCCTTCACCCTCGTCGGGGCGACCACCCGGGCCGGCCTCCTCCCGCCGCCGCTGCGCGACCGCTTCGGCTTCACCGGGCACATGGAGTTCTACGCCCCCGAGGAACTCGAAAGGGTCATCCACCGGTCCGCCGGACTCCTCGACGTGGAGATCGACCCGGCCGGTGCCGCCGAGATCGCCGGCCGCTCCCGCGGCACCCCCCGCATCGCGAACCGCCTGCTGCGCCGCGTCCGCGACTACGCCCAGGTCAGGGCGGACGGGGTGATCACCCGCGAGGTGGCCGCCACCGCCCTGCAGGTGTACGAGGTCGACGGGCGGGGCCTGGACCGGCTGGACCGGGCCGTGCTGGAGGCCCTGCTGAAGCTGTTCGGCGGCGGGCCCGTCGGCCTGTCCACCCTCGCCGTCGCCGTCGGCGAGGAGCGCGAGACCGTCGAGGAGGTCGCCGAGCCGTTCCTCGTCCGCGAGGGCCTCCTCGCACGCACTCCCCGCGGCCGGGTCGCGACCCCCGCCGCATGGGCTCACCTGGGACTTGTCCCGCCGCAGCACGGCGGGACCGGATCGGGCGGGCAGCAGGGCCTGTTCGGAGTGTGACGGCGCGGAGGTTGGCCCGGCCGGGAACTGCGGTGCCATGCTGGGCGTTGTTCCATCGGTGCGGACTCGCCTAGACTCCGCCGATGCCGACCCTTCGGGTCGGCGTGCCCACCCCCGTAGAAATAGGCCGTCTCCCGAGCGGTCGTGCGAAGGATCTCCGTCCCGTGAATCTCGTGACCCTCCTCCCGTTCATTGTGCTCATCGGGGCGATGTTCCTGATGACGCGCTCCGCGAAGAAGAAGCAGCAGCAGGCCGCGCAGATGCGCGACACCATGACGCCCGGTACCGGCGTCCGCACCATCGGCGGCATGTACGCCACGGTCAAGGAGCTCGGCGAGGACACCGTCACCCTCGAGGTGGCCCCCGGCGTCCACGCGATCTACGCGAAGATGTCCATCGCGGCGGTTCTGGAGGACGACGAGTACAACCGCATCGTCCACGGCACCGCGGCCCCGGCCGACGCGGACTCGCCCGTCGTCCCCGACGACATCTCGTCCCTGACCCGGGACGGGGCCGAGGCCCCGGAGACCGGCCCGGCGAAGCAGGACGCGGCCGAGGAGCCCAAGCTCGACCTGGGCAAGAAGGACGCCGACGGCAAGGCAGACGGCGAGGGCGGCGCGAAGTAACGCGCGGCCGGGACCGCGGGACCGCCCGACCGGCGGCCGCGCGGTCCCGCTTGTGACACTTCTGCGGGGGGCAGGGGTCCCCACCACACATTTCGTGGCCGTCCGCGCGCTGACCCGGCGCGGGACGGTTGGACAGGGAGAAACGACAAGGTGGCAGCACCGAAGAAGGGCCGGCGGCCCACGGGGGCGCAGGGGAGGCCGGGGCGCGCCCTGGCGGTCATCCTGATCGCGATGGTGGCGCTCACCGCGGGGATGTTCCTCACGAAGCAGACGACGCCCCGGCTCGGCATCGACCTCGCGGGCGGCACGAGCATCACGCTCAAGGCCAAGAGCGAGCCGGGCAAGCCGGACGCGATCAACGAGACCAACATGAACACGGCGGTCGGCATCATCGAGCGCCGCGTCAACGGTCTCGGCGTCTCGGAGGCCGAGGTCCAGACCCAGGGCCGCGACCACATCATCGTGAACATCCCCAAGGGGACGAACGAGAAGCAGGCCCGCGAGCAGGTCGGCACCACCGCCCAGCTCTACTTCCGACCGGTCCTGGCGTTCGCCGACGGCGCCCCTGCGGCGCCCGAGACCGCGCCGAGCCCGTCCGCCAGCCCCTCCGGCGCCCCCAAGGCCGAGGGCAGCTCCAAGCCCAGCGCGTCGGCAACCCCGTCGTCCAGCGCCACTTCCCAGGGCCGTGCGCTCAGCGAGGCCCTCAAGGCCCCCGCCGCCACGGCCTCTCCCTCGCCGTCGGCGAGCGAGTCGAAGAAGGCAGACGACAACAAGGCCGCCCCGTCCCCCGCCCCGACCCCGTCGGCCGCGGATGCGGCCGTGGCGGACCTCCAGGCCAAGTTCGCCGCACTGGACTGCACCGACGAGGCGCAGCGCGCCGCCGCCGGCAAGGAGGCCAAGCCCGAGGAGCCGACGGTGGCCTGCGGCCAGCGCGGCGACGCGTGGGGCAAGTGGATCCTCGGACCGGCCGGTGTCGCCGGTACGGACGTCAAGGACGCCAAGGGCGTCGTCGACCCGCAGCGCGGCATGTGGATCGTCACGATGGAGTTCACCGACAAGGGCGCCGACAAGTTCGCCAAGATCACCGGTGAGCTCGCCACCAAGCAGCCCCCGCAGAACCAGTTCGCGATCGTGCTCGACGGCCAGGTCATCTCCGACCCGTCCGTCAGCCAGGCGCTGACCGGCGGCAACGCCGAGATCTCCGGCGGCTTCACCCAGCAGTCCGCGCAGGACCTGGGCAACATGCTCTCCTACGGCGCCCTGCCGCTGTCCTTCCAGGAGGACAGCGTCACCACCGTCACCGCCGCGCTCGGCGGCGAGCAGCTGAAGGCCGGCCTCATCGCCGGCGCCATCGGCCTGTTCCTCGTGGTCGTCTACCTGCTCGTGTACTACCGGGGCCTGTCCCTGATCGCCATCGTCAGCCTGATGGTCTCCGCGATCCTCACGTACACGCTCATGGCGCTGCTCGGGAAGGCGATCGGCTTCGCGCTGAACCTGCCCGCCGTCTGCGGTGCCATCGTCGCGATCGGCATCACCGCGGACTCGTTCATCGTGTACTTCGAGCGCATCCGCGACGAGATCCGCGAGGGCCGCACCCTGCGCCCCGCCGTCGAGCGGGCCTGGCCGCGCGCCCGGCGCACCATCCTGGTGTCCGACTTCGTGTCGTTCCTCGCCGCCGCGGTGCTGTTCGTCGTCACCGTCGGCAAGGTGCAGGGCTTCGCCTTCACGCTCGGCCTGACCACCCTGCTCGACGTGGTCGTGGTGTTCCTCTTCACCAAGCCGATCATGACGCTGCTGGCCCGTACGAAGTTCTTCTCCAGCGGTCACCCCTGGTCCGGACTCGACCCGAAGCGGCTCGGCGCCAAGCCGCCGCTGCGCCGGTCCCGCCGCACCGGCCCCGTCACCGCTCCCGTCGACGCAAAGGAGGCGTGAGAGATGTCGAAGCTGGGAGATCTCGGCGCCAAGCTGTACCGCGGCGAGGTCGGGTACGACTTCGTCGGCAAGCGCTTCGTCTGGTACGGCGTTTCCATCCTGATCACCATCACGGCGATCGTGGCCCTGGCCGTCCAGGGCCTCAACATGGGCATCGAGTTCAAGGGCGGTGCCGTCTTCACGACCGGCAAGACCACCGTCTCCGACACCAAGGCCCGTGAACTCGCCAAGGAGGCCTCCGGCCACGAGGCGATCGTGCAGAAGCTCGGCAACGGCACGCTGCGCATCCAGATCGCGAGCCTGGACACCGACTCCGCCGCCGACGTCAAGAGGGAGCTGGCGACCGGCCTGAAGATGCCGGAGCAGGACATCAACGCGGACCTGGTCGGCCCGAGCTGGGGCGAGCAGATCGCGAACAAGGCCTGGACCGGCCTCGGCGTCTTCATGATCCTCGTGGTGATCTACCTCGCCATCGCCTTCGAGTGGCGGATGGCGGTCGCCGCGCTGATCGCCCTGATCCACGACCTCACGATCACCGTCGGCATCTACGCCCTCGTCGGCTTCGAGGTCACCCCGGGCACCGTGATCGGTCTGCTGACCATCCTCGGCTACTCCCTCTACGACACCGTCGTCGTCTTCGACGGACTGAAGGAGAGCTCGAAGGACATCACGAAGCAGACCCGCTACACCTATGGCGAGGTCGCCAACCGCAGCATCAACGGCACCCTGGTGCGCTCCATCAACACCACGGTCGTCGCACTGCTGCCGGTCGCCGGCCTGCTGTTCATCGGCGGCGGCTTCCTGGGCGCGGGCATGCTGAACGACATCTCGCTGTCGCTGTTCGTCGGCCTCGCGGCCGGCGCGTACTCCTCGATCTTCATCGCGACCCCGCTGGTCGTCGACCTCAAGGAGCGCGAGCCGGCGATCAAGGCCCTGCGCAAGCGGGTCCTCGCCAAGCGGGCCGCAGGCGCGGCCAAGGGCGGCTCCGCCGAGGACGAGGAGTCGTACGGCTCGGGCGAGGCCCCGCAGATCGTGGCGCAGGGCCGGGCGGAGCGGCGCCGGTGAGCCCGGCGGCCGCCGAGGTCCGCGAGCTGCTGCTCGCCCGGATCAAGGACATCCCGGACTACCCGAAGCCGGGCGTGGTGTTCAAGGACATCACGCCGCTGCTGGCCGACCCGCTGGCGTTCGCCGCGCTGACGGACACCCTCGCGGGCCTGGCCGCCCGCTACGGAGCCACGAAGATCGTCGGCCTGGAGGCGCGCGGCTTCATCCTCGCGGCCCCCGTCGCCGTGCAGGCGGGCGTCGGCTTCGTCCCCGTCCGCAAGGCCGGCAAGCTGCCGGGCGCGACCCTCGCGCAGGCCTACGAGCTGGAGTACGGCACCGCGGAGATCGAGGTGCACGCCGAGGACCTGAGGCCCGGCGACCGGGTCATGGTCATCGACGACGTCCTGGCCACCGGCGGCACCGCCGAGGCCTCGCTGTCGCTGATCCGCCGGGCCGGCGCCGACGTCGCCGGTGTGGCGGTGCTCATGGAGCTGTCCTTCCTGACCGGCCGCGCGCGGCTGGTGGAGGGTCTGGCCGGCGCACCGCTGGAAGCGCTGCTCACCATCTGACGGGCGCGCACGACGCCCCCCGTCCGCCGAGCGGCGGGTTTCCCCGGGCCTTGCCGGGGAACCCGCCGCTCCGCCGTTTCCGGGCCGCTCCGACCCGGGCCGGGCGTACGCCGCCCGGGCCGGGGAACGGGCCGGCGGAACCCTCGCTACCATTGGTTATCCGGACCTGACCGGGGCACCGGATCCTCCCCCGGACTCCGCCCGGGGGGACGCCCAGAGGAGCGCTCTTGCCAGACGAGGTCCAGCCACTCTCCGCCGCGCAGCCCGACCCGCAGGCCGACCGTGCCGCGGCGCCCCCCGCCACGCCCCCGCCGGCGCCGCCCGCCAAGCCCGCGAAGCCCGCGCACACCCGGCCCGCGCCGGCGAAGTCCGCAGGGTCGTCCAACCGCGTCCGGGCCCGGCTCGCCCGCCTCGGCGTCCAGCGTTCCAACCCGTACAACCCGGTGCTGGAACCCCTCCTGCGCATCGTCCGCAGCAACGACCCCAAGATCGAGACGGCCACGCTGCGGCAGATCGAGCAGGCGTACCAGGTCGCCGAGCGCTGGCACCGAGGCCAGAAGCGCAAGAGCGGCGACCCGTACATCACCCACCCGCTCGCGGTGACCACGATCCTCGCCGAGCTCGGCATGGACCCGGCCACCCTGATGGCCGGCCTGCTCCACGACACCGTCGAGGACACCGACTACGGGCTGGAGGACCTGCGGCGCGACTTCGGCGACGCGGTCACCCTCCTCGTCGACGGCGTCACCAAGCTGGACCGGGTCAAGTTCGGCGAGGCGGCACAGGCCGAGACCGTCCGCAAGATGGTCGTCGCCATGGCGAAGGACCCGCGCGTCCTCGTCATCAAGCTCGCCGACCGCCTGCACAACATGCGCACCATGCGCTACCTCAAGCGGGAGAAGCAGGAGAAGAAGGCCCGCGAGACCCTGGAGATCTACGCCCCGCTCGCCCACCGCCTGGGCATGAACACGATCAAGTGGGAGCTGGAGGACCTCTCCTTCGCGATCCTCTACCCCAAGATGTACGACGAGATCGTCCGGCTGGTCGCCGAGCGCGCCCCCAAGCGGGACGAGTACCTCGCCGTCGTCATCGACGAGGTCCAGACCGACCTCCGGGCGGCGCGCATCAAGGCCACCGTCACCGGCCGCCCCAAGCACTACTACAGCGTCTACCAGAAGATGATCGTCCGCGGCCGCGACTTCGCGGAGATCTACGACCTGGTCGGCATCCGCGTCCTCGTCGACACCGTCCGCGACTGCTACGCGGCACTGGGCACCGTCCACGCCCGCTGGAACCCGGTTCCGGGGCGGTTCAAGGACTACATCGCGATGCCCAAGTTCAACATGTACCAGTCGCTCCACACCACGGTCATCGGCCCGGGCGGCAAGCCCGTCGAACTGCAGATCCGCACCTTCGACATGCACCGCCGCGCCGAGTACGGCATCGCCGCGCACTGGAAGTACAAGCAGCAGACCGTCGCCGGAGCCTCCAAGATCCGCACGGACGTCCCGCAGGCCGCCAAGGGCACCGCCGGACAGGACACCGTCAACGACATGGCCTGGCTGCGCCAGCTCCTCGACTGGCAGAAGGAGACCGAGGACCCCGGCGAGTTCCTCGACTCGCTGCGCTTCGACCTCTCCCGCAACGAGGTCTTCGTCTTCACCCCGAAGGGCGACGTCATCGCCCTGCCCGCCGGGGCCACCCCCGTCGACTTCGCGTACGCCGTCCACACCGAGGTCGGCCACCGGACCATAGGCGCCCGCGTCAACGGCCGCCTCGTCCCCCTGGAGTCCACCCTCGACAACGGCGACCTCGTCGAGGTCTTCACCTCCAAGGCCGAAGGCGCCGGACCGTCCCGCGACTGGCTCGGCTTCGTCAAGTCGCCGCGCGCCCGCAACAAGATCCGCGCCTGGTTCTCCAAGGAGCGCCGCGACGAGGCCATCGAGCACGGCAAGGACGCCATCGCACGGGCCATGCGCAAGCAGAACCTGCCGATCCAGCGCATCCTGACCGGCGACTCCCTCGTCACCCTCGCGCACGAGATGCGCTACCCCGACATCTCGTCCCTCTACGCCGCGATCGGCGAGGGCCACGTGGCCGCGCAGGGCGTCGTCCAGAAGCTCGTCCAGGCCCTCGGCGGCGAGGAGGCGGCCAACGAGGACATCGAGGAGAGCGTCCCGCCGTCCCGCGCCCGCACCAAGCGGCGCGGCAGCGCCGACCCGGGCGTGGTCGTCAAGGGCGTCGACGACGTGTGGGTCAAGCTCGCCCGCTGCTGCACCCCCGTGCCCGGCGACCCGATCATCGGGTTCGTCACCCGCGGCAGTGGCGTATCGGTTCACCGCGCGGACTGCGTCAACGTCGACTCGCTCTCCCAGCAGCCCGAGCGGATCCTCGAAGTCGAGTGGGCGCCCACCCAGTCCTCGGTCTTCCTCGTCGCCATCCAGGTCGAGGCCCTGGACCGCTCCCGCCTGCTCTCGGACGTCACCCGGGTCCTGTC
The DNA here is from genome assembly GCF_003325375.1 of Streptomyces globosus. Taxonomy (GTDB): domain Bacteria; phylum Actinomycetota; class Actinomycetes; order Streptomycetales; family Streptomycetaceae; genus Streptomyces; species Streptomyces globosus_A. The sequence goes on along the minus strand of NZ_CP030862.1, from coordinate 4,747,236 downwards.
GGACCAGCACGTGAACATCCTCTCCGCGGCCGTCCAGACCTCCCGCGACCGGGTGGCCACCTCCCGGTTCACCTTCGAGATGGGCGACCCGAAGCACCTGGGACACGTCCTGAAGGCCGTGCGCGGCGTCGAGGGCGTCTACGACGTCTACCGCGTCACCTCGGCCCGCAGGCCGTAGCACCGCCGGACACGGGCGAGCCCCGGTACGCGGTGCGTACCGGGGCTCGCCGCTGTTCCGGGGCTTCGCGCCTCAGCCGCCGAACTCCTCCAGGCCCTTCAGCGCCTGGTCCAGCAGCGCCTGCCGGCCCTCCAGCTCACGCGCCAGCTTGTCGGCCTTCGCGTTGTTGCCCGCCGCGCGCGCCGCGTCGATCTGCGCACGCAGCTTGTCGACCGCCGCCTGGAGCTGGCCCGTCAGGCCGGCCGCACGGGCCCGCGCCTCCGGGTTCGTCCGGCGCCACTCGCCCTCCTCGGCCTCCTGGATCGCCCGCTCGACGGCGTGCATGCGGCCCTCGACCTTGGCCCGGGCGTCCCGCGGCACGTGGCCGACGGCCTCCCAGCGCTCGTTGACCGACCGGAACGCGGCCCGGGCCGCCTTCAGGTCCGTCACGGGGACGAGCTTCTCGGCCTCCTCGGCCAGCTCCTCCTTCAGCCTGAGGTTCTCCACCTGCTCGGCGTCGCGCTCGGCGAACACCTCGCTGCGCGCCGCGAAGAACACGTCCTGCGCACCGCGGAAACGGTTCCACAGGTCGTCCTCGGCCTCGCGCTGCGCCCGGCCCGCCGCCTTCCAGTCGGCCATCAGCTCGCGGTACCGCGCGGCCGTCGGACCCCAGTCCGTCGACCCCGACAGCGCCTCCGCCTCGGCGACCAGCTTCTCCTTCACCTTGCGGGCGTCCTCGCGCTGCGCGTCCAGTGCGGCGAAGTGCGCCTTGCGGCGCTTGGAGAAGGCGGAGCGGGCGTGCGAGAAGCGGTGCCACAGCTCGTCGTCCGACTTGCGGTCCAGCCGCGGCAGGCCCTTCCAGGTGTCCACCAGGGCGCGGAGCCGCTCGCCCGCCGAGCGCCACTGGTCGCTCTGCGCCAGCTCCTCGGCCTCGGCCACCAGGGCCTCCTTGGCCGTGCGGGCCTCGTCGGCCTGGCGGGCCTTCTGCGCCCGGCGCTCCTCGCGCCTCGCCTCGACCGTCGCGACCAGCTTGTCCAGCCGGACGCGCAGCGCGTCCAGGTCGCCGACGGCGTGGTGCTCGTCCACCTGCGTGCGCAGGTGGTCGATCGCCGTCTGCGCGTCCTTGGCGGACAGGTCGGTGGTCCGCACCCGCCGCTCGAGGAGGCCGATCTCGACCACCAGGCCCTCGTACTTGCGCTCGAAGTAGGCCAGGGCCTCCTCGGGGGTGCCCGCCTGCCACGAGCCGACGACCTTCTCCCCCTCGGCAGTACGCACGTACACGGTGCCCGTCTCGTCGACGCGGCCCCACGGGTCGCTGCTCACAGCGCCTCCTCCACCTGATGCCTGCAAAGGGGGTCACCCCCTGGGCATCGTCCACAGTTTCCTCGGGCGGGCAGCACCCGCCCTGCACAACGCCAACATAGGCGACCGCCGGGCCGGCTGTCCGCATCCCGCACGACGAATATCGCCGCACGGGCGCGGGGCCGGCCGGACGCGGCGCCGCCGCCCCCGTCAGTTCCGGGTGACGGTGCCCTTCTCGATGGTCACCGGGGTCTTCGGGGCCCCGTCCTGGCCGCCGTCTGCGGTGCCCGCCTTGGCGACCTCCTCCAGCGCCTTCATGCCCCCCGCGTCGATCCTGCCGAACGGCGTGTACGAGGGCGCCAGCGGGCTGTCCTTGTAGACCAGGAAGAACTGGCTGCCGCCGCTGTTCGGCCGGCCCGTGTTCGCCATCGCCACCGTGCCCGCCGGGTAGACCACCTGGCCCTGCTCGTTCGGCTTGCCCAGCGCGTCCAGGTTCTCGTCCGCGATCGTGTAGCCCGGGCCGCCCATGCCGGTCCCCTCCGGGTCGCCGCACTGGAGCACGTAGATCCCCGAGGTGGTCAGGCGGTGGCACTTCGTGTTGTCGAAGAAGCCCTTGTCCGCCAGCGCCTTGAACGAGTTGACGGTCTCCGGAGTCTTGGCCGCGTCCATCTCGACCTTGACCTCACCCGCGCTCGTCTTCAGCGCGAAGGTGTACTTGGCCTTCTGGTCGATCGCCATCGCGGGCGCCGGGGATGCCTTCGGGCTCGCCGACGCCGTCGGGTCCGCCGCCGGGTCCGCCGCCCCGTCCTTCTTGCCGGAGTCGAACACCCCGCCCACCACCAGGCCGACCAGCGTCGCGGCCACCACGGCCGCCGCCGCGCCCGTGATGACCGCCCGCTGCCGCGCCTTGCGCCGGGCCTCGGCGCGCCGCTTCTGCTGACGCTCGAACTTCTCCCTGGCGAGCTGTCGCCGCCGCTGATCGCTCGTGACCACCGGGTCGTCTCCTTGTGCGTGTCTGGTACCGCTGTCCGGGCACGGTATGGCCGTACCGTATATGGGTTCGCTGTGGAACGAGCCGCGCCGGTAGGCTCTGAGCAGCAGCATTGGCGGACAACCACCGCAGCTGCAGCTCCCGCCGGACGAAGAATGAGGACGAACGTGCTGATTGCCGGGTTCCCCGCCGGGGCCTGGGGGACCAACTGCTACGTGGTCGCCCCCGCCGCAGGCGAGGAGTGCGTGATCATCGACCCGGGCCACCAGGCCGCCCAGGGCGTCGAGGAGACCCTCCGCAAGCACCGCCTCAAGCCCGTGGCCGTCGTCCTCACCCACGGCCACATCGACCACGTGGCCTCCGTCGTCCCGGTGTGCGGAGCGCACGACGTGCCGGCCTGGATCCACCCCGAGGACCGCTACATGATGAGCGACCCGGAGAAGGCCCTCGGCCGCTCCATCGGGATGCCGCTCATGGGCGAGCTGGCCATCGGCGAGCCGGACGACGTCCGCGAGCTCACCGACGGCGCCGGGCTGAAGCTCGCCGGCCTCGACTTCACGGTGGCGCACGCGCCCGGCCATACCAAGGGGTCGGTGACCTTCCGGATGCCCGAGCAGGCGGACATCCCGCCGGTGTTCTTCTCGGGCGACCTCCTCTTCGCCGGCTCCATCGGACGCACCGACCTGCCCGGCGGCTCCCACGCCGAGATGCTCGAGTCGCTGGCCCGCGTGTGCCTGCCGCTCGACGACTCGACCGTGGTGCTGTCCGGCCACGGTCCCCAGACCACCATCGGCCGCGAGCGCGCGACCAACCCGTACCTGCGGGAGGTTGCCGCCGGCCTGGCAGCGGACCCCACGGCCGCTCCACGACGAGGAATGTGACGAGACTTTCGTGAGCACCTTCAAGGCCCCCAAGGGCACGTACGACCTGATCCCGCCCCGCTCGGCCAAGTTCCTGGCGGTCCGCGAGGCCATCGCCGCGCCCCTGCGCAACTCCGGCTACGGATACGTGGAGACCCCGGGCTTCGAGAACGTCGAGCTGTTCTCCCGCGGCGTCGGCGAGTCCACGGACATCGTGTCCAAGGAGATGTACACCCTCACGACCCGCGGGGGCGACAAGCTCGCGCTGCGCCCCGAGGGCACTGCGTCCGTGCTGCGCGCGGCCCTGGAGGCCAACCTCCACAAGCAGGGCAACCTGCCGGTCAAGCTCTACTACTCCGGTTCGTACTACCGCTACGAGCGCGCCCAGGCCGGCCGCTACCGCCACTTCTCGCAGGTCGGCGCCGAGGCGATCGGAGCCGAGGACCCCGCCCTGGACGCCGAGCTCATCATCCTGGCCGACCAGGCCTACCGCTCGCTGGGGCTGAAGAACTTCCGGATCCTGCTGAACTCCCTGGGCGACAAGGAGTGCCGTCCCGCGTACCGCGAGACCCTCCAGGCCTTCCTGCGCGGGCTCGACCTGGACGAGGAGACCCTCCGCCGCGCCGAGATCAACCCGCTGCGGGTCCTCGACGACAAGCGGCCCGAAGTCCAGAAGCAGCTCGCCGACGCCCCGCTGCTGCGCGACTACCTCTGCGACGCGTGCAAGGCGTACCACGAGGAGGTGCGCGCGCTCGTCACCGCGGCCGGCGTCGTCTTCGAGGACGACCCGAAGCTGGTCCGCGGGCTGGACTACTACACCCGCACCACCTTCGAGTTCGTCCACGGTGGCCTGGGCTCGCAGTCCGCGGTCGGCGGCGGAGGCCGCTACGACGGCCTGTCCGAGATGATCGGCGGCCCGGCACTGCCGTCAGTGGGCTGGGCGCTCGGCGTGGACCGCACCGTCCTGGCCCTGGAGGCCGAGGGCGTCGAGCTGGACATCGCCCGGACCACCGATGTCTTCGCCGTCGCGCTGGGCGACGCGAAGCCGACCGTGTTCGGCCTGGTCACCGAGTTGCGACGGGCCGGAGTGTCCGCGGACATGTCGTACGGCGGCAAGGGCCTCAAGGGCGCCATGAAGGACGCCAACCGCTCGGGCGCCCGCCTCGCCGTCGTCGCGGGGGACCGCGACCTCGCCGAGGGCGTCGTCCAGCTCAAGGACATGGAGTCCGGCGAGCAGACGGCCGTCCCGCTGGACGCCCTGGTCGAGAGCGTGCGCACGAAGCTCGCATGATGTGTCGAGGCCGGACGGCGACTGCCGTCCGGCCTCGAACCCCGCGAGGGCGGGGAGCATGCGCCGGCGTTCGTCTCGAAGGCGTACATTTCCGGGTCATCCCCGCACCGTCGGGGAGCAGCTGACCGGACAACGACCGGGGCCGCACGCGGTTACCGCCCGGAGGGCCGCACAGGACCGTGCGGCAGAATGCAGCGCATGACGACGACTACAGGCGACAAGACCGTGCGGACCGTCGGCGCGAGCAGGGCCCTGGCCTGGCTGCTGGTGATCACCGGCGCGGCCGGGCTGCTGGCGGCCTGGGTGATCACGATCGACAAGTTCAAGCTGCTGGAGGACCCGAACTTCACTCCCGGGTGCAGCCTGAACCCCATCGTCTCCTGCGGCAACATCATGAAGAGCGAGCAGGCGTCGGTGTTCGGCTTCCCGAACCCGATGCTCGGGCTCGTCGCCTACGGCATCGTGATCTGCGTCGGCATGAGCGTCCTGGCCGGCGCCCGCTTCCGCCGCTGGTACTGGCTCACCTTCAACGCCGGCACCCTCTTCGGCGTCGTCTTCTGCGCCTGGCTGACGTACCAGTCGCTGTACAGCATCAGCGCCCTCTGCCTGTGGTGCTGCCTGGCCTGGGTCGCCACCATCCTGATGTTCTGGTACGTCACCGCGCACAACGTCCGCGAGGGACTGCTGCCGGCGCCGGCCTGGCTGCGGAACTTCCTCGACGAGTTCACCTGGGTGCTGCCGGTGCTGCACATCGGGATCATCGGCATGCTGATCCTGACCCGCTGGTGGGAGTTCTGGACCTCCTGAGCCCGCCCGGGCTGTCGGCGCGAGCGCATAGGCTTCCCGTGTGGAACCAGACCTGTTCACCGCCGCAGCCGAAGACCGCGCGGAGAAGGACCCGGCGGCCTCCCCGCTCGCCGTCCGGATGCGCCCGCGCAACCTGGACGAGGTCGTCGGGCAGCAGCACCTGCTGAAGCCGGGCTCGCCGCTGCGGCGGCTCGTCGGCGAGGGTGCGGGCGGCCCGGCCGGTTCCTCGTCGGTGATCCTGTGGGGCCCGCCCGGCACCGGCAAGACGACCCTGGCGTACGTGGTGAGCCAGGCGACGAAGAAGCGCTTCGTGGAGCTGTCCGCGATCACCGCCGGAGTCAAGGAGGTCCGGGCCGTCATCGAGGGCGCCCGGCGCGCCGCCGGCGGCTACGGCAAGGAGACCGTCCTCTTCCTCGACGAGATCCACCGCTTCAGCAAGGCGCAGCAGGACTCGCTGCTCCCGGCCGTCGAGAACCGCTGGGTGACCCTGATCGCGGCGACGACCGAGAACCCGTACTTCTCGGTGATCTCCCCCCTGCTGTCGCGCTCGCTGCTGCTGACGCTGGAGCCGCTCTCCGACGGGGACCTGAGCGGGCTCCTGCACCGGGCTCTGGCCGAGGAGCGGGGGCTCGGCGGCGCGGTGTCGCTGCCGGAGGACGCCGAGGCGCACCTGCTGCGGATCGCGGGCGGGGACGCCCGGCGGGCGCTGACGGCGCTGGAGGCGGCCGCGGGGGCGGCCCTCGCCAAGGGCGAGGACGAGATCACGCTGGGGACGGTGGAGGAGACCGTCGACCGGGCTGCCGTGAAGTACGACCGGGACGGCGACCAGCACTACGACGTGGCGAGCGCCCTGATCAAGTCGATCCGCGGCTCCGACGTGGACGCGGCCCTGCACTACCTGGCGCGGATGATCGAGGCGGGGGAGGACCCGCGGTTCATCGCGCGGCGCCTGATGATCTCGGCGAGCGAGGACATCGGGCTGGCGGATCCGAACGCGCTGCCGCTGGCGGTGGCCGCGGCGCAGGCGGTCGCGATGATCGGCTTCCCGGAGGCGGCGCTGACCCTGTCGCACGCGACGATCGCGCTGGCGCTGGCCCCGAAGTCGAACACGGCGACGACGGCGATCGGCGCTGCCCTCGCGGACGTGCGGGCCGGCCTGGCCGGAACGGTGCCCGCACACCTGCGGGACGGGCACTACAAGGGCGCGGCGAAGCTCGGGCACGCGGTGGGGTACGTGTACCCGCACGACGTGCCGGGGGCGATCGCGGCGCAGCAGTACGCGCCGGACGCGGTGCACGGCAGGCGGTACTACGAGCCGACGCGGTACGGCGCCGAGGCGCGCTACGCGGACGTGGTGGAGAAGGTCCGCGAGCGGCTCCGCGGCGCGGGCGGCGCCTGACCGGGCGCCGCAGCCCCGGCGGGGGAGTGCCTCGCCCCGTGCCGGGCGTCGCTTCCCGGTGGGCCCCGCCGGTCACGGCACTATCGGCCGGCCGCGGCGAAGAGGTGGTGCATCGCGCGGCGCAGGCCGCACACGTCGCGGACCGGGGCAGGGAAGTCGAAGCGGGCGTCGAAGGAGGAGGAGGCCGCGGCGCCGGGGCGGCTGAAGCGGACGCGCAGGCCGAGGCGGTCCAGGGCCAGCGGGACGGCGGTGAGGGTGCCGTCCTGGCGGGGGCCCAGCAGGGAGCCGAGGTCGGCGACGCGGTCGCGGTGGGCGGCGGCGAGGTGCTGGAGGAGTTCGGTCTCGTGGTCCAGGAGGGGGTCGGGCTCGGCTGCGGCGAGCTCGTCGGGGTCGACGTGCTCGGCGCCCCACAGGTCGTCGACGGAGATCTCGCCGACCTCCAGGCGCAGCAGCGCCCATCCGGGGCGGGAGTCCAGGCCGAGGAGTCCGCCGACGGGGCGGCGCTCGGCGAGGAGGGCGACGCAGGCGGCGCGCTCGGCCGCGGGGACCTGCGTCAGCCACCCGGCGAGCCACGCGCGGCCTCGGATACGATGGGGGACGGACACCGGCGCCACATCCGTGATCTCGATCACGGCGGTGAGGTCGTCGTCCTGGGCGTGAGCGGCTGCCCTGGCAGCCGCGGATTCCCCTGGTACCAGGAGAAGCACGTCCCCGTCCGGGGTGGCGGTCCGCGCGGCCGGCACCCCTGTCCACCACTCTCCCTGGTCGTGAGCACCCGGCAGCGTGAGGGATACTGAGGCGTTGGACTCTACGAGGGTTCGTACGCGTTCGGCTCCGGTGAGCTGCCGAACGCCTTCCCTGGGACGCGGCTGACCTTGTTCATCGTCGTCGAAAGCGGATTCCGGTTGATGGGAATCCGAACTCCGATGCGCTCTGGGCAGGGGGATCCCATGCGGTCGAGACATTACGTCCTCCTCGATAAGGTAAGCCTCACCTAACTTACATGGAGGTAGGTTCCCCGTGAACCAGAAGCGACCCAAGGTCAAGAAGTCGCGTGCACTCGGCATCGCCCTGACGCCGAAGGCCGTCAAGTACTTCGAGGCCCGCCCCTACCCGCCGGGCGAGCACGGCCGTGGCCGCAAGCAGAACTCGGACTACAAGGTCCGTCTGCTCGAGAAGCAGCGTCTGCGCGCCCAGTACGACATCTCCGAGCGCCAGATGGCCCGCGCCTACGACCGCGCCAAGAAGGCCGAGGGCAAGACGGGCGAGGCGCTGGTCGTCGAGCTCGAGCGTCGCCTCGACGCCCTGGTCCTGCGTTCGGGCATCGCCCGCACCATCTACCAGGCCCGCCAGATGGTCGTCCACGGCCACATCGAGGTCAACGGCGCCAAGGTCGACAAGCCGTCGTTCCGTGTCCGCCCGGACGACGTCATCACCGTGCGCGAGCGCAGCCGCGAGAAGGTCCCGTTCCAGATCGCCCGCGAGGGCGGCTACGCAGGTGAGGGCGAGACCCCGCGCTACCTGCAGGTCAACCTGAAGGCCCTGGCCTTCCGCCTGGACCGCGACCCGAACCGCAAGGAGATCCCGGTCATCTGCGACGAGCAGCTCGTCGTCGAGTACTACGCCCGCTGATCCAGCGGACGGAAGGCTCACAGCCGGTCAGCCCGCCGGCTCCCCCTCGGGGGAGCCGGCGGGCTTCCTGCTTGACGGCCTCAGGCCCCCCGCGGCGCTGCCCCCGCCCGGTATTCCGGTGCGGCGGCGGATCTCCGGCGCGATAGGGTCGGAGGACGACTTTCCGACGTAGCGACCAACATGCAGAGAGCGGTGCAACGTGTCCGGTGGAGAGGTGGCCGGGATCCTCGTGGCCGTCTTCTGGGCCATCCTCGTCTCCTTCCTCGCCGTGGCGCTGGCGAGGCTGGCGCAGGTGCTCAAGGCGACCACCAAACTGGTGGCCGACGTGACCGAGCAGGCCGTCCCCCTGCTCGCCGACGCCTCCACCACCGTCCGCTCCGCGCGCACCCAGCTCGACCGGGTCGACGCCATCGCGAGCGACGTCCAGGAGGTCACGTCGAACGCCTCCGCCCTGTCCTCCACCGTGGCCTCCACCTTCGGCGGCCCGCTCGTGAAGGTCGCGGCCTTCGGCTACGGCGTCCGCAAGGCCCTGGGCAGGACCCAGGACGGGGCGCCTGGCACCGCCGAACGGCGTACCGTGATCGTTGGCCGCACGGTGCCGGCCGCGCGGCGCCGCAAGCAGAAGGGCTGAGAGAGCCGATGTTCCGCCGAGCCTTCTGGTTCACCGCAGGCGCAGCCGCCGGCGTGTGGGCCACCACCAAGGTCAACCGCCGGCTGAAGCAGCTGACGCCGGAGAGCCTCGCCGCGCAGGCCGCCGACAAGGCCGTCGAGGCCGGCCACCGGCTCAAGCACTTCGCCCTCGACGTCAAAGCGGGAATGTCGCAGCGCGAGGACGAGCTGAACGACGCACTGGGGTTGTGCCGGTCCGAAGAAGGCACAGCCCGGCCCGACAACGTCACCGCCCTCCCCGGGCCGCGGCGGCTGCAGGCCATCGAGAACCCGCAACGCACCATCCACCGACCGAACTTCTCCCACATCAACCGGAATGAGGACCACTGATGGAGTCGGCTGAAATCCGCCGCCGCTGGCTGAGCTTCTTCGAGGAGCGCGGTCACGCCGTTGTCCCTTCGGCGTCGCTCATCGCGGACGACCCGACTCTGCTGCTGGTCAACGCGGGCATGGTCCCGTTCAAGCCGTACTTCCTCGGTGAGACCAAGCCCCCGGCCCCGCGGGCCACCAGCGTGCAGAAGTGCGTCCGCACCCCGGACATCGAAGAGGTCGGCAAGACGACCCGCCACGGCACGTTCTTCCAGATGTGCGGCAACTTCTCCTTCGGCGACTACTTCAAGGAAGGCGCCATCAAGCTCGCCTGGGAGCTGCTGACCACCCCGGTGGCGGACGGCGGCTACGGGCTGGAGCCGGAGAAGCTCTGGATCACCGTCTACCAGGACGACGACGAGGCCGAGCAGATCTGGCGCGACGTGGTCGGCGTCCCCGCCGAGCGCATCCAGCGCCTGGGCAAGAAGGACAACTTCTGGTCCATGGGCGTCCCCGGCCCCTGCGGCCCCTGCTCCGAGATCAACTACGACCGCGGCCCCGAGTTCGGCGTCGAGGGCGGCCCCGCCGTCAACGACGAGCGGTACGTGGAGATCTGGAACCTCGTCTTCATGCAGTACGAGCGGGGCGCCGGCGACGGCAAGGAGGACTTCCCGATCCTCGGCGACCTGCCGTCGAAGAACATCGACACCGGTCTCGGCCTCGAACGCCTGGCGATGATCCTCCAGGGCGTGCGGAACATGTACGAGACCGACACCCTGCGCGTCGTCATGGACAAGGCCACGGAGCTGACCGGGGTCCGCTACGGCGCCGCCCAGGAGACCGACGTCTCGATGCGCGTGGTCGCCGACCACATGCGCACCTCCGTCATGCTCATCGGCGACGGCGTCACCCCCGGCAACGAGGGCCGCGGCTACGTGCTGCGCCGCATCATGCGCCGCGCCATCCGCAACATGCGCCTCATGGGTGCGACGGGCCCGGTCGTCAAGGAGCTGCTGGACACCGTCATCGACACGATGGGGCAGCAGTACCCGGAGCTGATCACCGACCGGCAGCGCATCGAGACCGTCGCGCTCGCCGAGGAGGCCCGCTTCCTGAAGACCCTCAACGCCGGCACCAACGTCCTCGAAGGCGCCATCACCGAGACCAAGGCCGGCGGCGGCACGGTCCTGGCCGGCGACAAGGCGTTCCTGCTGCACGACACGTGGGGCTTCCCGATCGACCTGACCCTGGAGATCGCCGCCGAGCAGGGCCTGACCGTCGACGAGCCCGGCTTCCGCCGCCTGATGCAGGAGCAGAAGGACAAGGCCAAGGCCGACGCGAAGGCCAAGAAGACCGGCCACGCGGACGTCGCCGCCTACCGCGAGATCGCCGACTCGGCGGGCGGCACGGAGTTCACCGGCTACGCCACCAACCAGGGCGAGGCCACCATCGTCGGCCTGCTCGTCAACGGCGTGTCCTCCCCGGCGGCCTCCGAGGGCGACGAGGTCGAGGTCGTCCTGGACCGCACCCCCTTCTACGCCGAGGGCGGCGGCCAGCTCGCCGACCAGGGCCGCATCAAGCTCGACTCGGGCGCCGTCATCGAGGTCCGCGACGTCCAGCAGCCGGTCCCCGGCGTCTCCGTCCACAAGGGCTCCGTCCAGGTCGGCGAGGTGACCGTCGGCGCCTCCGCCTACGCGGCGATCGACGTCCGGCGCCGCCGGGCCATCGCCCGCGCCCACTCGGCGACCCACCTGACCCACCAGGCGCTCCGCGACGCCCTCGGCCCGACGGCCGCGCAGGCCGGCTCGGAGAACAGCCCGGGCCGCTTCCGCTTCGACTTCGGCTCCCCGAACGCCGTTCCCGGCTCGGTCCTCACCGATGTCGAGCAGAAGATCAACGACGTGCTCTCGCGCGAGCTGGACGTCACCGCCGAGATCATGAGCATCGACGAGGCGAAGAAGCAGGGCGCCATCGCCGAGTTCGGCGAGAAGTACGGCGAGCGGGTCCGCGTCGTGACCATCGGCGACTTCTCCAAGGAGCTGTGCGGCGGCACGCACGTCGGCAACACCGCCCAGCTCGGCCTGGTGAAGCTGCTCGGCGAGTCCTCCATCGGCTCCGGCGTGCGGCGCGTCGAGGCGCTGGTGGGCGTGGACGCGTACAACTTCCTCGCCAAGGAGCACACGGTCGTCGCCCAGCTCCAGGAGCTGGTCAAGGGCCGCCCCGAGGAGCTGCCGGAGAAGATCGCCTCCATGCTCGGCAAGCTGAAGGACGCCGAGAAGGAGATCGAGAAGTTCCGCGCGGAGAAGGTCCTCCAGGCCGCCGCCGGCCTCGCGGAGAACGCCCAGGACATCCGCGGCGTCGCGCTCGTGGTGGGGCAGGTCCAGGACGGCACCGGCGCCGACGACCTGCGCAAGCTGGTCCTCGACGTCCGCGGCCGCATCCAGGGCGACCGCCCGGCCGTCGTCGCGCTGTTCACCGTCGCGGGCGGCCGCCCGCTGACCGTGGTCGCCACCAACGAGGCCGCCCGCGAGCGCGGCCTGAAGGCCGGCGACCTGGTCCGCACGGCCGCCAAGACCCTCGGCGGCGGCGGTGGCGGCAAGCCCGACGTCGCCCAGGGCGGCGGCCAGAACCCGGACGCCGTGCCGGAGGCCATCGCCGCGGTCGAGCGCCTCGTCGTCGAGACGGTCTGACGATGGCACTGCGCCGCGGACGCCGTCTCGCCGTCGACGTCGGGGACGCCCGGATCGGGGTCGCGACCTGCGACCCCGACGGGGTGCTGGCCACACCGGTGGAAACCGTGCCCGGCCGGGACATCCCCTTCGCCCACCGGCGGCTGCGGCAGCTCGTGGAGGAGTACGAACCCCTGGAGGTCGTGGTCGGCCTGCCCCGCTCGCTCAGCGGGCGGGAGGGGCCGGCCGCGGCCAAGGTGCGCGCCTTCGCCGCCGAACTGGCCAAGGGCGTCAAGCCCGTTCCCGTCCGCCTCGTGGACGAGCGGATGACGACGGTCACCGCCGCCCAGGGGCTGCGGGCCTCCGGGCGGAACGCCAGGAAGGGGCGGTCGGTGATCGACCAGGCCGCCGCCGTGGTGATCCTTCAGAACGCTCTTGAGACCGAACGGGTATCGGGTAATCCGCCCGGCGAGTGCGTCGAAGTGGTTGTCTGATCGCGGTACGGTAACGTTCCGCGAGACGCGGCGGCATTCGAACAGCCGTCGCCCACCACTTCAGAGGCGGAACCGGGTGCCTGGCGGCCGTTGCCGGGTACTCCGTCTCGCGGCTCTAGGGGATCCATGACTGAGTATGGCCGGGGCTCTGGCCCCGAACCGTGGCACCCGGAGGACCCCCTCCACGGGGACTCCGGGTGGAGCGGGCACGAGGCCCAGCAGGGCCGGATGCCGTTCGGCGGGGTCCCGCAGCACCAGTACCCACAGGAGCCGCAGCACCAGCAGTACCTCCAGCAGGAGCAGTACCCGGGGCAGACGCAGGGCTACCCGCAGCAGCCCCAGCCCCACCAGCAGATGCCGGTGCAGCAGCCCGCCTACGACGGCGGCGGGCAGGCCTGGGACACGGCCCACGGCGGCTACGCCGGAGCCCCGCAGGCCGCCCAGGCCTACCCGGGCACCGGGCAGTACCCAGGGGCCGCCGAGGGCTACCCGGCGGCCGACGGCTACCCGCAGGCCGACCCGTACCCGGCGCCGGACCCGTACGCGGGCGCTGACCCCTACGCGCAGCAGCCGGTCGGCGGCTACCCGGGGGAGGCCCCGGACCTCTACGGCACCCCGGAGGCCTACCCGCCCCCGAAGCCCCCCGGCCGCCGCGATCCGGAACCCGGTGCGGAACCGGAGGACGACGAGCCGGACGAGGACTCGGCCCTGTCCGACAGCGGCCGCGACGGCGACGACAACGACCGCGACGCCGGATCCGGCGGCGGACGCCGCGCCGGCCGTTCCAAGGGGAAGGGCAAGGGGAAGCCGAAGCGGAGCGGCGCCGCCTGCCTCGTCGCGGCCCTCGTCATCGCCGGTGTCGTCGGCGGCGGCGGGTACTACGGCTACAGCTACCTCAAGGCCCGCTTCGGCAGCGCAGAGGACTACGCGGGCTCCGGCAACGGCGAGAGCGTCGAGGTCGAGATCCCGAACGGCGCGACCGTCGCCCAGATGGGGTCGATCCTCAAGGAGGCCGGCGTCGTCGCCAGCACGCAGGCCTTCGTCGACGCCGCCACCGCGGACAAGCGGAGCACCGGCATCCAGCCGGGGACGTACACGCTGCAGAAGAAGATGTCGAGCGCGTCCGCCATCGCGGTCCTCGTCGACCCCTCCAAGCTCAACGTCCTCACGATCCCCGAGGGCAAGCGCGCCGTCGACGTCTACAAGATGATCGACAAGAAGCTCGGCAAGCCGGAGGGCACCACCGCCCAGATCGCGCAGCAGCAGGCGAAGAACCTCGGCCTGCCCGCGTGGGCCGTGAGCACCAGGAAGGTGCGCGACCCGCTGGAGGGCTTCCTCTACCCGACGCGCTACGACCTGTCGAAGGAGAGCACGCCCGAGTCCCTGCTCAAGCAGATGGTCAAGAACGCGAACGACAAGTACGCGGCGCTCGGCCTGGAGGGCAAGGCCAAGGAGCTGGGCCTGGCGAACCCGTACGAGCTCGTCATCGTCGCGAGCCTGGTGCAGGTCGAGGGCAACAAGCACGACGACTTCCGCAAGATGTCCGAGGTCATCTACAACCGCCTGAAGCCGTCGAACACCGCCACGAACCAGAAGATCGAGTTCGACTCGACGATCAACTACATCAAGGGCACCAGCAACATCAACGTCAGCCGCGAGGAGACGCGGAGGATCGACGACCCGTACAACACCTACCGCTACGCCGGGCTCCCGCCCGGCCCCATCAGCAACCCGGGCGACGAGGCCGTCAACGCCGCGCTCGACCCGGACAAGGGCGGCTGGATGTTCTTCGTGTCCATCGACGGCAACACCACCACCTTCACCAAGACGTTCGCGGAACACGACAAACTGGTGGCGGAGTTCAACGAACGCCAGAAGAAGAAGTCGGGCGGGTAGGTAGGTAGCAGATGTCACGCATACGGGCCGCGGTGCTGGGTTCCCCCATCGAGCACTCCCTCTCACCGGTGCTGCACCGCGCCGCCTACCGGGAGCTCGGCCTCGCCGACTGGTCGTACGACCGCTTCGACCTCGGCGAGGCCGCACTCGCGGACTTCCTGGCGGGCCTCGGCCCCGAGTGGGCCGGGCTGTCCCTGACCATGCCGCTCAAGCGCGCGGTCATCCCGCTGCTCGACGCGATCAGCGACACCGCAGCCGCCGTCGAGGCCGTCAACACCGTCGTCCTGACCGCGGACGGCCGCCGCCTCGGCGACAACACCGACATCCCGGGGATCATCGCCGCCCTCCACGAGCGCGGTGTCGACAAGGTCGACACCGCCGCGATCCTCGGCGCCGGAGCCACCGCCTCCTCCGCGCTCGCCGCCCTCGGGCGGATATGCACCGGCGAGGTCACCGCCTACGTCCGCTCCCGCGCCCGCGCCGACGAGATGCTCCGCTGGGGCGAGCGGCTCGGCGTCGCCGTCCGCACGGCCGACTGGGCGGACGCCTCCCGCGCCCTCACCGCCCCCCTGGTCATCGCCACCACGCCCGCCGGGGCCACCGACCGGCTCGCCGCCGACGTCCCCGACGCGCCCGGCACCCTCTTCGACGTCCTGTACGACCCCTGGCCGACCGCCCTCGCCGCCGCCTGGTCGGCCCGCGGCGGCCGCCTCCTGGGCGGCCTCGACCTCCTCGTCCACCAGGCCGTCCTCCAGGTGGAGCAGATGACCGGCCGCACCCCCGGCCCGCTCGCCGCGATGCGGGCCGCCGGCGAGGCCGCCCTGCGGGCCCGCCACTGACGTCCCTCGCTGCCGCACCCCGCCCTACCTGATGCACTGTGCCGCCCGGTGTTGCCCCCGCCGGGCGCTGCGGCCAGGGTGGGCCGGGTGGACCGCCCGTCCCGCCAGCTGGACCGGGGGGCGGTGCACCGGCCCGGACGTGGGAGGATCGGGTAAAGGCGGGTCCGGGCCGCGCACCCGGCCGCGCCGCCGCTGTACCAGGCGCGAGCATGAGGAGCATCGTTGAGCAGGTTGCGTTGGCTGACCGCCGGGGAATCGCACGGTCCGGCGCTGGTGGCGACGCTGGAGGGGCTTCCCGCCGGCGTCCCGGTGACCACGGAGCTGGTCGCCGACCACCTGGCGCGGCGCCGGCTCGGGTACGGGCGCGGCGCGCGGATGAAGTTCGAGCAGGACGAGGTCACCTTCCTCGGCGGCGTGCGCCACGGCCTGTCGCTGGGCTCCCCGGTCGCCGTCATGGTGGGCAACACCGAGTGGCCCAAGTGGGAGAAGGTCATGTCGGCCGACCCCGTCGACCCCTCGGAGCTGAAGGAGACCGGCCGCAACGCGCCGCTCACCCGGCCCCGCCCGGGCCACGCCGACCTGGCCGGCATGCAGAAGTACGGCTTCGACGAGGCCCGGCCGATCCTGGAGCGCGCCAGCGCCCGTGAGACCGCCGCCCGCGTCGCCCTCGGCGCCGTCGCCCGCTCCTTCCTGAAGGAGGCCGCCGGCATCGAGATCGTCAGCCACGTCGTCGAACTCGCCGCCGCCAAGGCCCCGTACGGCGTCTACCCCACCCCGGCCGACGTCGAGAAGCTGGACGCCGACCCGGTGCGCTGCCTCGACGCGGACGCCTCGAAGGCGATGGTCGCCGAGATCGACCAGGCCCACAAGGACGGCGACACCCTCGGCGGCGTCGTCGAGGTCCTCGCCTACGGAGTCCCCGTCGGCCTCGGCTCGCACGTCCACTGGGACCGCCGCCTGGACGCCCGCCTCGCGGCCGCGCTGATGGGCATTCAGGCCATCAAGGGCGTCGAGGTCGGCGACGGCTTCGACCTGGCCCGCGTCCCCGGCTCCAAGGCGCACGACGAGATCGTCGCCACCCCCGAGGGCATCAAGCGGACCTCCGGCCGCTCCGGCGGCACCGAAGGCGGCCTGACCACCGGCGAGCTGCTCCGCGTCCGCGCCGCGATGAAGCCCATCGCGACCGTCCCGCGCGCCCTGGCCACCATCGACGTCGCCACCGGCGAGGCGGCCGCCGCGCACCACCAGCGCTCCGACGTGTGCGCCGTCCCCGCGGCCGGCATCGTGGCCGAGGCCATGGTCGCCCTGGTCCTCGCCGACGCCGTCGTGGAGAAGTTCGGCGGCGACTCGGTCGCCGAGACCCGCCGCAACGTGCAGTCCTACCTCGACAACCTGCACATCCGGTGACCGGCGGACCCCTGGTCGTCCTCGTCGGCCCCATGGGCTCCGGCAAGTCCACCGTCGGCGGGCTCCTCGCCGACCGGCTCGGCGTCCCCTACCGGGACACCGACGCCGACATCGTCGCCGCCGAGGGCCGGGCGATCGCCGACATCTTCGTCGACGAGGGCGAGCCGCACTTCCGCGAGCTGGAACGGCAGGCGGTCGCCGCGGCCGTCGCCGAGCACACCGGAGTGCTCGCCCTCGGCGGCGGCGCCGTCCTCGACGCGGGCACCCGCGCCCTGCTGGCCGGACTGCCCGTCGCCTACCTGTCGATGGACGTCGAGGAGGCCGTCCGGCGGGTCGGCCTCGGCGCCGCCCGCCCGCTGCTCGCCGTCAACCCGCGCCGGCAGTGGCGCGAGCTGATGGAGGCCCGCCGCCCCCTGTACACCGAAGTCGCACGCGTCGAGGTCGCCACCGACGCGCGCACCCCCGAAGAGGTCGCCCAGGCGGTCCTCGACGCACTGGAGTTGAAGGACGTATGACAGACCAGGTGACGCGGATCCACGTCGGCGGCAGCGCCGGCCACGACCCGTACGACGTGCTGGTCGGCCGGCAGCTGCTCGGCGAGCTCGGCGGGCTGATCGGCACCAGGGCCCAGCGGGTCGCCGTGATCCACCCCGAGGCGCTCGCCTCCACCGGCGAGGCGCTGCGCGACGACCTGGCCGAGCAGGGCTACGAGGCCATCGCCATCCAGGTGCCGAACGCGGAGGAGGCCAAGACCGCCGAGGTCGCCGCCTACTGCTGGAAGGCGCTCGGCCAGTCCGGGTTCACCCGCACCGACGCCATCGTCGGCGTCGGCGGCGGCGCCACCACCGACCTGGCGGGCTTCGTCGCGGCCACCTGGCTGCGCGGGGTGCGCTGGATCGCCGTGCCGACCACCGTCCTCGCGATGGTCGACGCGGCCGTCGGCGGCAAGACCGGCATCAACACGGCCGAGGGCAAGAACCTCGTCGGCGCCTTCCACCCGCCCGCGGGCGTCCTGTGCGACCTGGCCGCCCTCGACTCGCTGCCGGTCAACGACTACGTCAGCGGCCTCGCCGAGGTCATCAAGGCCGGGTTCATCGCCGATCCCGCCATCCTCGACCTGATCGAGGCCGACCCGGCCGCCGCCCGCACCCCGGACGGCCCGCACACCGCGGAGCTCATCGTCCGCTCCATCCAGGTCAAGGCGGACGTCGTCTCCAGCGACCTCAAGGAGTCGGGCCTGCGGGAGATCCTCAACTACGGCCACACCCTGGCCCACGCCATCGAGAAGAACGAGCGCTACAAGTGGCGCCACGGCGCCGCCGTCTCCGTCGGCATGGTCTTCGCCGCCGAGCTCGGCCGGCTCGCCGGACGCCTCGACGACGCCACCGCCGACCGGCACAAGGAGATCCTCGCCTCCGTCGGCCTGCCGCTCACCTACCGCGGCGACCAGTGGCCCAAGCTGCTCCAGACCATGCAGGTCGACAAGAAGTCCCGCGGCAGCCTGCTGCGGTTCATCGTCCTCGACGGGCTGGGCAAGCCGACCGTCCTGGAGGGCCCCGACCCGGCCCACCTGATCGCCGCCTACGGCGAGGTCTCGGCATGAGCCGCCGGGTGCTGGTGCTCAACGGCCCCAACCTCGGCCGGCTCGGCTCCCGCGAGCCCGACGTGTACGGGGCCACCTCGTACGCCGGGCTCGTCGAGACGTGCCGGGAGCTGGGCGCGGAGCTCGGCTTCGACGTCGAGGTCCGCGAGACCAACGACGAGGGGGAGCTGATCCGCTGGCTCCACGAGGCCGCCGACGGGAAGATCCCCGTGGTCATCAACCCCGGGGCGTTCACGCACTACTCGTACGGCATGCGGGACGCGGCTGCGCAGCGCACCGCCCCGCTGATCGAGGTGCACATCTCGAACCCGTACGCCCGCGAGGAGTTCCGGCACACCTCGGTCATCGCGGCGGTCGCGACCGGCACCGTGGCGGGCTTCGGCATCGGCTCCTACCGGCTCGCCCTGCGCGCCCTCGCGGAGGAAGCCGACCGCTGAGGCGGGCTCCGGTGGGCGGCGCCGCGCCCGCAGTCATATAACGTTCTCGCATCAGTCGGTGGAACGAGACGGAGTGGCAGCGGAATGCACCAGGGAGTCGGGGGCGGCAGCGGCGGCTGGGGTCCGCAGGGACACCAGCCGCCGCTGCCGCCGCAGCCGCCGATAGCGCCCGCCCAGGGCTGGCCGGGCTCCCCGCCGCCCCCGCACATGCCCCCGCCGGGCCCGCAGCCCGGCCCGCCCCCGGGCCCGCCCGCCGGGCCCGACGCCACCGGGCACATCCTGCTGCCGCCCGCCGCCGCCGCGCCGGCCGCCGGCAGCGGAGCCGGCAACGGCACCGGCACGGCGACGATCGCCGTGCTCCTCATCGGCCCGGCCGGCGCCGGCAAGACCACTGTGGCCCGGCACTGGGCGGGCAGGCGCCCCGTGCCCACCGCGCACATCAGCCTCGACGACGTCCGCGAATGGGTCTGCTCCGGCTTCGCCGACCCCCAGGCCGGCTGGAACGACCACTCCGAGGCCCAGTACCGCCTCGCCCGCCGCACCTGCGGCTTCGCCGCCCGCAACTTCCTGGCCAACGGGATCTCCTGCATCCTCGACGACGCCGTCTTCCCCGACCGGCCCGTCGTCGGCCTCGGCGGCTGGAAGCGCCACGTCGGCCCCCACCTGCTGCCTGTGGTGCTGCTGCCGGGCCTGGAGATCGTCCTGGAGCGCAACGCACAGCGCTCCGGCAACCGCAGGCTCTCCGACGAGGAGGTCGCCCGCATCCACGGCCGGATGGCCGGCTGGTACGGATCCGGGCTGCCGATCATCGACAACTCCGACCTCGACGTCGAAGCCACCGCCCGCGCCCTGGACGAGGCCCTGGCCCGCTCCCTCTCCGCCGCCTCCCCCTGACGTCCCCCGCACCGCACGGGGCCCCCGCACCGGACGGGGGCGCTCGCCGGGCCGGATGCGCCGGGCGCTCGTAGGCTCGAAGACATGTCAGACGTGTACGCGGCCCGCCGGGGCCTGCTTCGCGACCGCTGTGCCGCCGCCGGGAACGACGCCGCACTGATCACGCGTCCGGCGAACGTCCGCTACCTCGCCGGGGGCGCCCCGCGCGGTGCCGTCCTGCTGCTGGGGCCCGGCGGCGAGGACAGCCTCTTCACGGTGGGCCCGCCCAGCGGCGAGCTCGACGAGGGCCGCCTCGACGAGCGGCTGCGGCTCTCCGTCCTGGCCGGGCCCGGTGCGGACGCGGCCGTCGCCGCCGCGGACCTGGCCGGCTCCGCCCGTGCCGACTGCCTCGCCGTCGAGGAGCACCACCTCACCGTCGCCCGCCACCGCGCGCTGCACTCCGTCGCGCCGCGGCTGCGGCTCACCGACCTCGGGACCGCCGTCGAACAGCAGCGCCTGGTCAAGGACGAGGAGGAGATCGCCTGCCTGCGGATCGCCGCCGAGATCGCCGACCAGGCCCTCGGCGAACTGCTGGAGTCGATCCTCGTCGGGCGTACCGAGCGCCACCTCGCCCTGGAGCTGGAACGACGCCTCGTCGACCACGGGGCCGACGGCCCGGCCTTCCCGACCTCCGTCGGCACCGGGCCGCACTCGGGCCGCGCCCGGCACCGGCCCTCCGACCGGCGGGTGGAGGAGGGCGACTTCCTGACCGTCTGCCTGGGCGCCAACTACCGCGGCTACCGGTGCGAGATCGGCCGGACCTTCGTCATCGGCACCAGCCCCGCCGACTGGCAGATCCAGCTGTACGACCTCGTCTTCGCCGCCCAGCGGGCCGGCCGCGAGGCGCTCCTTCCGGGGGCCGCGTACCGGGACGTGGACCGTGCGGCGCGTTCCCTGCTGGACTCCGCGGGCCATTCGGAAGCGGTCGCTCCGTCGACCGGACACGGCGTCGGCCTCGAAATCGACGAGGACCCGCAGCTTGCACCTACGGCAATGGGTAAACTGGACGCTTGCGTGCCGGTCACCGTCGAACCGGGGGTCCACCTCCCGGGCCGGGGCGGAGTCCGGATCGATGACACGCTCGTCGTACGCCCCGAGGCGGACGGCGGTCCCGAGCTACTCACCATTACGACCAAGGAGCTGCTCGCACTGTAGGTCCGTCCGGCGGGCCGTGTGCGCACCCGTGGTCTTCCAGTGCAGGAGATTCCGCAACCGTGGCTTCCACGAACGACCTCAAGAACGGCATGGTGCTCAAGCTCGACGGTGACCAGCTCTGGTCCGTCGTCGAGTTCCAGCACGTCAAGCCCGGCAAGGGCCCGGCCTTCGTGCGCACCAAGCTCAAGAACGTGCTGTCCGGCAAGGTCGTCGACAAGACCTTCAACGCGGGCGTGAAGGTCGAGACGGCCACCATCGACCGCCGCGACATGCAGTTCTCGTACATGGACGGCGACTACTTCGTCTTCATGGACATGCAGACCTACGACCAGCTGCACGTCGACCGCAAGGCCGTCGGCGACGCCGCCAACTTCCTCGTCGAGGGCTTCACCGCCTCCGTCGCCCAGCACGAGGGCGAGGTGCTCTACGTCGAGCTGCCGGCCGCCGTCGAGCTGGTCATCGAGCACACCGACCCGGGCGTCCAGGGCGACCGCTCCACCGGCGGCACCAAGCCCGCCCGCCTGGAGACCGGCCACGAGATCCAGGTCCCGCTGTTCGTCACCACGGGCGAGAAGGTCAAGGTCGACACCCGCACCAGCGACTACCTCGGCCGGGTGAACGGCTAACCGTGGCTGCCCGCAGCAACGCGCGCAAGCGCGCCTTCCAGATCCTGTTCGAGGCCGACCAGCGCGGGGTGCCCGTGCGGGAGGTCCTCGCGGACTGGGTCCGCCACGCGCGGTCGGACGACCGGCAGCCTCCGGTCAACGCCTTCACGATGGACCTCGTCGAGGGCTACGCCGACAAGGTGAAGCGCATCGACGACCTCATCGTCACGTACGCCGTGGACTGGGAGCTCGACCGCATGCCGGTCGTCGACCGGAACATCGTGCGGCTCGGGGCGTACGAGCTGATCTGGGTGGACGACACCCCGGACGCCGTGGCCATCGACGAGGCCGTGCAGCTGGCCAAGGAGTTCTCCACGGACGAGTCGCCGTCCTTCGTCAACGGGCTCCTCGCCCGCTTCAAGGACCTGAAGCCGAGCCTGCGCCGGGGCGAGTAGCCCCCGGCAGCCGCCCGGCACGCCGGAAGGGGCCCGCAGCGCACCGGCGCCGCGGGCCCCTTCCGGCTCTCCGGAACTTCGCCGGCGCATGGGAAACCGGTGCGGGCCGGGAGCCGGAATCCGGCTCCCGGCCCGCACCGGTAACGTTTCTGCTGGTCCCGGGGGACCGGAGGGCTACGCGTCCTCGTGCGCCACGGCGCGGCGCGCGTCCGCGTCGAGCACGCCCCAGCTGATCAGCTGCTCGGTCAGGACCGAGGGCGACTGGTCGTAGATGACGGCCAGGGTGCGCAGGTCGTCCTGGCGGATCGACAGCACCTTGCCGTTGTAGTCGCCGCGCTGGCTCTGGATCGTCGCCGCGTAGCGCTGGAGCGGTCCGGCCTTCTCCGCGGGCACGCCCGCAAGGCGCTCCAGGTCCAGGCGCAGCTTCGGCGGCGGCTCGGCTGCCCCGCCGGGCGTCGTGCCCGGCAGCAGTTCCTGCACCGGCACCCCGTAGAAGTCCGCCAGCTCGGCGAGGCGCTGGACGGTCACGGCGCGGTCCCCGCGCTCGTACGAACCGACCACCACGGCCTTCCACCGGCCCTGGGACTTCTCCTCGACACCGTGGAGGGAGAGGCCCTGCTGGGTGCGGATGGCGCGGAGCTTGGCCCCGAGCTGTTTGGCGTATTCGCTGGACATAACGCTCCCGGACGCTGTGACGCTGTGGCTACTTGACTCCGAGCGGCTCGCCGCGCGGCTGGTAACTCACTGTGAGGTTACGCAGCGTGACTTGGGTGCGTCAAGCCGAATGCCCACCCCGGCCCGCGGACGGGGCCCCCGCCTGCCCCGGTTCGGCGCCCGCCCGGACCGCTGGTACCGTGGGGACCGTTGCAGACGTCCTTTAAGGTCCGTCCCGTGAGGCGGAGAAGGAGGTCCTTTTCCCATGGACGCTCAGGCTTTGAACGCCGGTGCGGTCGAGAGCGGGCCCATGCGCCCCGTCCTCGAAGCACAGGACATCGCGCGGGTCCTGACCCGCATCGCCCACGAGATCGTCGAACGCGCCAAGGGCGCCGACGACGTGGTGCTCCTCGGCATCCCCACCCGCGGCGTGTTCCTCGCCCGCCGGCTGGCCGCCAAGCTCGCAGAGATCACCGGCACGAAGATCCCGGTCGGCTCCCTCGACATCACCATGTACCGCGACGACCTGCGGATGAAGCCGGCCCGCGCCATCGGCCGCACCGAGATCCCCGGTGACGACATCGACGGCCGCCTCGTCGTCCTCGTCGACGACGTCCTCTTCTCCGGCCGCACCATCCGCGCCGCCCTCGACGCCCTCGGCGACCTCGGCCGCCCCCGCGCGGTCCAGCTCGCCGTCCTCGTCGACCGCGGCCACCGCGAACTGCCGATCCGCGCCGACTACGTCGGCAAGAACCTCCCGACCTCCCTCCGGGAGATCGTCAAGGTCCAGCTCCAGGAGGAGGACGGCCGTGACGCCGTGCTGCTCGGCCAGCGGACCGACGCCGAAGCCGGGCAGTAGCCCGACCCCCTGACGGGCCCGCACGGGCCCGCGCTCCGGCCTGCCCCGCACCCCTCCGGCACGCCGCCCGCCGCTCTGCCCTCCTTCGACCCACGGAGCACCCAGATGAAGCGCCACCTCATCTCGGCCGCCGACCTCACGCGCGACGACGCCGTCCTGATCCTCGACACCGCCGAGGAGATGGCGCGCGTCGCCGACCGGCCGATCAAGAAGCTGCCCACCCTGCGCGGCCGTACGATCTGCAACCTCTTCTTCGAGGACTCCACCCGCACCCGGATCTCCTTCGAGGCCGCCGAGAAGCGCCTCTCCGCGGACGTCATCAACTTCGCGGCCAAGGGCTCCTCCGTTTCCAAGGGCGAATCCCTCAAGGACACCGCCCAGACCCTGGAGGCCATGGGCGTCGACGCCGTCGTCATCCGGCACGGCGCCTCCGGCGCCCCCTACCGCCTGGCGAACTCCGGCTGGATCGACGCCCCCGTCATCAACGCCGGCGACGGCACCCACCAGCACCCCACCCAGGCCCTGCTGGACGCCTTCACCATGCGCCGCCGCCTCGTCGGCCGCGACGCCGGCCTGGGCAAGGACCTCGCCGGCCGCCGCATCACCATCGTCGGCGACATCCTCCACAGCCGCGTCGCCCGCTCCAACGTCGACCTGCTGCACACCCTCGGCGCCGAGGTCACCCTCGTGGCCCCGCCCACGCTCGTCCCCGTCGGCGTCGAGACCTGGCCCTGCGAGGTCTCCTACAGCCTCGACGAGGTGCTGCCGAAGTCCGACGCGGTCATGATGCTGCGTGTGCAGCGCGAACGCATGAACGCCGCGTTCTTCCCCACCGAGCGCGAGTACTCCCGCCGGTACGGGCTCGACGCCGCCCGGATGGCGAGGATGCCCGAGCACGCCGTCGTCATGCACCCGGGCCCCATGGTCCGCGGCATGGAGATCACCGCCGAGGTCGCCGACTCCGACCGCTGCACCGTCGTCGAGCAGGTCGCCAACGGCGTCTCCGTCCGCATGGCCGTCCTCTACCTCCTGCTCGGCGGCTCCGAGCCCGCCGTCACCGCCCCGTCCCGCACCGAGGAGACCAAGTAACCATGTCCAAGATCCTGATCCGCGGTGCGAAGGTCCTCGGCGGCGAGGCACAGGACGTCCTCATCGACGGTGAGACCATCGCCGCCACCGGTGCAGACCTCTCCGCCGACGGCGCCACCGTCATCGAGGCCGCCGGACAGGTCCTCCTCCCCGGCCTCGTCGACCTCCACACCCACCTGCGCGAGCCCGGCCGGGAGGACTCCGAGACCGTCCTGACCGGCACCCGCGCCGCCGCCTCCGGCGGCTACACCGCCGTCTTCGCCATGGCGAACACCTTCCCCGTCGCCGACACCGCCGGCGTCGTCGAGCAGGTCTACCGCCTCGGCAAGGAGTCCGGCTACTGCGACGTGCAGCCCATCGGAGCCGTCACCATCGGCCTGGAGGGCAAGAAGCTCTCCGAGCTCGGCGCCATGCACGAGTCCGCCGCCCGTGTCACCGTCTTCTCCGACGACGGCAAGTGCGTCGACGACGCCGTGATCATGCGCCGCGCCCTGGAGTACGTGAAGGCCTTCGGCGGCGTCATCGCCCAGCACGCCCAGGAGCCCCGCCTCACCGAGGGCGCCCAGATGAACGAGGGCATCGTCTCCGCCGAGCTGGGCCTCGGCGGCTGGCCCGCCGTCGCCGAGGAGTCGATCATCGCCCGCGACGTCCTCCTCGCCGAGCACGTCGGCTCCCGCGTCCACATCTGCCACCTCTCCACCGCCGGCAGCGTCGAGATCGTCCGCTGGGCCAAGTCCCGCGGCATCGACGTCACCGCCGAGGTCACCCCCCACCACCTCCTCCTCACCGACGAGCTGGTGCGCTCCTACAACCCCGTCTACAAGGTCAACCCGCCGCTGCGCACCGAGCGCGACGTCATGGCCCTGCGCGAGGCGCTCGCCGACGGCACGATCGACATCGTCGCCACCGACCACGCCCCGCACCCGCACGAGGACAAGGACTGCGAGTGGGCCGCCGCCGCCATGGGCATGGTCGGCCTGGAGACCGCCCTGTCCGTCGTCCAGCAGACGATGGTCGAGACGGGCCTCCTCGACTGGGCCGGCGTCGCCGAGCGCATGTCCTTCGCGCCCGCCCGCATCGGCGGCCTGTCCCACCGCCACGGACGGCCCGTCTCGGCTGGTGAACCCGCGAACCTCACCCTGGTCGACACCTCGTACCGTGGTGTCGTGGACCCCGCAGGGTTCGCCTCCCGCAGCCGCAACACCCCGTACGAGGGCCGCGAGCTGCCGGGCCGCGTCACCCACACCTTCCTGCGGGGCCGGACAACGGTCGTGGACGGGAAGCTCGCGTGACACCTGCAGTGATCCAACTGGCCGCCGAGGCCGCCGAACGCAAGTCGGCGGAGGTGACGGACTGGGGCGCGCGCATCGCGTGGGTCATCGGTCTGCTCGTCTTCATCGCCTTCGTCTACTGGCTGATGCGGCAGGGCTGGAAATGGCGCGGCGCCCTGCAGGGCGGCCTGCCGGAACTGCCCGCCGCCCCCGACGGCCTCCCCGAGCACCGGCTGGCGCTCACCGGCCGGTACCACGGGTCGACCACCGCCGGACAGTGGCTCGACCGGATCGTCGCCCACGGGCTGGGCGTGCGCAGCCGGGTCGAGCTCACCCTCACCGACGCGGGCCTCCAAGTGGTCCGTCCGGGTGCAGGCGACTTCTTCGTACCGGCCGCACAGCTGCGCGGCGCCCGCCTCGACAAGGGGATCGCGGGCAAGGTACTCACCGAGGGCGGTCTGCTCGTGGTCACGTGGGCGCACGGCGACACGCTGATCGACTCCGGATTCCGCTCCGACCGGGCGGCCGAGCACGCCGCCTGGGTCGAGGCCATCACCTCCATGAACCACACCACCACGACGGAAGGCGCCGAACGATGACGACCTCCACCAGGGGAGCAGCCAAAGCTCCCGCCGTACTCGTCCTGGAGGACGGCCGCATCTTCCGCGGCCGCGCCTACGGCGCAGTGGGGGAGACCTTCGGCGAGGCCGTGTTCTCCACCGGCATGACCGGCTACCAGGAGACCCTCACCGACCCGTCGTACCACCGGCAGGTCGTCGTGATGACCGCGCCGCACGTCGGCAACACCGGCGTCAACGACGAGGACCCCGAGTCCGCCCGCATCTGGGTCGCCGGCTACGTCGTCCGCGACCCCGCCCGCGTCCCCTCCAACTGGCGTGCCAAGCGCTCGCTGGACGAGGAGCTCGCCGCGCAGGGCGTCGTCGGCATCAGCGGCATCGACACCCGCGCCCTCACCCGTCACCTGCGCGAGCGCGGCGCCATGCGCGTCGGCATCTTCTCCGGCGCCGCCGCCGAGGGCGTCCGCGACGAGGCCCTGGTCTCCCGCGTCCAGGAAGCCCCGCAGATGAAGGGTGCGAACCTCTCCGCCGAGGTCGCCACCAAGGAGCCCTACGTCGTCCCCGCCATCGGCGAGAAGCGGTTCACCGTCGCCGCCGTCGACCTCGGCATCAAGGGCATGACCCCGCACCGGATGGCCGAGCGCGGCATCGAGGTGCACGTCCTGCCCGCCACCGCCACCGTCGAGGACGTCTACGCGGTCTCCCCGGACGGCGTGTTCTTCTCCAACGGCCCCGGCGACCCGGCCACCGCCGACCACGCCGTCTCCGTCATGCAGGGCGTCCTGGAGCGCAAGACGCCGCTCTTCGGCATCTGCTTCGGCAACCAGATCCTCGGCCGCGCCCTCGGCTTCGGCACCTACAAGCTGAAGTACGGCCACCGCGGCATCAACCAGCCGGTCCAGGACCGCACCACCGGCAAGGTCGAGGTCACCGCCCACAACCACGGCTTCGCCGTCGACGCGCCCCTCGACAAGGTCTCCGAGACCCCCTACGGCCGCGCCGAGGTCTCCCACGTCTGCCTGAACGACAACGTCGTCGAAGGCCTCCAGCTGCTCGACCAGCCGGCCTTCAGCGTCCAGTACCACCCCGAGGCGGCCGCAGGCCCGCACGACGCCGCGTACCTCTTCGACCGCTTCACGTCCTTGATGGAAACCGCCCTGATGGAGGCCGAGCGTGCCTAAGCGCACCGATATCCAGTCCGTCCTGGTCATCGGCTCCGGCCCGATCGTCATCGGCCAGGCCGCCGAGTTCGACTACTCCGGCACCCAGGCCTGCCGCATCCTCAAGGCCGAGGGCCTGCGGGTCATCCTCGTCAACTCCAACCCCGCGACGATCATGACCGACCCGGAGATCGCCGACGCCACCTACGTCGAGCCGATCACCCCCGAGTTCGTCGAGAAGATCATCGCCAAGGAGCGCCCCGACGCGCTCCTGCCCACCCTCGGCGGCCAGACGGCGCTCAACACCGCCATCTCCATGCACGAGCAGGGGGTGCTGGAGAAGTACAACGTCGAGCTCATCGGCGCCAACGTCCAGGCCATCCACAAGGGCGAGGACCGCGACCTCTTCAAGGAGGTCGTCGAGGAGGTCCGCCGCAAGATCGGCCACGGCGAGTCCGCCCGCTCGGTCATCTGCCACACCATGGACGAGGTCCTCGCCGGCGTCGAGACCCTCGGCGGCTACCCCGTCGTCGTCCGCCCCTCCTTCACCATGGGCGGCGCCGGCTCCGGCTTCGCCCACGACGAGGAGGAGCTGCGCCGCATCGCCGGCCAGGGCCTGACGCTCTCCCCGACCACCGAGGTGCTCCTGGAGGAGTCCATCCTCGGCTGGAAGGAGTACGAGCTGGAGCTGATGCGCGACAAGGCCGACAACGTCGTGGTCGTCTGCTCCATCGAGAACTTCGACCCGATGGGCGTCCACACCGGCGACTCCATCACCGTCGCCCCCGCGATGACCCTCACCGACCGCGAGTACCAGCGCCTGCGCGACATCGGCATCGCGATCATCCGCGAGGTCGGCGTCGACACCGGCGGCTGCAACATCCAGTTCGCGGTCAACCCGGACGACGGCCGGATCATCGTCATCGAGATGAACCCCCGCGTCTCCCGCTCCTCGGCCCTCGCCTCCAAGGCCACCGGCTTCCCGATCGCCAAGATCGCCGCCAAGCTGGCAGTCGGCTACACCCTGGACGAGATCCCCAACGACATCACCGAGAAGACGCCGGCCTCCTTCGAGCCGACCCTCGACTACGTCGTCGTCAAGGCCCCCCGCTTCGCCTTCGAGAAGTTCCCGGCCGCCGACGCCACCCTCACCACCACCATGAAGTCCGTCGGCGAGGCCATGGCCATCGGCCGCAACTTCACCGAGGCCCTCCAGAAGGCCCTGCGCTCCCTGGAGAAGAAGGGCAGCCAGTTCGCCTTCACCGGCGAGCCCGGCGACAAGGACGAGCTGCTGCGCCTCGCCGTCCGCCCCACCGACGGCCGCATCAACACCGTCATGCAGGCCATCCGCGCCGGCGCCACCCAGGAGGAGGTGTTCGACGCCACCAAGATCGACCCGTGGTTCGTCGACCAGCTCTTCCTCATCAAGGAGATCGCCGACGAGCTCGCCGCCGCCGAGAAGCTCGACCCCGAGCTCCTCGCCGAGGCCAAGCGCCACGGCTTCTCCGACTCCCAGATCGCCGACATCCGCGGACTGCGCGAGGACGTCGTCCGCGAGGTGCGCCACGCCCTCGGCGTCCGCCCCGTCTACAAGACGGTCGACACCTGCGCCGCCGAGTTCGCCGCCAAGACCCCGTACTTCTACTCGTCCTACGACGAGGAGACCGAGGTCGCGCCGCGCACCAAGCCCGCGGTGATCATCCTGGGCTCCGGCCCGAACCGCATCGGCCAGGGCATCGAGTTCGACTACTCCTGCGTCCACGCCTCCTTCGCCCTCAGCGACGCCGGCTACGAGACGGTGATGGTCAACTGCAACCCGGAGACCGTCTCCACCGACTACGACACCTCCGACCGCCTGTACTTCGAGCCGCTGACGCTGGAAGACGTGCTGGAGATCGTCCACGCCGAGTCCCTCGCCGGCCCCATCGCCGGCGTCGTCGTCCAGCTCGGCGGCCAGACCCCGCTCGGCCTCTCCCAGGCCCTGAAGGACAACGGCGTGCCCGTCGTCGGCACCTCCCCGGAGGCCATCCACGCCGCCGAGGACCGCGGCGCCTTCGGCCGCGTGCTCCAGGAGGCCGGCCTGCCCGCCCCCAAGCACGGCACCGCCACCACCTTCGCCGGAGCCAAGGCCATCGCCGACGAGATCGGCTACCCCGTCCTCGTCCGCCCGTCCTACGTGCTCGGCGGCCGCGGTATGGAGATCGTCTACGACGAGGCGCGCCTGGAGGCGTACATCGCCGAGTCCACCGAGATCTCCCCGACCCGCCCCGTGCTGGTCGACCGCTTCCTCGACGACGCCATCGAGATCGACGTCGACGCCCTCTACGACGGCGAGGAGCTCTACCTCGGCGGCGTCATGGAGCACATCGAGGAAGCCGGCATCCACTCCGGCGACTCGGCCTGCGCCCTGCCCCCGATCACCCTCGGCGGCTTCGACATCAAGCGCCTGCGCGCCTCCACCGAGGCCATCGCCAAGGGCGTCGGCGTCCGCGGCCTGATCAACATCCAGTTCGCGATGGCCGGGGACATCCTCTACGTCCTGGAGGCCAACCCGCGCGCCTCCCGCACCGTCCCCTTCACCTCGAAGGCCACCGCCGTCCCGCTCGCGAAGGCCGCCGCCCGCATCTCGCTCGGCGCCACCATCGCCGAGCTGCGCGTCGAGGGCCTGCTGCCGAAGACCGGCGACGGCGGCACCCTGCCGCTCGACGCGCCGATCTCCGTCAAGGAGGCCGTCATGCCGTGGTCCCGCTTCCGCGACATCCACGGCCGCGGCGTCGACACGGTCCTCGGCCCGGAGATGCGCTCCACCGGCGAGGTCATGGGCATCGACTCGGTCTTCGGCACGGCGTACGCCAAGTCGCAGGCCGGCGCCTACGGCCCGCTGCCCACCAAGGGCCGCGCGTTCATCTCCGTCGCCAACCGCGACAAGCGCTCGATGATCTTCCCGGCGCGCGAGCTCGTCGCCCACGGCTTCGAGCTGCTCGCCACCTCCGGCACCGCCGAGGTCCTGCGCCGCAACGGCATCAACGCCACCGTGGTCCGCAAGCTCAGCGAGGGCGAGGGCCCCGGCGGCGAGAAGACCATCGTCCAGCTGATCCACGACGGCCAGGTCGACCTGATCGTCAACACCCCGTACGGCACCGGGGGCCGCCTCGACGGCTACGAGATCCGCACCGCCGCCGTGGCCCGCGGCGTCCCGTGCCTGACCACGGTCCAGGCTCTCGCCGCGGCCGTGCAGGGCATCGAGGCGCTCGGACACGGAGAGGTCGGCGTCCGCTCCCTCCAGGAGCACGCCGAGCACCTGACCGCGGCCCGCGACTAGCAGCCCGTCCGGACGAGGGGGACACCACGAGCGCGACTGCGCGGCGGTGTCCCCCTCTCCATGAGCGCACAAGGGAACCCCCGAAGCATGTACAAGCTCTTCTTCAACCTGGTCTTCAAGCGGATGGACCCCGAGGCCGCCCACCACATGGCCTTCCGCTGGATCCGCCTCGCCGCCCGCACCCCGGTCGTGCGGACCTTCGCGGCCGCCGCCCTGGCCCCCCGCCACAAGGAGCTGCGCACGGAGGCCCTCGGCCTGCGCATGCACGGCCCCTTCGGCCTCGCGGCCGGCTTCGACAAGAACGCCGTCGCCATCGACGGCATGTCCATGCTCGGCTTCGACCACGTCGAGATCGGCACGGTCACCGCCCAGGCCCAGCCCGGCAATCCCAGGAAGCGGCTCTTCCGCCTGGTGCCGGACCGTGCACTGATCAACCGCATGGGCTTCAACAACGACGGCTCCGAGGCCGTGGCGGCCCGCCTGGCGGCCCGCAAGGCCGTTTTCAAGACCGTCGTCGGCGTCAACATCGGCAAGACCAAGATCGTGCCCGAGGAGGAGGCCGTCGCGGACTACGTGGCCTCCACCGAGCGCCTGGCCCGGCACGCCGACTACCTCGTCGTCAACGTCTCCTCCCCGAACACCCCCGGCCTGCGCAACCTCCAGGCCACCGAGTCGCTGCGCCCCCTGCTCGCCGCCGTCCGGGAGGCCGCCGACCGCAGCGTCCCCGACCGCCGCGTCCCGCTGCTGGTGAAGATCGCGCCCGACCTCGCCGACGAGGACGTGGACGCCGTCGCCGACCTCGCCCTGGAGCTCGGCCTCGACGGCATCATCGCCACCAACACCACCATCGCCCGCGACGGCCTCGGCCTGAAGTCCGACCCCGCCCTGGTCAAGGAGGCCGGCGGCCTCTCCGGCGCCCCTGTCAAGCAGCGCTCCCTGGAGGTCCTGCGCCGCCTGTACGCCCGCGTGGGCGACCGCCTGGTCCTCGTCGGCGTCGGGGGCATCGAGAACGCCGAGGACGCCTGGCAGCGCATCCTGGCCGGCGCCACCCTCATCCAGGGGTACAGCGCGTTCATCTACGAGGGCCCGTTCTACGCCCGCGCCATCCACAAGGGCCTGGCCGCCCGCCTCGCCGCCAGCCCGTATGCCACCCTCGCCGAGGCCGTCGGCGCCGAGACCCGAAAGGCCGCCCAGTGACCGCCCACCCCTCGCCCGACCGCCACCCCTCGCCGACGCCCTCGGGCAGCCCCCGGCCGTTCGGCGCCCGCCTGCGCTCCGCCATGGACGAGCGCGGCCCGCTGTGCGTCGGGATCGACCCGCACGCCTCGCTGCTGGCCTCCTGGGGCCTGGACGACGACGTCGCCGGGCTGGAGCGGTTCTCCCGCACGGTCGTCGAGGCCCTCGCCGACACTGTCGCCGTCTTCAAGCCGCAGGCCGCCTTCTTCGAGCGCTTCGGCTCCCGCGGTGTGGCGGTACTGGAGCGGACCGCCGCCGACGCGCGCGCGGCCGGCGCCCTCGTGGTCATGGACGCCAAGCGCGGCGACATCGGCTCCACCATGGCCGCCTACGCCGAGACCTTCCTCCACCCGGACTCCCCGCTGTTCTCCGACGCCCTGACCGTGTCCCCGTACCTGGGCTACGGCTCCCTCGCCCCCGCGGTCGAGCTCGCCCGCACCTCCGGCGCCGGCCTGTTCGTCCTCGCCCTCACCTCCAACCCCGAGGGCGCGGAGGTGCAGCGGGCGGTCCGCGAGGACGGGCGGACCATCGGCGCGACCATGCTGGGCCACCTTGCCGCGGAGAACGCCGGCGAGTCCCCCATGGGCTCCTTCGGGGCGGTCGTGGGCGCCACCCTCGGCGACCTGTCCTCCTTCGACCTGGACATCAACGGCCCGCTGCTCGCCCCCGGCATCGGGGCGCAGGGCGCGACCGCCGCCGACCTGCCCCGCGTCTTCGGCGCGGCCGTGCGCAACGTCGTGCCGAACGTCTCGCGCGGCGTGCTCCGGCACGGACCGGACTCCGGCGCGCTGCGCGGGGCTGCGGAGCGGTTCGCCGAGGAGATCCGCACGGCCGTCTCCGGCTGACCGCACGTCGTACGGTCTGACGAAATCTGACGGGAATCGAACGTCTTTCGCCGGACAAATCCAGGGCGGTTTGTCCGTGATGTACGGTTCAGTGGAGGCTGACCAGGACTTTTCGTCCGTTCTCGCTGACTGGAGCGGCCTTGGCCGCTAGTCTCCGACCAGAGTGAACGAGCAGCGAACGAGTTCCACCGCTGTTCGGGCACTCGCCTGGTGTGGTGTCCGACGGGCTCCCACCGGTCCGTATCCGACAGTTCGACATCCGAGGTGACGTAGGCGTGGCTCTTCCGCCCCTTACCCCTGAACAGCGCGCAGCCGCGCTCGAAAAGGCCGCCGCGGCTCGCCGGGAGCGGGCCGAGGTGAAGAATCGACTCAAGCACTCCGGCGCCTCGCTCCAAGAGGTCATCAAGACGGGCCAGGAGAACGACGTCATCGGCAAGATGAAGGTCTCCGCCCTGCTGGAGTCCCTGCCCGGCGTCGGCAAGGTCCGCGCCAAGCAGATCATGGAGCGCCTCGGCATCTCCGAGTCCCGGCGTGTCCGAGGTCTCGGCTCCAACCAGATCGCCTCGCTGGAGCGTGAGTTCGGCACCCCTGCCGGCTGACGTGCCGCCCGGAGTGCCTCCGGCGTTACCGGGCAGTCCCGGGAACCTGGATAATCGCTCTATGGCAGCAGAGGTTCGTCCGCGGCTGACCGTGCTCTCCGGCCCCTCAGGGGTCGGCAAGAGCACGGTCGTCGCGCATATGCGCAAGGTCCACCCCGAGGTATGGCTCTCGGTGTCGGCCACCACCCGCAAGCCGCGGCCCGGTGAGCGACACGGAGTCCACTACTTCTTCGTCGGCGACGACGAGTTCGACAAGCTGATCGCCAACGGCGAGCTGCTGGAGTGGGCCGAATTCGCGGGCAACCGCTACGGCACCCCGCGCGGCGCGGTCGTCGAGCGCCTGGAGAACGGCGAGCCCGTCCTCCTGGAGATCGACCTCCAGGGCGCCCGCCTGGTCCGGGAGTCCATGCCGGAGGCCCAGCTGGTCTTCCTGGCGCCGCCGAGCTGGGAGGAGCTGGTCCGCCGGCTCACCGGCCGGGGCACCGAGTCCGCCGAGGTCATCGAGCGCCGGCTGGCGGCAGCCCGGGGCGAGCTGGCCGCCGAGTCCGAGTTCGACACCACCCTGGTCAACACCTCCGTCGAGGACGTGGCGCGTGAGCTGCTAGCCTTGATGGACGTTGTGTGATCGTCTACCGGTGTTCGCACCGGTGGGCGTCTGAACTTTCATCCATCTTCGGAAGGTAGAGCGTGTCCTCTTCCATCACTGCGCCCGAGGGCATCATCAACCCGCCGATCGACGAGCTGCTCGAGGCCACGGACTCGAAGTACAGCCTCGTGATCTACGCGGCCAAGCGCGCGCGTCAGATCAACGCGTACTACTCGCAGCTCGGTGAGGGCCTGCTCGAGTACGTCGGCCCGCTGGTGGACACCCACGTCCACGAGAAGCCGCTTTCGATCGCGCTGCGCGAGATCAACGCGGGCCTGCTGACCTCCGAGGCCATCGAGGCCCCGGTCCAGTAGGGCACCGAGGAATCCTTGCACCACAGGCCCGGCAGCACGACTGCCGGGCCTGTGGTGTGTCATAGGCAGGTGGGCCGCGGCCGGTGACGCCGCGGCCGGTGACAGCAGCCGGAAGGGCGAGTGTGGTGGGCAATCCGAAGGTCGTGCTCGGAGTCAGCGGCGGCATCGCCGCCTACAAGGCGTGTGAGCTGCTGCGGCGGCTGACCGAGTCCGGGCACGACGTGCGCGTGGTGCCCACCGCCTCGGCCCTGAACTTCGTGGGCGAGGCCACCTGGGCCGCCCTCTCCGGGCACCCGGCGGGCACCGAGGTGTGGGAGACCGTCCACGAGGTGCCCCACGTCCGCATCGGCCAGGCCGCCGACCTCGTCGTCGTCGCCCCCGCCACCGCCGACATGCTGGCCAAGGCCGCCCACGGGCTCGCCGACGACCTCCTCACCAACACCCTCCTGACCGCCCGCTGCCCCGTGGTCTTCGCCCCCGCGATGCACACCGAGATGTGGGAGCACCCGGCGACCCGGGAGAACGTCGCCACCCTGCGCCGCCGCGGTGCCGTCGTCATCGAGCCCGCCGTCGGCCGCCTGACCGGCAAGGACACCGGCAAGGGCCGGCTGCCCGACCCGGAGGAGATCTTCGAGGTCTGCCGGGCCGTCCTCGCCCGCGGCACCGCCGCGGCCGACCTCGCCGGGCGCCACGTCGTGATCAGCGCCGGCGGCACCCGCGAGCCCCTCGACCCCGTCCGCTTCCTCGGCAACCGCTCCTCCGGCAAGCAGGGGTACGCCCTGGCCCGCACCGCCGTCGCGCGCGGCGCCCGGGTCACGCTCGTCGCCGCGAACACGGCGCTGCCCGACCCGGCCGGGGCGGACGTCGTCCGCGTCGGCACCGCCGTACAGCTGCGCGAGGCGGTCCTGAAGGCGGCCGCCGACGCCGACGCCGTGGTCATGGCCGCGGCCGTGGCCGACTTCCGTCCGGCCGAGTACGCCGCCGGCAAGATCAAGAAGCAGGAGGGGCGGGATCCGGCCCCCGTCGCCCTCGTCCGCAACCCCGACGTCCTCGCCGAGGTCTCCGCCGACCGCGCCCGCGGGGGACAGGTCGTCGTCGGCTTCGCCGCCGAGACCGACGACGTGCTCGCCAACGGGCGCGCCAAACTCCGCCGCAAGGGGTGCGACCTCCTCGTCGTCAACGAGGTCGGAGAGAACAAGACCTTCGGATCGGAGGAGAACGAGGCAGTGATCCTCGCCTCCGACGGATCCGAACTGCCCGTCCCCTACGGTCCGAAGGAAGCCCTCGCGGACGTCGTATGGGACCAGGTCGCGGCGCGACTCGCCTGAAACACGCGCCGTCCGGCCCCCGCCGCACCCCGGTCCGGAACGGGGTGTCGCAGGTCACACGGCTTCCAGAGGGCGAGACGGGTGGTCCTGCGGCCGGTGGCGACGGATAAACTGCATTCGGAACGCGTCCGGGCGCAGCCCCCGGTATCGTTCCGCCAAACGATCAGCCAGCAGCCGCTGCAACCCCAGGGAGCGATGTGTCCCGCCGCCTGTTCACCTCGGAGTCCGTCACCGAGGGCCACCCCGACAAGATCGCTGACCAGATCAGCGACACGATCCTCGACGCGCTCCTCACCGAGGACCCGACCTCGCGCGTGGCCGTGGAGACGCTCATCACCACCGGTCTCGTCCACATCGCAGGCGAGGTGACGACGAAGGCGTACGCGCCGATCGCGCAGCTCGTCCGCGACAAGATCCTCGAGATCGGCTACGACTCCTCGAAGAAGGGCTTCGACGGCGCCTCCTGCGGCGTGTCGGTGTCCATCGGCGCGCAGTCCCCGGACATCGCGCAGGGCGTCGACACCGCCTACGAGAAGCGCGTCGAGGGCGACGAGGACGAGCTCGACAAGCAGGGCGCCGGCGACCAGGGCCTGATGTTCGGCTACGCGTGCGACGAGACGCCCGAGTTCATGCCGCTGCCGATCCACCTTGCGCACCGGCTCTCCCGCCGCCTGTCCGAGGTCCGCAAGAACGGGACCATCCCCTACCTGCGCCCCGACGGCAAGACCCAGGTCACCATCGAGTACGACGGCGACAAGGCCGTCCGCCTCGACACGGTCGTCGTCTCCTCGCAGCACGCCTCCGACATCGACCTCGACTCGCTGCTCGCGCCCGACATCCGCGAGTTCGTCGTCGAGCACGTCCTGAAGGAGCTCGTCGAGGACGGCATCAAGCTCGACACCGACGGCTACCGCCTCCTGGTGAACCCGACCGGCCGCTTCGAGATCGGCGGCCCGATGGGCGACGCCGGCCTCACCGGCCGCAAGATCATCATCGACACGTACGGCGGCATGGCCCGCCACGGTGGCGGCGCCTTCTCCGGCAAGGACCCGTCCAAGGTCGACCGCTCCGCCGCCTACGCGATGCGCTGGGTCGCCAAGAACGTCGTCGCGGCGGGCCTCGCCTCCCGCTGCGAGGTCCAGGTCGCGTACGCGATCGGCAAGGCCGAGCCCGTCGGCCTGTTCGTCGAGACCTTCGGCACCGCCAAGATCGACACCTCGAAGATCGAGGACGCCATCGCCGAGGTCTTCGACCTTCGCCCGGCCGCGATCATCCGCGACCTCGACCTGCTCCGCCCGATCTACGCCCAGACCGCCGCCTACGGCCACTTCGGCCGCGAGCTGCCGGACTTCACCTGGGAGCGCACCGACCGCGTCGACGCCCTGCGCGCCGCGGCCGGCCTGTAAGACGGAGCACCACCCGACGGGAGGGCCCCGGACCGCGGCGAGTACGCCGCCGGGTCCGGGGCCCTCCCGCGTCCCCGCCCCCGGCAGCGGGCCCCGCGGGCATCCGCCACTGTCGGCGCGCTTTGGTAGAAATGCGGGTGTGAGCAGCGAGAACGAGTCCCGACAGCGGCCCGGGGACGGCAGTCCCGGCGGCCCGCCCGAGCAGCTCGCCCTCATCCGGGAGATGGTCGCCGAGGCCAAGGCCAAGGCGCCCAAGGCCAAACCGCGCACCTGGCGCGGCGCCGCCCTCGCCAAGGACCTCCCCGTCGCCCGCGTCCTCGTCAACAAGGGCGTCCTCCACCTCGACCAGCTGTGGGACTACGCCGTCCCCGAAGAGCTCTCCGAGGCGGCCCGGCCGGGCGTCCGAGTCCGCGTCCGCTTCGGCGCGGGCTCCCACCACGTCCACGGCGGCCGCCGCGAGGGCGGCCGCCTCATCGACGGGTTCATCGTCGAGCGCCGCGCCGACACCGACTACCACGGCGCCCTCGCCGCCCTCGCCCACG
The DNA here is from genome assembly GCF_003325375.1 of Streptomyces globosus. Taxonomy (GTDB): domain Bacteria; phylum Actinomycetota; class Actinomycetes; order Streptomycetales; family Streptomycetaceae; genus Streptomyces; species Streptomyces globosus_A. The sequence continues at coordinate 4,709,477 of NZ_CP030862.1, read as the reverse complement.
TCGTCTCGCCCGAGGTCGTCCTCACCCCCGCCCTGCTCTCCCTCGCCCGCGCCGTCGCCGACCGCTACGCCGGCAGCCTCGCCGACGTCCTCCAGCTGGCCCTGCCCCCGCGCAACGCCCGCGCCGAGGCCAAGCCCTCGCCGCCGCCGCTGCCCCCGCCGCCCGTTCCGGACCCCGGCGGCTGGACCCGCTACGCCGCCGGACCGGCCTTCCTGCGCTCCCTCGCCGCCGGGGGCTCCCCGCGCGCCGTCTGGACCGCCCTCCCCGGACCCGGCTGGGCCGACGAGCTGGCCCGCGCCCTCGCCGCCACGCTCGCGTCCGGCCGCGGCGCCCTCGCCGTCCTGCCCGACGGGCGCACCGCCGCCCGCGTCGACGCGGCCCTCACCGCCCTCCTCGGCGAAGGCCGGCACGCCACCCTCACCGCCGAATCCGGGCCGGAGAAGCGCTACCGGCAGTGGCTCGCCGTCCACCGCGGCTCCGTCCGCGCCGTCATCGGCACCCGCGCCGCCATGTTCGCGCCCGTACGCGACCTCGGACTCGTCGCCGTCTGGGACGACGGGGACTCCAGCCACAGCGACGACCGCGCCCCCTTCCCGCACGTCCGGGAAGTACTCGAACTGCGCTCCGTCAGCGAGGGCTGCGGATTCCTCGCCGGCGGCACCGGCTGCACCGTCGAAGCCGCCCAGCTCGTCGCATCCGGCTGGGCGCGCCCGCTGGCCGCCGACCGCGACACCGTCCGCGCCTGCGCCCCCCGCATCCGCACCGTCGGCGACGAACTCCTCGCCCGCGACGAGGCCGCCCGCGCCGCCCGCCTGCCCAGCCTCGCCTGGGAGACCGTACGCGACGGCCTGAAGACCGGGCCCGTCCTCGTCCAGGTGCCCCGCCGCGGCTACGCCCCCCGCCTGGCCTGCGAACGCTGCCGCACCCCCGCCCGCTGCCGGGCCTGCGCCGGCCCGCTGGAGGCGCCCGACGCCAGCGACCTCCAGTGCGGCTGGTGCGGCCGCCCCGAAACCGCCTGGCACTGCGAGGAGTGCGGCTCGTTCCGGCTGCGCGCCCAGGTCGTCGGCGCCCGCCGCACCGCCGAGGAACTCGGCCGGGCCTTCCCCGCCGTCCCCGTCCGCACCTCCGGCCGCGACCACGTCCTCGACGAGGTCCCCGACCGGCCCGCCCTCGTCGTCTCCACCCCCGGCGCCGAACCCGTCGCCGCCGGAGCCGGGTACGCCGCCGCGCTCCTCCTCGACGGGTGGGCCATGCTGACCCGCCCCGACCTCCGCGCCGGGGAGGACGCCCTGCGCCGCTGGATTGCCGCCGCCTCCCTCGTACGGGCCGACGGGCAGGTCGTCGTCGTGGCCGAGCCGACGCTGCGCCCCGTCCAGGCCCTCGTCCGCTGGGACCCCGCCGGGCACGCCGCGCGGGAACTCGCCGAACGGGCCCAGCTCGGCTTCCCCCCGGTCTCCCGGATGGCGGCCGTCGCCGGCCGCGGCGAAGCCCTGGCGGCCTTCCTCGACACCGCCGAACTGCCGCCCGACGCCGAGGTACTGGGCCCCGTACCGCTGCCCGGGCGGCGCGGCGCGCCCTCCCCGGGGGAGCGGGTGCTGATCCGCGTCCCGCCCGGCAGCGGGGCCGCCCTGGCCGCCGCGCTCAAGGCCGCGCAGGCCGCCCGCCTCGCCCGCGGCGTCCCCGCCGGAGACGCGATCCGGGTGCGGATCGACCCGCCGGACATCGGCTGAGCAGGCCCGGGGCGCAGAAAACCCCCGGTGGGCGACGGTGAAGTCGCCCACCGGGGGTGTGCACGGCCGCGGCCTGGCGGCCCGGCCGGCCGACGGGGGTCGGCGTCCCGGCGGCCGGACGGGCGGTCAGCCGTTGCGCGGCCCGGGGAACGCGGCCGGCCGGGCAACCGCCGCGGCCTGCGACTCCTCGCGCACCGGCTGCGGCGGCACGGAGCGCGCCGCGGGGACCGTCGGCAGCGGGTTGAGGGTCCGCGTCGCCGTCCCCTCGGCCAGCGGCTCCGCCGCTTCCGCGGCCTGCGCGCGCCGGGCCCCGTAGCGCCGGTGCACGGCCTGCTTGGTGACGCCGAGGGCCGAGCCGACCGCGTCCCACGAGAAGCCGAGCGAGCGGTCGAAGTCCACGGCGGCGGTCACCAGCGTCTCGACGCTGTCCCGCAGCTCCTGGGCGAGGCGGACGGTCGGCGCCGGGGCCCGGCCGTAGACGACGAAGCCCGTCGAAGGACCGGAGCGGCGCGGGCGGTACACGTTGCCGAGCTGGGCGGTGAGCGTACGCAGAGCATCCACCTGCCGGCGGACCCGCTCGATGTCCCGGACCAGGAGATGCAGGCTGGCCCGTGCTTGGGCGTCGTGGGTGGCGTGGTCGGCCATGAAGAAGCCTCTCGAACCGGTGCTGAAGAGCGGATCGGGCCGCAGACACCGTTCTGAACGCGGCCCGGTTTCGGTCAATCTCTCTTGACCAACGCGCCACCGGTCGAGGAAGTCACGCCTCGGGGGCGTGTCGGCATATGCGAGAGGCGCGCGCATGTGCGGCCCGCCCCCTGGTGGGGCTGATGGGGCCCGGGAGGCGACCGCGGGCCGGGTCCGGCGCGGGCCCGGCGCAGGCCCGCAGCCCACCCGACCCATAGACTGGTGCGCTGCTGACAGCCGAGATATCGAGGTAGGACCCCAGTGAAGCTCGTCTTCGCCGGCACCCCCGAGGTCGCCGTCCCCGCCCTGGACGCCCTGATCGCCTCCGGGCGCCACGAGGTCGCCGCCGTCGTCACCCGGCCCGACGCACCGGCCGGCCGCGGCCGCCGCCTCGTCGCGAGCCCGGTCGCCGAACGCGCCGAGGAAGCCGGCATCGAGGTCCTCAAGCCGGTCCGCCCCCGCGACCCCGACTTCCAGGCCCGGCTCCGCGAGATCGCCCCCGACTGCTGCCCCGTCGTCGCCTACGGCGCCCTCCTGCCCAAGAGCGCCCTCGACATCCCCCGCCACGGCTGGGTCAACCTGCACTTCTCCCTGCTGCCCGCCTGGCGCGGCGCAGCCCCCGTCCAGCACTCCATCCTGGCCGGGGACCAGGTCACCGGGGCCTCCACCTTCCGCATCGAGGAAGGCCTCGACACCGGGCCCGTCTTCGGCGTCCTCACCGAGGAGATCCGCCCCACCGACACCAGCGGCGACCTGCTGACCCGCCTCGCCTTCGCCGGCGCCGGGCTGCTCGCCGCCACCATGGACGGCATCGAGGACGGCACCCTGCGCGCCGTCGCCCAGGCCGCCGACGGCGTCTCCCACGCCCCCAAGATCACCGTCGAGGACGCCCGCATCGACTGGTCGGCCCCCGCGATGCGCGCCGACCGCGTCGTCCGCGGCTGCACCCCCGCTCCCGGCGCCTGGACGCTGTTCCGCGGGGAACGGCTCAAGGTCGTCTCCCTCGGCCTGCTGCCCGCCCGCACCGACCTGGCCCCCGGCGAACTCGCCGCCGCCAAGAACAACGTGTACGTCGGCACCGGCTCCCACGCGGCCGAGCTGTTGTGGGTGCAGCCGCAGGGCAAGAAGCCGATGCGCGCCGCCGACTGGGCCCGCGGCGTCCGCATCGCGGCGGGCGAGCGGCTGGGCTAGGGGGCGTTGCGAAGGCCCTGTGCGGCGCCGGCGGTGCCCGCGGTGTCCGGTTGAGTGCTCTCGGCGTGCCGGGCGAAACCCCTCGTACGGGGCGTACTCGGGGCTTCGGCCGGTGCGGCCCGAGTGCGTGCCGGGCGCCGTGGGCGCCGTGCGGGACTTTCACACAACCCCCTGGGCGCCGCACCCAGTCCCCGCCGCCGCCCAGCGGCCGGGCCGGCCCCGCGGGGGCGACGTAGGCTGGCAGATGCCGGCCGGTCCGACCCTTTCGACCCGATCGACACGCGTTCATCCCCTTCCGTACGTCCCGTACATCCCGTACATCCGTACCTCCATACATCCGGAGCACCTTCCACGTGAGCGAACAGCCCCGCCGCCGTCCCGCCGCCCCCGGCGGCAAGCAGCCCAAGCCGTACCGCCGGCCCAAGAAGGACCCGGTCCGCATCCTCGCCTTCGAGGCGCTGCGGGCCGTGGACGAGCGCGACGCGTACGCGAACCTCGTCCTGCCGCCGCTGCTGCGCAAGGCCCGCGAGAACGGCGACTTCGACGCCCGCGACGCCGCCCTGGCCACCGAACTCGTCTACGGCACGCTCCGCCGCCAGGGCACGTACGACGCCGTCATCAGCGCGTGCATCGACCGCCCGCTGCGCGAGGTCGACCCGCCCGTCCTCGACGTGCTCTCCCTCGGCGCCCACCAACTCCTCGGCACCCGCATCCCCAGCCACGCCGCCGTCTCGGCGAGCGTCGAACTCGCCCGCGTCGTCCTGGGCGACGGGCGCGCCAAGTTCGTCAACGCGGTCCTGCGCAAGATCGCCGCGCACGACCTGGACGCGTGGCTGGAGCGCGTCGCCCCGCCGTACGAGGTGGACGCAGAGGAGCACCTCGCCGTCCGCCACTCCCACCCCCGCTGGGTCGTCAGCGCCCTGTGGGACGCCCTCGGCGGCGGGCGCGCCGGCATCGAGGACCTGCTGGAGGCCGACAACGAGCGGCCCGAGGTCACCCTCGTCGCCCGGCCCGGCCGATCGACGACGCAGGAACTCGTAGCCGCCGTCGGCGAGGACGCCGCCCTGCCCGGGCGCTGGTCCCCGTACGCCGTGCGGATGGCCGAGGGCGGCGAGCCCGGCGCGCTGGAGGCCGTACGCGAGGGGCGCGCGGGCGTCCAGGACGAGGGCAGCCAGCTCGTGGCCGCGGCGCTCGCCGCTGTCCCCGTCGAAGGCCGCGACGAGCGCTGGCTCGACGGCTGCGCGGGCCCGGGCGGCAAGGCCGCCCTCCTCGGAGCCCTCGCCGCCGAGCACGGGGCCTTCCTGCTGGCCTCCGAGAAGCAGCCGCACCGCGCTCGCCTCGTCGAACGCGCCCTCCACGGCAACCCCGGGCCCTACCAGGTCATCACCGCCGACGGCACCCGCCCCGCATGGCTCCCGGGCTCCTTCGACCGCGTCCTGATGGACGTCCCTTGCTCCGGGCTCGGCGCCCTGCGCCGCCGCCCCGAAGCGCGCTGGCGCCGCCGCCCGCAGGACATCGAGGGCTTCGCCCCGCTCCAGCGCGCGCTGCTCCGCGAGGCCCTGTCCGCAGTCCGCGTCGGCGGCGTGGTCGGCTACGCGACCTGCTCGCCGCACTTGGCGGAGACCCGCGTCGTCGTGGACGACGTCCTGAAGGGCCGCGGCGCCGCCGCGGAGCCCGTCGCCGCCGAACTGATCGACGCCCGCCCCTACCTCCCGGGCGTCCCGGCCCTGGGCGACGGCCCGGACATCCAACTGTGGCCGCACCTGCACGGCACGGACGCGATGTACCTGGCGCTGCTGCGGAGGGTGGGGTAGGGGCCGGGGCGGGGCCGGGCCGGGGGCGGACAGGAGGGCGGAAGCCGGGTGCGGGAGCCGACGAGCGGGGCCGGGCGGAGGCGGCGGAGCGCGGGCAGCCGGAAGCCGGCGACTCGGGCTCGGAAGGCGACGGCGGGGGCGGTGTTCGGCGGGGGCCGGTCGGGCGGGGCCGGAGGCGCAACTGTGGCGTCGGGCGGGGCGGGAGCCGGGGGCTCGGGGTCGGGTGGTGCTGGGGGTGTCCCGGCAGCCGATTGTCCTTCCGGTGCGGGCCGTCCTGTAAAGGGCGCTCCCGTTGGTCGCGTCGCTGCGCGATGGCCCTTGCGGGCCACCCTGGACAGGACGGCCCGCCCCGGAATGCCAACAAGCTGCCGGGAAGCCCCCAGGGGAACGGCCTGGAGGGACCATGACCTACCGGGCGTGTCAGAGCCGCTGCCCTCCCGCCCCGGCCGCCGCATCCGTCCCACCGGCATCAGCAGACCCGCCGACGGGAGCCGGGTGGGCTGTGACCGCACGAAACGACGTCCAGAGCATCATCCGCGGACAGGAGCGCCCCGGATCGCTACGTGGGCGCCCTCGGCTCGGCGTCTGGCGGCCGTCAGGGGCCGGGGCGGCGCGGCGGATCGCTACGTGGGCGCCCTCGGCTCGGCGCCCGGCTGCCGTCAGAGGCCCGGGCGGCGCGGCAGATCGCTACGGGGGCGCCGTCGGCTCGGCGGCTGAGCGCCGGGCCTCTGGATCGCCGGATCATGGCGGTGGGCGGGGGTGGATGCGTTCGTTCTGCGGCCGGAGGCCGATATGGGAGGAGCAGGGAGTGGGCGGGGGCGCTTCGCGCCCCCTGACGGCCCGGTGTCGCGCAGGGGTGAGGAGGGCGAAGCGGGCTGGGGCGCTTCGCTGCCCCGGATGGCGGCCGGTCGGCGAGGAGGCGGCAGCGGGCAGTGTGGCGGGGCGCTTCGCTGCCCCGGACTGCGGGCGGTCGCCGAGCAGCCCGCGCATGCAGCGGTCTGAGGCGCCTTGGCGCCTTGGGCGGTGGTCGGTCGCCGAAACAGATGGGGTCTATGGCGGGCTGGGGCGCTTCGCTGCCCACGACGACGGCCGATGGCCGCTGAGCTGAGGGCGCCCACGTAGCGATCTGCCGCGCGCCCCGGCCCCTGACGGCCGCCGGACGCTGAGCCGAGAGCGACCCTGTAGCGATCTGCCGCGCGCCCCGGCCCCTGACGGCCGCCGGACGCCGAGCCGAGGACGCCCACGTAGCGATCTGCCGCGCGCCCCGGCCCCTGACGGCCGCCGGACGCCAAGCCGACGGCGCCCACGTAGCGATCCGGGGCGCTCCTGTCTGCGGATGATGCTCTGGACGTCGTTTCCAGACGTCACAGCCCACCCAGCTTCCGGCGACGGGTCGGCTGATGCCGGTGGGGCGAAAGGGGCCCCCGGGGCGGGAGGGAAAGGGCTCTGATGGCCCTGAATGGTCCACGTACCCCCTGGCCGTTCCCCTGGGGGCGTCCCGGCAGAAAAAATGCCTCCGGGGCGGGTCGGTCGGTCAAGGGTGGCCCGCCAGGGCCATCGCGTAGCGACGCGACCGAAGGGCGCGCCCTTGAGGGACCGGGCCGCCCCGGACACCATCAACTGCCGGGGACACCCCCAGTCCCTCTTCCGCCGCCGACCGATCGGCTCCCGCCGCCCGCCGCCCCCGCATCGCCCTCCGGCCCTGAGCCGTCGGCCCCCGCTCATCCGGTGCCCCCGGTTCAGTCTCCGGCCCCGCTCCGCCCCATACCCCCGGCTCCCGCCCCGGCTCCCGCCCCCGCCCCCGCCCCGGCCCCCGCCCCCGCCCCGGCCCCCGTCCCCGGCCGGGGCCGGGGCCGGGGTCGTGGCCTGAAGGCGGCGGGGGCATGGCAGGCTTGGGGCATGGCCGCTCAGATTTCTCCCAGCATCCTGTCCGCCGACTTCGCCCGTCTCGCCGAGGAGGCGAAGGCCGTCGAGGGTGCCGACTGGTTGCACGTCGACGTCATGGACAACCACTTCGTCCCGAACCTGACCCTCGGCATGCCGATCGTGGAGTCGCTCAGCAGGGCCACGGACACTCCGCTCGACCTGCACCTGATGATCGAGAACCCGGACCGCTGGGCGCCTCAGTACGTGGAGGCCGGGGCCGGCTCGATCACGTTCCACGCAGAGGCGGCGGCCGCGCCGGTGCGCCTGGCGCGGGAGATCCGGGCCAAGGGCGCCCGCGCGGCCATGGCGCTGAAGCCCGCGACGCCGATCGAGCAGTACGAGGACATCCTCCCCGAGCTCGACATGCTGCTGATCATGACGGTCGAGCCGGGGTTCGGCGGCCAGCCGTTCCTCGACATCATGCTGCCCAAGATCCGCCGGACCCGGGAGCTGATCGCCAAGCATGATCTGGACATCTGGCTGCAGGTCGACGGCGGTGTCTCGGCCACCACCATCGAGCGGTGCGCGGAGGCCGGGGCCGACGTCTTCGTCGCCGGAAGCGCGGTCTACGGGGCGGTTGATCCGGCAGCTGCCGTACGCACGCTGCGCGAGCAGGCGGACGTCGCGATCGCCGCGGCGCCCTGGGTATGCGACCACTGAGGCAAGGGTTGGTGGACGGCTCGGTGAACGGGAGCCGTCCAGGCTGATCAACGGCCGCCGGATCTGACAGGATGAACGGCGAGTCGAGAGTGTGAACAGCAGTGAGGAGAACGCGGTGTCGGCAATGTCGGCGGGACGGTCAGCCCTGCGGATGGGACCCGCGGAGCTGGTGCAGGCGGCGGCCATGGCCCGCCGCTTCTACCTGGAGGGCAAGTCCAAGATCCAGATCGCCGAGGAGTTCGGCGTGAGCCGCTTCAAGGTGGCCAGGGTCCTGGAGACGGCCCTTGAGCGCGACCTCGTGCGGATCGAGATCCGGGTGCCGGCCGAACTGGACGCGGAGCGCTCCGACGCACTCCGCGCCCGGTACGGGCTGCGGCACGCCGTGGTCGTCGAGTCCCCGGCGGACACGACCGAGGACGCGCCGGACCCGGAGAACCTGGGCGCGGTGGCGGCCGACCTGCTGGGCGAGCTCGTCAGCGAGGGCGACGTGCTGGGCCTGGCGTGGGGCCGGTCGACCATCCACATGGCGGCCTCGCTGCACAGGCTGCCGCAGTGCACCGTCGTGCAGCTGACCGGCGTGTACGACGCGGGCACGGCGGAGCGCGGCTCGGTGGAGGCCGTGCGCCGCGCCGCGCAGGTCTCCGGCGGCGACGCGCACCCGATCTACGCGCCGATGCTGCTGCCCGACCCGGCGACGGCGGCGGCACTGCGCAGCCAGACGGGCATCGCGCGCGCCTTCGAATACTTCGACAAGGTGACCGTCGCGGCGGTGTCGATCGGCTCCTGGGAGCCGGGCATCTCCACCGTGCACGACATGCTGACCGACGAGGAGCGCGCCCACTACGCCTCCCTCGGCGTGGCGGCCGAGATGTCCGCGCACCTCTTCGACAAGGACGGCCGCCGGGTCGGCCGCGACCTCGGCGAGCGCTGCATCACGGTCGAGGCGGACCGGCTGCGCCGGATCCCCGAGGTGGTGGCGATCGCGGGCGGCCTGCGCAAGGCGGCCGCGATCGGCGCGGTCCTGCGGTCGGGCCTGGTGACGAGCCTGGTCACGGACACGGCGGTGGCGGACTACCTGCTGACCGAGTCGGAGCCGGGCCTGCGGCCGGCGCTGGACCGGGCCGACCCGGACGACTGATCCGGCCTCCGGTGGGCGACTCGCCCCCGAAACGGATCTTTGGCACGATCGGGGCATGATCGTGAGGAACGTGCCCCGGCTGCTGTCACGCGTGCTCGGGGCGGTGTTCCTGGTCGTCGCCCTGGTGGCGGCGGCCGGGTGCGGCCCGTCCGGGTCCGCGCAGGGCGCGCTGCCGTCGCAGCGGCCCTCGGCGTCCGCCCCGGCGTGGGCGCAGGGCATGGCCACCGTACGGCCCGACGAGCTGCCCCCGCAGGCCCGCGAGGTGCTCGCCCTCATCGACAGGGGCGGGCCGTACCCGTACCGGCAGGACGGGACGGTGTTCGGGAACTTCGAGAAGATCCTGCCCCGGCAGAAGCGCGGCTACTACCACGAGTACACGGTGCGCACCCCGGGGGAGCGCGACCGCGGCGCCCGGCGGATCGTGACGGGGGGCGGCGGCGAGTTCTACTACACGGACGACCACTACGACTCCTTCAAGGCGGTTCTCCGATGACCCTGCATCCGCGACCGCTGGCACCGGCGCTGGCCGCCGCCGAGGAGGCCGGCTGGGCGACCGTCCGGGTGGACCTGGGCGGTGTACGCGGCAAGGCGGAGCTGATGCGGCGCTGGGAGGAGGCGCTGGAGCTGCCGCGGTGGTTCGGGCGGAACTGGGACGCACTGGCCGATGCGCTGGGTGACCTGTCGTGGCTGCCGGAGGCGCCGGGGCGGCTGATCGCGGTGACGTCCTGGCGCGGCTGGGCGGCGGCGCGCCCCGGGGACTGGGAGACGCTCCGGGAGGTCCTGGAGGAGGCCGTGGCGCGCGGGCGGGGGCCCGGCGGCGGGGCGCGGCTGGACGTGGTCCTCGACGACGGCCCGGTGGAGCCGCCCGAGGGCGCGCCCGGCACCCGTCCCTGAGGCGGCCCGTCCCTGACCCTGCCCTGTTTCAGGCAGGGTCAGGCCCGGGCCCCTCCGGCCGCGGCCCCGCCCCGCCGGACGTGTCCTCGCGGTCCGGGCCCGTCTCGCGGACCTCGCGGACCTTGGCGAGGGAGTCGCGGAGCTCGGTGAGCCAGGCGTCCGTGTTGCGGCCGACGAGGCGGACGCACCAGGCGAGGGCGTCGGCCCGGCTGCGGGCCACGCCCCCCTCGACGAGGGTGTCGAGGACCTGCCGCTCCGGCTGGCGCAGCCGTGTCATGACGGGGACGGCCAGGTGGGTGAAGAGGATGCGCTCCGCGCCGGAGCGGACGCCCCAGGCCACCTTGCGGCGGTAGAGCTCCTCCGCCTCGCGGGCTACCTCCATGCGCTGCTCCCGGGTGCGTTCGCGGAACGCGTCGGGGGACTCGCCGGCCGGGAGGGTGCCGACGACGGTGATCTCCTCGCGGTCGGCCACGACCTCGACCACGGACGCGTAGACGCCGGCCGGGAGGCGGTCGGCGAACCAGGTGCGGAGCTGCTCGCTCTGTTCGGCTGTAATCATGTAATCAACGTTGCATCCGAGGGCGGGTCCGAGGCAAGGGGCGGGCCTCCCCGAACCTGCCGGCGGCACGCCCGCACCACACCGTGGTAGGAACCCACCAGCAGGTCCGGTATGTCCTGGACGATCAGCCGGGGCGGCTTTCGTGCCGGGCCGTGTGAGAATGAAGTACGTGCGTTTCCTCGGCTGCCCTTCCTGGGTATGACGGGATCCTCCGACTCGACTGGGATGTTCTGCACGTGCGTTTCCTCAATGACCTGAAGCCGCCGTACGACCTGACGTACGACGACGTATTCATGGTGCCGAGCCGCTCCGCGGTCGGCTCCCGCCAGGGCGTGGACCTCTCCTCCCCCGACGGCACCGGCACCACCATTCCGCTCGTCGTCGCGAACATGACCGCGATCGCCGGCCGCCGCATGGCCGAGACCGTCGCCCGCCGCGGCGGGCTCGTGGTTATCCCGCAGGACATCCCGATCGAGGTCGTCACCGACGTCATCACCTGGGTCAAGACCCGCCACCTCGTGCTCGACACCCCGATCACGCTGGCGCCCACCCAGACCGTCGCCGACGCGCTCTCCCTGCTGCCCAAGCGCGCCCACGGCGCCGGCGTCGTCGTCGACGCCGACAACCGGCCGGTCGGCGTGGTCACCGACCACGACCTGACCGGCGTGGACCGCTTCACCCAGCTCTCCGAGGTCATGTCGAGGGAGCTGCTGCTCATCGACGCCGGCATCGACGCCCGCGAGGCCTTCAACAAGCTCGACGCCGGCCACCGCAAGCTGGCCCCCGCCGTCGACGCCGACGGCCGCCTCGTCGGCCTCCTGACCCGCAAGGGCGCCCTGCGCGCGACCCTCTACACGCCCGCCACCGACGCCGCCGGGCGGCTGCGGATCGCCGCCGCGATCGGCATCAACGGCGACTACGTCGGCAAGGCCAAGCAGCTCCTCGACGCCGGCGTGGACACGCTCGTCATCGACACGGCCCACGGCCACCAGGAGTCGATGATCACCGCGATCAAGGCCGTGCGCGCCCTGGACCCGCAGGTCCCGATCGTCGCGGGCAACATCGTCGCCGCCGAGGGCGTCAAGGACCTCGTCGACGCCGGCGCCGACATCATCAAGGTCGGCGTGGGTCCCGGCGCCATGTGCACGACCCGCATGATGACCGGCGTGGGCCGCCCCCAGTTCTCCGCGGTCCTGGAGTGCGCCGCCGAGGCGAGGAAGTACGGCAAGCACGTCTGGGCCGACGGCGGCGTCCGCCACCCGCGCGACGTGGCGATGGCCCTGGCCGCCGGCGCGTCCAACGTGATGATCGGCTCCTGGTTCGCCGGCACCTACGAGTCCCCGGGCGACCTCCAGCAGTCCGCCGACGGCCGCCTCTACAAGGAGTCGTTCGGCATGGCCTCGGCGCGCGCCGTCCGCAACCGCACCTCGGAGGAGTCCGCCTACGACCGCGCCCGCAAGGCGCTGTTCGAGGAGGGCATCTCCACGTCCCGCATGTTCCTCGACCCGCAGCGCCCGGGCGTCGAGGACCTGATCGACTCGATCATCGCGGGTGTCCGCTCCTCCTGCACCTACGCGGGTGCCGGCTCCCTGGCCGAGTTCGCGGAGAAGGCCGTCGTGGGCGTCCAGTCCGCCGCCGGCTACGCCGAGGGCAAGCCGCTGCACGCCAGCTGGAGCTGACCCCGGCCCGGACCGTACGGCCCGCCCGGCGGCCCCGGGCCCGTACCCGCGCGAAGCGGGTCGGGCCGGGGCCGCCGGCATGCCCGGGCCCCGGCAGGTGCCGTCACGGCAGCCGCCCCGGCGGGGTGCTGTGCACCCCGGCGCGGTACTTGGGGATCCGCAGGGTCACCTTCATGCCCGCGCCGACCCCCGTCTCGATGACCGGGCCGTACGCGTCCCCGTACACCTGCCGGATCCGCTCGTCCACGTTCGTCAGCCCGATCCCCGGCGAGGACCCCGCCCGCTCCCCGGCCTCCCCGGACAGGATCCGCCGCAGCAGCGCCGGGTCCATCCCCACCCCGTTGTCCTCGACGGTGATCACGGCCTCCGCGCCCGCGTCCCGGGCCGCGATCGTGACGAGGCACTCCCCGGCGGAGTCCTCCAGGCCGTGCTTGACCGCGTTCTCCACGAGCGGCTGCAGGCACAGGAACGGCAGGGCCACCGGCAGCACCTCCGGCGCGACCTGGAGGACCACCTTCAGCCGGTCCCCGAACCTGGCCCCGGCCAGCGCCAGATACTGCTCGATCGACCTCAGCTCCTCGGCCAGCGTGGTGAACTCGCCGTGCCGGCGGAAGGAGTAGCGGGTGAAGTCGGCGAACTCCAGCAGCAGGTCGCGGGCCCGCTCCGGGTCCGTCCGCACGAACGAGGCGATCGCGGCAAGGGAGTTGAAGATGAAGTGCGGGGAGATCTGCGCCCGCAGCGCCCGGATCTCCGCCTCCATCAGCCGGGTCCGCGAGCGGTCCAGCTCGGACAGCTCCAACTGGACCGACACCCAGCGCGCCACCTCCGTCGCCGCGCGCACCAGCACCGCCGACTCCTGCGAGCCGTACGCCACGAGCGCGCCCAGCACCCCGTCCTCCCCGGTCAGCGGGGCCACCACCGCCCACCGCAGCGGGCAGTCCGGCCGCTCGCAGCCCGTGCGCACGCTGACGCTCCGCCCCGAGTCGAGCACGGCCGCCACCCGGGCCACCGCCCGCTCCCCGTGGTGGTCGGCGCCCGGCCCGTCCCAGGCGAGCACCGCCTCCCGGTCGGTCAGGCACAGCGCCTCGGTGCCGAGCAGCGAGCGCAGCCGCCGGGCCGCCTTGCGGGCCGAGTCCGCGGTCAGGCCGGCCCGCAGCGGGGGAGCGGCCAGCGACGCCGTGTGCAGGGTGTGGAACGTCGCCCGCTCCACGGGAGTCCCCAGGGCCGGCCCGGAGGCCCGCTCGGCGCGCCGGGCGTGCCACCGGCCGCCCGCCCACCCCGCGCCCAGCAGGGCCGCCCCGGCCGCGGTGAGCGCCGCGGTGAGCGCCGCGCTCACCGGGCGCCGCCCGGGCGGGCGACGGCCACGGATTCCGGCAGGTGCAGCCGGGCCAGGGTCGCCGCCGTCCCGGCCGGCACGCGCGAGCGCGTGGCCAGCGACACCAGCACCATCGTCAGGAACCCCAGCGGCACGGACCAGGCGGCCGGCCAGGCCAGCAGGGTGTGGGCCCAGCCCTGCGGGGCGGCCCCCGCCCGCGTCGCGGCCACCGCGCCCAAGGCGGCCCCGCCGCCCGCGACCAGCCCGGCGACCGCGCCCGGCGGGGTGAGCCCGCGCCACCAGATGCCGAGGACGAGCAGCGGGCAGAAGGAGGACGCGGACACGGCGAACGCGAGCCCCACCGCGTCCGCAACCGGCGCGTCGGCCAGGGCGACGCTCCCGGCGAGCGGCACCGCCATCGCCGCGACGGCCGCGATGCGGAAGGTGCCCAGCCCCCGCCCGGGCAGGACGTCCTGGTGCAGGACCCCGGCCACGGCCATCGTCAGCCCGGACGCTGTCGACAGGAACGCGGCGAACGCCCCGCCTGCGAGCAGCGCCCCCAGCAGGTCGCCCGGCAGCCCGCCGATGACCCGCTCGGGCAGCACCAGCACGGCCGCGTCGGCGTCGCCGGTGAGCGCGAGTTCGGGGACGTACGTCCGGCCGAGGGCCCCGTACAGGGGCGGCAGGAGGTAGAAGGAGCCGAGCAGGCCCAGCACGGCCAGGGTGGTGCGGCGCGCGGCCCGCCCGTCGGGGCTGGTGTAGAAGCGGACCGCGACGTGCGGCAGGCCCATGGTGCCGAGGAACGTGGCCAGGATCAGCCCGTACGTGGCGTACAGGCCGGACGCCGGGCTGTCCCCGCGGTCCCCGGCCAGCGGCTCCGACCAGCGGGAGGCGCCGGCCCCGGCCGCCGCGCGGGACTGCGGGACGGGGGTGCCCGGCGCGAACTCCAGCCGGGTGCGCGCCCCGACCAGGTGCTCGCCGGGGGAGAGGGTGAGCGGTTCGGCGGTGCGGGTGCGCCCGTCGACGCGGCCGGTGGCGGTCACCGCCAGCGGCGCGTCCAGGGTCAGCCGCACGTCCTCGGCGAGGGTGACGGAGGTGTGCTCGCGGAAGACGGCCGGGGCGTCGAAGGACGCTCGGGGGGCGCCGTCGGCGGCCCAGGCGGCCAGCAGGAAGAACGCGGGCACCAGGAGGGCCGTCAGCTTCAGCCAGTATTGGAAGGCCTGGACGAAGGTGATGCTCCGCATCCCGCCCGCGGCGACGGCCGCGGTCACCACGACCGCGACGACGGCCCCGCCCGCCCAGTGCGGAGCCCCGGTGAGGATCTCCAACGTGAGCCCGGCGCCCTGCAGTTGCGGCAGCAGGTACAGCCAGCCCACACCCACCACGAACAGCACGGAGATCCGGCGAACGGCCCGCGACTCCAGCCTCGCCTCGGCGAAGTCGGGCAGGGTGTACGCCCCCGAGCGCCGCAGCGGGGCCGCGACGAGCGCCAGCAGCACCAGGTAGCCGGCGGTGTAGCCGAGCGGGTACCAGAGCATCCCCGGCCCCTGGAGCAGCACCAGCCCCGCCACCCCGAGGAACGAGGCAGCGGAGAGGTACTCCCCGCTGATCGCGGCCGCGTTGAGACGGGGGCCGACGGTGCGGGAGGCGACGTAGAAGTCGGAGGTGGTGCGGGAGATCCGCAGCCCCAGCGCGCCGACGAGCACCGTGGCCAGGACGACGGCGGTGACCGCGGTCAGCGCGTACGTCTGGTTCACCGGGGGTCCTTCGGCCGGGGGAGGGGTGAGGGAGTCTACGCACGGTGCGCGAGTGGCAACAGGCGTGATCCGGCGCGTTCCCACGCCCTGCTCCGGCCACGCCGGGCCGGGGCGCCGCCCGGCGCGCGGGCGGTCGGGGGCACGCGCTCCGGCGCCCGCCGCGCGGGGCCGTCAGGGTGCCGCGCCCCGGTGCTCCGTGCAGTCCCGCAGGGCGATCTCCAGCTCGACGTACGAGTCCTCGGCCCGCCGGAAGGCCAGCTTCAGTGCGGCCTCGGCGCGCGGCGGGAGCTGCCGGCCCGCGCCCTCGCCGGCCTCGTACAGGACGTCGGCCCAGCGGGCGGCCGCGCTGCGCAGCCGGGCGAGCAGCGCCTCGGCCTCGTCGGGTCCTGCGGGCCGGGCGCGGGGCAGCCCCGCCACGGCGTCGAGCAGCGCCTGGATGTCGGCCATCCGCCCACCCTCCCCTGGTGACGTCGCTCCCACGATAGGGCGGCCCGGGGGTGCCGGCGGGTGCGGCGGGGGGCGGTGCGGCCGACGGCGGGGGCGGGGCGCCGTACGCGGCGCACGGCGCGACGAACGGACCGGGCGCGGCGCCGGGCGGTCGGGCTGCGGCGGTCGGGCCGCCGGGCGGCGAGGCGGGGGCGGCCTTGCCGGATGCCCCCACCCCCATTAACGTACGCTGTACGTAGTACGCCGTACGCAAAGAAGGGCGACGCCACCGCCATGCCCCTGCCTCCCCGACCCGCCGCCACCGCCCCCGGCCCCCGCACGCGGCAGCACTGGACGCCGCCCGCCGGCAGGCCGCCGCTCCCCGCCCGGCTGATGCGGAACACCTGGCGCGGCCTGCCGCCGCGCCGCCACGCCGTCGGGTGGGAACCCGGCCTGCCGGTGCCCGCCGCGGACGGCAGCCCGCTCCTGACCGACCACTACTTCCCGCGCGAGCGGGGCGACTTCCCGACGCTGCTCGTCCGCACCCCGTACGGCAGGGGCCTGCCCTGGTCCCCCCTCTACGGCCTGCTCTTCGCCGAACAGGGCTTCCACGTCGTCGTGCAGAGCTGCCGCGGCACCGGCGGCTCCGGCGGCGCCTTCCACCTCTGGCGCAACGAACCCGCCGACGGGCAGGCCGCCGTGGAGTGGCTGCGCGGACAGCCCTGGTTCGACGGGCGGCTCGCCACCATCGGCCCCAGCTACCTCGGCTACACCCAGTGGGCCCTGGCCCTCGACCCGCCGCCCGAGCTGAAGGCGATGGTCGTCCAGCTCGGCCTGCACGACCCGCACGGCTGCTACCACGCCGGCGGTGTGCCGAACCTCGACACGATGCTGGCCGGCGGGACCGCCATGGCCTTCCAGCACCGGGGCGTGCTCGCGCTGGTCAGGGCGATGCTCCGGCTGCAGCGCCGGCTGGGGGCCGTCACCACCGCCCGCCCCCTGCGCGGCGCCCACCGGGACGCCCTCGGCGAGATCCCCTGGCTGGAGGAGGCCATGGACCGGCCCGACCCGGACGACGCCTTCTGGGACGGCGCCGACCTCGCGCCCTCCCTGGACCGCGTGGCCGTCCCGACCGCGCTCGTCACCGGTTGGCACGACCTCCTCGCCGACCAGTCGCTGGAGCAGTACCGGCGCCTGCGCCGGGCCGGCTGCGACGTGAGCCTCCTGGCCGGACCGTGGACCCATGCCTCCGCCCTCGGGCAGGGACTGCCCGACGTGTTCGCGGACGCCCTCGCCTGGCTGCGCGCCCACCTCCGGGACGACCCCTCCGGGCTGCGGCCCACCCCCGTCCGCGTCCACGTCGGCGGCGCGCAGGAATGGCGCGACCTCGCCGACTGGCCGGCCGAGCCGCCCGCCGCCACCGCCTGGTACGCGGCGCCCGGCGGGGCCCTCACCGCGTACCCTCCCACCGACGGGCAGGAGCCGCTCGCCTCGCTGCGCCACGATCCGGGCGACCCCGCTCCGTCGGTCGGCGGCCGCCTCCTCTCCCGCACCGCAGGCGCCCGGGACACCCGCGCCGCGGAGGCCCGCGAGGACGTCCTCGTCTTCACGGGACCGCCGCTTCAGGAGGCCGTGGAGGTCATCGGCCCCGTCACGGCCCGGATGACGGTCTCCACCGACACCGGGCACACGGACGTCTTCGCCCGGCTCTGCGACGTCGCCCCCGACGGCCGCTCCGTGAACGTCTGCGACGGCATCGCGCCCGTCCGGGCCGACCCGGGCCGACCCGCCGGGGTGCGCGTCGCCCTGGGCAGCACCGCCCACCGCTTCGAACCCGGCCACTGCATCCGCTGGCAGGTTGCCGCCGCGGCCCACCCCCGCTACGCGCTCAACCCGGGAACCGGCGAACCGCGGCTGGACGCAACGGAGTTCCTGCCGATCCGGCTGACCGTCCACGCCGCCTCAGCCCTCCTCCTGCCCGGGGCCGGCGCCGCGGGGCCCGCTACCCCGTCGCCCGGCGCATCAGCAGGTCCCGCAGTTGGCGGGCGTGGCGACGGCTGACCTGGAGCTCCGCCGACCCGACGCGCACGCTGGTCGTGCCGGAGTCCAGCCGGAGCTCCTCGATCCGGCCGAGCGCCACCAGGTGGCGGCGGTGGATGCGGACGAAGCCCCGCTCGGCCCAGCGTTCCTCCAGGGTCGCCAGGGGGATGCGCACCAGGTGGCTGCCCGCGTCGGTGTGCAGGCGGGCGTAGTCCCCCTGGGCCTCGACGTAACGGATGTCGGCGACGGGCACGAACCGCGTCACGCCGCCCAGTTCGACGGCGATCTCCGCCGCCCGGTCCGGGGTGCCCCCGGCGGGCGCCGCACCGGCCCCCGCCCCGTGCCGTGTGGGCGCGGCCGGGGCGGGCAGTCCGCCGCCGGTCCCCGCCGGGCCGGCCGCGGTGCGCCCGAGTTGGTCGCAGGCCCGGCGGACGGCCTCGGCCAGCCGCTCGGGACGGACCGGCTTCAGGACGTAGTCCACCGCCTTGAGGTCGAACGCCTGCACGGCGAAGCCCTCGTGCGCGGTGACGAACACGACGAGCGGCGGACGCGCGAAGCCCGCCAGCAGGCGGGCGATGTCCAGGCCGGTCAGCCCGGCCATGTGGATGTCGAGGAAGACGACGTCGATGCCGTCCGGGCCGTCGGGCCCGGTCTCCAGCGCGCGGGTGATCCGGCGCAGCGCCCCGGTGGCGTCCGAGGCGCCTTCGGCGCTCAGCACCCGGGCGTCGGAGCGCAGCAGGTACAGCAGCTCCTCCAGGAGCGGCTTCTCGTCGTCGACGGCCAGTACGCGCAGCATGCGACGGAAGTCTAGGGACGGGCGCGCGGCGGGGGAACGGGTGCGCGGCCCGCCCGCCTGGGGGAGGGGGAGCGGGGGGCCGCGCGGTCCGTGGGTGGGGGGAGGGGGAGGGGAGTGGGCGGGCCGTCCGGCCGGCGGTCAGGAGGCGGTGATCAGCTTGCCCTCGGGGGAGACGGCGTACCACTGGCCGCCGACGCCCTGGCCGTTGGCGTCACCGGGCTTCTTGTCGCCCGCGAAGGTGTACACGGGCCAGCAGTCGATGGACTGCTGCTTCCTGCCGTCGGGGCGGTCGAGCACCGAGAAGTTCTTCAGCGTGACGCCCTTCACGCCCGCCTTGTCCACCGGCGGTACGACCGGCCACTTGGCCAGGCAGTCGCCCGTGCACTTGGAGACCATCGGCCAGGCGCTGTCCGGCTTGAATCGGTAGACGGTCATCCCGTTGCCGTCGACGACGTGCTCGCCGAGCTTGGGGTTCGTCGCGACGGAGAGGCCCGCCTGGGCGGGCTGCGCGCCCTCCGGCTTCGGCTCGGGGGAGGCGGGGGCGCCGCCCCCGCCGCCTGCCGCCGGCTTCGCCGCCTTCTTGCCGTCGGGTGCGAGGGCGAACCAGGTGCCGCCCACGCCCTGCCCGTTGACGTCGCCCGCCTTGGTGTCCTTGGCGTAGCGGTACGCGGGCCAGCCGGCCACGGTCAGCTGTTTCGTGCCGTCGCCGCGGGCCACCTCGCCGAGCAGCTTGGGGTCGATGCCGGACGCGGCACCGGCGCCGGCGGGCACGGGCGGCCATGCCTTGGCGCAGTCGCCGTCGCAGTTCGACTTCGGGGGTTCGGCGGTGTCCTTGTCGAAGCGGTAGAGGGTGAGCCCGGCCGAGTCGGTGATGACGGGACCGGCCTTGTCGGTCTCGGCGACCGCCAGCTGCCCCGCCGGGCCGCTCCCGGCCCCGGTGTCGCCCGCCGAACCGTAGCCGGACCCCGCTCCGGCGCCGGAGCCGTAGTCGGACCCGTAGGCGGAGTCGGCCCCGGCACCGGCCGCCTGGGCGGCGGCCCCGGCCGGCTTCGCGGAGCCGGCCTCGCTGCCGCCGCCCCCGCCGCAGGCCGTCGCGGTCAGTGCGACGACGGCGGCCACGGCGGCCAGGGTGCTCCCGCGCTTGATGCCCATGGTGGTCTCTCCCGTTCGGTGTGTCCGTCCCCGGCGCCTCCGCGGTGTGCGGTGCGCCGGCAGTTGTGCGAAGGACACGCCGTGCGGGGCGCGCTCTGTTCAACGGCTCCGGTGTGGGGTGTCTCACTCAGCGCGCGTCGAACCCGGCGCGCCGCAGGGACGTGGCCACAGCAAGGCCGAGAACCCGGTGTCCTTCGTCGTCGGGGTGCAGTCCGTCGGCCAGGTGCCCCGGTTGCAGCAGGCCGCGGCCGGGCAGCAGGGCGAGGCGTGCGTCCCCGGCGGCGATGCGGTCGCGTACGGCCCGCTCCATGGCGGCGCGCAGGTCGCCGAGGGTGGCGCCGAGCCGGTTCGGGGTGTCCTCGGCGTCCGGCCGGAGCACCGGGGAGACCAGCAGCAGGGGGGTGCGGGGGTGGCCCTGGCGGACGAGGTCCAGGAAGGCGCGGGTGGTCTCGTACAGCAGGGGCGGTGAATGGGGCACGCAGGACCAGCAGTTGGTGCCGAAGGCGAGGGTGAGGACGTCGGCGGGGAGGCGGGCGAGCTGTTCGGCGGTGGCGAGTTCGCCGCGCCCGGCGCCGGCGTAGCCGAGGTTGACGGTGTCCCAGCCGAGGGCCCGGCCGGCGACGGCGGGCCAGCCGTGGGCGGGCCTGGTGGACCACCAGCCCTCGGTGATGGAGTCGCCGTGCACCACCCATCGGGGTGCGGGCGGGGCGGGCGCCAGGGGGCCGCCGATCCCCCGGAGGGCGAGGACGCGGGGCGAGCACGCCTCGGGAGGGTGGACGGTGAAGGGGCCGGGCCCCGCGGGGAGCGGGATGCGGACGGCGCCCTCGGCGGCCGGGTCGGCCCACACCTCGCCGAGGAGCCCGCGGCGGTCCCACAGGGCGAAGACGTGCGCGAGGTTCCGCATCGCGCCGGGGGCGGGGCCGGGGGCCTCGGCCCGGTAGCGGATCTCGACGGCTGCGGCGTCCGGCGCGGTGAACTCCAGCCGGACCCCGATCGGCAGGTCGGCGCGGCGGCCGGTATCCCACGGGAGCCGCATCGTGTCGGCCGGGTCGGCCCGGACGGGGCGGCCCCGGTCGAGCCAGGCGACCCCGCGCAGGAAGGGTTCCGGATCGACCCATCCGGTGGTCCCGGGGGCGTCCCGGGGTGCCGCGCGGCGGGAGATCTGACGGTGCGTCAAAGTGTGGCCCTCCGGTCTCCAGCGCACCGATCGATCATCCGTACGCAACAAAGGTCTATTCCGGACGGATCCGTGCAACGATCGTGCGCCAATGTGCAAGGATGGTGCATTACGGGCGGTATCACTCTGCTCGTAGGCTCACTCGCTGTACGTGGAGTGGCGCGGACCGCCTGCTCGGCGGTCCCCCCATGCCCAGACTCTTGTCTGCGTCCTGCCCGGACCGCTGCGGTCGATGCCTCATTCCCCCTCCGCAGTGTCAAAGGAGTCCCCTCGTGCTCGATCACGGCCAGGCGCCCCCGCTCTCCCAGGAGAAGCGCAAGCCTGCGAACCCGCTGCTGCGCCGCAAGCCCGTGGAGCAGCTGGTCGCCGAGGGCGGCCAGGGTGAGGGCGGCACGCTGCGCCGCTCGCTCACCATGTGGCAGCTGACCATGATCAGCATCGGTGCCACCCTCGGCACCGGCATCTTCGTCGTGCTCGGCGAGGCGGCCCCCAAGGCGGGCCCGGCCGTCACGATCGCCTTCATCGTCGCGGGCCTCACCGCGCTCTTCTCGGCCCTCTCCTACGCGGAGCTGGCCGGCTCGGTGCCCGTCTCGGGCTCCTCGTACTCCTACTCCTACGCCACCATGGGCGAGTTCATCGCCTGGGTCTGCGGCTGGTGCCTGGTCCTCGAGTACGCCGTCTCCGTCTCGGCGGTCGCCGTCGGCTGGGGCCAGTACCTCAACGAGCTGCTCGACGGGATGCTGGGCATCACCATCCCCGAGAAGCTCTCCGCCGCCCCGCTGGGCGACGGCGGCTTCATCAACCTGCCCTCGCTGGTCGTCGTCCTGCTCGCCATGGTCTTCCTGATGCGCGGCGCCAAGGAGAGCGCCCGCATCAACACGATCATGGTCGTCGTGAAGATCGTCACCCTGCTGCTCTTCATCGGCATCGGCGTCCTCGGCATCAAGGGCGGCAACTACGCCCCGCTCGCCCCGCTCGGCATCACCGGCATCAGCGCCGCCGCCTCCACGCTCTTCTTCTCCTACATCGGCTTCGACGCCGCCTCCACCGCCGGTGAAGAGGCCAAGAACCCGAAGAAGGACCTGCCGCGCGCGATCATGCTCTCCCTGGGCATCGTCACCGTCCTGTACTGCCTCGTCGCCTTCGTCGCCGTCGGCGCCATGCCGTGGCAGGACTTCGAGGGCACCGAGGCCGCGCTCGCCCAGATCATGACCGACGTCACGGGCGGCACCTTCTGGGGCGTCGTCCTCGCCGCCGGCGCCGTCGTCGCCATCGCCTCCGTCGTCTTCGCCGTGCTCTACGGCCAGACCCGCATCCTCTTCGCGATGTCCCGCGACGGCCTCGTCCCGAAGGTCTTCGCCAAGGTCGACGAGAAGACCGGCGCCCCCCGCGCCAACGTGCTCATCGTCTCCCTCTTCTGCGGCGCCCTCGCGGCCTTCATCCCGCTCGGCGAGCTGGCCAACGCCACCAGCATCGGCACCCTCTTCGCCTTCGCCCTGGTCA
Source organism: Streptomyces globosus (assembly GCF_003325375.1). Lineage (GTDB taxonomy): Bacteria > Actinomycetota > Actinomycetes > Streptomycetales > Streptomycetaceae > Streptomyces > Streptomyces globosus_A. Next base: position 4,687,036 of record NZ_CP030862.1, on the reverse strand, counting down.
ACGTGGCCGTCGTGATCCTGCGCCGCACCAAGCCGGACATGCCGCGCACCTTCAAGGTCGCCCTGTTCCCGGTCACGCCGATCCTCGGCTTCCTCGCCTGCGGCTACATGATGTACAGCCTGCCCGTCGCCACGTGGATCGCGTTCGGTGTCTGGATGGCCGTCGGCATCGTGGTGTACTTCCTGTACGGCGTCCGCCGCTCCCGACTGGCCACAGCAGAAATGTGATCCACCCGCAGTGCGACTGAACGATCTCGACGAACGCATCGTGCACGCCCTCGCCGAGGATGCCCGCCGCTCCTACGCGGACATCGGCTCCGAGGTCGGGCTCTCGGCCCCGGCCGTCAAACGGCGCGTGGACCGGCTGCGGGCGGAAGGCGCCATCACCGGCTTCACCGTCCGCGTCGACCCGGCCGCCATGGGCTGGGAGACCGAGGGCTTCATCGAGATCTACTGCCGCCACAACACCTCGCCGGACGACATCCGGCGAGGGCTGGAGCGGTACCCGGAGGTGGTGTCCGCGTCGACCGTCACCGGCGACGCGGACGCCCTCGTCCAGGTCTTCGCCTCCGACATGCGGCACTTCGAGCGCGTCCTGGAGCGCATCGCGGGCGAACCCTTCGTGGAACGCACCAAGTCCGTGCTCGTCCTCTCCCCGCTGCTGCGCCGCTTCACCTCCGGCGCCCCGGCCTGAGCAGCCCGCCCGGCCGCCGCACAGGCACGCGTACGACGAAGGCCCCCGGCATCCCGCCGGGGGCCTTCCGCATGCCGCCCGCGCACCGCGGCGGCGGGACGCGCGCTCACCGGCCGCCGCCGGCCGCCGCGGGCACGCCGCGCGCCGACGCGGACCGGCGGCCCAGCAGTGCCCGGCGCTCCTCCTCGGTCAGCCCGCCCCACACCCCGAAGGGCTCCTTGGTCCGCAGCGCGTGCTCCAGGCAGGCGGCGCGCACCGGGCACACCGCGCACACCCGCTTCGCGGCCGCGTCCCGGTCCTCCCGCTCCGGGCCGCGTTCGCCGGCCGGGTGGTAGAAGCGGCCGGGGCCCAGGTCCCGGCAGGCGGCGCGGAGCTGCCACTGCCAGTGGTGGACGGCGGCGCCCGGCAGCCGTGAGACATCGGTCATGGTGGTCCCCTCCTCGGAAGTCGCTCATCGACGCTTCCGCGTGTGACCCGCTGCGCGGGACGCGAAACATGCCGTCTGCCGGACCGTCCCGGACGGCGCGTTCCCACCGGCCCCGTCCGCCGGGGCGCCGGCCTCAGGCGGCGGGCGTGCGCAGCCCGACGAAGAGGGGCCGGCGGCGCAGCGTGAAGCCCATCGCCTCGTACAGCGTGATCGCGCCCGTGTTGTCCGCCGCGGCGTGCAGGAACGGGCGCTCCCCGCGCTCGGCGACCCCCGCCGCGACCGCCCGCACCAGCCGGGCGGCGAGCCCCTGCCCGCGGTGCTCGGGGTGCGTGCACACCGCGCTGATCTCCGTCCAGCCCGGCGGCCGCATCCGCTCGCCCGCCATCGCGACGAGCCGGCCGCCCCGCCGGATCCCCAGGTACGTGCCCAGCTCCACGGTCCGCGCCAGGAACGGCCCCGGCCGGGTCAGCTCCACGAGCTCCAGGATCTCCGGCACGTCCGCCGGGCCCAGCCGCACGGCCTCGGCGTCGGGCTCCGCCCGTACCGCCGTACCGTCCATCTGCACCCCGCCGAACCGGGCCACCGTCGTCCAGTCCCCGGGCGGGACCGGCAGGCCGGTCAGCCACACCGGGGCGTCCGGCCCGGCCAGCGCCGCCAGGTCGGCCCAGGCACGGGGATCACCGGGATCGGCCAGCGCCGCGAACGGGGAGACGTCCACGGCGTAGCGGGCCGCGAGGCCCGCCGGCCCAGCCTCGGCGAGACCGGCGTGCGGGCCGGCCAGCGCGGCCCACACAGGGTTGTCGAGGGCGTGGACGGGCGCAGCCGTCCCGGTCTCGGGCCCGGTCTCGGGCGACACGGGCGACACGGACGACATGGGGCCTGGGCTCCTCTCCGCGGGTGCGCCGGCACCCGCCGGACGGCTGCTGCGGACGGCGATCACCCACCACAGCACCGGCCACCGGCCCCTTTATGCCCGACCCCACCGGACCGGACGCCCCGCCCCCGCAGGCACCCCGCAACCCCCGCGCAACGAATCACCGCCCCACACGGCAAACGCGCAACGAATCGATGCTGCCGCCGCAACGGTCACGCCTTGTCCGGATCGAACACGAAAACGTACCTTCGTAGGACCCACCCCACCTGTCACAGAGGTAGCCCATGCCCGCGCTGCGCACCGCCCTCCTCCAGAGCTCCGGCGTTCTCGGCGACACCGCCGCGAACCTCAAGGCTCTCGACGAGGCAGCGGCCCGCGCCGCCGAGACCGGCGCCGGGCTCCTGGTGACCTCCGAGATGTTCCTGACCGGCTACGCGCTGCCGGTCGAGGAGATCGCGGCCCTCGCGGAGGCCGCCGACGGCCCCTCCGCCACCGCGATCGGAGAGATCGCCCGCCGCCACGGCGTCGCCGTCCTGTACGGCTACCCCGAGCGCGGCGACGGCGACGCCGTCCACAACTCGGCGCAGCTCGTCGGCCCCGACGGGGCCCGGCTGGCGAACTACCGCAAGACGCACCTCTTCGGCTGCTTCGAGCAGGACGCCTTCACCCCCGGCGACACCACCGTCGTCCAGGCGGACCTCGGCGGCCTCCGCGTCGGCATCATGATCTGCTACGACGTGGAGTTCCCGGAGAACGTCCGGTCCCACGCCCTGGCCGGCACCGACCTCCTCCTGGTGCCGACCGCGCAGATGCACCCCTTCCAGTTCGTCGCCGAACAGCTCGTCCCCGTACGGGCCTTCGAGAACCAGATGTACATCGCGTACGTCAACCGCACCGGCCCGGAGGGCGAGTTCGAGTTCGTCGGACTCAGCTGCCTGGCGAACCCCGACGGGGTGACCCGCACCCGGGCCGGCCGCGGCGAGGAGATGGTGGTCGGCGACGTCGACCCCGAGCTCCTGCGGGCCTCGCGCGAGAACAACCCCTACCTGCGCGACCGCCGCCCCGGGCTCTACGCCTCCCTCGTCTGACCCCCGGCCCGACGCGCCCCCGGGCCCGAGGCCCGAGCCCTCCCCCCAGCCCCACCTGCAAGGAGCCGTACCCCATGACGTCCACGGTGCCCACCACCGCCGTCCCGCACAGCGACGGCCAGCCGCCGATCACCATGTTCGGCCCGGACTTCCCGTACGCGTACGACGACTTCCTCGCCCACCCGGCGGGCCTGGGCCAGATACCGGCGACCGAGCACGGCACCGAGGTCGCCGTCATCGGCGGCGGCCTGTCCGGCATCATCTCGGCCTACGAGCTGATGAAGATGGGCCTCAAGCCCGTCGTGTACGAGGCCGACCAGATCGGCGGCCGCCTGCGCACCGTCGGATTCGAGGGCCCGGGCACCGAGGGCCTCACCGCGGAGATGGGAGCCATGCGCTTCCCGCCCTCCTCCACCGCCCTGCAGCACTACATCGACCTCGTCGGCCTGCAGACGGAGCCCTTCCCGAACCCGCTCGCCGAGGCCACCCCCTCGACGGTCGTCGACCTCAAGGGCGAGACCCACTACGCCGAGACGATCGCCGACCTCCCGCAGATCTACCGGGACGTCGCCGACGCGTGGAACGCCTGCCTCGAAGAGGGCGCCGACTTCTCCGACATGAACACCGCGATGCGCGAGCGGGACGTCCCGCGCATCCGCGAGATCTGGGCCAAGCTCGTCGAGAAGCTCGACAACCAGACCTTCTACGGCTACCTGTGCGAGTCGGAGGCCTTCAAGTCCTTCCGCAAGCGCGAGATCTTCGGCCAGGTCGGCTTCGGCACCGGCGGCTGGGACACCGACTTCCCGAACTCCATCCTGGAGATCCTCCGCGTCGTCTACACCGAGGCCGACGACCACCACCGCGGCATCGTCGGCGGCTCCCAGCAGCTGCCGCTGCGCCTGTGGGAGCGCGAGCCGGAGAAGATCGTGCACTGGGCGCAGGGCACCTCGCTGTCCTCCCTGCACGACGGCACCCCGCGCCCGGCGGTGACCCGCCTGCACCGCACCGCCGGCAACCGCATCACCGTCACCGACGCCTCCGGCGACATCCGCACCTACCGCGCCGCGATCTTCACGGCGCAGTCCTGGATGCTGCTCTCCAAGATCGCGTGCGACGACTCGCTGTTCCCGATCGACCACTGGACGGCGATCGAGCGCACGCACTACATGGAGTCCTCCAAGCTCTTCATCCCCGTCGACCGCCCGTTCTGGCTCGACAAGGACGAGGAGACCGGCCGCGACACCATGTCGATGACGCTGACGGACCGGATGACCCGCGGCACCTACCTGCTGGACAACGGCCCCGACCAGCCGGCCGTCATCTGCCTGTCGTACACCTGGTGCGACGACAGCCTGAAGTGGCTGCCGCTGTCCGCGAACGAGCGGATGGAGGTCATGCTGAAGTCCCTCGGCGAGATCTACCCGAAGGTCGACATCCGCCGCCACATCATCGGCAACCCGGTGACGGTCTCCTGGGAGAACGAGCCCTACTTCATGGGTGCGTTCAAGGCGAACCTGCCCGGCCACTACCGCTACCAGCGGCGCCTGTTCACCCACTTCATGCAGGACCGCCTGCCCGAGGACAAGCGCGGCATCTTCCTCGCCGGCGACGACATCTCCTGGACGGCCGGCTGGGCCGAAGGCGCCGTGCAGACGGCCCTGAACGCCGTCTGGGGCGTCATGCACCACCTCGGCGGCGAGACCGACGCCACCAACCCGGGCCCGGGCGACGTCTACGACGAGATCGCCCCGGTCGAGCTGCCGGAGGACTGACCCGCGGCTCCCCGTGACCACGGGCCGCCCCCGCGTGCACAGCGCGGCGGCGGCCCGTCCTCATGCCCGGCCCGTCGGGGTCAGCAGGCAGCGGCCGACCAGCCCGACGCCGGCGTCCAGCGACTCGGCGAACTCCTCGGCGAGGTCGGGGGTGCGGCGCAGGCGCCACAGCAGGCGGGCCGCCGACCAGGCGGCGCTGCGGGCGCGTTCGAGGCTCCACGAGCCGAGGAGGTGGGTCAGCGGGTCCGCGACCTCCAGCAGGTCCGGCCCGGGCATCAGGTCCTCCCGGATGCGCTCCTCCAGGCAGACCAGCGTGTCGCCGACGCGGTCGAAGTCCGCCTCCAGCGCCCGCGGTTCGCAGCCCAGCGCCCGGCAGGCGGACACCACCGCCAGCGCCAGGTCGTGGCCGATGTGGGCGTTGATCCCGGCCAGCGCGTGCTGGAGCGGGCGCACCCCGGGGTGCCGGCGGTACTGGAGCAGCGGCCGCCAGCACGCCGGGGCGCGCTCCGACTCCACCGCGGCCAGGTACCGCTCGGCGAACCGGACGCTCAGCGTCTCCGCCTGCCGGGGCGCGGGGAAGTCCCCGCGGCGGATGCGCTCGTCCAGCGTCTCCGTGACCGTCAGGTAGACCCGGTTGAAGACGGCGACGCCGTCCCGCGGGGGGAGCCGCTCGTCCAGGGCGCGCATCCGCGCGAGCACCGCTTCCATGGAGGGAGGGTGGCAGGCCGCGCCGCGCGAGCGGGGGACTTGGCCGTGTCCTTCCCCGGTTCGGGCGAACGAGGCGCACCGCGGCGGGGGTTCGGGGCCGGAACCGCCGCCCGGGTCAGGGGCGCGGGCCCTGCCCGGACGGGCCCTCCGCGCCGCCGCCGGCACCGTCCGCCAAGGGGCCGTCCGCCGCGGGGCCGTCCTCGCGGTCGTAGTCGGAGGTTCCCGCGTCGAGCAGCGGCGGCTGCTCCTTCAGGTGGGCGGGGGCGAAGAAGCGGAGCGCGTGGTAGCCGGTGATCACCACGAGCGTGCCGAGGGCGATCCCGCCGAGCACGAAGGTGTCGGTGATCCGGAGCTCGACCCCGCCGACGCCGATGATGATGCCCGCGGCCGCCGGCACGAGGTTCAGCGGATTGCGCAGGTCCACGCGGCCGTTCAGCCAGATCTGGGCGCCGAGCAGCCCGATCATGCCGTACAGGATGACGGTGATCCCGCCGAGGACCCCGCCGGGGATCGCGGCGACGACCGCCCCGAACTTCGGGCACAGGCCGAAGAGGAGGGCGAATCCCGCCGCCGCCCAGTAGGCGGCCGTGGAGTAGACCCGGGTCGCCGCCATGACGCCGATGTTCTCGGAGTACGTCGTGTTCGGCGGGCCGCCGACCGCGGTGGAGAGCATCGAGGCGGCCCCGTCGGCGGCGATGGCCGTGCCCAGGGTGTCGTCCAGCGGGTCGCCGGTCATCTCGCCGACGGCCTTGATGTGCCCGGCGTTCTCCGCGATCAGGGCGATCACCACGGGCAGCGCGATCAGGATCGCCGACCACTCGAACTGCGGGGCGTGGAACGACGGCAGGCCGATCCAGTCGGCCTCGGCGACACCGGACAGGTCCAGGCGCCAGTGGTCGACCGCCTCCGTGCCGCCCGCCGGCGAGTGGATCTTGCCGAAGAGCAGGTCGAAGAGGGCCGAGACCGCGTAGCCGAAGACCAGCCCCAGGAAGATCGCGATGCGCGACCAGAAGCCGCGCAGGCACACCACGGCCAGCCCGGTGAACAGCATGACCAGCAGCGCCGTCCACTGGTCCTGCGGCCAGTACGTCGAGGCCGTCACCGGCGCCAGGTTGAAGCCGATCAGCATCACCACCGCGCCCGTCACCACCGGCGGCATCGTCGCGTGGATGATCCGCGCGCCGAAGCGCTGCACGGCGAGGCCGGCCAGGAACAGCGCGGCCCCGACGGTGAACACGGCGCCCGTCACCACCGCACTGTCCCCGCCCGAGGCGCGGATCGCCGCGGCGACGCCGACGAACGACAGGGAGCAGCCCAGGTACGAGGGGACCCGGCCGCGGGTCGCCAGGAGGAAGACGGCCGTGGCGATGCCGGACATCATGATGGCGAGGTTCGGGTCCAGGCCCATCAGGACCGGCGCGACGAAGCTCGCGCCGAACATCGCCACGACGTGTTGGGCGCCCAGCCCCGCGGTCCGCGGCCAGGACAGCCGCTCGTCCGGCCGCACCACTGCTCCGGGGGCGGGGGTCCGCCCGTCTCCGTGCAGCGTCCAGCCCACGCCGAGGCCCATGTCCCACCACTTCCGTCGATCCGGTCCGCCAAGCATGCCCGCCGTACCGGACGTCAGGCGCGCGGATCACGGCCGGCCGGTGCGGCCAGCGTCATATTACGGCCGTATACCAGTGGGTTCGTTCCGGTTGGCGGGGGCGCCCTTCCCGCCGGCGGCGGCCCGCGGACGCAGGACGGACGCGCCCGCTGTCAGCACCACCGCCAGCGCGGTCACCAGGGCGAAGGAGACCACGAGCGACGTCGCGTCCGCCACCGCGCCGATCGCCGACGGCGCGATCAGCCCGGACGTGTACGTGATCGTCGCGACGCCCGCGATGGCCTGCGCCGGCTCCGGGCCGCTGCGCGCCGCCGCCGCGAAGGCCAGCGGCACCACCACCGCCACGCCGAGCCCGATCAGCGCGAAGCCGCCGATGGCCGCCGCCGGGTGCCGCGCGGTCACCACGAGCAGCCCGCCCGCCGTGGCCAGCACGCCGCCCGCCCGGACCGTGCGCACCGGTCCGAACCGGTCGACCACCCGGTCGCCCGCGAACCGGGCCAGCGCCATCGTCAGCGCGAACGCGGTGGTGCAGCCCGCCGCCAGCGCGGCGTCCGCGTCCAGCACGTCCCGCAGGTAGACCGCGGACCAGTCCAGGCTCGCCCCCTCGGCGAACACCGCGCAGAAGCCCACCGCGCCGATCAGCAGTGCCGACCGCGGCGGCAGCGCGAAGTGCGGCGGCGCGGGCTCGTCCGCCGGGCTGCGCAGGTCCAGCACCCCGTTCGCGGCGGCCAGCCCGGCGGCGGTCAGGGCGAGCGCCGCGAGCAGGTGGTGCCAGCGGGCGTCGGCTCCCAGGTGGGCGGCCGCGGTGCCCGCGGCGGCCCCCAGCAGGGCCCCCGCGCTCCACATGCCGTGCAGCGAGGACATGATCGACCGGCCGATGCGGTTCTCCGTCTCCACACCGAGCGCGTTCATCGCCACGTCCGACATGCCGGAGGCGGCCCCGTACACCAGCAGTGCGGCGCACAGCGAGGGCAGGTTGGGGGAGAGGGCCGGCAGGGCGAGCGACAGCGTCCACGCGGCGAGCAGGACGCGCAGCGCCGGCCGGGCGCCGAGACGGTGGTTGACCCGCCCGGCCAGCGGCATAGCGAGCGCCGCGCCGAGGGCGGGGAAGGCGAGGGCCAGACCGAGGGCGCCGGGCCCGAGGCCGACGTGCTCCTGGATCCACGGGATGCGGGTGGCGAGGGAGCCGGTGACGGCGCCGTGGACGCAGAAGACGGCCGCAATGGCGAGACGTGCGGAGCGCAGGCGCGCCGGAGCGGATGCGGTTTCGCCGGTCATGCCGATCAAACTATCAGGAAGCCTGCCTGATGGTGAGGGGGCCGCACTGCCTAGGATGGGCACCGTGACTGCCGCCCAGGCCGCGACCGCCCCGGCCCCCGCACCGGCCCCCGCCCCGGCCTCGCCGAGCACGGCCCGCGTCCTCAACGACCGCCTCGCCCTGCGACTCCTCAGGGACGAGGGCCCCCTGACGGCTGCTCAGCTCAAGGAGATGACCGGCCTGTCCCGGCCCTCGGTCGCCGACCTCGTCGAGCGGCTCGCGCAGGCCGGGCTGGTCGAGGTCGTCGGCGAGGCCGGCGCCCGGCGCCGCGGCCCCAACGCCCGCCTGTACGGGATCGTCGCCCGGCGGGCCCACCTGGCGGCCCTGGACGTGCGCACGGACAGTGCGACCGCCGTCGTCACCGACCTGCTGGGCCGGCCCCTGGCCCGGGCGGCCCTCCCGGTCGACGCCGCCGACGAGGCCGTCGACGCCCTGGAGGCGCTGGCCCGCCAGGCCGGAGCGGACCCCCTGCACACCGTCGTGGTCGGCGCGCCCGGCCTGGGGGCGCCCGCCGACGGCCGCCTGCGCAGCACCGCCGGGCTGCCGGCCTGGCACCGCGACCTGGTCGCGGCCCTGCGGCGGCGGCTGCCCGCGGCGGTCTCCGTGGAGAACGAGACCAACCTGGCGGCCCTGGCCGAGCAGCGGGTCGGCGCCGCGCGGGACGCCGGCTCCTTCGTGCTGCTGTGGCTCGGCGCAGGCGTCGGCGCGGCCGTCGTCCTCGACGGCCGGCTGCGGCGCGGCGCCTCGGGCGGAGCGGGCGAGATCGGCTTCCTGCCCGTGCCGGGCACGGGCTCCCTGCCCTCGGCCGCGGGCTGCGAGGGCGGCTTCCACGCGCTCGCCGGGCGGGCCGCCGTGGCCGGGCTGGCCGCCGCGCACGGCTTCACCGGGCCGGTGGCGGAAGCGGTGGCGGGCGCCGCCGGGGACGCCTTCCTCGACGCCCTCGCGGAGCGCCTCGCCCTGGGCGCCGCGGCCGTCGCGGCGGTCCTGGACCCCGGGTGCGTCGTCCTCGGCGGCGAACTCGGCCACGCGGGCGGACCCGCCCTCGCGGACCGCGTCGCCCGCCGCCTCGCCGCCCTCAGCCCGGTCCCCACGGAGGTCCGCGCCACCGCCCTCGGCGACGCGGCGGTCCTGGCGGGCGCCCGCCTCGCCGCCGCGGAGTCCGCCCAGGCCGCGCTCTTCGGCTGACGCCGCGGGGCCGCAGCCCGCCGCCCCGCGGCGGCTCAGGCGCGCCCGCCGCCCTCCGCCAGGAAGTCCGCGAAGCGCACCGTGCCCACCGCGCGGTCCGGCGCGAGGTTCCCGCCGCGCAGGAACCCCCGGTACGCCCTTCCCGCCAGCGGCACCTCCACCACCCGCCGCCGGCGCCCCCCGCCCGCCGCCAGGTACGCCCGCACCCAGTCGGCCAGCGTCCGCACCTCGGGCCCGCCCATGTCCGGGACGCGCCCGCCCGCCGCGGGGACGGGAACCGCCAGCTCCGCCAGCCGGCCGGCGACCTCCTCCACCGCGATCGGCTGCACCCGCACCCCCCTGGGCACGGGCACCGGCCCCGGGACCCTGGCCAGCGCCCGGGCCACCGCCGCCACCAGGTCGTGGAACTGCGTCGTCCGCAGGATCGTCACGCCCAGCCCGGACTCCAGCAGCATCCGCTCCACCCGGTGCTTGACGCGGTAGTAGCCCAGCGGCACCACGTCCACGCCGACGATGGAGATGTAGACGAGGTTCGTGACGGTCCCGGCCCGCCGGGCCGCCGCGATCAGGTGCCCGGCCGCCTTGTCGTCCCCGCCGCGCGGCGAGGAGGCGCAGTGCACGACCACCTGCGCCCCCGCCATCGCCGCGTCGAGCCCTCTCCCGTCCCGCAGGTCGACGGGGTACTGCTCCGAGCGGCGGCTGAGGACCCGTACCTCGTGGCCGGCGGCCTGAAGCCGGTCGGTGACCCGCCTGCCGAGGGTCCCGGTTCCGCCGGTGACCAGGATGGTGCTCATGGTGTCCGTGTCCTTCCGCTGGGGAGTGCGTTCACCAGCCCGGATTGGACAGCCCCGGCGAACGTGACAACTGCTGCGCCAGGAACTCCAGCTTCTCCGGATTCAGGACCGTCCGCACCTCGCTGACCAGGCCGTCCTCGAACTCCACCTGCATGACGACCGCCGCCCCGCCGACGAGCAGCGCGGGCTCGCCGTTGACCGGGGCGACCGCGACCGGCAGGCCGGCCCCGAACTTGCGCACGGCGCCGGCCAGGAAGCGGGCCACCTTGTCCCGGCCCTCGACCGGGCGCCGGGCCGCGCTGACCACGCCGCCGCCGTCGGAGACGTACCGGACGTCCGCGGCGAGCATGCCCTCCAGGCGGGCCAGGTCGCCGTCGCGCGCCGCCGCGAGGAAGCCCTCGACCAGCACCTGCCACTGCGCGGGATCCGGTTGGAAGCGCCGGCTCCGGACGGCGGCCGGGCTCTCCCCGCCGCCGTCCTCGCCGCCGGCCGCCGCGGCGGCGGCCCTCCCTGTGGCGACGCGCGCCGAGGCCCGCCGGTGGAGCTGCCGGCTGTTGGCCTCGGACACGTCCAGCAGTCCGGCGATCTCCCGGTGCCCGTACGCGAAGGCCTCCCGCAGCACGTACACGGCCCGCTCCACCGGAGTGAGCTCTTCCAGGAGGAGCAGCAGGGCCGTCGAGACGCTGTCGCGCTGCTCGGCCGACTCCAGGGGCCCCAGCGCCCCGTCCCCGGTGAGCACCGGCTCCGGGAGCCAGGGGCCGACGTACGCCTCGCGTCGGGCGCGCGCGGAGGTGAGCCGGTTGAGGCACAGGTGGGTGACGGCCTTGGCGAGCCAGGCCCCGGGGTGCAGGACGTCGCCGCGGTCGGCGGCGCTCCAGCGCAGCCACGCGTCCTGGACGGTGTCCTCGGCCTCCGCCGCGGAGCCGAGCATGCGGTAGGCGATGCCGAACATCCGGGGGCGGTGCTGCTCGAATTCGGCCGAGAGGTCTGCCGCAGAGGTGGTCACCCGCAGCAGCGTACGGGGCGCCGACCGGCCCCGGACGTGCGGGGACCCGGTGGCCGCCGGGCCACCGGGTCCCTTCACCGTGCCGCCCGCGTCAGGTGCGGGGGCGGTGCGTCAGCAGGCGCCGAGGTCCTTCCAGACGCCCCACTGGCCGGTCGTGCCCGGCTCCTCGTTCTGCGTCCACCACTGGGCCTTCCAGTTGCGGCCCTTGTGGGAGACCACCGTGCCCGCGGTGTACACGTCGCCGGCCTGGTACGCCGGGTTGGTGCAGGTGCCGCCCGGGGGCGGGCTGGTCGGGGGCTGGCTCGTCGGGGGCTGGCTCGTGGGCGGCTGGCTGGTCGGCGGCTGCGAACCGCCGCCCGGCTCCACCACGGCCGTGCCGCGCGCCAGGTCCCCGGCGAGGGCGTACACCGTCCCGGCGATGTTCACCGTCCAGTTGGAGGGGGTGGACACCGGCAGGTAGTAGTTGAACGCCAGGTCGACGGAGGCCCCCGGGGCGAGCGACTGCCAGGCCGGCAGCTTCAGGGAGACCCGGTGGAAGTCGCCCTTCAGGCCGCCGACGTTGTTGCCGGTGTGCCCGCTGCTGATCACCTTCGTGCCGAAGCCGGACTGGTCGGAGGCGTTGTTCGGGGCCGAGGTGGCGTAGTCGAACTGGAACTCGGTGCCGCCCGGCAGGGCCGTCTTGGTGTTGTTGGTGATCTTGATCTTCGGGGTGAGCGGGTAGTTGGAGTCGCCGAGCTTGAAGTCGCCGAACTCGGCCTTCACGTCCACGGCCTGGGCCGGCAGCGCGGTGGCGCCCGCCTTCTTCGCCCCGTACGGGGAGGCCGACTTGAACTTGTCGTACATCAGCGAGGTGAGCGTGGAGCCCATCTCGTACTGGCCCTTGGCGGCGTTCCAGGCGTAGTCGCCGGCCATCTCCCAGACCATGGTGCCGCCGATGCCGCGGTCGACCACGTAGTCGGCCTTGGCGGCCACGGACTGCTCGTCCTCGGTGGAGAGGAAGACCTTCTTCTGCGCGTTCCACAGCCACGGCGCGACCAGGGTCGAGTCGTACTTGCGGGCGTAGGTGCCGGTCAGCGTGGTGCCTGCGGGGAAGCCGTACTGGGTGACGTAGTCGCCGACGATCCCCTTCTCGAGGTTCTTGGCGTGCCACATCGGGTTGGAGCCCGCCGGGGACTCGTTGCCGTTGTCGTCCTTGTCGTGCCACAGGTTGTCGATGCCGACCGCGCCGTCGCCGCACTTGGCCAGGCCGGAGCCGGCCGGGCAGCTGGTCGCCGCGGCCTTGCCCCACAGGCCGTCCGTGCCGCCCTGGACGTTCTTGTGGCCGCGGGTGTAGTAGGGCAGGCCGATGTTGATGCGGCCGGCCGGCATGGAGCCGCGGAAGTAGTGGTACGCCCAGTCGGTGTTGAGGTAGCCGATGCCGCCGTACTGCTGGGAGCCGTACACCCCTGCGGCGGCGAGCTCGCCGTCCTTGCCGTCGTCGAAGAGCGAGGCGTTCGGGCCGACGTACTCGTTCCAGGCGCCGTGCAGGTCGTAGGACATGATGTTGACGTAGTCCAGGTACTTCTGCATCTGGTACGTCTCCATGCCGCGCAGGAGGTAGCCGGAGGACGGGGCGGCGACGGTCAGCAGGTAGTGCTTGCCGTCGGCGGCGCCGGCCTGGTCCAGCTTCTCGCGCAGCGACTTCATCAGGGCGTCGTAGCCCTTGACGAGGCCGGCCCGGCGCGGGTTGGCGAGCGACCAGTCCAGCGGGTTGCCCGCGTCCTTCATGGAAGTGGCGTACTCGTAGTCGATGTCGACGCCGTTGAACCCGTACGTGCGGATGAAGTCGACCGCCGAGGCGGCGAAGGTGTCGATGCCTGCCTGGTTGACCGAGCCGTCGGCGTTGGTGGCCATCGAGTAGAAGCCGCCGGAGGCCACCCGGTCGCCGTTGTCGCCGAAGTAGCCGCCGGTCTCCGCCCAGCCGCCGACCGAGATCAGCGTCTTCACGTCGGGGTGCTGCTTCTTGAACTTGTTCAGCAGGTTGAAGTGGCCCTTGTACGGGAGGGCGGGGTCCATTTCGGCGCCCGCCACGCCGGGCCAGGTCATCCCGGTGGAGGCGTTGTTCGGGCCGTCCGCGCCGACCGAGATCCTGTTGTCGCCGCCGACGTGCGCGAAGGCGTAGTTGATGTGGGTGACCTTGTCCCACGGGATGTTGTTCACCAGGTAGGCCGGCTGGCCGTTCTTGCCGGTGCGCCAGCTGGTGAAGTAGCCGATGACGCGCCGCTGGTGGTCGGCGCCCATCTTCTCGCGGCCCTCGGTGTCGTAGACCGAGCAGTAGGGGACGTCGACCCCGGCCGTCTTGTAGAGCCCGTCGGGCCGGCAGCTCTCGTTGTCGGCGGCGTGCGAGACGCCCGCCGAGAGCCCGCCCGCCAGCAGTCCGGCGATCGCCGCGCCGGATGCCAGGAGCATCGCCCTCGTTCGTGTGGGGGACAGCATTGAGCCTCCTGGGGAGGGGAGGTGGCAGGACACAACATGCAGACAGGTGGTGCGTGTTGGCCCGCGGCGTGCGCACGTCCGGCGGGCTCTCCCGGGGAGGATGAAGGGAACGTTAAGAGGACTAGACCAAGGCGTCAATAGGTCTGGACCAATCATGGAAGCGACGTGACGGACTCACCCGCCCGGCCCGGCCTTGTGACCCAGGCCACAGCACTTCGCCGGCATGGGCGCCGATCGCCCGTGGCAGACTGGTCGGGAGTACCAGTAGCAGCGCACTCCGGGGTCGGTGTAATTCCGAACCGGCGGTATAGTCCGCGACCCGTCCGCAGCCAGCGGCCGGTTGACCAGGTGAGATTCCTGGACCGACGGTGAAAGTCCGGATGGGAGGCAGTGCGCGGCGGGCAGTCACCGGTACGCCGCCGTCGGCGGTCCACCAGCGCTTCCTCGCGGACGCGCCCGGAACGGACCGTTTCCTCCGGCCTCGGCGTCCCCGCGTGCCTGTACCGCTCGATCTGTCGTATCCCGACAGCCCCGGAGTCCGTGCCCGACGAGGCAGGAGGACCCGGTGGCACCCCACGACGCCGCGCACGCCGCACCGCACGACGCGGAAGCGGACACCCGCGCCATGCGCCGTGCCGTCGCGCTCGCCGCCCGCGGCCTCGGCCGCACCAGCCCCAACCCCGTCGTCGGCTGCGTCCTCGCCGACGCCTCCGGCGCCGTCGTCGGCGAAGGCTGGCACCAGCGCGCGGGCGGCCCCCACGCCGAGGTCCACGCCCTCCGCGACGCCGGACCCGCCGCCCGCGGCGCCACCGCCTACGTCACCCTCGAACCCTGCAACCACACCGGCCGCACCGGACCCTGCGCCCAGGCCCTGATCGACGCCGGCGTCTCCCGCGTCGTCTACGCCGTCTCCGACCCGAGCGCGCAGGCCGGCGGCGGCGCCGCCACCCTGCGCGCCGCCGGCATCGACGTCCGCGGCGGACTCCTCGAAGCCGAGGCCGCCGCCGGCAACGCGGCCTGGCTGACCGCCGTCCGCCTCGGCCGGCCCCACGTCACCTGGAAGTACGCGGCCACCCTCGACGGGCGCAGCGCCGCCGCCGACGGCACCAGCCGCTGGATCACCTCCCCGGAGTCCCGCGCCGACGTCCACCGGCTGCGCGCCGAGTCCGACGCCGTCCTCGTCGGCGCCGGGACCCTCCGCGCCGACGACCCCCACCTCGCCGCCCGCGGCATCGACGGCGCCACCCAGCCCCTGCGCATCGCCGTCGACCCCCGCGCCACCGCCCAGGCCGGCGCCCGCATCCTCGACGGCTCCGCCCCCACCCTCCTGGTCGTCGCCGACGACGCCGACACCCGGCACCTGCCCCCCGGCACCGACCTCCTCCGGCTGACCCCGAAGGACGGCCGGATCCCCGTCCCCGACCTCCTCGCCGCGCTGTACGACCGCGGAGTCCGCTCCCTCCTCCTCGAAGGCGGCCCCACCCTCGCCGGAGCCTTCCTCGAAGCCGGAGCCGTCGACCGCGTCATCGGCTACCTCGCCCCCGCCCTCCTGGGCGCCGGCCCCGCCGCCCTCGCCGGCGCCGGCATCACGAACATCGCCGACGCGGTCCGCCTCGACATCACCGAGGCCGTCCGCACCGGCACCGACCTGCGCATCACCGCCGTCCCCACCGCCCCCAAGGAGCACTGAGTGTTCACCGGAATCGTCGAAGAACTGGGCGAGGTCACCGCCGTCGAGCAACTCGCCGAGGCCTCCCGCTTCCGCCTGCGCGGCCCCCTCGTCACCGACGGCGCCAAGCACGGCGACTCCATCGCCGTCAACGGGGTCTGCCTCACCGTCGTGGAGACCGCCGACGGCGAGTTCACCGCCGACGTCATGCAGGAGACCCTCAACCGCTCCAGCCTCGGCGCCCTGCGGCCCGGTTCCCGCGTCAACCTCGAACGCCCCATGGCCCTCGGCGGACGCCTCGGCGGCCACCTCGTCCAGGGCCACGTCGACGGCACCGGCGAGATCCTCTCCCGCACCCCCTCCGAACACTGGGAGCTCGTCAAGGTCTCCCTCCCGGGCAACCTCGCCCGGTACGTCGTCGAGAAGGGCTCCATCACCGTCGACGGCGTCAGCCTCACGGTCGTCCAGGCGGCCGCCGACCACTTCACCATCAGCCTCATCCCGACCACCCTCGCGCTGACCACGCTCGGCACCAAGCAGCCCGGTGAGCCCGTCAACCTGGAGGTCGACGTCCTCGCCAAGTACGTCGAGCGCCTCCTCGCCGCCGGCGTCGACCCCCTCGCGGCGACCGCCGCCGCAGCCGAGGAGGACACCCCGTGAGCGCGCTCGGCTGGCTGGGCGCCGAAGCCTTCACCGCCTTCGGGCAGAAGGTCATCTGGTCCGACATGATCGGCAACCTGCTCGGCCTGGCCGCCCTCGCCCTCGGCTGGCGCCGCTCCATCTGGACCTGGCCCGCCCAGCTCCTCTCCGGCCTCGTGCTCATCGCCGCCTACGCCTCCGCCCACCTCGCGGGCGGCGTCGGCAAGCAGCTCCTCGTCATCGGCGTGGCCGCCTGGGGCTGGCGCGCCTGGCACCTCGGCCGGCGGCAGGCCCAAGACGGCTCCATCGCCGTCCGCACCGCCACCTGGGCCGAGCGCGGCCTCCTCCTGGCCGGCGCCGTCCTCGGCACCCTCGCCGTCGGCGGCCTGTTCACCCTCTACCCGAACCTGTCGTGGAGCCCCTGGGCCGACGCGTACATCTTCGTCGGCACCGTCGTCGCGATGGTCGCCCAGGCCCGCGGCCTCGTCGAGTTCTGGTTCGCCTGGCTCCTCGTCGACCTCGTCGGCGTCCCCCTCGCCTTCACCGGCGGGCTGGCGTTCTCCGGCCTCGTCTACGTCGTCTACTTCGCGCTCGTCCTCTGGGGCGCGCACGACTGGTACCGGCGCTCGCGCACCACCACCGCCCCGGCCCTGGAAGGAGCAACGGCATGACCGCCCTCAAGCCCGTTCCCGATTACGACTCCCTCCTCGACGAGCCGTTCCGGCTCGACCCCGTCGAGCGGGCCGTCCGCGACATCGCCGCCGGCCGCCCGGTCGTCGTCGTCGACGACGAGGACCGCGAGAACGAGGGCGACCTCGTCGTCGCCGCGGAGAAGATCACCCCCGAGATCGTCGCGTTCATGATGAGCGAGTGCCGCGGCCTGATCTGCGCCCCCATGGAGGCCGACGAACTGGAGCGGCTCGAACTGCCCCAGATGGTCCAGCACAACACCGAGTCGATGAAGACCGCCTTCACCGTCTCCGTCGACGCGAGCGCCGCCCACGGCGTGACCACCGGCATCTCCGCCGCCGACCGCGCCACCACCCTGCGCATGCTGGCCGACGGAGTCTCCGGGCCCGCCGACTTCGTGCGCCCCGGCCACATCTTCCCGCTCCGCGCCAAGCCCGGCGGCGTCCTCGTCCGCAACGGCCACACCGAGGCCGCCGTCGACCTCGCCCGCCTCGCGGGCCTGCGCCCCGTCGGCGCCATCGTGGAGATCGCCGGCGAGGACGGCGTCATGCTGCGCCTGCCCGAGCTCATCCCCTTCGCCCGCAAGCACGGCCTGACGATCATCTCCATCGAGGACCTGATCGCCTACCGCCGCTCCGCCGAGCCGACCGTGCGCCGCGAGGCAGAGGTCAACCTGCCCACCGCCTTCGGCGACTTCACCGCCTACGGCTACCGCTCCACCGTCGACGGCGTCGAGCACGTCGCCCTCGTCCACGGCGAGATCGGCGACGGCGCCGACGTCCTCGTCCGCGTCCACTCCGAGTGCCTCACCGGCGACATCTTCCACTCCCTGCGCTGCGACTGCGGCCCCCAGCTGCACGCCTCCATGGCCCGCATCAAGGAGGAGGGCCGCGGCGTCGTCGTCTACCTGCGCGGCCACGAGGGCCGCGGCATCGGACTGCTGTCCAAGCTCCGCGCGTACGAACTCCAGGAGCGCGGCCGCGACACCCTCGACGCCAACCTGGAGCTCGGCCTCCCCGCCGACGCCCGCGACTACGCCGCAGGCGCGCAGATGCTCGCCGACCTCGGCGTCCGCAGCGTCCGCCTGCTCACCAACAACCCCGACAAGACCGCGGCCCTCGTCCGGCACGGCATCGCCGTCACCGACCGCGAGCCGATGCCCGTCGAGGCCGGCGAGCACAACCTGCGGTACCTGCGCACCAAGCGGGACCGCATGGGCCACGACCTGCCCTGGCTCGGCGAGACCGTCCCCACCGCCTGCGGCAACCAGTAGCACCCACCCCGGCGGCACCCCGTTGGAACCCGGCCCCCGGGCCCGGCGGACCCGCCCGCACCACCGGCAACACACGAACAGCGAACCACGGACAACGAACCACCGAGGAGAACAGCAGTGAGCGGCAAGGGCGCACCCGAACTCAGCGTGAGGAACTGCGGCGACCTGCGGGTCGCGGTCATCGCGGCGCAGTGGCACGAGAAGGTCATGGACGGACTCGTCGACGGCGCCCTGCGCGCCCTCCACGAGCTCGGCATCGACGAGCCCACCCTGCTCCGGGTCCCCGGCAGCTTCGAGCTCCCGGTCGTGGCGAAGGTACTCGCCGGTCGCGGCTACGATGCCGTCGTCGCCCTCGGAGTGGTCATCCGCGGCGGCACCCCGCACTTCGACTACGTGTGCCAGGGCGTCACCCAGGGCCTGGTGCAGGTGTCGATCGACACCGGAGTCCCCGTCGGCTTCGGTGTTCTGACCTGCGACAACGAGGAGCAGGCGCTGGACCGCGCCGGCCTTGAGGGATCGAACGAGGACAAGGGGCACGAAGCGGTCATCGCCGCCGTCTCCACCGCGGCCACCCTGCGGTCCGTCAGCGAACCCTGGCGCTGAGTGGCGGCGGAGGACCCCCTATCCTGAGGACCATCATGGCGAACAAAACCTTCGAAGAGCTCTTCACCGAGCTCCAGGCCAAGGCCGCTGACGGCGACCCCGGCACCTCCCGTACCGCCGAGCTGGTCGCCAAGGGCGTCCACGCCATCGGCAAGAAGGTCGTCGAGGAGGCCGCCGAGGTCTGGATGGCCGCCGAGTACGAGGGCAGGGAAGCCGCCGCCGAGGAGATCTCCCAGCTGCTCTACCACATCCAGGTGATGATGGTCGCGCGCGGGATCTCCCTCGACGACGTCTACAAGCACCTCTAGGGCCGCCGCGGTCCCCGGACCGGTCCTCCGCCCCGCCCCCACCCGCACCCACCGCCCCTAATCCCGCATCCCGCAGAGAAGGAAGCCCCCATGCTCCGCATCGCCGTCCCCAACAAGGGCTCACTCTCCGGAGCGGCGTCGGCGATGCTCCATGAGGCCGGCTACCGCCAGCGCAAGGAGTCCAAGGAACTCGTCGTCGTCGACGCCGACAACGAGGTGGAGTTCTTCTACCTCCGCCCCAAGGACATCGCGATCTACGTCGCCTCCGGCCGCCTCGACATCGGCATCACCGGCCGCGACCTGCTCCTCGACTCCGGCGCCAACGCCGAGGAGATCCTGCCGCTGGGGTTCGGCCGGTCCACCTTCCGCTACGCCACCCGCCCCGGCACGGCCAAGGGCCCCGAGGACTTCCACGGGATGACGATCGCCACCTCCTACGAGGGCATCGTCGCCAAGCACCTCGCCGACCACGGCATCGACGCCTCCGTCGTCCACCTCGACGGCGCGGTCGAGACCGCGATCCAGCTCGGCGTCGCCGAGATCATCGCGGACGTCGTCGAGACCGGCACCAGCCTGCGCAACGCCGGCCTGGAGGTGATCGGCGAGCCGATCATGACCTCCGAGGCCGTCGTCATCCGCCGCAGCGGCGCCGAGACCGGCAACCCGCAGGCCCAGCAGTTCCTGCGGCGCCTCCAGGGCGTCCTCGTCGCCCGCAGCTACGTGATGATGGACTACGACTGCCGCGCCGAGCACCTGGAGCGGGCCGTCGCCCTCACCCCCGGCCTGGAGTCCCCCACGGTCTCCCCGCTGCACAACGAGGGCTGGGTCGCCGTCCGCGCGATGGTCCCCGCCAAGGAAGCCCAGCGCATCATGGACGACCTGTACGAGCTCGGCGCCCGCGCCATCCTCACCACCTCGATCCACGCCTGCCGCCTGTGACCCCTCCGCGTACGCCGCCGCCCGACCCGCACGCCCCCTGAAGAAGGCACCTCCCGCACCATGGCCGAGTCCGCCGCCCAGCCCGACCTCCCCGCCCTGCCGGTCACGTTCCGGCCGACCCGCACCCGGGTCGTCCTGCTGAGCGTCGGGCTCGCCATGTTCGCGACGATCACCGCGATCGCCCTGCTGCTGGAGAACCTCGGCCCGGGGGAGCGCCTCAGCTTCATCTTCACCGCGGCGCTGATGAGCTCCGTCCTCGTCCTGCTCAGCCGGCCCAAGGTCGTCGCCGACGAGGCCGGCGTCACCGTCGTCAACCTCACCAGCAAGCGCCGCCTGGAATGGGCCGAGATCCTCCGGGTCAACCTGCGCCCCGGCGACGCGTGGGTCTTCCTCGACCTGAGCGACGGCACCAGCCTGCCCGCCCTCGGCATCCAGCCCGGCATCGCCAAGGAACAGGCGATCGCCGACGCCCGCGCCCTGCGCGCCCTCGCCGAGACCCGCGGCACCGGCGACCACCACCACTGAACCGGACCCGCGCCGCGCACACTCCGGCCGCTGCGTCCCATTGCGGCGGCGATCCCAATGACTACCCTGGTGCCGGGCACAGCCCTGTGCCCTCCCACCGGCCCCGGGACCCCCGGGGCCCGCGGGCACCTGCGACCAGAGGAGTGACTCCCTCCGGCAATGGACGGATCGTCCTGTAGTACCCGCGCCGCCCTTCCCCCGGAGGCGGCGGCATGACCATCCCGCTCGTCCTGCTCCTGGCGGCCTTCGCCCTGATCCTCGCCAACGGCTTCTTCGTGGCCGCCGAATTCGGCCTCGTCACCGTCGAACGCCCCGAGGCCGAGAGGGCCGCGGCCGAAGGCGACCGCCGTGCCCGCACGGTGGTCCGCGCCCTGCGGGAGCTGTCGTTCCAGCTCTCCGGCACCCAGCTCGGCATCACCATCACCTCGCTGGTGGTCGGCATGCTCGCCGAACCGGCCCTCGCCGCCCTGCTGGCGGGCCCCCTGACCGCCACCGGCCTGCCCGCCGGAGCCGTCTCCGGCGTCGCCGTCTTCATCGGCATGTTCCTCGCCTCGGCCGTCCAGATGGTCGTCGGCGAGCTCGTCCCGAAGAACTGGGCGGTCTCCCGGCCGCTCCAGGTGGCCCGCTTCGTCGCCGGCCCGCAGACGCTCTTCGCCACCGTGTTCCGGCCGGTCATCGCCGGGCTGAACGCCGTCGCCAACCGCCTCGTACGGGCCTTCGGCGTCGAGCCGGCCGAGGAGATCGCCTCCGCCCGCACCCCGGGCGAGCTGGTCTCCCTCGTCCGCCATTCGGCGCAGGCCGGCGCCCTCGAACAGGACACCGCCGACCTCTTCGTCCGCACCCTGTCCCTGGGCGAGCTCACCGCGCAGCACGTCATGACCCCCCGGGTCAAGGTCAGCGCCCTCCAGTACACGGCCACGGCCGCGGACGTCCTCAACCTGACCCGTGCCACCGGCCTGTCCCGCTTCCCCGTCTACCGCGAGCGGATCGACGAGGTCACCGGCGTCGTCCACCTCAAGGACGCCCTCGCCGTGCCCGAAGCCGAGCGCGCACGCACCGCCGTCGGCCGGATCTGCGTCGCCCCGCTGCTCGTACCCGGGTCCCTGCCGGTGCAGCCGCTGCTGGAGCGGCTGCGCAGCGAGCAGCCCATGGCCGTCGTCGTCGACGAGTACGGCGGCACCGCCGGCGTCGTCACCCTGGAGGACATCGTGGAGGAGCTCGTGGGCGAGGTCCGCGACGAGCACGACCTCGCCGAGGACGCCACCCCCGAACTGGCCGCCCTCCCCGCCGAGGACGGCCGACAGGCCTGGGAGGCCGACGGCAGCTGCCGCGTTCAGGCCCTGCGCCGCATAGGCCTCGACGTGCCCGACGGCCCGTACGAGACCGTTGCCGGCCTCGTCGCCGATCTCCTCGGCCGCATCCCGGCCCCCGGCGACCACGCCGAGCTCCCCGGCTGGAAGCTGTCCGTCCGGCAGGTGGCCCGCTACCGGGCCGAACGCGTCCGCCTGGTGCGGACCGCGCCCGGACCGGTCGGCGGCGACGCCCCGGAGACGCCGCCCGTCACGGCCGCCGCGGCCGTCCCGGCAGCCGCGGCCGCTGCCCCGGCCGTCCCGGCTGCCGCGGGCGCCGGCGAGCTGGAGGCGGCGGGCCGGTGAACGTCCTCCAACTCCTCTTCGCGCTGCTCCTGGTCCTGGCGAACGGGTTCTTCGTCGGCGCCGAGTTCGCACTCGTCTCCGTCCGCCGCAGCCAGATCGAGCCGCTCGCCGCAGAATCCAAGCGGGCCCGCCAGGTCCTCCACGGCCTGGAGAACCTGCCCCGCATGATGGCCGCCGCCCAGTTCGGCATCACCCTCTGCTCGCTCACCCTCGGAGCGGTCGCCGAGCCCACCGTCGCCCGGCTCCTGGAGCCCGTCTTCCACGCCGCCCGCATTCCGCAGGGCCTCGTCCACCCCCTCGGGTACGCCGTCGCCCTCGCCGCCGTGGTCTTCCTGCACCTCGTCATCGGCGAGATGGTCCCGAAGAACCTCGCGATGGCCGCGCCGGAGAGGACGGCCCTGTGGTTCAGCCCCGGCCTGGTCGCCTTCGCCCGCCTGTGCGGGCCGATCACGACCGCCCTCGGGGCCTGCGCCGCCGTCGTGCTCCGCCTGTTCAAGGTCGAGCCGAAGGACGAGGTCGAAGCCGTCTACACCAGCGCCCAGCTCGGCCGGCTCGTCGAGGACTCCCGGCAGGCCGGGCTCCTGGAGCCGCGGGAGCAGGAGCGCCTGGAGGACGCCCTCGAACTGGGCAGCCGTCCGGTGACCGACGTCCTGCTCGCCCGCGAGCGGCTCGTGACGGTCGGGCCCGGCGCCACGCCCCGGCAGATCGAACGCCTCACCGTCCGCACCGGGTACTCCCGCTTCCCGGTCCGCTCCGAGGGCGGGGCCTTCATGGGCTACGTCCACGTGAAGGACGTCCTCGACCTGGACGACAGGGAGCGGGCCGTGCCGCAGCGGGTCTGGCGCCGGATGCCGACCCTGTCCTCGACGCTCCCGCTGGACGACGCGCTGAGCGTCATGCGGCGCGACGCCACACACCTGGCGCAGGTCGCCGATCCCGCGGGGCGGGTGCTGGGGCTGGTGGCGCTGGAGGACGTCCTGGAGATGCTGGTCGGCGAGGTCCGCGACCCCGCCCACCGCATCCCGTCCCGCCGCCGGGCCCCCTCGGCGGCCCTCACCCCCTGACGGCAGCCGCCCCGGGACCGCGCGGTCCCGGGGCGGCCCCGTGTCCGGGGCCCGTGTCCTGCGGGGGTCCGTCAGAGCGGCGGGGGGTCCTGGTGCGGGCCGCGGCCCGAGAGGACCTCCCCGTACGCCTGCATCAGGTCCGGCAGCCGCAGCGTCGCCAGGTCCTCCCGGGACGGCTCCCCGGCGAAGCCGGCCAGCCGCAGGTCCCGGTACGCGCAGCTCTTCTCGTACAGGGTGCGCAGGAACCGCCCGTTCCCGAGCTCGTCGATCCAGCCCTGCTCCACGACATGCCCGCTGATGCTGCGCAGCTCCTCCAGAGCCTCGGAGTCCCAGCAGTCGCCGTTCGCCTCGGCGAGGACGCCGCCGATCGCCGTCAGCTCGGCCGGCCGGTAGCTCGGGAAGTCCACCCGCGTCGTGAACCGCGACGACAGCCCCGGGTTCGCGGACAGCAGCCGGTCCATCCCGGCCGGGTAGCCGGCGAGGATCACCACGAGGTGGTCCCGGTTGTCCTCCGCCCGCTTCAGCAGCACCTGAAGGGCCTCGTCGCCGTACGCGTCGCCCTTGCTGTAGCCGGAGTTGGAGAGGCTGTACGCCTCGTCGACGAAGAGCACCCCGCCGATCGCGGAATCGATCAGCTCGTTGGCCTTGACCGCGGTCTGCCCGAGGAACTCGCCGACGAGATCGGCCCGTTGGGCCTCGACGAGGTGGTCGCCGCCGAGCAGGCCCAGCGCGTAGAACACCCGGCCGAGGATCCGGGCCACGGTCGTCTTGCCCGTCCCCGAGGGCCCGGAGAAGACGAAGTGCCGTTTCGGGGGCTGGACGGGGAGCCCCTGGCCGGCCCGCAGCCGGGCCATGTGCAGCTGCGCCGACAGGGCCTTGACCTGCCGTTTCACCGGCTCCAGGCCGACCATGCGCTCCAGCTCGGCGAGGGCCTGCGCGAGCAGCTGCGGATCGGCCGGCCCGGCCGGCGTGCCGTCCGCCGGCCCCTGCGGGGGGAAGACCGACTTGCGCCGTACGCCCGGCGGCCGCCCCGGTACGGGGCCCCCGTAGCGCGGTTCGGCCGGGTCCGCCGCCGACAGCGGGTCCAGGGGATCGGCGGGGCCGTCCGCGACGAGCCCGACGTCCTGGGCGGGCCCGCCGCCGAGGACGACCGCCGCGTAGTCGCCGCCGCCCGGGGCGGCCCCGAGACCGCCGTACGCCTCGCAGCCCGCGCCCGCGTACCCGGCGTAGCCGTCGTAGTCCTCGCTGTCCTCGATCGCCGTCAGCCGCGCCGCGGTGTCCATGAACGCCGGGTCGACGCGGTGCACCGCCCGGTACAGCGGCAGCGCCGCCGCGCTGCGGCCGGTCCCCTCGTGGGCCCGCGCCAGCCAGTAGCGCAGCTCCTTGCGCTGCGGCTGCTCGCTGCGGCAGCGCATCAGCGCCGCCGCCAGCATCGGCTCGGCCTGCCCGTACATCTCCAGCCGGACCCGGGCCATGCCGCCGAACAGGCCCGCCTCGATCCCCAGGAGCGGGTCGTCGACGAGCGGCTCGGTGTGCCGGACGAGCTGCTCCCAGTCCTTGACCAGGTAGGCGCGGCAGGCGTGCAGGAACCGCACCTGCGGGTCGGCGTCCACGGGCGGGAGGGCCGCCAGCGCCTGGTCGAGCTCCGGCACGTGCCGGCCGTCCAGCCAGTGCGAGGCGTGCGCCAGCAGCAGGTCCCGGCGGCTCTCCAGCACGGGCTGGACCCACCACCCGAGCCAGTACCAGGAGTTGAGGGTCCGCCGGTGCCGCGCCCGCTGCTCGCCGAAGCGCTCGCGGTGGGTGTACATGCGCAATAACGCGTTCGTGGTGTCCACGCGCAGCGCATGCAGGCCCAGCCAGGCGTCGGCCATCGCGGGGTCGAGCCGGACGGCCGTGCGGAACTCCTCCTCGGCCTGCGGATAGGCGCCCATGGTGCAGGCGTCGACCCCGCGCAGCCAGGCGAGTTCGGCCGGGGCGTGCGCGCTGCCCGGCATGCCGAAATCCATCACATCCCCCACAAGCCTGCCCCCGTGGTGCCCAGCAACCCCCGCACTGCACAAGCCGGTTGTCCGCTGCGCCGATGAAATCAGGGCTGCATCGTACCTGCGGCGACGCCCCTTCCGTAGGGTGCTGCGGCGAAGGCCCGCCAGGGGGCGTACACCGGGCGGGGTGACTCAGGGTGAGGTTTTCGCGGTGGTGCGGAGGCCTCGGCGGGGGCCGGAGGGGCGCCCGGGGCAGAACGAAGCCCCCGATCACGGGGGAACAATCGGGGGCTTCGCGTCCGCTGCGGCCTGGAAAGACCGCGCCTTCAGAACGTAAGGCCGCTGCGGGGGCCAGGTCAAGCGGGTCGGGGGAGGGCCGCGCAAGCCGTTTTCGCGGGGCGCTCAGGCCAGGGGGAATCCGTCACCTTGGGTGACGGAACCCGTCCCTCCGGCGGTCGCACCCGTCCCGGAAGACCACTCGTATCCCGTACCGCTCTGGCGTACCAGGATGTCCGCGAAGGGGCGCGAAGGGTCATCCGAGAAGTGCGCGAGCTCCGCGCGCTCCCACCCGTCCCAGAAGTCCGAGAGCCCCCTGCCGTCCCGCGTGCGCCCGCGCCCCCAGGCCTCGGCGCGCGGGGTCTCCATCCACAGCAGCCGCGCCAGGTGCGGCCGCAGTGCGCGCCGGCCCGCGCCCACCCCCTCCACGAGCAGCACAGGGGCCGGCTCCAGCACCCGTACGGGGCCGAACCGGCGCTCCACCCAGTCGTACGGGGTCCAGCGGGCGGGCCGGCCGGCGGCGAGCGGCTCCAGCACCTGGGCGCGCAGCCGGTCGGGCCAGGCGAAGGGCTCTCGGTGGGTGGCAACGTCGTCCAGGTGGAGCACCGGCGGGCCGCCCAGCGCCTCGGCGAGCCGCCCGGCGAACGTGCTCTTGCCGGAGCCGGCGTGCCCGTCGATGCCGATCAGGCGGACCGGTCCGAGCGAGGGCGGCAGCGCCCGGATCTGCCGGGCGAGCGACGCGAGGGGCTGCTGTGACTCCACCCGGCCAGCCTACGGCCGGGCGCGGCGGCCGGGTCTTCCTCCCCGACACGGCGTGCGGCATCGACATCCCGCAGCGGGGAACTGCAAGGGTGGAGGACCGTTTCCGCCGTACTGAACCAGGGGGAGTCCGCGATGACCGCACCCACACCACGCAGGGCCCTGCTGGCCGTCGCCCTCGCGGCGGCCGCCGCGGCGACCGTGCCCGTCGGCAGGGCGCAGGCCGCGGCCGCGGCCGCGCAGCCGGCGGGCCCCGCGGGCCCGGCCGGAGCGCCCGGCGCCGACGCCGGCGGCGCCCCTCCGGCCGCGGCGGCGGCCGGCCGGAGCGTGGACAACCGGTTCTGGTTCTCCCGCGGCCACTGGGGCGCCGGCACCCACCGGGGCACGACGACCCTGCCCGGCACCCTCGGGAGCCTGGCCTTCGACGTCCCGGCCGGCCGCACCGACTACACCGACCCGCACACCGGCCGCAAGGCCGCCTGGGACCATGCCGTCTGGACCTCGCCCGTGCACCGCACCGCCGTCCCGGCGACCGAGGTCGTCGCCTCCTGGAACGCCCACACCCCGGCCGGCACCTGGATCCGGATCGAGCTGCGCGCCACGTACGGGGACGGCGGCACCAGCCCCTGGTACGTGATGGGCCGCTGGGCCTCCGGTGACGCGGACATCCGCCGCACCTCCGTGGACGGGCAGACCGACGGCCGGTCCACGGTGTGGACCGACACCCTCGCCGTCGACGCGCCGGCGCGCGCCGCGGGCCTGCGCATCACGGCGTGGCAGCTGCGCCTGACCCTGTACCGCAAGCCCGGCTCGGGGCGCGGCCCGACCGTCGGGCTCGCCGGGGCGATGGCGTCCGACGTGCCCGACCGCTTCACCGTGCCGGCGTCGGTCCCCTCAGGGGAGGCGGTGGAACTGGCCGTCCCGCGCTACTCGCAGGAGGTCCACATCGGCCGCTATCCGGAGTACGACAACGGCGGCGAGGCGTGGTGCAGCCCGACCTCCTCCCAGATGGTCGTGGAGTTCTGGGGCAGGCGGCCCGCCCCCGCGGACCTCGCCTGGGTCGACCCGTCGTACAGCGACCCGCAGGTCTGCCACGCCGCCCGCTCCACGTACGACCACGCCTACAAGGGCTGCGGGAACTGGCCCTTCAACGCCGCGTACGCCGCCTCGTACGGCGGTATCGGGGCGGTGGTCACCCGCCTGTCCTCCCTCGCCGACCTGGAGACCCTCCTCCGCGCGGGCATCCCCGTGATCACCTCGCAGTCCTTCCGCGCGGACGAGCTGACGGGCGCCGGCTACGGGACGGCCGGACACCTGATGACGATCGTCGGCCTGACGGCGTCCGGCGACGTCGTCGCCAACGACCCGCACTCCCCGGACAACCCCTCGGTCCGCAGGGTGTACCGCCGCCGGGAATGGGAGAACGTATGGCTGCGGACGCAGCGGTACAACGCGGCCGGCAAGGCGGTCTCCGCGCCCGGGGGCGTCTGCTACCTGTACGCGCCGACCCGCCCGAGCCCGGCGCAAGTCACGGCCCTGCGCGCGGTCGGGGTGCTGTGACCGGGTTGTGACTTCGGGTGGGAAAGCGGCCGTTGACCTGGAGAAAGGACAAGCGCACCATAAGGGAATAAAGGGCGCATAAGTCTTCTACAGGAGGCGGCCCACCATGACCACCCACAGCATCGAACACCACCCCGACCTCGCCGAGATGCGCTCCCGGTTCGAGCGGGTCACCAGCACCCCGGCCGCCCAGGCCGTCGAGGCGCTGGCCCTCATCACCGGCCTCTACCTGGCGGCATCGCCGTGGATAGCCGGATTCAGCGTGCTCACCGCCCTCGCGGTGAACAACCTGATCGCCGGCCTGGCGTACTGCCTGTGCATGAGCGGCCTCGGCTCCGCCTACGAGCGCACCCATGCCATGGCGTGGACGGCGGTCGCGATCGGCGCCTGGACGATCGTGGCCCCGTGGGTCGTCGCCGGCGCGAACGACACCACCCGCAGCGTGGTCAGCAACGTCATCACCGGCTGCGTGGCCCTGCTCCTCGCCCTCGCCATGAGCGCCATGGCGGGCCGCGAACGCACACCGCGCGCCCGGGGCCGCTGACCGCCGCCCGACCGGCACGCCGCCCCCGCCGGCCGGCACCGGCCGGCGGCCGCGTACCGTCCCCCGTCCCCCGTCCCCCGTCCCCGGGCCCCGACCGCGAGCCGGTCGGGGCCCGGCGGCGTGATACGCGCCACCCCTGCCGCTCCTCTCTACCGCGAAAGCCGCAAACGCTGGCACATTGGACGGCATGACCGCACACAGCGCCGCCCCCCACGCCCCCGCCCGGAACCTCGCCCGCACCGGCGGCCCCAAGGACGGCTCCTCCTGGCTGGAGCACGTCCTCGGCTGGACCCTCGTGGTGGTCGTCGCCATGTTCGTCACCCAGCTCGGCCTCATCTGAGACCTCCGGCCCGCCCGGCCGCTCCGGCCCCCGAGGGGTTCGTCCCGGAGTGTCCGCAGCTGCCGCTCTCCTCGGGCGGCCGTTCGGAAATCGTGATGATCTTGCCCCGGTGACGGGACGCCCCCGATCGGGCATACTCACACCGCCGCATCCGCTGAGCTGCCCATTCCGTGATCCGGAGGGCACCATCGGCTGTGAGAGCACCGATACCCGGCGGCGCGTCCCACACCTCACGCGTCGCCGCCGTGCCCGACGAGGGAGGAGAGCGCCGCCATGAACGACCGCGCCCCGCAGCCGGTGGACCGTCAGCTGCCCACCGAGGAGTCCCGGGACCTCCTCGCGCTCGTACGAGAGATCGCCCAGCGGGAGATCCGCCCCCACGCCGCCGAGCAGGAGGAGGCCGGGCACTTCCCGCGCGACGTCTTCTCCCTGCTCTCCGAGTCCGGCCTGCTGGGCCTGCCCTACGACGGCGAGTTCGGCGGCGGCGACCAGCCCTACGAGGTCTACCTCCAGGTCCTGGAGGAGCTGGCCGCGGCCCGCCTGACCGTCGGCCTCGGCGTCAGCGTCCACTCCCTCGCCTGCCACGGCCTCGCCGGCTACGGCACCAAGGAGCAGAAGGCCGCCCACCTGCCCGCCATGCTCGGCGGCGGGCTGCTCGGCGCGTACTGCCTCTCCGAGCCCTCCTCCGGCTCCGACGCCGCCTCCCTGGGCACCAAGGCCGTCCGCGACGGCGACGACTGGGTCATCACCGGCACCAAGGCGTGGATCACCCACGGCGGCATCGCCGACTTCTACACCGTCCTCGCCCGCACCGGCGGCGAGGGCCCCAAGGGCATCACCGCCTTCCTCGTCCCCGGCGACGCGGAAGGCTTCTCCGCGGCCGCCCCCGAGAAGAAGATGGGCATGAAGGGCTCGCCCACCGCCCAGCTCCACTTCGACGGCGTCCGCGTCCCCGACGCCCGCCGCATCGGCGAGGAGGGCCAGGGCTTCACCATCGCCCTCGCCGCCCTCGACGCCGGCCGCCTCGGCATCGCCGCCTGCGCCATAGGCGTCGCCCAGGCCGCCCTGGACGAGTCCCTCGCGTACGCGCTCGGCCGCAAGCAGTTCAACCGCCCCATCGCCGACTTCCAGGGCCTCCGCTTCATGCTCGCCGACATGGCGACCAAGATCGAGGCGGGCCGCTCTCTGTACCTGGCCGCCGCGCGACTGCGCGACGCGGGCAAGGCGTTCTCCCGGCAGGCCGCCATGGCCAAGCTGTTCTGCACCGACGCCGCCATGGCCGTCACCACCGACGCCGTCCAGATCCTCGGCGGCTACGGCTACACCGCCGACTTCCCGGCGGAGCGCCTGATGCGCGAGGCGAAGGTCCTCCAGATCGTCGAGGGCACGAACCAGATCCAGCGCGTGGTCATCGCCCGCCACCTGGCCGGCCCCGAATCCCGCTGACACCACCGCGCCCCCTGCCGCACGCCGCGCGCGGCGGGGCGGCGCCCTCAGGGCGGACGGGTCACGGCCGCGACTCGAAGAGGGGGCCCGTCGGCCAGATCGGGGAGGCCGCCACGCGGGTCCACTCCGGGTCCGGGCGGCCCGGGAGGGTGCGGCCGTCGGCCGTCCAGTGGTCCATCAGCGCCCGGTAGATGGGCGGGTCCGGAGGCGGCTGCTGCCGCTGCTGCCGAACCGATTCTTCGAAGCGGTGGAGGACCGAGTGCCGCCGGCCCGTTCTCGGCGCGGATGTGTCGAGTGCGCTCATGCGGGGACCAACGCACCTCCGGTGCACCGGTAATCGCACGCGGCGCCCGGGGATCCGTTCGAGACGTCCCCGACCGTCCGGAAGCGGGGCCTGCCGGCCGGCCGCCGGCGCGGGGACGCGTCGGCCCGGGCGCCGGAGAGGCCCCGGGCCGACGGGCTCAGGCCGCCTGGGCGTGCCCGCTGCGCTGCGGCAGCACCTGCGCCGCCGGACGCACCGGCCGCGACCCCGGGCCGCCGACGTGCGAGAAGGGCTGCGTACGCCAGTCCAGGCCCTGCGGCAGGGCCAGCATGACGACTTCCAGCTCCGGGGACTCCTCCGCCCCCGCGCCCACGGCCGCCGGCGCCTCGCCGACCGGGCGGCCCGTGCCCGCGCAGACCGTGAGCCCGAACGGGTTCCACGGCGTCAGGCACAGGGCGTGCTCCGGCAGGTGCTCCTCGTCCGCGACGAGGGCGATCGACTGGCCGCAGTCGGGGCAGACCGCGTGGCGGACCTCGAAGCCCTCGGCGTCGTCGAACCCCTCGCCGTCGTCCGCGAAACCGGGACCGCCGGGATCGAGGGGCTCCGGCTCGGTGCGGCCGGCGCGCTTGGTGTTCTGCATGGATGTACTCCCCCTTGGGTGGGCCGGGCGGGCAATGTTCTTCGGCCTCGGCCACACGGAGCACTTCCCGCCGCACGGCACGAGTAACCACGACAACCCGCCGCAGTAGGGCATACCCTTGTGGCTTTGGTCACATGCCCGCCGCAGGTGCCACTTGTGGGCCGGCAGCACTGTGCCGGGGACCCCCTCGGGCCGTAGGTTGAACGGCTATGAGCGCAATGGAGGAGCTGGACCGCCAGATCGTTGATCTGCTGGTGCGGGACGGTCGGATGAGCTACACGGACCTCGGCAAGGCCACCGGCCTGTCCACGTCCGCGGTCCACCAGCGGGTACGCCGCCTGGAGCAGCGCGGGGTCATCCGCGGCTACGCGGCGGTCGTCGACCCCGAGGCCGTCGGGCTGCCCCTCACGGCCTTCATCTCGGTGAAGCCGTTCGACCCGAGCGCCCCCGACGACATCGCCGAGCGCCTCGCCGGCGTACCGGAGATCGAGGCCTGCCACAGCGTCGCCGGCGACGAGAACTACATCCTCAAGGTCCGGGTCGCCACCCCCCTCGAACTGGAGGACCTCCTCGGCCGCCTCCGGGCCCTCGCCCACGTCTCGACCCGCACCACCGTCGTCCTCTCCACCCCCTACGAGGCCCGCCCGCCCCGCATCTGAGCCCCGCGCCGCCGCACCGGCGCGGTCGGGCCGCCGCTGTGCCGGGGGCGGGGTCGAGGCGCCGGCGCGGGGCGGCGAGACTTGTCCCCATGACTGACCGCACCGCCCACTCCGCCGACGCCGCCGGAGCACCCGCCCGCCCGGCCCCCGACCGCACCGTCCTCCTCCGCGGCGGCGAGGTCCACAGCCCCGCCGACCCGTTCGCCACCGCGATGGTCGTCGAACGGGGCCACGTCGCCTGGGTCGGATCCGAAGGCGCCGCCGACGCCTTCGCGCAGGGCGTCGACGAGGTCGTCGACCTCGACGGGGCGCTCGTCACACCCGCCTTCACCGACGCCCACGTCCACACCACCTCCGCCGGCCTCGCCCTGACCGGCCTGGACCTGACCGGCGCCGCCTCCCTGGCGGAGGCCCTGCGCCTGGTCCGCGAGCACGCCGGCCGCCGCCCCGGCGACCGCGTCCTGCTCGGCCACGGCTGGGACGCCGCCCGCTGGCCGGAGCGCCGCGCGCCGCTCCGTGCGGAGCTCGACGAGGCAGCCGGCGGCCGCCCGCTCTACCTCAGCCGCGTCGACGTCCACTCCGCGGTGGCGACCACCGCCCTGCTGGACCTGGTGCCCGCCGTCACCGCCCGCGGCGACGAGCCGCTGACCCGCGACGACCACCATGCCGTCCGCCGGGCCGCCCTGGCCGCCGTCACTCCCGCCCAGCGCGCCGACGCCCAGCGCGCCGCCCTCGACCACGCCGCCTCCCTCGGTATCGGCTCCGTCCACGAGTGCGGCGGCCCCGACATCTCCTCCGCCGAGGACTTCACCGGCCTGCTCGGCCTCGCCCGCGAGCGGCCCGGCCCCCGCGTCTTCGGCTACTGGGCCGACCGGGACCTGGAGCAGGCCAGGGCCCTCGGCGCCGTCGGCGCCGCCGGCGACCTCTTCGCGGACGGCGCCCTCGGCTCCCACACCGCCTGCCTGCACAGCCCGTACGCCGACACCGGCCACACCGGCACGGGCTACCTGGACGCCGCCGAGATCGCCGCACACGTCGCAGCCTGCACCGAGGCGGGGCTCCAGGCCGGCTTCCACGCCATCGGCGACGCCGCCCTCACCGCCGTCGTCGACGGCTTCCGCGCCGCTGCCGACCGGGTCGGCCTCGCCCGTGTCCGCGCCGCCCGGCACCGCGTCGAGCACGCCGAGATGATGACCCCGGCCACCATCGCGGCCTTCGCCGAGCTCGGCCTGACCGCCTCCGTCCAGCCCGCCTTCGACGCGGCCTGGGGCGGCGAGGACGGCATGTACGCGGACCGGCTCGGCGCCGAGCGCGCCCGTACGCTGAACCCGTTCGCCGCGCTGCTCAAGGCCGGCGTACCGCTCGCCTTCGGCTCCGACGCCCCGGTCACCCCGTTCGACCCCTGGGGGACCGTCCGCGCGGCCGCCTTCCACCGCACCCCCGAGCACCGCATCTCCGTGCGCGCCGCGTTCACTGCGCACACGCGCGGCGGCTGGCGGGCCCTCGGCCGCGACGGCGCGGGCACCCTCGTCCCCGGGGCGCCGGCCGACTACGCGGTCTGGCGCACCGGCGAGCTCGTCGTCCAGGCCCCCGACGACCGGGTCGCCCGCTGGTCCACGGACCCCCGGTCCGGCACGCCCGGCCTGCCCGACCTGACCCCCGGCCGCGAGCTGCCCGTCTGCCTCGCCACCGTCGTCGGCGGCCGGGAGGTTTTCGTACGGCCACAGGGGTGATCCCGCGGGCAGCGGCTCGGCCCGGCGGGCCCGTCCCGGATAGGTTCGGCCGGGCCCACCGCCGGACGGCCGCACCGCGCTGATCCGCCCTGCCCGACGCGCCCGCGCCTCGGGGGCGACGGAGGTCCGCCGGGCGGCGGTGGCCCGGCCGGGCCCTGCGGTCCAGTAGACAACGGTCACGGGGCCCGGCAGCGGCGGGCACCGGACCGGCCCGAAGGACCGCGGGGCCCGGCCACTGTTCTAAAGTCGTTCTCTGTGACAGGACGTACAAGCACACGAAGGCGGACCCAGTGAGCGGCGACGGCGGACAGCGGGCCCAGGGGCCGCTCGGCACGGCCTTGGTGATCATTCCGACCTTCAACGAGGCGGAGAACATCGCGCCGATCGTCTCCCGGGTGCGGGCCGCCGTGCCCGAGGCACACATCCTGGTCGCGGACGACAACAGCCCCGACGGCACCGGCAAGATCGCCGACGAGCTCGCCGCCGGCGACGACCACGTGCACGTCCTGCACCGCAAGGGCAAGGAAGGGCTCGGCGCCGCCTACCTGGCGGGTTTCGCCTGGGGCCTGGAGCGCGACTTCGGCGTCCTCGTGGAGATGGACGCCGACGGCTCCCACCAGCCGGAGGAGCTGCCCCGGCTGCTCACCGCGCTGGCCGGCGCCGACCTGGTGCTGGGCTCCCGCTGGGTGCCGGGCGGCCGGGTGGTCAACTGGCCGAAGAGCCGCGAGTTCCTCTCCCGCGGCGGCTCGACGTACTCGCGGCTGATGCTGGACGTCCCGATCCGGGACGTGACCGGCGGCTACCGGGCCTTCCGGCGGGAGACGCTGGAGGGGCTGGGCCTGACCGAGGTCGCCTCCGCGGGGTACTGCTTCCAGGTGGACCTGGCCCGCCGCGCCGTGCGGGCCGGATTCCGGGTCGTGGAGGTGCCCATCACCTTCGTCGAGCGCGAGTTCGGCGACAGCAAGATGAGCCGGGACATCGTCGTCGAGGCGCTGTGGCGGGTCACCCAGTGGGGGCTCCAGTCGCACGCGGCCAAGCTGGCCGGCCTCGACAGAGGCCGTGACAAGGGCCGTGACAAGGGTCGCGCCGAGGGGCACGGCAAGGGGCACGGCAAGGGCCGCGCCGAGGAGGCCGACGGCTCCTGACCGGCCGGGGCCGGGCCCCTAGGGGACGCCCCCGACCTGCGGCTGAGGCCGCACTTACGCCGCTGCGGGCACACTGGATGCCATGATGACCGGCTCTTCACCCGCTCCGGCGGCCGCCGCCCGGCGGCGCAAGCCCGCCCGTACGTTCCTGCCCCTTGCGGTTGCCGCCTGGCTGATCCTGGAGATCTGGCTGCTGGGCCTCGTCGCGGACGCCGCGGGCGGGCCGGCGGTCGCGGTGATCGTCGCGGGCGGCATCGTGCTCGGCGCCGTCGTGGTCAAGCGGGCCGGGCGCCGCGCCTTCCGGAACCTGGCCGACACCTTCCAGCAGGCGCAGGCCTCGCCGGAAGCCCAGGCCGCGCAGCCCTCCGCGGGCCGCCGGTCCGGCTCGGGCAACGCCCTGACGATGCTGGCCGGGCTGCTGTTCATGCTGCCGGGCCTGGTCTCCGACGCGGCCGCGCTGCTGCTGCTGGTGCCGCCCGTCCGCGCCTGGATCGGCCGGCGGACGGCGCGCTCGCTGGAGCGCCGGATGAACGCGGCGCAGGCAGGCACCTTCGCCGACGCCTTCCAGCAGGCCCGCATCCATCACCCCGACGGCAAGGTCGTCCCCGGCGAGGTGATCCGGGAGGACGCGCCGCAGGAGCCGGGCCCCCGCCGGCGCCCGCCGCTGACGCCCTGACCGGTCGCGTCCTCACCTGCCGCGCCCTGACCGGCCGCGCCCGGCCCGGGTCGCGACCGCGCCGCCCGGGCAGAACCGAGGGGCCCCCGCCACGGTGTGGCGGGGGCCCCTCGGGTCGTACGTACTGCGTGTCCGGCCGTCAGGCGGACTTGCGGCTGTCGCGCGGGTGCACGGCGATGTTCATGGCGCCGGAACGCAGGACCGCCAGCCTCTCGGCCAGCACCTCCTCCAGTTCCTCGCGGGTGCGCCGCTCCATGAGCATGTCCCAGTGCGTTCGCGCAGGCTTGCCCTTCTTCTCCTCGGGCCCGTCCCCGTCCACGAGGAGTGCCATGGCGCCGCACGCCTTGCACTCCCACTCCGGCGGAATCTCTGCCTCAACCGAGAACGGCATCTCGAATCGATGTCCGTTCTGGCATGCGTACTCCACCGCCTGGCGCGGGGCCAGATCGATGCCGCGGTCCGTCTCGTAGCTGGTAACCACGAGCCGCGTACCGCGGAGAGCTCGCTCACTCATGAATCGTGCCTCCCGGGCTTGTCGCCCACAGGACAGGTGTCGCTGTCGTCGTCATCCGGTCAACGTCCGGTCGGCGGTATAGATTCCCGCTCCGGGTGATGCGTCGCCCGTCGTGCCGCCCCTTGTTGTACCCACCAATGCCCGTTTTGTCACATCTGGCAGCAGATGTCACCCAACGTCTTCACTTCTGCAGCACGCAGTAACGGTCCGCCTGGCAGGCCAAAGGCGTATACTACCGGCCACGCGCCGCCACGGCGAAATCCGTTCGGAATTCGCATGCGCATCCGGCCTCCCGCCGCGCCGCGGCCCCGCCGCGGAGGTGTCCCGATCCGCGTCAGATCCGGTCGGGAACAGGATTGCCCGCCGCCTCCACCGCGCGCCGCATCGGCACCCGCGCCAGCAGCACGAAACCCAGTGCGAAGAACACCACCAGCGAGATGATCGCGTCCCGGTAGCTGCCCGTGACCTGGTACGTCAGCCCGAAGACCAGCGGCCCGATCCAGCTCAGCCCCCGGTCGCTCATCTCGTAGGCCGAAAAGTACTCGGCCTCCTTGCCCGCCGGGACCAGCTGGGAGAACAGCGACCGCGACAGCGCCTGGCTGCCGCCCAGCACCAGCCCGATCATCGCGGCCAGCGCGAAGAACCACCCCGGCGTGCCCGCCGGCAGGAAGTATCCGGCGAACAGCGTCAGCGCCCAGGCCGCCAGCGACCCCAGGATCGTCCGCTTCGCACCGAACCGCCCGGCCAGCCGGCCCATCCCCAGCGCGCCCGCCACCGCCAGCACCTGCACCAGCAGGACCGCCGCGATCAGCGTCGACTGCTCCAGCCCCAGCTCCTCCGCGCCGTACACCGACGCCTGCGAGATCACCGTCTGCACGCCGTCGTTGTAGACCAGGTACGCCAGCAGGAACGACAGCGTCAGCGGATAGCGCCGCATGTCCTTGAACGTCGCCACCAGCTGCTTCCAGCCGCTGACCGCGGGCCCGGCGCCCGGCTCCCGCACCACCCCCCGGTCCCGCAGCCGGCGCAGCGGCACCAGCGCGAACGCCCCCCACCACACACCCGCCGACGCCAGGCAGATCCGTATCGCCATGCCCTCCGACAGCCCGAAGGAGTCGTGCCCCAGGTACAGGCCCAGGTTCGCCACCAGCATCAGCGAGCCCGCGGTGTAGCCGAAGGCCCAGCCGCGCGAGGAGACCGCGTCGCGCTCGTCCGGCGTCGAGATCTGCGGCAGGTAGGCGTTGTAGACCACCATCGACACCGACAGCGAGGCGTTCGCCACGACGAGCAGCAGCCCGCCCAGCAGGTACCGGTCGCCTTCGAGGAAGAACATCCCCGCCGTCGCCACCGCACCCGTGTACGCCGCTGCCGCGAGCAGCGGCTTCTTGCGGCCCGTCCGGTCCGCCAAGGCGCCCACCAGCGGCATCACCAGCACCGCCAGCACCACCGACGCGGACACCGAGTACGCGAAGAACGAGCCCGCCCGCACCGGGATCCCCAGCGGGTGCACGAACCCCTCCGCGTCGGCGGCCGCCTTCGCCACCGACGTCAGGTACGGCCCCAGGAACAGGGTGAGCACGCTCGCCGAGTACACGGACACCGCGAAGTCGTAGAAGTACCAGCCCTGCTGCTCGCGCTTGCGCCCGGCGGTCTCCTTCGCCG
Source organism: Streptomyces globosus (assembly GCF_003325375.1). GTDB lineage: Bacteria > Actinomycetota > Actinomycetes > Streptomycetales > Streptomycetaceae > Streptomyces > Streptomyces globosus_A. Next base: position 4,649,527 of record NZ_CP030862.1, on the reverse strand, counting down.
CCGTCGCCGCTCTGCCGCCCTCGGCGGCGGGATCCGCCCCGTCTGCCGTCTGCGCGCTCATGGGCGCCCCCTCGCTGGTCCCCGTCACCGCACGGCACCCGGAACGCTGACGCGGCGGCCCGCGGCCGTCAGGCCCAGACCCCGCGCCGGTCCAGCACCGTGCGCAAGATGTCGATCCGGTCGGTCATGATGCCATCGACTCCCAGGTCGAGGAGAGCCTCCATGCGTTCCGGTTCGTTCACGGTCCACACGTGCACCTGCAGGCCCCGCGCGTGCGCCGTCCGCACGAACCGCCGGTCCACCACCCGCAAGCCGCCCTGCGTCTCCGGCACCTGCGCCGCCACCGCGCCCGCGCGCAGCGCCGCCGGGATCGCCAGCGAGCGCAGCCGCAGCCCCACCACACCGCGCACCCCGTACGACGTCGCCAGCCGCGGCCCCGCCATCCGCTGCGCCCGGGCCACCCGGCCCTCCGAGAACGAGCCCACGCACACCCGGTCCCACACCCGCGCCCGCGCGATCAGGTTCAGCAGCGGATGCAGCGCCGACTCCGCCTTCACGTCGACGTTCCAGCGGGCCGCGGGGAACTCCTCCAGCAGTTCCTCCAACAGCACCAGCGGCTCGCTGCCGCCCACCCGCACCGCCCGCAGATCCTTCCAGTACCGCTCGGCTATGCGGCCCCGGCCGTCGGTGACCCGGTCCAGCGTCGCGTCGTGGAAGGCGACCAGCTTCCCGTCCGCGGTGGCGTGCACGTCCGTCTCGAAGTACCGGTAGCCCGCGTCGGCGGCCCGGCGGAACGCCGCGGCCGTGTTCTCCAGCCCGTCCGCGGCGCCGCCCCGGTGGGCGAAGGGGATGACCGGGCCCGGGTGGTCCAGGTAAGGGTGGCGAAGGGGTGCGTCTGTCACCGCCGCAGTATGCCTCCTCCGGCGCCCGGACCGCCGCCCTCCGCAGGCCCCGGCCTGCGCCACCGGCCGGCCCCGGCCCTGGCCCGGCCGGCACCGGCATGGCAGGCTGGACCCCGCGACCGATCCAATTCCCGGCCGCCCCGGCACCGGCGGTGGCCAATCCGACGAAAGTGGACCGACGACATGGCGGAGTGGACTTCGGCGGTGGGTGCCTCCCAGCTCGCCCGGCTCATCACCTCCCAGCAGGAGCGGCCCGGCGTCCCCGGGGCGCGCAAGCCCCCCGCGTACCGCTCCCTGGCCGACGGCATCCGCCTCCTCGTCCTCGAAGGGCGCGTGCCCGTCGCCGCCCGCCTCCCCGCCGAACGCGAGCTGGCCGCCGCGCTCTCCCTCTCCCGTACCACCGTCGCCGCCGCCTACGAGGCCCTGCGCGGCGAGGGGTTCCTCGAATCGCGCCGCGGAGCAGGCAGCTGGACCTCCGTCCCCGCCGGCAACCCGCTGCCCGCACGCGGACTGGAGCCCCTCCCGCCGGAATCCCTCGGCTCCATGATCGACCTCGGCTGTGCGGCGCTCCCCGCCCCGGAGCCCTGGCTCACCAAGGCCGTCCAGGGGGCCCTCGAGGAACTCCCGCCGTACGCCCACACCCACGGCGACTACCCCGCCGGGCTCCCCGCGCTGCGCCGCATGCTCGCCGACCGCTACACCGACCGCGGCATCCCCACCATGCCCGAGCAGATCATGGTCACCACCGGCGCGATGGGCGCCATGGACGCCATCTGCAGCCTCTTCGCCGGACGCGGCGAGCGCATCGCCGTCGAATCCCCCTCCTACGCCAACATCCTCCAGCTCATGCGCGCCGCCGGACTCCGCCTCGTCCCCGTCGCCATGGCCGACGGCCTCACCGGCTGGGACCTGGCCGTCTGGCGGCAGGTCCTGCGCGACGCCGCCCCCCGCCTCGCGTACGTCGTCGCCGACTTCCACAACCCCACCGGCGCCCTCGCGTCCGCCGAGCAGCGCCGCGCCATGGTCGAGGCGGCCCGCTCCGCCGGCACCGTCCTCGTCGTCGACGAGACCATGGCCGAGCTCGGGCTCGACCCGGCCCTGGAGATGCCCCGCCCCGTCTGCTCCCACGACCCGGCCGGCTCCACCGTCATCACCGTCGGCTCGGCCAGCAAGGCCTTCTGGGCGGGCATGCGCATCGGCTGGGTCCGCGCCGCCCCCGACGTCATCCGCAGCCTCGTCGCCGCACGCGCGTACGCCGACCTCGGCACCCCGGTCCTCGAACAGCTCGCCGTGAACTGGCTCATGCGGACCGGCGGCTGGCAGGAGGCCGTCGCGCTGCGCCGCGAGCAGGCCCGCGAGAACCGCGACGCGCTGGTCGCCGCCGTCCGCCGGGAGCTGCCCGACTGGGAGTTCGAGGTGCCGCGGGGCGGCCTCACCCTGTGGGCGCGGGCCGGCGGGCTCTCCGGCTCCCGCCTCGCCGAGGTGGGGGAGCGGGTCGGCGTCCGCGTCCCCTCCGGGCCCCGGTTCGGCGTCGACGGCGCGTTCGAGGGGTACGTACGGCTGCCGTTCACCGTCGGCGGGCCCGTCGCCGAGGAAGCCGCCGTCCGCCTGGCGGCCGCCGCCCGGCTGGTCGGCACCGGCGCCGGCGGCAGCGGGGCCGAGCCGCCCCGCACCTTCGTCGCGTAACCCCCCGGGGGCTACGGCGCCTCCGCCGCCTCCGGCACCGCCTCCGCGCCGACCGCCGCAGCCTTGGACCGCCCCGGCGCCTGCGCCCGGACCTGGCCCGCCCCGCCCGGACCCGACCGCCCCGGCAGCAGCTCCAGCACCGCCTGCCGGTGCGCCGGGTTCGCCGCCTCGTCGTACGGGTCCGGGGTGGCCGGCACCTGCAGCCGGTGCACCGGACCCGACCCCAGCCGTACGTACCCCCGCCCCGGCGGGACGTGTGCCGTCGGCGTCGTGTGCGGGGGCAGCCCCAGCACGTCCGCCACCTGCTGCACCGACACCGCACCCAGCACCACCCGCGCCCGCGTGTGCTGCCACACCGTGTCGTCCAGCAGCTCCAGGTGGTCGAACTGCTCGGCCACGACCACCGTCACGTGCGCCGCCCGCCCGTGCCGCAGCGGCACCTGGAGCCGGGCCAGCGGATCGGGCGCCCCCTCCGCCGCCGCCAGGTGCGCCAGCACCGTCGGCCGGTCCATCAGGATCCACAGGGGCCGCCGCACGTCCTCGGAGACCGTGCCGCCCGTCTCCCGCGCCCGGTGCGCGGCGATCAGCCGCCGCTCCGTCTCGTGCGCCGCCCACTCCAGGGTCGCCAGCGCCCCCGCGGGCCCGCCCTCCACCGCGAGCACACCGGCGCGCCCGGCCAGGCACGCGTACTCCCCGGTTCCCCCGCCCTCCACGACCAGCACGTCGCCGCCGTGCCGCAGCGCCTGCAGGGCGACCGACCGCAGCAGCGTCGACGCACCGCTGCCGGGATGGCCCACCGCCAGCAGGTGCGGCTCGGTGGAGCGCGGCCCCGTCCGCCACAGGACCGGCGGTACGTCGCGCTGCTCGCCGTCCTCCGACACGGGCAGCGTGCGCCGCACCCCGTCCGCGTCCGTGAAGCCGAGGACGGTCTCGCCGGGCGAGGTGACGAACGGCTGGGCCGCGATCCCCGTCGGCAGCGCCGGCAGCACCCGCACGTCCAGCCGGTTCCCCTCCTCGTCCCAGTCGAACAGGTACTCGCGGCCGCGCCCCGACTTCGCGTGCAGCAGCGTCTCGATGCGGGCCCGGGAGGCGGCCTCGCCGTCGGTGAAGTACGCCGGGTAGCGGATCCGGAGCCGGGTGAGGCGGCCCGACTCGTCGAACGCGTAGTCGCCGAACGCCCGCTCCCAGCCCGCCCCGTGCGCGAAGAGCGGCTCGGGGTCCTCGGGCACCGAGAAGTACGGGACGAGTGCCTCGTACAGGGAGCCGAGCCGCTCCGCCTCGGCAGGCGCGGGCCCCGTCCGGGCGGGGGCCCGCTCCCGCCCCCGCCAGGCCGCCGCCGCCATCAGCGCGGCGAGGGCCAGGGCGGGCCCGTACGGGGCGACCGCGACGACCAGCACGCAGGCCGCGCCGAGGAACAGCGCGGGACCACGCTTGTCCTTCGGGGTCGCGGCCCACCTGGCCCGCCCGGCCGCCGCCAGGATCCGCAGCCCGCGCCCGATGACCAGGAGCGGATGGAGGACGTCCGTGGCGCCGTCGGCGGCCTTGCGGACGAGGTCGCGCCCCCGGGCCGCCGACAGCTTGCCGCCGGACGGGAAGCGGGGGAGGGGGAGCCGGGCCACGGGCGTCTCCTGTGGTTCTGGTGCGGCGGGACGGGGGCGGCTAGAGCTTGATCCCGCCGAGCAGGCTCGCGAGGCTCGCCGTGCTCGCCGTGATGCTCGGCGCGATGGCGGACCCGGCGAGGAAGAAGCCGAACAGCGCGCAGACGAAGGCGTGCGACAGCTTCATCCCGTCCTTCTTGAAGAAGAGGAACGCGATGACGCCGAGCAGGACCACGCCCGAGATGGAGAGGATCATGTGAGTTCTCCTGGTGAGTGGGGGACAGTCACCATCAGTTGTCCCTACCTCACAGGAAGTATCAATGCGATAAAAGGTGCATACGGGTGAATTGGCCGCTCTTTCACTTGACCGGACCAGCTCCGCTGGCGGAGACCCGCCGCCGACGCTGTGCCCGGCGGCCCGCCCCGCACCGACCGGACCCCGGACGCGCCCCCGTCCCCGCAGGTCCGGGCGCTACGCTGGCGCTCACCCGTACGGGCGCGCACGCACCGCGCCGCCCCGCGGGCCACGACCAGGACCCGCACCCCGAGCGAAAGGCGGCAACCGACCGATGAGCGAGCACCAGCCCACCGACGGCGGCTCCCAGGGCGCCCCCGACGAGGACGTCATCGAGCTGGCCACCAAGGTCTTCGACCTCGCCCGCCAGGGGGAGACCGAGACGCTCGCCGCCTACCTCGACGCGGGCGTCCCCGCCAACCTCACCAACGACCGCGGCGACACCCTCGTCATGCTCGCCGCCTACCACGGCCACGCCGGCACCGTCACCGCCCTCCTCCAGCGCGGCGCCGAGGCCGACCGCGCCAACGACCGCGGCCAGACCCCGCTCGCCGGCGCCGTCTTCAAGGGCGAGGAGGCCGTCATCCGCGCCCTCCTCGCCGGCGGCGCCGACCCGCACGCCGGCACCCCGTCCGCCGTGGACACCGCCCGCATGTTCGCCAAGGCAGACCTGCTCGAACTCTTCGGAGCGAAGTAGTCCGTTTTCGGCCGTGAGCTGGCACGGTGTGACCGGCCGCCCACCTCACGGGTTGGTCACGGCGGCCGTAAATGTGGTCGCGGCACACAAACCGGCTGGGTCATCATGGCGTCGGATTCGATTCGTGAGCTCGGCAGACGGGCAGGGGGGAGGACACGAAGCGTGTCCGAACCCCATCCCTGCGGAACCGGCCGCCAGGCCGCGAAGCACCGAAGAGAGTGAGAAGGCAATGGTCTACATCGAGCGGAACACGACGGCGAACGTCCTCACATGCTGTTACGCGGCCCTGTGAACCCTGATTCCCGGTTGCGTCCCCAGCTTGATGTGAGGCCATTCCCATGTTCGAACCAGTCATAGCGCCAAGCGGCACCCTGCTCGGCCTCCTCCAGCGGGGCCGCGGCGACGGCACCCTGCACGCACTCGCGGCCCCCCGGCCCGAGGCCCTCCAGGCACTCAACCAGTGCGTGCTCCGTGACCCGCGCCAGGACTGGCAGGTCGAGAACCGCTCGCTCTACTACGCCCGCCTGTACCTCGACCTCGACGGGCCCCTCGGCGAGATCGAAAGCCACCTCTTCGGCGCCGACGACCTCGTCGACGACTCCGAGCAGCGCACCGGCCTCGCCCTGTCCGTCCTCGGACACCTCGCCTCCTACGGCCGCGACGACGCCCTGATGCTGCTGCGCCGCTACGCCGCCTCCGGAGCCAACTGGTCCTGGGCCCTCGACGAGCTCGCCCTGCGCGACGACGACGAGGGACTGCTCTCCCTCGCCGCGCCCGTCCTCGCCCGCTTCCCCGACACCCCCGAGGGTGGGGCGCGGCTGGCCGCCGCCGTCCGCGACGCCTACGAGCCGCGGCCCTGGTGCCTGTGGGAGGAGACCCCCGAGCACGGCGCCCGCCTCGGCGCCGCACGCCGACAGGGCTCCTTCGACCGCTGGCAGCGCCAGCTCACCCCCAACGGCCCGCGTCCCGGCTGGGGCGTCCTCGCCGTCTTCGACTGGGCCGCCGAAGGCCTGCGCCGCGGCACCCCCCTGCACGTGCCCGCCGCGCGCTGCCTCGCCGCCGTGGCCTCCCCCGAGGACCGCGGCACCATCCTGGCCGCTGCCGCGGGAACCCTCGGCGACGCCGCCCGCGCCACCGCCCTGCACCACCTCGTCGTCGCCGAACCGGAGAACCCGGCCGTCCTCGACCTCATCGAAGCCGCTGCCGACGAGCCCGCCGTCGCCGCCTACGAGCGCATGTGCGGACCCGTCGCCCTCGAACGGGCCCGCGGCTGGGTCCACCGCCCCGACGCCCTCGGCGAAGCCGCCGCCGCACTCCTCGCCGCCCACGGCGGCCCCGGCGACGCCCCCCTCGTCCTCGGCGCCCTCCGCGACACCGTCCGCGGCTCCGGCCCCGACTCCCGCCGCCTCTACGCCCTGGTCGACGGCGCGGGCCGGCTCTCCATCGGCTGCGCGGCCCCGGTGCTGCGCCACATCTACCGCGAAACGGCCTCCTCCCACCTGCGCGGCCGCGCCGCCCGCGCCCTGGCGGGCACGGACCCCTCCTTCGCGGCGGGCTTCGCCGTCGAGTGCCTGTGGGACTGCGAGGAGACCACCCGCGAGGTCGCGGCCCACCACGCCGAAACCGCGGACGCCCGCGTCGCCCCCCGCCTCCGCCGCCTGGCCGCGGACCCGGCGGAGGAAGAGGACGTCCAGTCGGCAGTCCGCAGCCGCATCACACCGGAATCGGCGGTGTAGGGGGCCGGCCGCAGTCCGGCAGACCAGCGAACGGCGCCTCTTCCGGAAGTCGGAAGGGGCGCCGTTCGGGTGGGGGCGGCGGGTGGGAAGGCCGCGGCGGGAACGGCGGGCCGGAGCCGGCCGATCGGCTCCCGCCCGCTCCGCCGCCGCCCCTGCCGCCCCGCCCCTACCACCCCGCCGCCGTGAACCGGACCGGCACCCCCGGCCGGGCCTGGGCCGCCGCATCCAATGCCGGGCCCGGGGGGACGACGCCCACCACCGGGTACCCGCCCGTCACCGGGTGGTCCGCCAGGAAGACCACCGGGAGGCCGTCCGGCGGGACCTGGACCGCGCCCAGGACCATGCCCTCGCTCGGGAGTTCGCCGCCGCACGAGCGGAGCAGCCGCGGACCCGCCTCCGTGCGGAGGCCGATGCGGTTCGACTCCGGGGAGACCCGGTACGGCGAGCGCCACAGCGCGGCCAGCGAAGCCGGGCTGAACCAGTCGGCCCGCGGGCCCGGCCTGAGGGGCAGCACCAGCTCGGCCGGGGGTGCCGGGACCCGCAGGGCGTCGGCACCGCGCACCGGATCCGGGCCGGCGGGCCCCACCGGCAGGAGCGTGCCCGCCTCGGGAAGCGGGGGGCCCAGCCCGGACAGGACATCGGTCGAGCGACTGCCGAGGACCGGCCGCACGGCGAAGCCTCCCCGCACCGCCACATAGCTGCGCACCCCCGACGCCGCCCGGCCGACGTCCAGCTCCGCCCCCGCCGGGATGCGGACCGGCTCCCCCCAGGCCACCGGCCGGCCGGACACCCGTACAGGACACGGCGCACCCGTGACCGCCACGACGACCCCCGACCCCGGCGGGCCGCATGCCCGCAGGGCGGTGCCGTCCAGCGTCGTCTCCAGGGCGGCGGTGTCCGGCCGGTTGCCCAGCAGCCGGTTGGCCAGGGCGAGCGCCTCCGCGTCCAGGGCGCCCGAGCGCGGCACGCCCAGGTGGGCGTGGCCGGGCCGGCCCCGGTCCTGGAGGGTGGTCAGCGCCCCCGGGCGCAGCACCTCCATCCACAGGCCGCCGCCGGTCCCGCTCATGCGCCTGCCTCCTCGAACCGCACCCGCGTCCCGGGTGCGAACAGCGCCGCCGGTTCGCGCCGCGGGTCCCACAGCACGGCGTCGGTCGTGCCGATGAGCTGCCAGCCGCCGGGGGAGGAGCGCGGGTACACCCCGGCGTACTCGCCTGCCAGCGCGAGGGAGCCGGCCGGGACGGCGGTGCGCGGAGTGGCCCGCCGGGGCGGGTGGAAGCGTTCGGGGAGCCCCGTCAGATAGCCGAAGCCGGGCGCGAACCCGCAGAACGCCACCCGGAAGACGACCGATCCCACGACCTCGGCGACCTCCCGCTCCGCGACCCGCCACAGCCGGGCGACATCGGCCAGGTCCGGCCCGTCGTAGCGGACGGGGACGGTGGCCAGCGGGCCCTGCTCCTCCGCCAGCGGCGGCACCCGCCAACCGGTGATCCGCGCGGCGAGCGCCCCCGGGTCCCGCACCCCGTCCAGGAGCACGGTCCGCGCCGCGGGCACCACGTCCCGTACGGGTCCCAGCTCGCCGGCGGCGCGCCGGCGCAGCACCTCCGCGTGGAGGGCGGCCGCCTCCGCGGCGGTGCCGACCTCGACGAGCACCGCCTCGGCGCCGACGACGAGGGCCCTCGCCGGGCCTGCTCCCGGCCCGGCGCGGCGCCCGGCGGCGCGGGTCATGCGAAGGCCTCGACGCGGATCCCGGCGGCGGCGAGCGCCTCCCGCACGCGTCCGGCGAGCGCGGCCGCGCCCGGGGTGTCGCCGTGCACGCACAGGGAGAGCGCAGCGACGGCGACGCGGCTGCCGTCGGCGGCGGGGACGGCGCCCTCCGCGGCCATCGCCACGGCGCGGGCGACGACCGCGTCGGGGTCGTGCAGGACGGCGCCGGGCTCGCCCCGCGGGACCAGCGTCCCGGCCCCGGTGTAGGCCCGGTCCGCGAACGCCTCCGGTATGGGCGTCAGGCCCGCGTCGGCGGCCGCGGCGAGGAGCAGCGACCCGGGAAGCCCGAGCACCGGCAGGTCCGCGTCCGGTCCGGCCGCGATGCGGACCCCGGCGGCGACGGCGGCGGCCTGGGCGGCGTCGTGGACGGTGCGGTTGTAGAGCGCGCCGTGCGGCTTGACGTACGACACACGGGAGCCGGCCGCACGTGCGAAGACCTCCAGCGCCCCGATCTGGTAGGCGATCTCGTCGGCCAGCTCGCCCGGCGGCACGTCCATCGGCCGGCGCCCGAACCCGGCGAGGTCCCGGTAGGACACCTGCGCCCCGATCCGCACGCCGCGCGCGGCGGCCAGCTCGCAGACCCGCCGCATGATCGACGGGTCGCCGGCGTGGAACCCGCACGCCACGTTGGCGCTGGTGACGACGGAGAGCAGCGCCTCGTCGTCGGTGAGCGTCCAGCGTCCGAAGCCCTCGCCCAGGTCGGCGTTGAGGTCGACCGCACGTGTGATCATGGATGCCATGCCGTGAGCCTAGAACAACACCCGCCCCACATGACGGGGACCGATCGTGCCGAACCATGCCGTTTGGGATGTTGTCCCTGCGAGCGCCTAATCTTTGTCCGTGACTCTCCCCGCCCCGGCGAAGACCCTTCCGTCCCCGGCGCCGGGCCCGGCCGCCGACGAGGGCCTGGCCCGGCGGCTGCGCGCGCTCGCCTGCACCGCCCCGCTCCACGACCTCGACGTCCGCAAGGCGAACCTCGCCGGCGAGTACGGCACGTACGCGATGGCGGAGGTCGCGCTCGCCGCGATCGACCTGGTCACGCTGCACATGGACTTCGACACCGGCGCCGACCACGAGCAGATAGTGGCCAGGCTGCTGCCGCGCGTCGCGGCCCAGGCCCCGGAGCGGCCGGCCGCGGAGCACGAGCGGGTGGCGCGCTGGGTCCTGGAGAACCTGGTCAACGTCGGCAGTGTCGACCGCGGCTTCCGCGCGATCTACGGCACGTTCGGCCCGGACGGCGCCTACGTACGGCGCGACTACGACTTCAAGCTGATCGAGGAAGTTCCCGGCTACGGGGGCGGGGTCTACCTGCGGACGACGGACGAGGCCGTCAACGTCCTGGTCGGCGCCCTCGACACCGACGTCACCAGCGCCCAGATCGCGGCCGAGGTGAAGCTGGAGGTCCTCGTCAGCCGCGGCCGGCTCGCGGACGCCCAGCTCGCCGCCGAGCAGGCCCGCTACCGCACCGTGCAGTACGCCGAGACGCTGCGCCGCACCCTGGAGGCGACGCGGCGCAACGTACGGGCGGTGGACTGGCTGCGGTCCGTGCCCGACATGATCGAGGAGGCCCTCGACCACGTCGCGGACCGCTACCGGCACGAGAACGCGATCCTGACCAACATCCGCAAGGCCCGCGACGAGGCCGAGGAGCCGGAGAACAAGCGGCGGGCCGCCGAACTCGTCGACATCGTCAAGGACTGCATCCGCCGCCACACCCAGCTGCAGTCCCGGCTGCTGGACGCCGGCCCGCTGTTCCGGGCGGAGCAGGACCGGCAGGCGTTCGCGGCACCCGCGCCGCGCTCCGGCATCGACCTGTACGGGCAGCTCGTGGCGCCGGTGCTGCCGCTGCCGGTCGCGGAGGCCAGGCGCGTCACCGACGCGTTCTTCGCGGCGGGCACGGGCCTGCGCACGCCGGTGTCCGTGCGCGTCGCGGACCTGGTGGAGCTGCTGCTGACGCCGCCCGTGGAGCGGGAGCACCTCGGCGCGGAGATGCCCGAGCCCGACCTGATCGCCACCCCGGACGACAGCCGCTTCAGCGAGGAGCAGCTCGCCGCCGCCACCGAGCTCCTGGACCTGCCGCACGACGCGCCGCGGCGCCTGTCGGGCCTGCTCGCGCAGGCGCGGCGCAGCGACCCGGAGCTGCCGTACCTGGTGGCGCTGCTCGCCGTCCACGCGGCGAGCCCGGCCGTCGGCACCGCCTACCGCCAGGGCGAGGAGCGGCTGCTGTTCGCGGTGGACGACGGCACGGAGCTGGACGACCCGGAGTTCGGCGGCGCCGACCTGATCGTCGGCACGGCCCTGCTGGACGCGGCCGCGATGACCGCCGACCGGACGGAGGCGCAGTGACGCCCCCGGCAGCCGCCGCCACCGCAGCCGGGGCGGACCCGTCCGCCGCTGCCGCGGCCGCGCCCGCCGGGGGCGGCCGGGCTCCGACGTACGCCGCCGCACCGGCGGCACCGCGCCCCCGCGCGACCACCGCACCCCAGGAGAGGCAGTACCCGTGAGCGACCACCACGCCGAGCACCCCGCGTGGAGCGAGGCCGACGCGCCGGCGGCGCCGGCCGCCCCGGCCGGCTCGCACGTCACCCCCGCGGACGCCGCCGACGCGGCCCGCCTCGTCGCGTTCGGCCTGCAGCCCAAGCTGCAGCCCGCCCGCGATGCCGAGTACGCCGACCTGCTGCGCCGCTACCGCGAGGACCCGGCCTTCGGCCGCCTCGCCGACGCCGTCGCCACCGGGCTCGGCCTGGTCGTCCTGGAGGTGTCCCCGCGCGCCGGCATGGCCGTCACCGCGGGGGAGGACTCCGTCTTCGCGGTCCGCATGGGCGACTACGCCCGCCGCACGGCCGCCGACTCCGGCGACCGGTTCCTGCACGGCCTGGCCCACCTCGCCGTCGCCGCGCTCGCCTTCCCCCGGCCCGAGGACCTCGCCGACGACGGATACGTCGGCCGGGTCACCGTCAACGGCGTCGACGCGTTCGTCCGGCAGGCCTGCCGCCGCCTGGAAGAGCGGGCCGAGGAGCTCGGCGAGAACACCGACCCGGCCTCCGACGCCCCCGGCCTGGAGGCCGCCTGGCGCGTCTACGCCCGCCGCAGCTCCACCGGCGCCACCAAGGACGCCCGCCGCCTCGCCGGATCCACCACCGGCATCGTCGGCAAGGCCGCCGCCTTCCTCACCGACTCCGGGTTCCTCCAGCGCACCGGCGACGACTCCGGCGGCACCTACCGCACCACCCCCCGCTACCAGCTCCAGGTCCGCGACATGGCGGGCACCGCGGCCATGGCCGAACTCCTGGAACTCGGCGTGGTCCCCGTCAGCGACGGCACCGCGAGCCTCCTCCCGCCGCCCGAGGGCGACGACCTGGAGCTCGCGCCCGACGCCGGACTGCCCTTCCACGGCTGAACCCCGGCCCGCACCCGGGCCGCGGGCCCGCGCCCGCCCCGGGCACGCGGCCCGCCCCGGCCCCGCCGACCTCCGTCCTCCCGTACCGCCACCCACGAGACACCACGAGAGCCCGCCGCCATGTACGAGCTGTCCCGGATCCGCCTCTACTCCATCGGGCCCGCCGGCGCACGCTACGCCGACACCGTGCTCGACCTGCGCGGAGTGGGCGAGCCGGTGCCCCACCCGGCGCCCGCCCAGGCGGAGTTCTTCGCGGACGAGCCCACCGGCCCGCCGCGCCGCCCCGCACCCGCCGGCGTGCTGTTCCTGGAGAACGGCGGCGGCAAGTCCGTCCTCCTCAAGCTGATCTTCTCGGTGATGCTGCCCGGCCACCGCAACACCCTCGGCGGCGCCAGCTCCGGCGTGCTGCGCAAGTTCCTGCTCGCCGACGACTGCGGGCACGTCGCCCTGGAGTGGCAGCACACCCAGACCGGCGAGTGCGTCGTCGTCGGCAAGGTCAGCGAATGGCGCGGCCGCCAGGTCTCCAACGACCCCCGCAAGTTCGCCGAGGCCTGGTACTCCTTCCGGCCCGGCCCCGGCCTCAGCCTGGACAACCTGCCGGTCGCCGAGGCCACCGCCGTCCGCCCGCCCGTCGAGGGGGCCTCCGGCGCGCAGGGCCGCCGCCGCACCATGAAGGGCTTCCGCGACGCCCTGACCGAGGCGGGCAAGGCGTACCCGCACCTGGAGGTGTACTTCGAGGAGATCCACGACCGCTGGAACGAGCACCTCACCGAGCTGGGCCTCGACCCGGAGCTCTTCCGCTACCAGCGCGAGATGAACGCCGACGAGGGCGAGGCCGCCGGACTGTTCGCGGTGAAGAAGGACTCCGACTTCACCGACCTGCTGCTGCGCGCCGTCACCGACACCCGCGACACCGACGGCCTCGCCGACCTCGTCCACGGCTTCGGCAACAAGCTCGGCCGGCGCGCCGAGCTGATGGCCGAACGGGACTTCACCGCCGGCTCCGTCGACCTCCTCGGGAAGATCGTCGAAGCAGCCGAGACCCGCTCCCGGCTCCGCGACGTCCACGCCGGCGCCGAGCGCCGCACCCGCACCCTCGCCCGCCGGCTCTCCGCGCGCGCCGCCGAGGAGCGGGCCCGCGCCGCCGACCTCGCCCAGCGGGTCACCGACGCCGCCCACGCCGTCACCGCTGCCGAGGCCGCCCGCGGCCGCAGCGCCGCCGTCTCCGCCGAACTCGCCTACCGGCACGCCTCGCTGGCCCTGGCCGTCGCCGAGAAGGCCGCCACCGCCCAGCGCCGCGAGCTGCTGGAGGCGCGCACCCTGCACGCCGCCTGGCAGGCCGCCGAGACCGTGCTCCGCCACCGGGCCGCGGCCGACCGCTCCGCCCGCGTCGCCGCCGCCATCCTGGAGGCCGAGCGGGACGCCGCTCCCGCCCTCGCCGCCCGCGCCTCCGCAGCCGCAGCCCTCGTCCGCGCCCTGCACACCGCCGCCGAAGAGGGCGAACGCACCGCCAACGAGGAGGAGGAGCGCTCCGCCGCACTCCAGGCCGCCGGAGAAGCCGCCCACCGCGACGCCACCGCCGCCGCCACCGCCGCGCAGCGGGCCCGCAGCGAGGCCGAGCACCTGCGGGCCCGCCTCGCCGAGGTCCGGCAGGAGACCGCCGAGGCCGTCCGCGCCGGCTGGCTCGACGACTCCGCCCCCGACGCCGACCCGGCCCGCGCAGCCCTGGCCGCCAGCGACGCCGAAGCCGCCGCCGTGGCCGCCTGGGACACAGCCCGCGAGGCCGCCCGCGCCGCCGCCGACACCGCCCGCGAGGCGGCCGCCGCGGAATCCCGCGCCGAACTCACCGCCGCCCGCGCCGCGGACGCCGCCGAAGCCGCCGAGGCCGCGCACCGCGCCGAGCGGCTCGCCGCGGCCTCCCTGGCCGCCGCGCCCCGCCTGGCCGCTCTCCTCGGCCTGCCGTCCGCGCCCGGACGGGCCCCCGTCCCCGGCCCCCGCTCCGGCGGCGACACCCCCGCCGGCGGATCCGCCCCGGCCGACCCCCCGGCGGGCGGGCTGACCGCGGAGGACCTCGACCGCACCGCCGAGGAGCTGCACTCCCTCCTCACCGACGCGGTCGCCTCCGCCGAACGCCAGCTGTTCGACCTGCGCACCGCCGCCGCCGACGACGCCCGCATCCTCGGCGCGCTGGGCGACGGCGGCCTGCTGCCCCCCGGCCCCGACGTCCTCGCGACCGTCGAGTACCTCGGCGAGCACGGCATCCCCGCCCTGCCCGGCTGGCGCTACCTCGCCCAGTCCGTCGACCCCGCCGACCACGCCGCGGTCCTCGCCGCCCGCCCCGAACTCGTCGACGGCGTCGTCATCACCGACCCCGACACCCACGCCCGCGCCCGCGAGGTCCTCGCCGGGGCCGCGCTGCTGCCCCGCTCCACCGTCGCCGTCGGCACCGCCGCCGCCCTCCTCGCCCCCGTCCCGGCGGCCGGGGACGACGCCGGAGTGTTCCTCGTCCCGCCGAACCCGGCCATGCACGACGAGCACGCCGCCGACGAGGAGCGCCGCGCGCTCCGCGACCGCGCCACCGCCCGCGACACCGAGATCCGCGAGCTCGCCGCCCGCCTCGCCGGGGACCGCGAGCTCGCCGCCCGCCTCGCCTCCTGGCGCACCGGCTGCCCGCCCGGCCGACTCGCCGAACTCGCCGGACAGGCCGCCGCCGCCCGCACCTTCGCCCAGGAGGCCGACGCCGAGCTCGCCGAGGCCCGCACCGCCCGGGCCGAGGCCGACGAGGCCAACGCCGACGCCGCCCGCGTCCGCGACGAACGCCAGGACGCCGCCCAGCGCGCCCGCCGCGCCGCCGACATCCTCGCCGGCCTCGCCTCCCGGCTGCGCGAGCGCGCCACCTGGCAGGTCCGCGTCCGCGAACTCGCCGACGACGCCGCCGAAGCCGAGGCCCGCGCGGAGATGTGTTTGGAGCGGGCCCGCGCCGCCGACGAGGACCGCCGCGCCGCCCAGCGCGCCGCCGACGACGCCCGGCGCACCGCCCGCGCCCTGCGCGCCGAGCGCGCCGAGATCGCCGGCGCCCCCGAGGCCCTGCCCGAGGACCCCGGCCAGGCGGCCCCGCAGCGCCCCCTGCCCGACCTCCGCGAGGCCTACCGGGCCGCCTCCCGGCTCTACGAGAAGGTCGGCGTCGGCGCCGACCTGCGGGCCGAGCAGGCCCGCGCCGAGTCCGACGAGAGCGCCGCCCTCGCCGAACTCGACCGGCTCACCAACAAGGTCCGCACCCGCGCCGCCCAGCTGCTCGAAGGCACCGACGGCGCCGACGGCCCCTCCCGGCAGGCGGCCGCCTCCCGCGCCGAATCCCTCGTCCAGATGCTGGAGGCACGCGCCTCCGCCGCCAGCGAGCAGCTCGGCCGGCTCCGCGGGGAGGCCGAGCGCCACGCCCCGGCCGACGGCGAGGCCCACACGGACCTCCCCGAGGAGATGGTCCCCGAGGACGTCGACCAGGCGCAGGCCATGCTGCGCAACGCGACCGCCCAGCTCGCCGCGCACGCCGCGGCCGTCGAGAGCGCCCGCGCCGCCCACGCCGACCTGCTGCGCGCCCACCGCACCGCCGAGGACGGCGCCGGAGGCTTCGACGAGACCGCTGCGATGCTGCGGGACCTGCTGCGCGACCACGCCCCGCAGGACGACGAGCAGGAGCCGGCGCCCCACCCGGGGACCCTGGAGGAGGCCCGGCAGTCCGCCGCCGAGGCCCGCCGCTCGCTGCGCGGCTGCGCCGCGGACCTCTCGGCCGCCGAGACCGCCGTCCGCGAGGCCGGCGACGTCCTCGTCCGGCACGCCAACGCCACCCGCTACGAGCAGGTGCGCACCCCCGCCCGGCAGCAGATCCGCGAACTGCCCGCCTCCGCCCTGCCCGAGCACGCGGCGGCCTGGGCTGCGGCCTTCGCACCCCGCCTGCGCGTCCTCACCGACGAGCTCGCCCAGCTGGAGCGCAACCGGGACAGCATCGTCGACCGGCTCCGCGGACTGGTCGAGTCCGCCCTGGCGACGCTGCGTTCCGCCCAGCGGCTCTCCCGGCTCCCCGAGGGCCTCGGCGAATGGTCGGGCCAGGAGTTCCTGCGGATCCGCTTCGAGGAGCCCGACCCGGCCACGCTCACCGAGCGGCTCGGCGAGGTCATCGACGACGCCACCCGCTCCGCGGTCAGGAAGAACGCCGCATTCGGCGAGGGCCGCCGCGACGGCATGTCCCTCCTCCTGCGCGGCGTCCAGGCGGCCCTGGAGCCCAAGGGCGTCTCGGTGGAGATCCTCAAGCCGGACGCGGTGCTGCGCGCGGAGCGGGTCCCCGTCGGCCAGATGGGCGACGTGTTCTCCGGCGGGCAGCTGCTGACCGCCGCCATCGCGCTCTACTGCACGATGGCGGCGCTCCGCAGCAACGACCGCGGCCGCGACAAGCACCGGCACGCCGGCACCCTGTTCCTCGACAACCCCATCGGGCGCGCCAACGCCACGTACCTGCTGGAGCTCCAGCGGGCCGTCTCGGACGCCCTCGGCGTCCAGCTCCTGTACACCACGGGGCTGTTCGACACCACGGCGCTGGCCGAGTTCCCGCTGGTCATCCGGCTGCGCAACGACGCCGACCTGAGGGCGGGCCTGAAGTACATCAGCGTCGAGGAGCACCTGCGGCCCGGCCTGCCGCAGCAGTCCGCGGAGGGCGAGGCGATCCACGGCGAGATCACCGCGACCCGCATGTTCCGCCGGTCGACCGCCGCCACCTGACCCGGCCCGGCCGGCCGCCGCACCCGTCGGCGGCCGGCGCGGGCAGCCGCCTACCCGGCTCCGCCGCGGGCGGATATGTGCTCCGCCCAGCCTGCCGGTCCGCCCGCGGCGGTCTGCCGGTTCCGGCCGGGCCGGCCGCGGCGGGCGGCGCGCTCCTCGCGGCGGGCCCGGCGCCTCTCGCGCCGCAGGCTCCGCGCGGTGCTGCTCGGCTCCGACACCACCCCGTACCGCTGGTTCCAGATCTGCCGCGTGATGATCACGTCCAGCACGCCCCACGTCGCCACCACGGTCCCGGCTATCGCGGCCACCACCATGGGCAGGGCCAGCCAGGACCCCGTGAGCGTCAGGAAGAACGCGATCGTCGCCGCGGTCAGCGTGACCGCCACGATCAGCACCGCCCGCACCGCCGACTCCCGCACCGGGTCCGGCAGCCGGCGCCGCCGGGCCGGCTCCTCCTGCCACAGCCCGCGCCGCGGCCCGCCGGCCGCACTGTCGCCCGCACCCGCCGGTGCGCGCACCGACGCTCCCGCGCCCGCGTCCTCGTACGTCCCCATGGCGCGCTCCCTCCCCTCGCACTGCCGGTGGTGTCTACCCTGCCCGCGCAGGGCCGGACGACGCACCCGGCGAAAACCCCTCGAACAGGTAGACGTGCACCGGCCCCGGGAGATTCCCGGATCGCGGACTTTCACCTGTACCGCCTTGCACGCCGGAACGAATACTTCCAGCCATCCGTGCCGCCCCGGGAACCGACCCCCCACCGAGTGGCATCTGCCGCATATCGGAACGCAGTTGCCCGGAGGTATCGGACAACTCGTGATCTTCGCCCGGGCGGCAGGCCGAAAACGTCCGGACACGCCTTCGAAGCCGTCGCGCAGCAGTAGTAGGCTCACGCCGTTTGAGTGACAGAACACCAATCCCCGCAAAGGGGGTTGAGCTGGGGAGGCTGGGGAGGCCATGCGCTTTCGCGGGAAGTCCATCCGCCGGAAGATCGTGGCGCTGCTGCTCGTGCCGCTCGTCTCCCTCACCGCCCTCTGGGGCTTCTCCACCGTCGTCACCGGCCGCCAGGCCCTGCAACTCCTCGACGTCGCCTACGTCATCGACAAGGTCGGCTACCCGATCGAGGACGTCGTCCGCGTCCTGCAGAAGGAGCGCCGCCAGACCCTTGTCGTCATCGGCGACCCCCGCGCCTCCGCCGCCACCGCCGAGCTCGCCAAGCGCCGCGCCGCCACCGACCGACTCGTCGACCGCATCGGCAGGAACGCCCGCGACCCCGAGGTCGTCGAAGAGCTCTCGCCGGCCGCCAACCAGCGCCTGACCTCCATCCTCGACGCCCTGAACGGCATCGGCACCCTGCGCCGCTCCGTCGACCAGAACACCCTGGACCCCAACCAGGCGCTGGAGATGTACAGCCGGCTCGTCGACCCCTGCTACGACTTCCTGATGAACCTCCACGCCCTGGAGAACGTGGAGATGGACAAGCAGGGCCGCGCCCTCGTCGGCATCACCCGCGCCCGCGAGACCCTCTCCCGCGAGGACGCCGTCATCGCCTCCGCACTCGCCGCGCGCAACGTCGATGCCGCCGACCTGCGCCAGGTCTCCGACCTCGCCGCGAACCGGCGCCTGCTGTACTCGTTCAACCTCGCCATCCTGCCCCCCGCCGAGCGGGACGTCTTCGAGACGTACTGGAACGGGCCCGACACCAAGCCCCTGCGCGACGCGGAGGAACGCTTCCTCTCCGGCGGCCCCGGCAAGAACCCCCGCAGCATCACCGCCGCCCAGTGGGACGACGCCGCCGGCAAGGTCCTCGACGACCTCGCCACCATGGGCACCGCCGCCGGCGACCGCTACCAGGAGCGCGTGGAGCCCGTCGCCGTCAGCGTCCTCGTCCAGGCCGCCGTCGCCGGCGTCCTCGGCTTCTTCGCGCTGCTCGCCTCCCTCTTCATGTCCGTCCGCATCGGCCGCGACCTGATCCGCGACCTCTCCCGGCTGCGCAAGGAGGCCCACGAGGTCTCCGGCGTCCGCCTCCCCGCCGTCATGCGCCGCCTCGCCGCCGGGGAGCACGTCGACGTCGAGACCGAGGCCCCCCGCCTGGAGTACGAGAAGGACGAGGTGGGCCAGGTCGGACTCGCCCTCAACACCCTCCAGCGCGCCGCCGTCGAGGCCGCCGTCAAGCAGGCCGAGCTCCGCAAGGGCGTCTCCGAGGTCTTCGTCAACCTCGCCCGCCGCAACCAGGTGCTGCTCCACCGCCAGCTCACCCTGCTCGACACCATGGAGCGGCGCACCGAGGACGCCGAGGAGCTCGCCGACCTCTTCCGCCTCGACCACATGACCACGCGCATGCGCCGCCACGCCGAGGGCCTCGTGATCCTCTCCGGCGCGGCCCCCTCCCGCCAGTGGCGCCGGCCCGTGCAGCTGATGGACGTCGTCCGCGCCGCCGTCGCCGAGGTCGAGGACTACGAGCGCATCGAGGTCCGCCGCCTGCCCCGCCTCGGCATCGCCGGCCCCGCCGTCGCCGACGTCACCCACCTCGTCGCCGAACTGCTGGAGAACGCCACCGTCTTCTCGCCGCCGCACACCGCCGTCCAGGTCCACGGCGAACGCGTCGCCAACGGCTTCACCCTGGAGATCCACGACCGCGGCCTCGGCATGAACCCCGAAGCACTCCTCGACGCCAACCTGCGCCTCGCCGAGACCCCCGAGTTCGAGCTCTCCGACACCGACCGCCTCGGCCTGTTCGTCGTCAGCCGCCTCGCCCGCCGCCACGACGTGAAGGTCGTCCTCCAGCCCAGCCCCTACGGCGGCACCACCGCCGTGGTGTTCCTGCCCGCAGCGCTGCTCACCGAGGCCCCCGACACCCCCGGCGGCGGACTGCGCCCCGGCGGCGCCAAGCACGACCGCCACGGCCGCCCCGCCGGCCCCGGCAAGCGGCCCGCGCACACCGGCCCGGCCGTGCAGCACGGAGCGGCCGGCCGGCCGCTGCCCGCCGCCGACCGGCGCCGCCCCGTCGAACTCGAAGCCCCCCTCGGCACGCTCGGCCTCGACGGCGCCGACGACACCGCCGCCCTCGACGAGCCCGCCGCGGGCATCGCCGGCCTCACCGGCGTCGGCGGCCGCCCCGCGATGGCGACCCTCGACGACGAGACGCCCCCGCACGGCACGCCCCGCAGCGGCCTGCTCGGCCTGCGCCCCGCCGACCGCCAGCACCCCGAGCGCCGGACGGCCCGCGACCGGGAACCGCTCGCCCCGACCGGCCCCGTCCGGCTGGACGGCCACCGCGCCGACCCGGTCCGCGGCCCCCGCCCCGAGGCCGCCCGCTCTTCGGGCCCCGTGCCGCTGCCGCGCCGCCGCCCCACGCCGACACTGGTGGCCGACCACGGCCGCCGGGTGGAGCCCCGCCCGGTCTCCCCGGTGCCACCCGCGCCGGACCGGCCGGAGCCGGAGCCGGAGCCGCGCGCGACGCAGCCGGAGCAGGCCGCCCCCGCCACGGGGCCCGGCGGACTGCCCCGGCGGGTCCGGCAGGCGAACCTCGCGCCGCAGCTGAGGTCCGCCCCCGCGCCCGCCCCCGCCCGGCCGGAGCCGGAGCCGCCGGCCGAGCGCGACGCCGAAGACGTACGCACCCGTATGTCCGCCCTCCAGCGAGGCTGGACGGCGGGCCGCAACACGCACGCACAGCAGTCCGAGACCGGGGCGGGCACCCGCGCCGGCCGCGGTCCCGCGAACGAGAACGAGGGGGACGGTCGATGACCGCACCGCAGACCGGCAACGACATCCGCAGCCGCGGTTCCGGCCAGCTCAACTGGCTGCTCGACGAACTCGTCGACCGGGTCGGCAGCATCCGCAAGGCGGTCGTCCTCTCCGGCGACGGCCTGCCCACCGGCAGCTCCAAGGACCTGACCCGGGAGGACAGCGAGCACCTGGCCGCCGTCGCCTCCGGCTTCCACAGCCTCGCCAAGGGCGTCGGCCGGCACTTCGACTCCGGCGGCGTCCGCCAGACCGTCGTCGAACTCGACGAGGCGTTCCTCTTCGTGATGGCCGCCGGCGACGGCAGCTGCCTGGCCGTGCTCTCGGACGCCGACTCGGACGTCGGGCAGGTCGCCTACGAGATGACCCTCATGGTCAAGCGCGTCGGCGACCACCTGGCGACCGCCCCGCGCTCCGGACTGCCAGCCGGAGGGTGAGTCGAGGCCGCATGAGCGATCCAGGCGCAGAGCACCAGGAGCACGCCGCCGGTGCGGACACCGCCCGGGCCCACGGCCCCGACGAGCCGCACTGGTTCGACGACGACGCAGGCCCGGTCGTACGCCCGTACGCGATGACCCGCGGCCGGACCAGCCACGCGGGCCGGCACCGGCTCGACCTGATCGCCCTGGTCGTCGCCGAGCCGGCGGCCGACGACCCGGTCTGGGAGCTGACCCTCTCCCCGGAGCACGCCCACATCCTCGGCCTCTGCCGGGAGCGCCCCCAGTCGGTCGCCGAGATCGCGGCCGAACTCGACCTGGCGGTCGGGGTGGTGCGCGTCCTCATCGGAGACCTGGCCGAGGAGGAACTGGTCCACGTGACCCGGCCGGTACCGCCGGCCGAACTGCCCGACGAATCCATTCTGCGTGAGGTGATCGATGGCCTTCGGGCGCTCTAGCCGCGGTGCGATGCACGCCGTCTCCCCGGTCGAGCCGCTGACCCTGAAGATCCTCGTCGCGGGCGGCTTCGGGGCGGGCAAGACCACCCTGGTCGGCGCGGTGAGCGAGATCAGGCCGCTGCGCACCGAGGAGTCGCTCTCCGAGCCGGGTGCGGGCATCGACGACACCGGGGGAGTGGAGGGCAAGAACACCACCACCGTTGCCATGGACTTCGGGCGGATCACCCTGCGCGAGGACCTGGTGCTGTACCTGTTCGGCACCCCGGGCCAGGACCGCTTCTGGTTCCTGTGGGACGAGCTGGCACAGGGCGCCCTGGGCGCCGTGGTCCTCGCCGACACCCGCCGGCTCGCCGACTGCTTCGCCGCGGTCGACTACTTCGAGCGGCGGGGGATCCCCTTCACCGTCGCGGTCAACTGCTTCGACGGGGCCGAACGCCACCCCGTGGTGCACGTCCGGGAGGCGCTGGACCTCGATCCGGGCGTGCCCGTGCTGCTGTGCGACGCCCGCGACCGGGAGTCCGTCAAGGACGTGCTGGTCGGGGTCGTCGAGCATGCCATGTCGACGGCCCGGGCCCGCCGCCGGAGCCTGACCGCCGGCACGTGAAGGCCGGAGCCGCCCGCCGGAGCGGCCCGCACCCCCGCCGACCGGGGTGCGGGCCGCGGCTTCCGCCGGGCAGGGGGGACGGTCCGGGACCGCGGGGCGCGTGTGAACCCGCTCCGCGGTCCCGTCAGGCATCCGCACACGCCCGGCCTCACCGCACGGCCACGATCGCCGACCCGTGCCCGAACAGCCCCTGGTTCACGGCGATCCCGACCCGCGCCCCCGGCACCTGGCGCGCGCCCGCCGCCCCGCGCAGCTGCCACGTCAGCTCGCACACCTGGGCGATGGCCTGCGCGGGAACGGCCTCCCCGAACGAGGCAAGCCCGCCGCTCGCGTTGACCGGCACCCGCCCGCCGAGCGCCGTGGCGCCCTTCCCCAGGAGCGCCGCGCCCTCGCCCGGGCCGCAGAGGCCGATGTCCTCGTACCACTCCAACTCCAGCGCGGTGGACAGGTCGTACACCTCGGCCAGCGAGAGCTCCTCCGGCCCGATCCCGGCCTCCTCGTACGCGGCCCGCGCGATCGACGCCCGGAACGGCACGGCGGCGCCCGCGGGGCCGGGCCCGGTGCCGCAGCCCGAGTCGGTCGCGATGTCCGGCAGGTCGAGGACCGTCCGCGGATACCGCGGCGTCACCGTCGACACCGCCCGGATCCGCACCGGGTCGGCCGCGCCCCGCGCCCGCGCGAACTCCATGCTGCCGAGCACCAGGGCCGCGCCCCCGTCTGAGGTGGCGCAGACGTCGAGCAGCCGCAGCGGGTCGGCGACCACGGGCGAGGCAGCCACCTCCCCGGCCGTGACCGCCTTCCGGTAGCGGGCCAGCGGGTTCAGCGCCCCGGCCGCCGCGTTCTTCACCTTCACCCGGGCGAAGTCCTCCGCCGTGTCCCCGTACACCGCCATCCGCCGGCGCGCGTACAGCCCGAAGTACGCCGGGTTCGTCGCGCCCAGCAGCCGGAACCGCAGCCAGTCCGGGTCGTCGTCCCGGTCCCCGCCCGCCGGGGCGAAGAACCCCTTGGGCGCCGCGTCCGCCCCCACGACCAGCACCGCGTCGGCCTGTCCGGCGAGGATCTGCGCCCGCGCCGCCGCGACGGCGTGCGCGCCGGACGCGCACGCCGCGTACACGCTGGCCACGCGCGCCCCCTGCCATCCGAGGGCCCGGGCGAACGCGGCGCCCGCCACATGGCCGGGGTATCCGCCGCGCACGGTGCCCGCGCCGACGACGGACTGCACGCCGCGCCACTCCAGCCCCGCGTCGGCGAGCGCGGCCCGCGCCGCGACCCGCCCGTACTCGACGAAACTCCGGCCCCACTTGCCCCACGGATGCATTCCCGCCCCGAGCACCGCCACGTCCGTCATGCCGGGCCCCCCACCGGCCGGAAGCACCAGGTGGTCCACACGGTGTCCGCGTCCTCGGCCAGCACCCCGCCCACCACCTCGACCTCCATGCCCACCTCCAGGTCGGCCGGACCCACCCCGGGCACGGCCTGCCCCAGCACGACCATCCCCTCCGCCTCCAGCTCCACGGCGAGGAGCGTGTACGGCTCCCAGGGCTCTCCCGGATCGGAGGGGTAGGGGGCGGGCGGCCGGTACCGCCCGTCGGTGTAGGACCACACCCGGCCGCGCCGCGACAGCGGCACCTCCTCCATGGCGCCGCCCCCCGCACAGTGCGGATTGCGGCAGTACGCGTCCTCCCGCGGGAAGAACACCGCCGCGCAGGCCGCACACCGCGTCCCGAGCAGCCGGAAGCCGCCCTCCTCGGTGAACCACCCCGGCACGGCCGGCTTCCGGGTCCGCTCCACAGCCCCTCCTTCTGACGGTCCGTCAGAAGTGTGGGTTCATCCGCGTACGGCGCGCAAGGCGACGGGGAAGTCGAACTGCTCCCGGAACGCCTCCGGCCGGTGCGTGAAGTGCCACCACTCCCCGGGCAGGTTCACGAACCCCTCCGCCTCCAGCACCCGCCGCAGCAGCCGCCGGTTCTCCCGCGCGGCACCGCCCACACGCGGATCGTCCGTGTGGGACAGCGGCCCGAACCAGTCGAACGGCGTGCCCATGTCCACCGGCCGCCGCTCGGGAAGCCGCACCAGCGTCACGTCCACCGTGCTCCCGCGGCTGTGCCCCGACCGCTCCGCGATGTACCCGAGCGCGACCAGCCGCGACTTGTCCACCTCCGGGTAGAACTCCGCCTTCGCCGCCTGGTCGCCGGCGTCCCGCGCCCACCGCACGAACCCGTCCACCGCCCGCTGCGGCCGGTAGCAGTCGTACACCAGCAGCGAGAACCCCTGCCGCCGCAGCACCCGCTGCGCCCGCCGCAGCGCCTCGGCCGCCGGCTTCGCGAGCAGGCACACCGGTTCCTCGTACCCCTCCGCCACCCGCCCCGTGAAGTTGCGCGCGGTCGCGTAGCGCATGTCCTGCCCGATGGTCGGATCCACGTCCGACAGCGCCGCGAACCCGCTCGGCGACGAACCCGCCAGCACCGCCAGACACCCCGCAACCACCGCCATCCGCATGCCCCCTGGCCTACCATCACCGCATGCCGGCACACCTGAGGGACTCGCACTGCTCCACCTGCGGAACGCTGTTCGACAGCGACGCCTGGCCCCGCACCTGCACCGCCTGCGGCGCCGTCGCCTACCGCAACCCCCTCCCGGTGGCCGTCGCACTGCTCCCCGCGGAGGACGAGGCGGGCACCGGCCTCGTCGTGATCACCCGCACCATCGAGCCGGCCCTCGGCGGCATCGCCCTCCCCGGCGGCTTCATGGACTTCGGCGAGGACTGGCGCGAAGCGGTCGTCCGCGAACTGCGCGAGGAGACCGGCATCCACGCCCCCGCCGCCGACGTCGCCCTCGCCGACGCCATGAGCTCCCCGGGAGGCCACCTGCTCCTCTTCGGCCTGCTCCCGCCCCGCCCCCTGGCCACCCTCCCCCCGTCGACCCCGACGGACGAGACCACCGGCTGGCACATCCTGCGCACTCCGGCGGAACTGGCCTTCCCCCTGCACACCCGGGCCGCCGCGGCCTGGTTCGCCGGCCGCTACGCCTGACCGGGCCCCACCCCAGCCGGACGCACCGCATCCGCGCCCCGCACCACCGCGTCCTCCACCCGGGCCCCCGCCGCGTCCTCCACGACGACCTCGCCGCCCGACCACCGCACCGCGTACCGCTCCACCACCCCCGGCTCGAACCCCGGCCCCGGCTCCCGGACCACGACCCCGCCCCCGCCCCGCCCGGGCGCCGGAGCCCACGCCTCCGGCACCACCCCGCCGCCGGCCTCCGCACCCGCACCCGCCGCACGCACCGCCAGCACGGCACCCGCCCGCGCCAGCACCGGAATCCGCCCCGCCGGCGCGTCCAGCAGCACCCGCCCGGGCCCCTCGTACGCCGCCCCGGTCGCGGTGTCGTACCAGCGGCCACGCGGCAGCCGGACCCCCCGCCGCTCCACCCCCGGCTCCAGGACCGGCGCGACAAGCAGCCCGTCCCCCAACAGGAACGCGTCCTCGCAGTCCCGCAGCGCCCGGTCGCCCGGATCCCCCCACCACAGCGGCCGCACGTACGGGGCGCCGGTCCGGCGCGCCAGGTGCGCCAGCGTCACGAAGTACGGCCGCAGCCGCTCCCGCTCCGCCAGCACCGCGGCCGCGTGCCGCTCCACCTCAGGCCCGAACTCCCACGGCTCCCGGCGCCCCGCCCACAGCGCCGAGTGCGTCCGGAACAGCGGCAGGTATGCGCCGAGCTGCAGCCACCGCAGGTACAGCTCGGGCGACGGCGAGCCCCCGAACCCGCCCACGTCCGGCCCCGAGTACGGGACACCGCACAGCCCGAGCCCCAGCACCAGCGACAGCGAGGCCCGCAGCCCCTCCCACCCGGTCGCGACGTCCCCCGACCAGGTGCCCCCGTACCGCTGCATACCCGCCCACCCCGACCGCGAGAACAGGAACGGCCGCTCGCCCGGCCGCAGCCGCACCAGGCCCTCCCAGCCGGCCCGGGCCATGCCGAGGGCGTACACGTTGTGCGCGGCCCGGTGGTCGCCGCCCTCCCCGTCCAGCGCGTGCCGCGCCGACCGCGGCAGGGTGGTCTCCCCGAACGGCGCGAACGACACCGGCTCGTTCATGTCGTGCCACACCCCCGAGAAGCCCTGCGCGAGCCGCTCCGCGTACAGCCCGCCCCACCACGCGCGCACCTCCGGACACGTGAAATCCGGATAGGCGCACCGCCCCGGCCACACCTCGCCCTGGACCTCCCGCCCCGCCGCGTCCCGTACGAACGCCCCCTGCGCGCCGACCTCCCGCCCCGCGGCGTGCACCGCGTCGCCCACCTTCACCGCGGGGTCGACGATCGACACGAGCCGCACCCCGGCGCCGTCCAACTCCCGGGCGAGCCCCGGCAGGTCGGGGAACCGCTCCCGGTCCACGGTGAACACCCGGTGCCCGTCGTAGTGGTCGATGTCCAGGTGCACCGCCGACAGCGGCAGCCCGCGCGACCGGTACCCGGCCACCACGCGCCGCACCTCGTCCGCGCTTCCGAACCCCCACCGCGCGTGCTGGTACCCCAGCGCCCACGCGGGCGGGACCGCCGGAGCGCCGGTCAGCGCCGCCCAGCCCCGCAGCACCCGCGCCGGGGTGCCCGCCAGCACCCAGCAGCGCAGCGGGCCGCCGTCCATGCGCAGCTCACTCGTACCGGGGCGGTCCGGGCCCGACCCCGCACCCTCCTCGCCCTCGCGCAGCAGCACCCGCCCGTCCCAGGTGCTGTCGTGGAACACCAGGTGCGTGCCCGCGTCCGCGACGACCAGCTGCACGGGCATCGTGATGTACAGCGGGTCGTCACCCGGGCCGAAGGCGCCGCCCGGGTCGGTGTTCCACAGCCGGTACGCACCGTCCCGCAGCCGCGGCCCGCCGGCCCGCCCGCCGAGCCCGAAGAACCGCGCGTCGGCGGCCACCTCCGCCCGCACCATCCACCGCCCGCCGGCACGCGCCCCTGCCCCGGCTCCCGGCCCGCCCGGGTGCGGCTCCCACCAGCGCGGCGGCAGCTCCCGCCGCAGCACCGCCCCGCCCGGAGTGCGCACCTCCACCGCCCCGTACCGCGACACCCCGACGGTCACCCGCTGCGACACCACCCGCCAGCCGCCCCCGGTGTCCGGCTCCAGCACCGCCCGCGGGTCCGGCTCCGGCCCGCCCCCCGGAACGGCGTACGAAGGCCCAGCCGAAGCCCCGTCCCAGCTCCAGAACACCGCCCCGCCCACCGTCACCCGCACCAGCAGCTCGGACCGGGCGAACCGGAGCAGCCCGCCGCCCGGCGCGGGCTCCGTCCCCGCCAGCAGCCCCGGCACCCGCGCCCGCTCCGGCCCGCGCCGCGGCAGCCCCGCCGCGTCCGCACGCCGGTTCCGCAGCGCCGACCGCCAGGCCCGCCTCCCGCCCTCCGTACCGAACCCCTTCAGCGCACGCACCAGATCCCGACCGTCCATGCCGCCCACACTGCCACCGGGACCCGTCCGCACGGGGGACGTTCAGACACCGTTCACCTGCCCCGACCCGCGCCCACGCCCCGGGCACCCCTGGTGCGGAGGTGGATCACATGGCATCGTCCCTGTGTGCCACCGCGAGCCCACCCCGCCCGCGACGGCACGGAACGACCAGCACCGATCCACCCACCTGCGCACCTGCACGCCGACACCGCGGCACACCGTGCACACCACGCGCGGGCCGCACTGACCGGGAGCCGACCCATGACCTCGCCCACCCAGCCGGAACCCCTCTGGACCCCGGGGCCCGACCGGATCGCCGCGGCCCGCATCACCGCCTTCCAGGCGTGGGCGGCCGAGCGGCACGGAGCTCCCGCGGACGGCGGCTACCCGGCACTGCACCGCTGGTCCGTCGAGGAACTCGACACCTTCTGGCAGGCCGTCGCCGAATGGTTCGACGTCCGCTTCACCACCCCCGCCGAGCAGGTCCTCGCCGACCGCTCGATGCCCGGCGCCCGCTGGTTCCCCGGCGCCACCCTCAACTACGCCGAGCACGCGCTGCGCGCCGGCGAGGACCCGGCCCGTGCCGGCGACGCCGCGCTCCTCCACGTCGACGAGACCCACGAGCCCGTCCCCGTCACCTGGTCCGAGCTCCGCGGCCGCGTCGGCGCACTCGCCGCCGAGCTGCGCGCCCTCGGCGTACGCCCCGGCGACCGCGTCAGCGGCTACCTCCCCAACATCCCCGAGGCCGTCGTCGCCCTCCTCGCGACCGCCGCCGTCGGCGGCGTCTGGACCTCCTGCGCCCCCGACTTCGGCGCCCGCAGTGTCCTCGACCGCTTCCAGCAGGTCGAGCCCGTCGTCCTGTTCACCGTCGACGGCTACCGCTACGGCGGCAAGCAGCACGACCGCAGCGACACCGTGGCCGAACTCCGCGCCGAGCTCCCCTCCCTGCGCGCCGTCGTCCACATCCCGCTGCTCGGCACGCCCGCCCCCGAAGGGACCCTCGCCTGGTCGGACCTGGTCTCCACCCCGGCCGAGCCGGTCTTCGAGCCCGTCCCCTTCGACCACCCGCTGTGGGTCCTCTACTCCTCGGGTACGACGGGCCTGCCCAAGGCGATCGTCCAGTCGCAGGGCGGCATCCTCCTGGAGCACCTCAAGCAGCTCGGCCTGCACTGCGACCTCGGCCCCGAGGACCGCTTCTTCTGGTACACCTCCACCGGCTGGATGATGTGGAACTTCCTCGTCTCCGGCCTGCTGACCGGCACCACCGTCGTCCTGTACGACGGCAGCCCCGGCTATCCGGACACCGGCGCCCAGTGGCGGATCGCCGAGCGCACCCGGGCCACCCTGTACGGCACGTCCGCCGCGTACGTGATGGCCTGCCGCAAAGCCGGGGTCCACCCGTCCCGCGACTTCGACCTCTCCGCCGTCAAGTGCGTCGCGACGACTGGCTCCCCGCTGCCGCCCGACGGCTTCCGCTGGCTCCACGACGAGGTCGCCGAGGACCTGTGGATCGCCTCCGTCAGCGGCGGCACGGACGTGTGCAGCTGCTTCGCCGGCGCCGTCCCCACCCTCCCCGTCCACATCGGCGAGCTCCAGGCCGCCTGCCTCGGCACCGACCTGCAGTCCTGGGACCCGTCCGGCAAGCCGCTCACCGGCGAGGTCGGCGAGCTCGTCGTCACCAACCCCATGCCGTCGATGCCGGTCCGCTTCTGGAACGACCCGGACGGGAGCCGCTACCGCGACAGCTACTTCGAGACCTACCCCGGCGTGTGGCGCCACGGCGACTGGATCACGATCACCGACCACGGCTCCGTCGTGATCCACGGCCGCTCCGACTCCACCCTCAACCGGCAGGGCGTCCGCATGGGCTCCGCGGACATCTACGAGGCCGTCGAACGCCTTCCGGAGATCAGGGAATCGCTCGTCATCGGCCTGGAGGAGCCGAACGGCGGCTACTGGATGCCGCTGTTCGTCCACCTCGCCCCCGGCACCACCCTGGACGAGGACCTCAAGGGCCGCATCAAGGCCACGATCCGCGAGGAGCTCTCCCCGCGGCACGTGCCCGACGAGATCATCGAGGTGCCGGCCATCCCCCACACCCTGACCGGCAAGCGCATCGAGGTCCCCGTCAAGCGGCTGCTCCAGGGCACGCCCCTGGAGAAGGCCGTCAACCCCGGCTCCGTGGACAACCTCGAACTCCTCCGCTTCTACCAGGAGCTGGCCCGCACCCGCACCGGCTCCTGAGGCACCGGACGGGCGTTGTCAGTGGCTCTGATTACTCTGAGTGAGCATTTGTTCGCACACCAGGGGGAGCCATGCCAGACACACGGAAGACGACGACGCTGCGCCGCGAGGTACCCGGCACGATCGGCCTGCTCGCCGACCCCCGGGACTTCGCGGCCATGCGCCGCTACCGCAGCTTCGCCTTCGACGACCACCGCGACTACCTGCGGCACGTCGACGACCTGCTGAAATCCCTCGCCGCACAGGGCATCCACACCACGGTCGCCCTCTTCGACCCCGAGCAGTACGCCGCCTTCTGCGCCGAACAGGGCCTCGACCCCGACACGGCCGCCTCCCGCACCCGCTTCACCGCCGAACTCGCCGGCACCGGACCCGGACTCCCGTACACGGGGCTGCCCGTCGCCGACATGGTGCCGCTCCTGGTCGACGAGGCCGCCCGGCAGGCCACCTGGGAGTACGCGGCCGCCATCCTCGCCCGCGCCGGAACCTGCGCCGACTGCGGCCAGGACATCGGCCGGTCCGCGTTCGAGCGGGCGGCCACGGCGGTCACCCGCCTCGTCGCAGGGGCCGGCACCGGACACCACCACGCCGTGTGCAGCATCCCCAGCGGCGAGCGACAGCTCGTCGCCGTCCTGCACGCCCGCACGGCAGGACCACCGGGCCCGGCCGACCTGCCGGGCTTCGATCCGGACGGTCGCGAGGCCCTCGACTTCGTCACCGTCCTGGCCGCCGGGATGGCCCTGGGCGGAGCCGGAGGCCTCGTCCTGCGCACCACCGCCGACGGGGGCGGCGACCGGGTCCACGGATGGCGCCTGGAAGGGGGCGGCCTCGTCCCGCTGTCCGCGGCCGCCGTCTTCAACGCCTACTGCACCGACCCCGACACCGGCGACCCGGTCGCTCCCGAACACGGCGTCGACTACCGGCCCGGGTTCGAGGTGGACGACCCGCCCCCGCACCACTGAGCAGTCCCGCCGGGCGCCCGCAGAAGCCGAGGGACCCCCGCCACGACTGGCGGGGGCCCCTCGACCGACCAAGCTCTGATTCCCTGCGGCGCCTACTCGCCGGACAGCACCGCCTGCGCGGCCGTCCGCGCCTCCTCGGCACTGTCCGCGGCACGCGCGGCCGCCGCGGCACGCGCGCACTGGGCGAGCGTGTACTTGGCGAGCGTCGCCCGCACGTACGGGATCGACGCCGCACCCATCGACAGGGAGGTCACGCCCAGACCCGTCAGCACACAGGCCAGCAGCGGATCCGACGCGGCCTCGCCGCACACGCCGCAGCTCTTGCCCTCGGCCCGCGCCGCCTCCGCCGACAGCGCGACCAGGTCGAGCAGTGCCGGCTGCCACGGGTCCTGCAGCCGGGACACCGCACCCACCTGCCGGTCCGCGGCGAACGTGTACTGGGCCAGGTCGTTCGTGCCCAGCGACAGGAACTCGACCTCCTGGAGGATCGAGCGCGCCCGCAGTGCCGCGGAGGGGATCTCCACCATCGCCCCGAACTTCGCCTGGAGCCCGGCGGCCCGGCAGGCGTCCGCGAACGCCTTCGCGTCGGCCCGGTCGGCGACCATCGGAGCCATGACCTCCAGGTGCACCGGCAGGCCCTCGGCCGCCTTCGCCAGCGCGGTCAGCTGGGTCCGGAGCACCTCCGGGTGGTCCAGCAGGGTGCGCAGGCCCCGCACGCCCAGCGCCGGGTTCGGCTCGTCGGACGGCGTCAGGAAGTCCAGCGGCTTGTCCGCGCCCGCGTCCAGCACGCGCACCACGACCCGGCCCTCGGGGAACGCCTCCAGGACCTTGCGGTAGGAGTCGACCTGCTTCTCCTCCGACGGCGCCTTCTTGCTGTCGTCGAGGAAGAGGAACTCGGTGCGGAACAGGCCGACGCCCTCGGCCCCGGCCTCCACCGCGGCGGGCACGTCCGCCGGACCGCCGACGTTGGCCAGCAGCGGCACCCGGTGCCCGTCGGAGGTCGCCCCCGGACCGGAGGAGGCGGCCAGGGCCGCCTTCCGCTCGGCGGCAGCGGTCTCCAGCTCGGCCTTCTTCGCACTGCTCGGGTCGACGAAGACCTCGCCGGTCGAGCCGTCCACCGCGATGACGGTGCCCTCGGCGATCTCGCCTGCCCCAGGCAGCGCGACCACGGCCGGCACGCCGAGCGCCCGCGCGAGGATCGCGCTGTGGCTGGTCGGCCCGCCCTCCTCGGTGACGAAGCCGAGGACGAGCGCCGGGTCGAGCAGCGCGGTGTCCGCGGGAGCCAGGTCCCGCGCGATCAGCACGTACGGCTCGTTGCTGTCCGGCACACCCGGCATCGGCACACCGAGCAGGCGCGCCACGATCCTGTTGCGGACGTCGTCCAGGTCCGCCACACGTCCGGCCATGTACTCGCCGGCCCCGGCGAGCAGGTCCCGGTAGGCGGCGAACGCGTCGTACACACCGCGTTCGGCGGTGCTGCCGACGGCGATCCGCCGGTCGACGTCCGCCATCAGCTCGGGGTCCTCCGCGATCATGGCCTGGGCTTCCAGCACGTGCTGGGCCTCGCCACCGGCCAGCTGGCCGCGCGCGACCAGGTCGGCCGCAACCGCACTGACGGCCTTGCGTGCGCGCCCCTGTTCGCGCTCCGCCTCGTCCGCCGTGATCTGCCGGGCCGGCGGCTCCAGGACCGCCGTGCCCATGTGCCGCACCTCGCCGATGGCCACGCCGTGGCTCACGCCGACGCCTCGCAGCGTTGTCTCCATTTCACCCGTCTCCGATTGAGCGGCGGCCCCGGCCGCCGCGGTGGATGTCCGACTCGCCCGTGCCGGGCGGACGCGTCCCTGCCGGTCGGCTCAGTTCCAGCCGAAGAGGGCGTCACCGGTCGCGACGTCGCCGGTCTCGGCGACATCGACGAGGGACTCCGCGGAAGCCTCCAGCGCCACGACGGGGCAGATCGGCGACTTGCCGGCAGCCTCGACGGCCGCCGGGTTCCAGCGGATGAGAGCCTGGCCGCGGCTCACGGTGTCGCCCTTCTCGACGAGCAGCTCGAAGCCCTCGCCGTTGAGCTGGACGGTGTCGATCCCGAGGTGCGTGAGAACGCCGTGCCCCTCGCTGTCGACGACGACGTACGCGTGCGGGTGGAGGGAGACGACCACACCGTCGACGGGGGACACCGCCTCGGAAGCCTCACGCACGGGGTCGATCGCGGTGCCCGGTCCCACCATCGCGCCGGAGAACACCGGATCGGGCACTGCCGCGAGTCCGATGGCGCGCCCGGCAAGAGGGGACGTGACGGTGGTCATGGGGGCCTCCCAGGGGGTGGGGCTTCGTCGCCACGCCGTCACTGACTGTCGTCGACGGCGCACGTTCAGAAGGGTATGTCATGAGATGTCCCGGTTCGCGCGAATCGAACCTCCTGACGGAGGCCGCGGAGCGCGTCCGCCGACACCGTAGTGGACTAGACCATACGCCTGATTCGATTTGCCTGTGAACCACGGGAGCGCTACTGTCGTGACTCCCGCCACGACGGCCCGTGTGAACTCCTCACGAACAGCCGGTGGAGTGGTCGGGAACCAACCACCTCAGAAGCTGATCTCCGACTCCGATCTCAGCTCTCTCGCGCACGCCGTAAGGCGAAGCGGCCGAGTTGCGGAGAACGGGAAAAGCCCTGATATGGTCGGACCCGCCGGAAAGGGAAAGCGCGAAAGCGAAAACCCCGGAAAGCGGAGCGCGAAAGACTCTGATAGAGTCGGAAACGCAGGAAAGAAGAACGAAAGCCCGGAGGGAAGCCCCAGTAAGTGTTACTGCGGGTGAGTACGAAGGAAGCGTCCGTTCCTTGAGAACTCAACAGCGTGCCAAAAATCAACGCCAGAAGTTGATACCCCGTCCACTTCGGTGGATGAGGTTCCTTTGAAAAGACCTTCAGGGTCCGCTTCGGTGGACGCCTGGGGGCAACAAACACAGCGAGGACGCAGTGGTCAGTCGGTCCTATTCCGACATGACTGGCCCGCTCTACGTGTGTGTGCACCGGATGACCGGTAAACATTCATGGAGAGTTTGATCCTGGCTCAGGACGAACGCTGGCGGCGTGCTTAACACATGCAAGTCGAACGATGAACCTCCTTCGGGAGGGGATTAGTGGCGAACGGGTGAGTAACACGTGGGCAATCTGCCCTTCACTCTGGGACAAGCCCTGGAAACGGGGTCTAATACCGGATACGACTGCGGAAGGCATCTTCCGCGGTGGAAAGCTCCGGCGGTGAAGGATGAGCCCGCGGCCTATCAGCTTGTTGGTGGGGTAATGGCCTACCAAGGCGACGACGGGTAGCCGGCCTGAGAGGGCGACCGGCCACACTGGGACTGAGACACGGCCCAGACTCCTACGGGAGGCAGCAGTGGGGAATATTGCACAATGGGCGAAAGCCTGATGCAGCGACGCCGCGTGAGGGATGACGGCCTTCGGGTTGTAAACCTCTTTCAGCAGGGAAGAAGCGAAAGTGACGGTACCTGCAGAAGAAGCGCCGGCTAACTACGTGCCAGCAGCCGCGGTAATACGTAGGGCGCAAGCGTTGTCCGGAATTATTGGGCGTAAAGAGCTCGTAGGCGGCCAGTCACGTCGGATGTGAAAGCCCGAGGCTTAACCTCGGGTCTGCATTCGATACGGGCTGGCTAGAGTGTGGTAGGGGAGATCGGAATTCCTGGTGTAGCGGTGAAATGCGCAGATATCAGGAGGAACACCGGTGGCGAAGGCGGATCTCTGGGCCATTACTGACGCTGAGGAGCGAAAGCGTGGGGAGCGAACAGGATTAGATACCCTGGTAGTCCACGCCGTAAACGTTGGGAACTAGGTGTTGGCGACATTCCACGTCGTCGGTGCCGCAGCTAACGCATTAAGTTCCCCGCCTGGGGAGTACGGCCGCAAGGCTAAAACTCAAAGGAATTGACGGGGGCCCGCACAAGCGGCGGAGCATGTGGCTTAATTCGACGCAACGCGAAGAACCTTACCAAGGCTTGACATATACCGGAAACATCCAGAGATGGGTGCCCCCTTGTGGTCGGTATACAGGTGGTGCATGGCTGTCGTCAGCTCGTGTCGTGAGATGTTGGGTTAAGTCCCGCAACGAGCGCAACCCTTGTCCTGTGTTGCCAGCATGCCCTTCGGGGTGATGGGGACTCACAGGAGACCGCCGGGGTCAACTCGGAGGAAGGTGGGGACGACGTCAAGTCATCATGCCCCTTATGTCTTGGGCTGCACACGTGCTACAATGGCCGGTACAATGAGCTGCGATACCGTGAGGTGGAGCGAATCTCAAAAAGCCGGTCTCAGTTCGGATTGGGGTCTGCAACTCGACCCCATGAAGTCGGAGTCGCTAGTAATCGCAGATCAGCATTGCTGCGGTGAATACGTTCCCGGGCCTTGTACACACCGCCCGTCACGTCACGAAAGTCGGTAACACCCGAAGCCGGTGGCCCAACCCTTGTGGAGGGAGCCGTCGAAGGTGGGACTGGCGATTGGGACGAAGTCGTAACAAGGTAGCCGTACCGGAAGGTGCGGCTGGATCACCTCCTTTCTAAGGAGCACAGTACCGATTGCAGGCAAACGTTCTGCACGGTCAGCTCATGGGTGGAACGTTGATTAGTTGGCGCGAGTGACTCGAAAGGTCTCCCAGTACTGCCCTTGGGCGTGGAAGAGAGAACACGGAGAGCGCTGGCGCTTGGCACGTTGTTGGGTCCTGAAGGCACGGCCGTCTGGCTAGTCTTCAGTGCCGGCCCCAGTGAACTCGCCAGCTTGTCTGGTGGGGTGATGGGTGGCTGGTCGTTGTTTGAGAACTACACAGTGGACGCGAGCATCTGTGGCCAAGTTTTTAAGGGCGCACGGTGGATGCCTTGGCACCAGGAACCGATGAAGGACGTGAGAGGCCGCGATAGGCCCCGGGGAGCTGCCAACTGAGCTTTGATCCGGGGGTGTCCGAATGGGGAAACCCGGCAGTCGTCATGGGCTGTCACCCGCTGCTGAACACATAGGCAGTGTGGAGGGAACGAGGGGAAGTGAAACATCTCAGTACCCTCAGGAAGAGAAAACAACCGTGATTCCGGGAGTAGTGGCGAGCGAAACCGGATGAGGCCAAACCGTATGCGTGTGATACCCGGCAGGGGTTGCGCATGCGGGGTTGTGGGAATGAGCTTTCACAGTCTGCCGGCTGTGAGGCGAGTCAGAAACCGTTGGTGTAGTCGAAGGACATGCGAAAGGTCCGGCGTAGAGGGTAAGACCCCCGTAGACGAAACATCAGCGGCTTGCTTGCTCATCTCCCAAGTAGCACGGGGCCCGAGAAATCCCGTGTGAATCTGGCGGGACCACCCGCTAAGCCTAAATATTCCCTGGTGACCGATAGCGGATAGTACCGTGAGGGAATGGTGAAAAGTACCGCGGGAGCGGAGTGAAATAGTACCTGAAACCGTGTGCCTACAAGCCGTGGGAGCGTCGGGATCTTCGGATCCTCGTGACTGCGTGCCTTTTGAAGAATGAGCCTGCGAGTTAGCGGTGTGTAGCGAGGTTAACCCGTGTGGGGAAGCCGTAGCGAAAGCGAGTCCGAACAGGGCGTTTGAGTTGCACGCTCTAGACCCGAAGCGGAGTGATCTAGCCATGGGCAGGTTGAAGCGGAGGTAAGACTTCGTGGAGGACCGAACCCACCAGGGTTGAAAACCTGGGGGATGACCTGTGGTTAGGGGTGAAAGGCCAATCAAACTCCGTGATAGCTGGTTCTCCCCGAAATGCATTTAGGTGCAGCGTCGTGTGTTTCTTGCCGGAGGTAGAGCACTGGATAGGCGATGGGCCCTACCGGGTTACTGACCTTAGCCAAACTCCGAATGCCGGTAAGTGAGAGCGCGGCAGTGAGACTGTGGGGGATAAGCTCCATGGTCGAGAGGGAAACAGCCCAGAGCATCGACTAAGGCCCCTAAGCGTACGCTAAGTGGGAAAGGATGTGGAGTCGCAGAGACAACCAGGAGGTTGGCTTAGAAGCAGCCACCCTTGAAAGAGTGCGTAATAGCTCACTGGTCAAGTGATTCCGCGCCGACAATGTAGCGGGGCTCAAGCGTACCGCCGAAGTCGTGTCATTGCAGCAATACTCCCAACGGAGGCTGTGATGGGTAGGGGAGCGTCGTGTGCCGGGTGAAGCAGCCGCGGAAGCGAGTTGTGGACGGTTCACGAGTGAGAATGCAGGCATGAGTAGCGATACACACGTGAGAAACGTGTGCGCCGATTGACTAAGGGTTCCTGGGTCAAGCTGATCTGCCCAGGGTAAGTCGGGACCTAAGGCGAGGCCGACAGGCGTAGTCGATGGACAACCGGTTGATATTCCGGTACCCGCTTTGAAACGCCCAATATCGAGGCGAGCGATGCTAAGTCCGTGAAGCCGTCCTGGATCCTTCGGGTGAAGGGAAGTGGTGGAGCCGACGAACCGGACTTGTAGTAGGTAAGCGATGGGGTGACGCAGGAAGGTAGTCCAGCCCGGGCGGTGGTTGTCCCGGGGTAAGGGTGTAGGCCGAGGGGTAGGCAAATCCGTCCCTCATACAAGGTTGAGACCTGATGCCGAGCCGATTGTGGCGAAGTGGATGATCCTATGCTGTCGAGAAAAGCCTCTAGCGAGTTTCATGGCGGCCCGTACCCTAAACCGACTCAGGTGGTCAGGTAGAGAATACCGAGGCGTTCGGGTGAACTATGGTTAAGGAACTCGGCAAAATGCCCCCGTAACTTCGGGAGAAGGGGGGCCATTCCTGGTGATAGGTCTTGCACCTTGAGCTGGGGGTGGCCGCAGAGACCAGCGAGAAGCGACTGTTTACTAAAAACACAGGTCCGTGCGAAGCCGTAAGGCGATGTATACGGACTGACGCCTGCCCGGTGCTGGAACGTTAAGGGGACCGGTTAGCTCCATTTCGGTGGGGCGAAGCTGAGAACTTAAGCGCCAGTAAACGGCGGTGGTAACTATAACCATCCTAAGGTAGCGAAATTCCTTGTCGGGTAAGTTCCGACCTGCACGAATGGCGTAACGACTTCTCGACTGTCTCAACCATAGGCCCGGTGAAATTGCACTACGAGTAAAGATGCTCGTTTCGCGCAGCAGGACGGAAAGACCCCGGGACCTTTACTACAGTTTGATATTGGTGTTCGGTTCGGCTTGTGTAGGATAGGTGGGAGACTGTGAAGCGGCCACGCCAGTGGTTGTGGAGTCGTCGTTGAAATACCACTCTGGTCGTGCTGGATGTCTAACCTCGGTCCGTGATCCGGATCAGGGACAGTGTCTGATGGGTAGTTTAACTGGGGCGGTTGCCTCCCAAAGGGTAACGGAGGCGCCCAAAGGTTCCCTCAGCCTGGTTGGCAATCAGGTGTTGAGTGTAAGTGCACAAGGGAGCTTGACTGTGAGACCGACGGGTCGAGCAGGGACGAAAGTCGGGACTAGTGATCCGGCGGTGGCTTGTGGAAGCGCCGTCGCTCAACGGATAAAAGGTACCCCGGGGATAACAGGCTGATCTTCCCCAAGAGTCCATATCGACGGGATGGTTTGGCACCTCGATGTCGGCTCGTCGCATCCTGGGGCTGGAGTCGGTCCCAAGGGTTGGGCTGTTCGCCCATTAAAGCGGTACGCGAGCTGGGTTTAGAACGTCGTGAGACAGTTCGGTCCCTATCCGCTGTGCGCGTAGGAATATTGAGAAGGGCTGTCCCTAGTACGAGAGGACCGGGACGGACGAACCTCTGGTGTGCCAGTTGTCCTGCCAAGGGCATGGCTGGTTGGCTACGTTCGGGAGGGATAACCGCTGAAAGCATCTAAGCGGGAAGCCTGCTTCAAGATGAGTATTCCCACCTCCTTGAGAGGGTAAGGCTCCCAGTAGACGACTGGGTTGATAGGCCAGATGTGGAAGCCCGGTAACGGGTGGAGCTGACTGGTACTAATAGGCCGAGGGCTTGTCCTCAGTTGCTCGCGTCCACTGTGTTAGTTCTGAAGCAACGAACTCGCCTTGCCGGCTTGAGTTCAACTTCATAGTGTTTCGGTGGTCATAGCGTTAGGGAAACGCCCGGTTACATTCCGAACCCGGAAGCTAAGCCTTTCAGCGCCGATGGTACTGCAGGGGGGACCCTGTGGGAGAGTAGGACGCCGCCGAACAATCATTGTGGGAAAGCCCCGCACCAGCTCTGGTGCGGGGCTTTCCTGCGTTCAGGGGGCAGGGCCGACTCCTGTAGGGTCGGGAGGCATCGTTCGTACGTTCAACGGCAACAGTGGAGGCCCCCGGGTGGAGGTCCAGGAGACTCGGGTTCAGACGGACCGAATTTTCACCATTCCGAACATCCTGAGCATGGCTCGGCTCGCCGGCGTGCCGCTGTTCCTCTGGCTGATCCTCGCCGAGTACGACCTGTGGGCGCTGGTCGTGCTCATGCTGAGCGGGGTCACCGACTACCTCGACGGGAAACTCGCGCGCCGGTGGAATCAGATCAGCAGCCTCGGCCGGCTCCTGGATCCCGCCGCCGACCGCCTGTACATCCTCTCCACGCTCTTCGGACTGACCTATCGGGACATCCTGCCCCTGTGGCTCACCGGGGCCCTGCTGGCCCGCGACCTCATGCTGCTCGTGATGGTCGGCGTCCTGCGCCGACACGGCTATCCGCCGCCGCAGGTCAACTTCCTCGGCAAGGCCGCGACGTTCAACCTCATGTACGCCTTCCCGCTCCTCCTCCTCAGTGACGGCACGGGCTGGTTGGCCTGGATGGGGGCAGTTTTCGGATGGGCGTTCGCCGGATGGGGTACAACCCTCTATTGGTGGGCAGGAATCCTTTACGTGGTGCAGGTCCGCCGGCTCGTCAAGGCGGACACCACGGCCGATTGAACCCTCCCGCGCAGGCGACGCGGACGGTCGCGACGCTGCCGTACGGGACGGACGAGATCGGCTGGAACGTCGTCTCCCGAGGAGGACCCTTCCGACATGAAGGCCGTCGTGATGGCCGGCGGCGAAGGCACACGCCTTCGCCCGATGACCTCGAGCATGCCGAAGCCGCTCCTGCCGGTGGCCAACCGGCCGATCATGGAGCACGTGCTCAGGCTGCTCAAGCGGCATGGGCTGAACGAAACCGTGGTCACCGTCCAGTTCCTGGCGTCGCTCGTCAAGAACTACTTCGGTGACGGCGAAGAGCTCGGAATGGAGCTCACCTATGCCAATGAGGAGAAGCCACTCGGCACCGCCGGCAGCGTGAAAAACGCCGAGGAGGCGCTGAAGGACGACGCATTCCTCGTCATTTCCGGGGACGCCCTCACCGACTTCGACCTCACCGACCTCATCCGCTTCCACAAGGAGAAAGGCGCACTCGTCACGGTGTGCCTGACCCGGGTTCCCAACCCCCTCGAATTCGGCATCACCATCGTCGACGAGGAAGGAAAGGTCGAGCGCTTCCTGGAGAAGCCGACCTGGGGACAGGTGTTCTCCGACACCGTCAACACCGGTATCTACGTCATGGAGCCGGAGGTCTTCGACTACGTCGAGGCCGACGTCCCCGTCGACTGGTCCGGCGACGTCTTCCCGCAGCTGATGAAGGAAGGCCGGCCCATCTACGGCTACGTCGCCGAGGGGTACTGGGAGGACGTCGGCACCCACGAGAGCTACGTCAAGGCCCAGGCCGACGTCCTCGAAGGCAAGGTCCAGATCGACATGGACGGCTTCGAGATCTCGCCCGGCGTGTGGATCGCCGAAGGAGCCGAAGTCAGCCCCGACGCGGTCCTCCGCGGCCCGCTCTACATCGGCGACTACGCCAAGGTCGAAGCCGGGGCCGAGATCCGCGAGCACACGGTCGTCGGATCCAACGTCGTCGTCAAGAGCGGCGCCTTCCTGCACAAGGCCGTCGTCCACGACAACGTCTACATCGGCCCCCACAGCAACCTGCGCGGCTGCGTCGTCGGCAAGAACACCGACATCATGCGGGCAGCCCGCATCGAAGACGGCGCCGTCATCGGCGACGAATGTCTTGTCGGCGAGGAATCCATCGTCCAGGGCAACGTCCGCGTCTACCCCTTCAAGACGATCGAAGCCGGCGCCTTCGTCAACACGTCCGTCATCTGGGAGTCCCGCGGCCAGGCCCACCTCTTCGGCGCCCGCGGCGTCACCGGCATCCTCAACGTCGAGATCACCCCCGAACTCGTCGTCCGCCTCGCCGGCGCGTACGCCACGACCCTGAAGAAGGGCGCGATCGTCACCACCGCCCGTGACCACTCGCGCGGCGCCCGCGCGCTCAAACGGGCAGTGATCTCCGCACTCCAGGCCAGCGCCATCGACGTCCGCGACCTGGAGAACGTGCCCCTGCCCGTCGCCCGCCAGCAGACCGCCCGCGGCAGCGCCGGCGGCATCATGCTGCGGACCTCGCCCGGCGTCCCCGACTCCGTCGACATCATGTTCCTCGACGAGCGCGGCGCCGACCTCTCCCAGGCCCAGCAGCGCAAACTCGACCGGGTCTTCGCCCGCCAGGAATACCGGCGCGCCTTCCCCGGCGAAATCGGCGACCTCCAGTTCCCCTCCAGCATCTTCGACTCCTACACCGGATCCCTGCTGCGGCGCGTCGACACCACCGGCATCGCCGACTCCGGGCTCAAGGTCGTCGTCGACGCCTCCAACGGCAGCGCCGGCCTCGTCCTGCCCAGCCTGCTGGGCAGGCTCGAAGTGGACGCCCTCACCATCAACCCCGGCCTCGACGAATCCCGGCCCACGGAAACCGCCGAATCCCGCAGGGCCGGCCTCGTCCGGCTCGGCGAGATCGTCGCCTCCGCCCGCGCCGCGTTCGGCGTCCGGTTCGACCCCGTCGGCGAGCGGATCTCCCTCGTCGACGAACGCGGCCGGATCATTGAGGACGACCGGGCCCTGCTCGTCCTCCTCGACCTCGTCGCCGCCGAGAAGCGCAGCGGCAAGGTGGCGCTGCCCGTCACCACCACGCGCATCGCCGAACAGGTCGCCGCCTACCACGGCACCCAGGTCGAATGGACGACCACCTCGCCCGACGACCTCACCCGCGTCGGCCGAGCCGAGAACACGATCTTCGGCGGGGACGGCCGCGGCGGGTACATCGTCCCGGAGTTCAGCAGCGTCTTCGACGGATCGGCCGCGTTCGTGCAGCTCATCGGACTGGTCGCACGGACGCAGCTCACCCTGAGCCAGATCGACGCGCGGATACCGCGAGCCCACGTCCTCAAGCGCGACGTGCCGACCCCCTGGGCCGTCAAGGGGCTCGTCATGCGGCGCGTCGTCGAGGCGGCCGGAGACCGCCAGGTGGACACCACCGACGGCGTGCGGGTCGTCGAGGCCGACGGCCGGTGGGCGCTCGTCCTGCCCGACCCGGCCGAAGCCGTCACGCACCTGTGGGCGGAAGGCCCCGACGACGCCTCCGCCCAGGCCCTGCTCGACGAATGGGCGGACGTGGTCGACGGCGCCGGACGCTGACAGGACCCTCCGGACCGGACCACCGGCCAGGCCCGCCGCAGCGGCACCGCCGCCGCGGCGGGCCCGGCCGCGCGTCCACCCGTCGGGCACATTCGGTACCGGCGGCGCCGACGTGCGACGATGAGCGGCATGTCGCAGCCGCCTCCCCACCGCGGACCGGCGCCGGTACCGCCCGCGCGCCCGGACGCGTCCATGTCGCTGCTGACGCACGTGATGGACCACAGCCTCGACGAGGGCTACGCGGAGGCGGCGGCCCGGCGCCGGGCGGATGGCACCGCCGGCCTGCCCCGCAGCGTCAAGGCCAAGCTGGTGCTCGCCACCGGCATCGTGCTCACCGCCGCCGTCATCACGCTCGGCGCGGCCCGCACCCAGATGTCCGCGCCCGTCCTCGCCAAGGAGCGCCAGGAGCTCATCGACCGCGTCCACCGCGCCGACGACCGGGCCGACGGCCTGGAACGCGACATCGAGCGGCTGCGGGGCGACGTCGCGGGACGGCAGCGCGAGGCGCTCAAGCAGCACGGCGGCGACCAGGGCCAGCGGACGGCGCTGCTCTCCGGCGCCACCGAAGTCCACGGACCCGGACTCAAGCTCACCGTCGACGACGCCAAGGGGTCCTCCTCCGCGGCCGGCGGCAAGCCGCGCGAGAACAGCGGGTTCTCCGACACCGGCCGACTGCGGGACCGCGACATGCAGCGGATCGTGAACGGCCTGTGGCAGGCCGGAGCCGAAGCCGTCTCCATCAACGGGCAGCGGCTGACCGCCCTGTCGGCGATCCGCGCGGCCGGCGACGCGATACTGGTCGACAACCGGCCGCTGGTCCCGCCGTACGAGGTGCTGGCGGTGGGCGACAAGAAGCGGCTCCCGGCCGCGTTCCAGGACTCCGTGGACGGCCAGTACCTGCGCGTGCTCCAGGAGAGCTACGGCATCCGGTACACGCTGTCCCCCGCGGACGAGGTACGGCTGCCCGCCGCGTCCAGCCTGACCGTACGGACAGCCACAGCAGCAGAAGAGCCGAAGAAGGGTGCATCGTGATCGCGGTACTGGGCCTGCTGGCCGGAGTGGTGGTCGGACTGCTGGTCCGGCCCGAAGTGCCGGCCGTCGTCGAGCCTTATCTGCCGATCGCCGTCGTCGCGGCGCTCGACGCGGTGTTCGGCGGCCTCCGCGCGATGCTGGACGGCATCTTCGACGACAAGGTCTTCGTCGTGTCGTTCCTGTCGAACGTGGTCGTCGCCGCGCTCATCGTCTTCCTCGGCGACAAGCTGGGCGTCGGCTCGCAGCTGTCCACGGGCGTGGTCGTCGTCCTCGGCATCCGCATCTTCTCCAACGCCGCGGCCATCCGCCGCCACGTGTTCCGGGCGTGAGGCCGATGAGCACCGGCGACACCCCTCCCGAAGAGCCGAAGGCCCCCCTGCCGCCGAAGCAGGCCGGGCCGGCCCCGCAGCCCCGTGACACCTCCGCCGTCCCCCCGAACGCGCCCGGGCAGCCCGAGGCCCCCGCGCAGCCGGCCGCGGCCGCGCGGTCCGGCAGCGGCGACGGAACGGGCCGGCAGCGGCTCGCGGCCGGGCTGTGGCCGCCGCGGTTCAGCCGGGCCCAACTGATCGTCGCCCTGCTGCTGTTCGTCCTCGGCCTCGGACTGGCCATCCAGGTGCGCTCCAACAGCGACTCCGGTGCCCTGCGCGGCGCCCGGCAGGAGGACCTCGTCCGGATCCTCGACGAGCTCGACGGGCGGACCCAGCGCCTGGAGGACGAGAAGCAGCAGCTGGAGGACCAGCGGCGCGAGCTCGAGAACAGCTCCAACCAGGCCGAGGAGGCGCGTCGGCAGACGGTGGAGAAGGAGCGCCAACTGGGCATCCTGGCCGGTACGGTGGCGGCACAGGGCCCCGGGATCACCCTGCGGATCACCGACCCGAAGGGCCAGGTGCAGTCCGACCAGCTGCTGGACACCCTTCAGGAGCTGCGGGCCGCCGGCGCCGAGGCGATCCAGATCAACGGGGTGCGGGTCGTCGCGGGCTCGTACTTCTCGGACGAGGGCGGGGGGATCGCCATCGACGGTAGGAAGATCGCACAACCCTACGAGTTCAAGGTCATCGGCAAGCCCCAGGACCTGGAACCGGCGCTCAACATCCCGGGCGGGGTCGTGCAGACGCTGGAAAAGGAACAAGCCACCGTGGCCGTCACACGGTCGGCGAAGATCGTTGTGGATGCCTTGCGGGCTGCGAAGCAGCCTGACTACGCTCGGTCGTCATCGTCGTGACGCAGGACGGGGGGCCGACGGCTCACGCGGGCTGCCGCCTGCGGGGGGTCGGCGCACCGAAGTCGTGGTGCGTGGTGGAAACTGTCTGGTGGTTGCGGACGTTGTGAGGATGTCCGGGTCGGCAGGTGTGTGCATTCGGAGTTCGTCCTGCCCCACGGGCGGGTCTGTTTCGTTCAAGGGGAATCGCCCGTGAAGTTGTTTGAGAAGTTGTTCGGAAAGAAGAACCGCGAGGAAGACGGTGCGGCGCAGCACCGCGCGGGCCAGGGGGAAGCGCAGGCGCCGGCGGACCGGCCGCTCTTCCGTGACGAGGTCGCGGGCGCCGGCGACGTTCCGGGCGCGCCCGGCGCGTCGTCTGTTGACCCTGCCGGTACCGCCCGCATAGGTTTCGGTGACGCATCAACCTCGAGTACGGGTGGAGGGTTTGCTCCCGACCCGTACGCCACCAACGCCTCCGCGGGGCAGCC
Organism: Streptomyces globosus; assembly: GCF_003325375.1. Taxonomy (GTDB): domain Bacteria; phylum Actinomycetota; class Actinomycetes; order Streptomycetales; family Streptomycetaceae; genus Streptomyces; species Streptomyces globosus_A. The sequence continues at coordinate 4,604,594 of NZ_CP030862.1, read as the reverse complement.
GCGGCACGAGGAGCCGTCCATGTCGGCCGAGCAGGTCTGCAGCAGGTGCGGGCACCGCAGCGATGCGGCCAGCCGGTTCTGCTCCAACTGCGGGGCGCCGCTGCGGGCGGGTCTGACGCCGGAGCGCGCCTCGGAGACCACGTCCACCATCTCGATCTCGGGCCTCGAGGCCTACGAGGCCGAGGTGTCCGGACAACAGCACGTGTCGTCGCTGTCCCCCGAGGCCCAGGCCGCGGTGGAAGCACTGCCCCCGGGTTCCGCGCTGCTGATCGTGCGGCGGGGCCCCAACTCCGGGAGCCGCTTCCTGCTGGACGGCGAGCTGACCACGGCGGGCCGGCACCCGCAGAGCGACATCTTCCTGGACGACGTCACGGTCTCCCGGCGGCATGTCGAGTTCCGCAGGAGCCAGGACGGCGGTTTCACCGTCGCCGACGTCGGCAGCCTGAACGGCACGTACGTCAACCGCGAGCCCATCGACTCGGTGCCGCTGCACAACGGCGACGAGGTCCAGATCGGCAAGTACCGGCTGGTCTTCTACGCGAGCCTGCGGGGCGCCTGACACCCCCTGGCGCCGTCCGGGACCGGCACCCGCCGCCCCCGGACGGCGCTCCGGGGATCCCCAGGGAAGGTTCCATGCTGCGCACTCCGACAGGCGGTGCCCCGAACGGCTCCGCAGCCCAGGCCGACCGGCTCGTGAGCATCGGCGCGGTGATCGCGATGCTGCGGGACGAGTTCCCCGAAGTCACCATCTCCAAGATCCGCTTCCTGGAGGCGGAGGGGCTCGTCGAGCCCCGGCGCACCCCTTCCGGATACCGCAAGTTCAGCACCGCGGACGTGGAGCGGCTGGCCCGCATCCTGCGGCTCCAGCGCGACCACTACCTGCCGCTGAAGGTCATCCGCGAGCAGCTGGACGCGATCGACCGCGGGGACCAGATCCGCATCCCCGCACCCACGGCCCACGGGGAGTCCGCCGGCACCGCCCCGCCGCCGGCCGCCGCCGGCGGAGAGCCGGCGGCGCCCGCCCGGGTGGGGCGGGCCGAGCTCATCGCCGCCGTCGAGGCGGACGAGGAGCAGCTGGCCGCCTGGGAGGCGTACGGGCTGCTCGCCGAGGGTCCCGGGGGCGGCTTCGACCAGGATGCGCTCACGGTGGCCCGCCTGCTCGCCGACCTCGGGCGGTTCGGGCTGGAGCCGAGGCACCTGCGGGCGATGAAGGCCGCCGCGGACCGGGAGGCGGGCCTGGTGGAGCAGGTCGTGGCACCGCTGCGCCGACACCGCAACCCGCAGACCCGGGCGCACGCGGAGGCCACCGTGAAGGAGCTGGCGGGGCTGTCCGTACGGCTCCACGAGGCCCTGGTGCAGAGCGCCCTCGGGGTGCGGCTGCACTGACCGGACGGGCCCGACTACCCAAACCTGCCGGGCAGGTCCTAGGGTTGCTGTGTGAACGAGCTCGACGTTGTGGGTGTCCGGGTGGAAATGCCCTCGAACCAACCGATCGTGCTCCTGCGTGAAGTGGGAGGCGACCGGTACCTCCCCATCTGGATCGGACCGGGGGAGGCGACCGCGATCGCCTTCGCGCAGCAGGGGATGGCCCCCGCCCGTCCGCTGACGCACGACCTGTTCAAGGACGTGCTGGAGGCGCTCGGTGAGGAGCTCACCGAGGTCCGGATCACGGATCTGCGGGAGGGCGTCTTCTACGCGGAGCTGGTCTTCGCCAGCGGGGTCGAGGTCAGCGCACGCCCGTCCGACGCGATAGCGCTGGCCCTGCGGACCGGTACGCCGATCTTCGGCAGCGACGGCGTGCTGGACGACGCCGGAATCGCCATTCCGGACGAGCAGGAGGACGAGGTGGAGAAGTTCCGCGAGTTCCTCGACCAGATCTCCCCGGAGGACTTCGGCACGGGGCCGCACTGACAGCCGGTTCCGGGAATCCGGGAGTCGGCAGCCCATCCGGCCATTCGTTCCCGGCTTCGGGGCACGGGAAACCACTCTCAGGGTGATTATCACTCGGCGTGCCGAGTGTGGCGATCGTTGACGCACCCCGGGCGACTGCCTACCTTCGAGGGGGCAGGCAAGGACGGAGGGTCGGCGTGAGGATCACGGGCGACGGTACGACCGGGGGCATCCCCGCACGGAGTGACGGTGGGCCGTACCCGCTCCACGGCAGTGCGGCGGGCTCCGCTCGCCGTCAGCCGGAGACCACGCCGGGCACCGCGCCCGCGGCGCCTCCGGCGGCCGAGGTCGTCGGCTACCGCGGTCCGACCGCCTGCGCGGCGGCCGGGATCACCTACCGGCAGCTCGACTACTGGGCCCGCACCGGGCTGGTGGAGCCGACGGTGCGGCCCGCGTACGGGTCCGGGACGCAGCGGCTGTACAGCTTCCGCGACGTCGTCGTCCTCAAGATCGTCAAGCGGTTCCTCGACACGGGCGTGGCCCTGCAGAACATCCGCAACGCCGTGCAGCACCTGCGGGAGCGCGGCTTCTCCGACCTGGAGCGCGTGACGCTCATGAGCGACGGCGCCAGCGTCTACGAGTGCACCTCGCCCGAACAGGTCGTCAGCCTGCTCCAGGGCGGCCGGGGCGTCTTCGGCATCGCCGTGGGCGTCGTCTGGCACGACGTGGAGAAGGCCCTGTCCCAGCTGCACGGAGAGCGGGTCGACACCGGCGAGACCGTCGTCGGCCACAACCCCGCGGACGAGCTGGCCGCGCGCCGCAACCGGGCGGGCTGACCGGCCGCACGCCGGCCGCCGCCTTGTCAGAGGCATAGGGCAGCATCGGGGCCGTGAGATCCGCGCCGACCATCCTGCACCTGGACATGGACGCCTTCTACGCCTCCGTGGAGCAGGCGTCGAAGCCCAGCCTGCGCGGGAAGGCCGTGATCGTCGGCGGGCTGGGCCCCCGCGGGGTCGTCGCCACCGCCTCGTACGAGGCGCGCCGTTTCGGCGTCCACTCGGCCATGCCGACGGCGCAGGCCAGGCGGCTGTGCCCGAACGGCGCCTACCTGGTGCCCCGCTTCAGCCTGTACCGGGCGGTCAGCGACACCGTCATGGGGCTGCTGCGGGAGTTGTCGCCGCTGGTGGAGCCGCTCAGCCTGGACGAGGCCTTCGTCGACCTGGAGGCGGGCGGCACCGCCTGGGACGCCGCGTCCGCGCGGGCGGCGGGGGAGCGGCTGCGCGCGGACATCGCGGCCGCGACGGGCCTCAGCGGGTCGGTGGGGCTGGCCGGCTCCAAGATGCTGGCGAAGGTGGCCTCGGAGGAGGCCAAGCCGGACGGGCTGCTGCTGATCGAGCCGGGGACCGAGCGCGCGCTGCTCGCGCCGATGCCGGTGCGCACGCTGCCGGGGGTCGGCCCGGCCACGGGGGAGCACCTGCGGCGGGCCGGGATCACCACGGTGGGGGAGCTGGCGGAGGCCGGCGAGGACGAGCTCGTGCGGCTGGTGGGGCGCGCGCACGGGGTCGGCCTGTACCGGATGGCCCTGGGGCTGGACGACAGGCCCGTGGTGGCCGAGCGCGATGCGAAGTCGGTCTCCGTCGAGGACACCTTCGACGTCGACCTGCACGACCGGGTCCGGATCCGTACGGAGGTGCAGCGTCTCGCCGACCGGTGCGTCGGGCGGCTGCGCGCCTCCGGGCACTCGGGGCGGACGATCGTGCTGAAGGTGCGCCGCTACGACTTCTCGACGCTGACGCGCTCCGAGACGCTGCGGGGGCCCACCGACGACCCGGCCGTGGTGCGGGAGGCCGCGGCGCGCCTGCTGGAGGGGGTGGACACCACCGGCGGGGTGCGGCTGCTGGGCGTCGGGGTCAGCGGGCTGGCGGACTACACCCAGGAGGACCTCTTCGCGCAGTCCCTCGCCGGTGCTGCGGCCGGGACGCAGCACCGAGAGGCCGGCTCCGGCGCGCAGGGGGCCGTACAGTCCCCGCCGGACGGTGAGGGAGCCGCAGGGGCGGAGGAGGCCCCAGGGGCCCCCGGGGGCAGCGGGGCGGACGGGGCGGCCGAGCCTGCGCGCGAGCGGCACTGGCCGGCCGGCAGCGACGTCTCGCACGCCGTGTACGGGCCGGGGTGGGTGCAGGGCAGCGGCGTCGGCCGCGTGACCGTCCGCTTCGAGCGCCCGGGGTCCCCGCCCGGCCGGGTCCGCACCTTCCGCGTCGACGACCCGGACCTGGCCCCCGCCGGCCCGCTGCCCCTAGTGGGGCACGGCGAGGCCCCCTCCGCGGAGTCCGCCGAGGGGGCCGGAGCGGGGCCGGGCGCGCTGTGAGGGCTACTCCTCGTCCCGGTCGCCGGAGGCCAGGTGGCCGAAATCACGCCGGGAGGCGATCTCCGACGGCAGGGTCACGTCCAGGCCGTAGTGGTGGTACAGCTGGAGCTCCTGCTCGGGGGAGAGGTGCCGGCCCACGCCGAAGTCGGGGGCGTTCCGGATCAGGGAGCGCTCGAAGGGCACCCGGAGGGCGTCGCCGACCAGCTCACTCGGTTCCAGGGGGACGAAAGCATCCCGGCTGAACAAACCGGTCCGGACGGCCGCCCACTCGGGGACGCCCGTCGCGTCGTCGAGGTAGACCTCGTCGACGGTGCCGATCTTCGCACCGTTGCGGTCGAACGCCTTGCGGCCGATCAGGCTGCGCGGGTCGATGTCGGTCTGCACGGTCACCTCCACGAGGTCGCAACTCTCCGCTATGACCAACAAAAGGGCATTTCCGGGCGGGGGGCCACTCGAGGGAGGCCCGGGAAGCGCGCTGGTAGGCTGGGTATCGGCTGACGACCCTGTGCGGGAGAGTCCTCCACCGAGCTCGACGGAGGCGCCGAAGGAGCAAATCCTCCCCGGAATCTCTCAGGCATACGTACCGCACGGACGAGGCCACTCTGGAAAGCAGGAGCGGGTCCCGGGCGCGTGCCGGTTCCCCCTCCTCACCGACGGTGAAAGCCGGATCCCCGCGGAGCAGTCCGCAGGGGCCCGGTGAAGCTCTCAGGTTGAGATGACAGAGGGGGAGGCCGTCCGGGCGCCCGCGCCGTGGTGCCCCTCGCAGGTCGTACGACCCAGGAGGCCTCCGTACATGACCGCCAACCGCATTCCGCTCTCCCAGCTGGAGCGAGGCATTCCCTTCGAGCAGCGCCACATCGGCCCGGACGCCGAGGCGCAGGCCAAGATGCTCGCCCACGTGGGCTTCGGCTCGCTGGACGAACTGACCGCTGCCGCGGTGCCGGATGTGATCAAGAGCGCGGCCGCGCTGGACCTCCCGGAGGCGCGGACCGAGGCCGAGGTGCTGGCCGAGCTGCGGAGCCTCGCCGCCCGCAACGAGGTCCTCACCCCGATGATCGGCCTCGGCTACTACGGGACGTTCACGCCGCCGGTGATCCTGCGCAACGTCATGGAGAACCCCGCCTGGTACACGGCGTACACCCCGTACCAGCCCGAGATCTCCCAGGGCCGCCTCGAGGCGCTCCTGAACTTCCAGACCGTCGTCGCCGAGCTGACCGGCCTGCCGACCTCCGGCGCTTCGCTCCTCGACGAGGGCACCGCGGCCGCCGAGGCCATGACCCTCGCCCGCCGCGTCGGCCGCGCCAAGGGCAGCGTCTTCCTCGTCGACGCCGACGCCCTGCCGCAGACCATCGCGGTCATCGAGACCCGCGCGGAGCCGATCGGCATCGACGTCGTCGTCGCCGACCTCTCCGAGGGCATCCCCGCCGAGATCGCAGAGCGCGGCGTCTTCGGCGTGCTGCTCCAGTACCCGGGCGCCTCCGGTGCCGTCCGCGACATCAAGCCGCTGATCGACCGCGCCCACGAGCTCGGTGCGATCGTCGCCGTCGCCGCCGACCTGCTCGCCCTGACCCTGCTGGCCTCGCCCGGCTCGCTCGGCGCCGACATCGCCGTCGGCACCACGCAGCGCTTCGGCGTCCCGATGGGCTTCGGCGGACCGCACGCCGGCTACATGGCCGTCCAGGACAAGCACGCCCGCTCGCTGCCCGGCCGGCTCGTCGGCGTCTCCGTCGACGCGGACGGCAACAAGGCCTACCGCCTGGCGCTGCAGACCCGCGAGCAGCACATCCGCCGCGAGAAGGCCACCAGCAACATCTGCACCGCGCAGGTGCTGCTCGCCGTGATGGCCGGCATGTACGCCGTCTACCACGGCCCCGAGGGCCTGCGGACGATCGCCCGCCGCACCCACCGCTACGCGGCGCTGCTCGCCGCCGGCCTCACGGCCGGCGGGGTCGAGCTCGTCCACGGCTCCTTCTTCGACACGCTCACCGCGCGGGTCCCCGGCAAGGCCGCCGAGGTCGCCGCCGCCGCCCGCCGCCACGGCGTCAACGTCTTCCAGGCCGACGCCGACCACGTCTCCCTCTCCTGCGACGAGACCACTCTGCGCGCCCACGTCGAGGCCGTCTGGGCCGCCTTCGGCGTCACCGCGGACATCGAGGCCCTCGACGCGGCCACCGCCGACGCGCTGCCCGAGGAGCTGCTCCGCTCGGACGCGTACCTGACCCACCCGGTCTTCCACCAGCACCGCTCCGAGACCGCGATGCTGCGCTACCTGCGCAAGCTCGCCGACAAGGACTACGCGCTGGACCGCGGCATGATCCCGCTGGGCTCCTGCACCATGAAGCTCAACGCGACGACCGAGATGGAGCCGGTGACCTGGCCCGAGTTCGGCCAGCTGCACCCCTTCGCCCCGGTCGAGCAGGCCGAGGGCTACCTCACGCTCATCCGCGAGCTGGAGGAACGCCTCTCCGAGGTCACCGGCTACGACAAGGTCTCCATCCAGCCGAACGCCGGCTCGCAGGGCGAGCTCGCCGGCCTGCTCGCCGTCCGCGCCTACCACCGGGCCAACGGCGACGAGCAGCGCACCGTCTGCCTGATCCCGTCCTCCGCGCACGGCACCAACGCCGCCAGCGCCGTGATGGCCGGCATGAAGGTCGTCGTCGTCAAGACCGCCGACGACGGCGAGGTCGACACCGACGACCTGCGCGCCAAGATCGAGCAGTACCGCGACGAGCTCGCCGTGCTGATGATCACCTACCCGTCGACGCACGGCGTCTTCGAGGAGCACGTCGCCGACATCTGCGCCCAGGTCCACGAGGCCGGCGGCCAGGTCTACGTCGACGGCGCCAACCTCAACGCCCTGGTCGGCCTCGCCAAGCCGGGCCACTTCGGCGGCGACGTCTCGCACCTGAACCTCCACAAGACGTTCTGCATCCCGCACGGCGGCGGCGGCCCCGGCGTCGGCCCGGTCGGCGTCCGCGCCCACCTCGCCCCGTACCTGCCGAACCACCCGCTGCAGCCGACCGCCGGCCCCGAGACGGGCGTCGGCCCGATCTCGGCCGCCCCGTGGGGCTCGGCCGGCATCCTGCCGATCTCCTGGTCGTACGTGCGCCTCATGGGCGGCGAGGGCCTCAAGCGGGCCACGCAGGTCGCGGTGCTCGGCGCGAACTACATCGCCAAGCGCCTGGAGCCGCACTTCCCGGTCCTCTACACCGGCCCGGGCAACCTCGTCGCGCACGAGTGCATCATCGACCTGCGCCCGCTGTCGAAGGCGACCGGCGTCAGCGTCGACGACATCGCCAAGCGCCTGATCGACTACGGCTTCCACGCGCCGACGATGTCCTTCCCGGTGGCCGGCACGCTGATGATCGAGCCGACCGAGTCCGAGGACCTCACCGAGATCGACCGGTTCTGCGACGCCATGATCGCGATCCGCGCGGAGATCGAGAAGGTAGCCTCCGGCGAGTGGCCGGCCGGGGACAACCCGCTCGCCAACGCCCCGCACACCGCGGCGGCGCTGGGCGGCGAGTGGGACCACCCGTACACGCGCGACGAGGCCGTCTTCCCCGGCGGCGTCTCCGCCGCGGAGAAGTACTGGCCGCCGGTGCGCCGTATCGACGGCGCCTTCGGCGACCGCAACCTCGTCTGCTCCTGCCCTCCGCTGGACGAGTACGACAACTGAGGTCCTCTTCCGCGCGGCCCCGGTTCCGGGGCCGCGCGGACCTGACACAAAGGCCGGGCCGGGAGCGACGCTCCCGGGCCGGCCGTCTACCGTCGGTTCCGTGCTGCTCCGCGCTGTCCCGGCTAGGCCGCGGCCTGCGCCGCCGCGAGCGGGCGGTGCGGGGCGATGATCTGGCCGTCCGGCAGCAGCTCACCGGTGTCCTCGAAGAGCAGGACGCCGTTGCACAGCAGGCTCCAGCCCTGTTCCGGGTGGTTCGCCACGGGCTTGGCGGCCTCCCGGTCGGCGGAGTCGGCTGACGGGCACGCTGGCTGGTGCTGGCACATGGATGCGTTCTTTCGCTGCGGTGTGGTCTGTGTGCTGCGGCTCGATACCTGGTTCATGGCCGCCCCCCGTTGTCGACGACTAGATGCGGTGAGGGTCCCAGTGTTGCCCCACGGACTCGAGTCCGCAGGGATTTCCGGGAGCTGTCCTCACAGATTGATGACGCATCACTCGTGCGGGCGGTTCAGCTCAACTCCCCTGTCAATTCGGATGGTTCGCAGGTGGCCCGGCTGGGCTAGGCCGAATGGGCCATACAGGCGGGAGCCGGCTCCGTCAGGCGGCCGGAGCGGCCGGAGTGGCCAGTGGGGGGCGTACGGGCGGGGCCGGCTGGGTCAGCCGGTGGGTCATCACCGGCAGCAGCTCCGACACCGGGTGCGGCCGGTAGGCGGCGATCCCCGGAGGGGCGGGAGCGAGCGGGACCAGCAGGTCGGAGGCGGCCGGCAGCCCGGAGGAGGCGTCCGCCCCGACCGCCCCGTGCAGCCACAGCGTCAGCATGTACAGCTCCGGCACCGACAGCAGCCGGGGCTGGTAGCCCTTGCCCAGCGACTCCGCCTGGCGCAGGGCCCGTTCCGTGGCGGCGACGTACGGGCCCTCGAAGAAGTGGGAGAAGGCCCAGCCGTCCGCGGTCAGCCGGACGTCGGCCGCGGCGATGTGCCGCTCGCCGGCGCGGATCAGGAAGCGCCACCCGACGAGCCGGGTCCGCGGCGGGCGGGCCGGGGTGCCCGGCTGGGAGACGCCGAGCCGGTCCAGCACGTGGACGGGCAGCGGCAGTTCGGCGGTCAGCGGACCCTGCTGGGCGCGCAGGGCGGGGGTTCCCGCCGCGACGGCTGCGGGGGAACCGAGTGCCGCGAGGACGCTGCGCAGGGCAGGCGCGGGAGCCGGGGGGACATGCAGCGGCATGGTGGGTCGCCTCTCGGTTGGGAGACCTGTGGATCGGGGCGGGGTGCAGGGACGGCGCTGTCGCATTCTGGGGCCAGAGGGGGGCTGAGGGGCAATGGCCGCGCGCCAACTCTCTGCCTCGTTTGCGGAGTTTATACGACATGTGTTCACACAGTGTTTCGGCTAGCCGTCCGGGCTATTGCCGGCAAGGCCCTTACCGGTCCCACTGAGATGGCATTCATGCCGTCTTCGCGCGAACACGTCGCGCTGACCTCGGAGGTTACCGGACCGGGGCTCGGCTGGAAAGCGCTGATTAACCGCAACCGGCAAAGGCGATGCGGAATTTGCATACAGTGACTTGCCAGGAGAATGTGCCATGGCGCCCTTCGGCCAATCCGGCGCACGCCTCCCGCCCCGGCTGCCGCCGCCGCGTTATCGATCACGCCTCCGGGGCATCATCGACCGTACACGCGCGCCCGGAACCCGGGCCGCGGCCACTCGAGGAGGGACGCTCCGATGGGGGAGAAGGTCGTGGCGGGCGGATTCGACCTGTCCGATCGACGGCGGTACCGGAGGAAGCTCCACGAGTGCCTGGAGGGGCTGGAGCGGCTCTTGGCCGAGAAGAGGTTCGACCGTCCCAAGAACATGATGGGACTGGAGATCGAGCTGAATCTCGCGGGCCCCGACGGGATGCCGCGCATGGTGAATGCGCAGGTTCTGGAGCGTATTGCGAGCCAGGATTTCCAAACGGAACTGGGAATGTTCAACCTGGAGGTGAACGTCCTCCCGCACCGGCTCGGCGGCCGCGTATTCGACCAGCTCGCCGAGGAGCTGAGCGCGGGCCTGGGCTACGCCCACCGCCAGGCGGCGGACATGGACGCCGGGGTCGTGATGATCGGCATCCTGCCCACGCTCACCCGCTCCGACCTGGTCACCGCCAACCTCTCCGCGGTGGACCGGTACTCGCTGCTGAACGAGCAGATCCTGATGCTGCGCGGGGAGGACTTCCTCCTCGACATCGACGGCGTGGAGCACCTGGTCTGGAGCACCGGGTCGATCGTTCCGGAGGCGGCCTGCACCTCGGTCCAGCTGCACCTGCAGGTCACGCCCGGCCGGTTCTCCGACGTGTGGAACGCCGCGCAGGCCGCGACCGCCGTCCAGATAGCCGTCGGCGCCAACTCGCCGTTCCTGTTCGGGCACGAGCTGTGGCGCGAGTCGCGGCCCCCGCTGTTCACGCAGGCCACCGACACCCGGCCGCCCGAGCTCCAGGCGCAGGGCGTACGGCCGCGCACCTGGTTCGGGGAGCGGTGGGTGGAGTCCGTCCAGGAGCTCTTCGCGGAGAACGTCCGCTACTTCCCGGCGCTGCTGCCCATCTGCGACGCGGAGGAGCCGCTGCGGGTCCTCGCCGAGGGCGGGGTGCCGGGCCTGCAGGAACTCGTCCTGCACAACGGGACGGTCTACCGCTGGAACCGGCCCGTCTACGGGGTCGTGGACGGGGTACCCCACCTGCGCGTGGAGAACCGCGTCCTGCCGGCCGGACCGACCGTCGCCGACGTCGTCGCGAACGCCGCCTTCTACTACGGGCTCGTCCGGACCCTCGCGGACGAGCAGCGGCCGGTGTGGACCCGGCTGCCGTTCGCCGAGGCGGAGGCCAACTTCGACGCGGCCTGCCGGTACGGCATCGACGCGCGCCTGCGGTGGCCCCGGCGCGGCCGCGGCGCGGGCCTGGCGGCCGTGCCGGCCGTACGGCTCGTCCTGGACGAGCTCCTGCCGATGGCCGCGGCCGGGCTGGACGCCTGGGGCATCGAGCCCGCCGACCGCGACCACTACCTCGGCATCATCGAGGAGCGCTGCCGGCGGCGGGTGAACGGGGCCACCTGGCAGGTGGACACATACCACCGGGCCCTCGCGGCCGGAATGGAACGCGACGCGGCGCTGGCCGCGATCACCCGCCGCTACAGCGAGCTGATGCACAGGGGCGAACCCGTGCACACCTGGCCCGTCGGGCTCGTGGAGGAGGAGCCGCGGGCCCCGGTGCCGGCGCAGCGGGGCTGAGCCCCGGCCCGCCCCGCCCGCGGGCCGTCCCGTTCCGCCGGAGCCCTCCCGTGATCCGCCCGCGACCCCGAGGGGGCAGTATGGGGTGGTCGGAAGCACAGGGCGGAACGGGAGACTCACGTGCGGGCGCAGCCGGAGCCGGTGGTCGGAACGTTGCAGGAGGACGGGCTGCGGCGGATGCTGCGGACCGAGGCGCTGCTGGTGCTCGCCCTGTCCCTGGGGGCGAGCGCCGTCTCGTCGCTGATCAGCTTCATCGGCGCGCTGACCAAGCCGGGCGCCCTCAAGGACCAGGCCGCCACCCTCAACGGCTCGTACGCGCCCGGCCGGCCCTGGCTGGACCTGGCATGGCAGCTGTTCGGCATCACCACCGCCCTCGTCCCGGTGCTGCTCGTCGCCCACCTGCTCACCCGCGAGGGGGCGCCGGGGCTCCGCGTCCTCGGCTTCGACCGGACCCGGCCCGGCGGCGACCTCGCCCGCGGGGCGCTGGTCGCCGCCGGCATCGGCAGCGCGGGGCTGGCGTTCTACCTGGCCGCGCAGGCGGGCGGGTTCAACCTCACCGTGCAGCCGGAGGCGCTGCCCGACGTGTGGTGGAAGTTCCCCGTCCTGATGCTCTCCGCGGTGCAGAACGCCGTCGTGGAGGAGGTCATCGTGCTGGCCTACCTGCTGCGCCGGCTGGACCAGCTGGGCTGGTCGCCGTGGGGCGCGCTCGCCGCCAGCTCGGTGCTGCGCGGCCTGTACCACCTCTACCAGGGCATCGGCGGGTTCGTCGGGAACATGGTGATGGGCGCCGTGTTCGTCCTCGCCTACCGGAGGTGGGGGCGGGTCGGGCCGCTGGTCGTCGCGCACTCCCTGCTCGACATCGTGGCGTTCGGCGGGTACGCGCTGCTCGCCGGAAAGGTCGGCTGGCTCCCCACCCCCGGGTAGCGGTCAGGGGCGGGCCAGGAGCTCGCCGTCGATGACGGTGACCGCCTGCCCTGTCAGGAGGGTGCGCGCGCCGGCGAGGGCGACCTGTACGAGGCCCTGGCGGGCGCCGCCCTGGAGGCCGGTCAGCCGGGTGCGGCCCAGGCGCGCGGCCCAGAACGGGGCGAGGGCGGTGTGCGCGCTGCCCGTCACGGGGTCCTCGTCGATGCCGAACGCGGGGAAGAAGCCGCGGGAGACGAAGTCGTACCCGAGTGAGGGGTCCTCGGCGGCCGCGGTGACGACGACCCCGCGGCGCGCGTAGCCGCGCAGGGCGGCGAGGTCCGGGGTGAGCCCGCGCACGGAGGCCTCGTCGGCGAGTTCGACGAGGAGGTCCCCGATGTGCTCCGAGGTGTCGTGGACGGAGCGGATGTCGGCGCCGAGCGCGGCACGGACGGCGGCGTCCGGCTCGACCGGGGTCAGGGACGAGGTGGGGAAGTCCAGGGTGATCGTCCCGTCCTCGGCGGTCTCGGCGGTGAGGACGCCGCAGCGTGCGCCGAACCGGATCGGGCCGCGGCGGCCGGCGAGGCCGTTCGAGGCGAGGACGTGCGCGGTGGCCAGGGTGGCGTGGCCGCACATGTCGACCTCGGCGGTCGGGGTGAACCAGCGCAGCGCCCAGTCGGCGCCGCCGCCCGGGGGCAGCGGATGGGCGAAGGCGGTCTCGGACAGGTTCACCTCGGCGGCGACCTGCCTGAGCCAGGCGTCCGGCGGGAAGCCGCCGTCCAGGAGCAGGACTCCGGCGGGGTTGCCGCGGAAGGGGCGGTCGGTGAAGGCGTCGACGATTCGGAGGCGCATGCGGCGACGGTACGGCCGACCGCCGCCCGGCGACAAAAGCCGTTCCGGTAGGCCCTGTGCCGGGGAATCGCCGCGGGCAGACCGTCACCGGCGCATACGCGCCCCGTGGCGATGAGCAGCCGCGAACGAGGTGAGGACCCCACGGCAGACCAGGGCGGCGGCCGGGGGCGGGAGGAGTGGCCCTGGGCGATGTGTTCCGCCGGCAGCCGGAGGCCGCCCGTCCCTGCCGTGTCGGGGCAGCGTGCTGCCGTTCAGGCGACCAGGCCTGCGAGCCTGCGCAGGGACTCGTCCAGGGCCGCGGCTGCGGAGTCCTTCAGCTTTCCCGCCATCAGGGAGACGGCGGCTCCCGTGAACTCGCCGTCGATGCGGACCGCGGTGCCGGCGCCGTCAGGGACCAGGGTGTAGCGGGTCAGGATGTTCACGCCCATCGGGCCCTTCCCGGTGAGGGCGAGGACCCGTTCCTCCTCCAGCTCCGAGACCGTCCAGACGACCTCGGCGGGGAAGCCCATCATCTTCATGTTCTCCTCGAAGGTCGCGCCGAGCGCGAGGGCCGCGGGCCCGCCCTTCGGGAAGCCGGTGTGCGTCGCGCTCCAGCGGCCGTACGCCGGCCAGTCCGTCAGCTGGGCCCAGAGCCTTGCCGGGGACGCCTCGATCGTTGCGTGCGCGGTGACTTCGGCCATGCGGCCCACCCCATCTCCTCGGGTACGTGCGGCGGAACGTAGCCCCGGCGGACCGAAGGCGCAATGCTGACGGCTCGTCAGATCAGACGGTCCCGGTCACGGCGGGTCTCGGGTGCGTCTCAACAGGTGTCACCCCCCTGACGCTCCTGACATCCCCCTGCCATGATGTCCGGATGCACGCGTCTGGGAAGAACGCGGGACTCGGCCTGGCCGTCGTCTCGGCGTTCGCGTTCGGTGGTTCGGGAGTGGCTGCGAAGCCGCTGATCGAGGCGGGGCTGGACCCGCTGCACATGGTCTGGCTGCGGGTGGGCGGGGCGGCGCTGGTGCTGTCCCCCCTCGCCTGGCGCCATCGCGGCCTGCTGCGCCGCAAACCCCTGCTCCTCGCGGGGTTCGGCCTCGTCGCCGTCGCCGGCGTCCAGGCCTTCTACTTCGCCTCCCTCTCGCGGATTCCCGTCGGCGTGGCCCTGCTGCTCGAATACCTGGGACCGGCGCTGCTGCTCGGCTGGATCCGCTTCGTCCAGCGCAAGCCCGTCACGCGGGCCGCCGCGGCCGGGGCCGCCCTCGCCGTCGTCGGGCTGGCGTGCGTCGTCGAGGTCTGGTCCGGGCTGAGCCTCGACCCGCTCGGGGTGCTGCTCGGCATCGCAGCCGCGTGCTGCCAGGCCTTCTACTTCGTCTTCGCCGACCAGGGCGCGGACGGCGACGACGTACCCGACCCGCTCGGCGTGATCGCGTACGGGATGCTCATCGGCGCCCTCGTCATGACGGTGATCGCCCGCCCCTGGGAGATCGACTGGTCGGTGCTCGGCGGGCAGGCCCTCATGGACGGCACCGCGGTGCCGGCGCCGGCCCTGCTCGGCTGGGTGGTGCTGGTCGCGACCGTGTTCGCGTACCTGACCGGTGTCGTCTCCGTGCGCAGCCTCTCCCCGCAGGTGGCCGGAGTGGTGGCCTGCCTGGAGGCGGTCGTCGCCACCGTCTTCGCCTGGATCCTGCTCGGGGAGCACCTCTCCGCCCCGCAGGTGGCGGGCGGTGCGCTGGTGCTCGCCGGGGCCTTCGTCGCCCAGTCGGCGCGGTCCGCCCGGCGGTCCCGTGCCGAGGGCTCCGCGGTGGCGGCCCGGTCCGCCGGGGCGGGCGCCGAGGGTGCGGAGGAAGCGGATCCGATTCTGCTGGACCGGGGAGCGGGCGCCGCCTAGGGTGGGGGCGTGTTCTCCAACGTGCTTCCGCCGCCGGCCGCCTGAAGCGGGCGGCCGCCGCGCATCCACGCGTTCCCGCCCGGGGTGGTCCCCGGGTCAGGCCGTGCTGCCCGCGAAGCGATGACCAGCACATCCGCTCATCCTTCACGACCGCACGGAGTCACACGTGTCGTATTCCACGCCCGCTGCCGGGCGCGCTCTGACCTACCTCGTCGTCGCCGGCGCCGCCTGGGGCACCGCCGGGGCGGCCGCCTCGCTCCTCTTCCTGGCCAGTGACCTCGGGCCGCTCGCCCTGACCTTCTGGCGCTGTGCGGGCGGGCTCGCCGTCCTGCTCGGCGTGCTCGCTGTGCGCCGCCGACCCCGCCCCGCTCCCGCCGCGCGGCCCTCGACCGGCTCGCTGATCGGGACCGGGCTGCTGTTCACGCTGTTCCAGGCCGCCTACTTCGCCGCCGTCCGCGACACCGGGCTGGCGGTCGCGACCGTCGTCACCCTCGGAGCCGGCCCGGTGCTGATCGCGCTCGGCGCCCGCCACTGGATGGGGGAGCGGCTCGGCACCGGCGGCGTCCTCGCCGTCCTCGGGGCGCTCGCCGGGCTCGGCGTGCTGGTCCTCGGCAGCGGCGGCGGCGAGGTCCGGCCGGCGGGTGTCGCCTGGGCCCTCCTCTCCGCCGCCGGCTACGCCGGAATGACCCTGCGGGCCCGGCTCCTCGGGCGGCGCGGGGCGGGTGGCGACCCGCTCGTGACGACCGCCTGGTCGGCCGGGGTGGGCGCGCTGTGCCTGCTGCCGCTCGCCGCCGCCGAGGGGAGCGGGCTGCTGCCGCACGCCGCCGACCTCGGGCGGGTGCTGTGGCTGCTGGCGTACGTCGCCGTCGTGCCGACGGCCCTCGCGTACGCCCTGTACTTCACCGGGGCGGCGGCCGTACGGGCCGCGACCGTGTCCGTGGTCATGCTGATCGAGCCGGTCAGCGCGGCCGTGATCGCCGTGCTGGTCCTGGGGGAGCGCCTGACCGGCGGAGTCGTGCTCGGCACGGTGCTGCTGCTCGCCGCCGTCGGCGCGCTGATCGCGGCGGAGGCCCGCAGGCCCGCCGACCGCGGTGTCGTCGGCGGCGGGGGTGCGGGCGGCGGTGCGGGCGGGCCGGCGCCCCGGCCCGGCTCCGCACCGGCTCAGAGCTCCGCGAGGTAGGCCGGGGCGGCGATCCCGGCGGCCAGGTCGGCGGCCGGGACGGGCATCCCGTACGCCGGTGCGACGGGGACCACCCCCGACCAGTACGGCAGGCCCAGGTCCTCCGGGTCGTCGTTCGGGCCGCCGGTCCGCACCTTCGCCGACACCTCCGCCAGGTCCAGGCGGACCACCGCCGTCGCCGCGAGCTCCTTCGCGGACGCGGGCCGGGAGTCCGCCGACCGGCCCGGCACCACCTGGTCGACCAGGGCGTCGAGGGCCCTGCGGAGTTCCTCCTCACCGGTCACCTGGCGGGCGGTGCCGTGTACCACCACCGAGCGGTAGTTCAGCGAGTGGTGGAACGCGGAGCGCGCCAGGACCAGGCCGTCGACGTGGGTGACGGTGACGCACACGGGCAGGCCGGGGTCGGTGCGGCCTGCGGCGAGCAGCGGCCGGGATCCCGTCGAGCCGTGGAGGTAGAGGGTCTCGCCGATGCGTCCGTACAGCGTCGGCAGGACGACCGGGGCGCCGTCCCGGACGAAGCCGAGGTGGCAGACGTACCCCTGGTCGAGGATGGCGTGGACCGTCTCGCGGTCGTAGCGCGCCCGCGCGCGCGAGCGGCTCGGGACGGTCCGGTCGGTGGGCTCGTAGGAGGCGGCGGCCGGTGCCGGCGTCTCGGGCGTGGCGGTCATGCGCACCTCATTGCACTAGTGCATAATTGTGTTTGTGCTAGGAGAATATCGGATCAGTGGGCGGCGTGCATCGGAGATCGCCGCCGCCGTCGAGGAGGGCGTCGCCTCCGGCGCTCTCGCCCCGGGCACCCTGCTGCCCCCGATGCGCGAACTCGCGGGGGAGCTGGGCGTCAACCCGAACACGGTCGCCGCGGCCTACCGCACCCTGCGTGAGCGCGGGGTCATCGAGACGGAGGGCCGCCGCGGCAGCCGGGTCCGCGGGCGCCCTGCCACCGCCCCGCGCGACCAGCCGCCGCTGCCGCCGGGGGCGCGCGACACCGCCTCGGGCAATCCGGACGTCCGGCTGCTGCCGCCGCTCGGCGCGGCGCTCGCCGCCGCAGCGGCCCGCCACGCGCGGCGGCCGACGCTGTACGGGGACGACCCGGTCGTGCCCGAGCTCGCCCGGGCGGCCCGGACCGCGCTCGACGCCGAGGGCGTCGCGGCGGGCCCGGTGGCCGTGACCTCGGGGGCGCTCGACGGGATCGAACGCGTGCTGGCCGCCCACCTGCGGCCCGGCGACGCCGTGGCGGTGGAGGACCCCGGCTGGGGCAGCCTCCTCGACCTGGTCGCGGCGCTCGGGCTGCGCGTCCTGCCCGTGGCGGTCGACGACGACGGTCCGGCGGCGGCCGCCGTCGCCGAGGCGCTGCGGCTCGGGGCGCGGGCGCTGGTCGTCACCGCCCGGGCGCAGAACCCGACCGGCGCGGTCGTCGCCGCCGGGCGCGCGGCGGAGCTGCGGGCCGTCCTGGCCGCACACCCCGGGGTGCTCGTCATCGAGGACGACCACGGGCACGGCATCACCGACGCGCCCCTGCACCCGCTCGGCGGGGTGACGGCCCACTGGGCGCTCGTCCGCTCCACCGCGAAGGCGTACGGGCCGGACCTGCGGCTGGCCGTGCTCACCGGTGACGCGGTGACCCTGGACCGGGTCCGCGGCCGACAGCGGCTGGGGCCGGGCTGGGTGAGCCGGCTGCTCCAGTACGCGGTCGTTGAGCTGTGGACCGCCGGGGCGGTGGACCCCGTACGGGTCTCCCGCTCGTACGGGGAGCGGCGGGACGCACTGATCACGGCCCTCGCCGGGCACGGCGTACGGGCCCACGGCCGCAGCGGGCTGAACGTGTGGGTGCCGGCAGCCGACGAGGCGGGCGCGGTGGCGCGGATGTTCGCGGCCGGCTGGGCGGTGGCGCCGGGCAGCCGCTTCCGGGTGCGGTCGGGGCCCGGCGTTCGGGTGACGGTGTCCGGGCTGGAGCCCGCGGAGGCCCCCGCACTGGCCGAGGCGCTGGCCGCAGCGGTCCGGCCGGGCGCCGGCGGCCGGACCGTCTGACGGGGCGGGCGCCCGGCCGCACGGCCCTGGTAGTGCCAGGGCCTGTATTGAGTTGCCCCGCGGCGTCGCGACGCCCGGCACGCACCCTCGGCGCACGAGCCGAATGTCCTCGTAGCGGAGCTACTAGGACATTCGTCCCGCACACCGAGGGCACGCACCGAACGCCGCTCCTTGCTCCACGGGGCAACTCAATACAGGCCCTGGCGGCGGCGGGCCTGGGTGAGCGCCGCGCCCACGAGGACGATCGCGGCGCCCACCGGGGTGTTCCAGTGGAGGCTCTCGCCCAGCAGGGCGACGCCCGCCGCGGTCGCGATGACCGGGATGAAGTAGGTGACCATCTGGGCCGTCGTCGGCCCGACCTCCGCGACCAGGCCGTACTGCATCTGGAGCGCCATGCCCGTGCCGAGCGCGCCCAGGGTGATCACCGACAGCGTCGGCCACAGCGGGAACGCGCCGGGGGCGGTGGTGAACACGGCGCTCACCAGCAGCAGCTGCGCCGTGGAGAGCAGGAGCTGGCCGCCGGTCAGTGCGACCGGGGAGCCGGGGACCGACGCGAGGGTGCGGCGGACGTAGATCCAGCCGATCGGGTAGCAGAGCGAGGCGAGCAGCGCGAGGGCGGTGCCCCTGGCGTCGAGGCCGGCGAAGCCCTGCCACGCCCCGAGGACGGTCAGCACCCCGAGGAAGCCGAGGCCGAGGCCGGCGACCCGGCGGCGGGTGGGCCGGTCCTCCGAGAGCGCGACCAGCGACAGCGCCATGCCCCACAGCGGGGAGGTGGCGTTGCAGATCCCCGCCAGGCTGGAGGGGATGGTCAGCTCGGCGTACGAGAACAGCGAGAACGGGGCGGTGTTGAGCAGCAGGGCCGCGACGGCCAGGTGCATCCAGGTGCGGCGGCCTCGCGGCAGCGGCTCGCGGCGCAGGAGCAGCACCGCCATGAGCGCGAGGGCGCCGAAGAAGACCCGGCCGAGCGCGACGTGGAACGGGGCGTACGCCTCTGTTCCCACCTTGATCAGCAGGAAGCTGAAGCCCCAGACGACGGAGAGGAGCGCGAAGCGCAGCCGCCAGTCCACGCGGCTCGTGGCGCGTGGGGCGGGTGGGGTGCTGGTGGTGGGTGGGGCGGCGGTTCGGGGTGTGGCGGGTGCGCTCATGACAGGTACTCTGCTGTGCCCCACTGCGTAGCACAAGCAAGATTCTTTGGCAGTGACGGCGTAGCATTGCTTACATGTTGAACCTGGAGCGCCTGCGCACCCTCGACGCCCTCGCCCGCCACGGTTCCGTCAGCGGCGCGGCCGGCGGACTCCATGTCACCACCTCCGCCGTCTCCCAGCAGATGGCCAAGCTGGAGCGCGAGGTCGGCCAGCCGCTGCTGGCCAAGAACGGCCGCGGCGTCCGGCTCACCGACGCCGGGCGGCTGCTCGCCGAGCACGCGGCCCGGATCCTCTCCCAGGTCGAACTGGCCCAGGCCGACATCGAGGCCCGCCGCGGCTGCGCCGTCGGCGAGCTGCGGATCGGCGCCTTCCCCACCGGCATGCGCGGCCTGCTGCCCCGGGCCCTGACCGAGCTGCGCAGCCACCACCCCGAGCTGCGGCCCCGCGTACGGGAGCAGGAGCCCGCGGAGGGCATGGCCGCCGTCGTCCGCGGAGACCTCGACCTCGCGCTGGCCATCGACTGGCACAACAAGCGGATGCCGGTGCCGGGAGAGCTCACCAGGGAGCACCTCCTCGACGACCTCTGCGACATCGCCGTCCCGGCCGGGCACCCCCTCGCCGGCCGTACGCAGGTCTCGCTCGGCGAGATCGCCGAGGAGGAGTGGATCTCCTGGAAGGAAGGCCAGTTCTGCCACGAGTGGCTCGTCTACACCCTGCGCGGCATCGGCGTCGAGCCGCGCATCCGGCACATCGCCGAGGAGCACCACACCCAGCTCGCCTTCGTCGAGGCCGGCCTCGGGGTGTGCGTCACCCCGCGCCTCGGCCGCGGGCCCGTCCCGGCCGGGGTGCGGCTGCTGCCGGTCGGCGAGGCCGTCCGCCGCCACGTGTACGCGGTCTGGCGGGCCGACGCCGACCGCAGGCCCTCGATCCGGGCCGCCCTGGACGCCCTGCGGACCGCCGCCGGGGCGGCGGAGCGGGTTCCCGGGGCGCGGTGAACCGGCCCCGCGCCCGGTCTCACAGCTTGCGGAAGTCCCAGGAGACGGCCGACTCCGGGGTGAGGCGGATCCAGGCGTGGCGGCCGTCGTGCGGCATCTGCGCCACGCCGAAGTTCTTCACGGGGAAGATCCGCTCCACCTCCTCCAGCTCCGGGCAGGGCGCCCCGGTGCGCGGGGCCTCGCCGACGAACTCCGCCCGGCCGGACAGCTCGATCCCGCGCAGCTCCCCGTACTCCTCGCCCGCGTCCACCACGACCGACAGCCGGGGGTCCGCCTGCAGGTCCGCCCAGCGGCGGCTGCGGACGAGCGAGTACAGCCACAGCGAGGCGCCGTCCCAGGCGAACCACAGCGCCCCGACGTGCGGCCGGCCGTCCGCGGAGACGGTCGCGGCCCGGCAGGTCCGCTGCCCGCGCAGGAAGGCGTCCGCCTCCTCGGCGGTCATCATGATGCGGCGGCCGCGCCGCTGCGTACCGAAGGCTCCGGCCAACTGACCCACCCCTTCACATCTGACTGTGTGTCAGGAATCATGGGGCCTCGCCGTCCGCCGCGCCAGGGGGAGCCATGCCGCCATCCGGTCGCCGCCCAGCCGATCGCCCCGCGCCCGGCGCTCCGGGCGCCACGGCGCTCCTCACCGTCGAATGCCAGCGCGGGGTCGTGGGCGAGGGAGGCGCCCTGCCCGAGCTGGCCCGCGAGGCCCGCGACTCGGGCATGCTGGCACGGGTGGCCGCGCTGGTCGACGCCGCGCACGGGGCCGGAGTGCAGGTGCTGCACGCGGTCGCCGAACGCCGCCCGGACGGGCGCGGCGCCGGCAGCAACGCCCGGCTCTTCCGCGCCGCCGCGCGGCTTCCGGTGCAGCAGCTGGCGGGCAGCCCGGCCGCCGAGGTCGCACCGCCGATCCGGGTTGCCGAGGAGGACCTGGTCGTACGGCGGCTGCACGGGCTGTCGCCGCTCGCCGGCACCGGTGTGGACGCGCTCCTGCGCAACCTCGGCATCCGCACCCTCGTCGTGGCCGGCGTCTCCGCGAACATCGCGATACCGAACACCGTCTTCGACGCCGTCAACCTCGGCTACGAGGTCGTCGTCCCCGCCGACGCCGTCGCCGGAGTGCCCGCCGCCTACACCGCCGACGTGCTGCGCCACTCCCTGGCCCTGGTCGCCACCCTCACCACCACCGGCGCGCTCACCGCCCGCTGGGCCGCCGCACGCGCCGCGGACGCCCCCGGGCCGCGCTGACGCTCAGGGGCATACCGGCCCGGGCGCACCGGCCGGGCCGACGGCCGCCTCCGCCACCCTGTCGGC
The DNA here is from genome assembly GCF_003325375.1 of Streptomyces globosus. Classification (GTDB taxonomy): domain Bacteria; phylum Actinomycetota; class Actinomycetes; order Streptomycetales; family Streptomycetaceae; genus Streptomyces; species Streptomyces globosus_A. Next base: position 4,583,136 of record NZ_CP030862.1, on the reverse strand, counting down.
CAGGACCATGGCCACGTCGTCGGAGAGGGGGCCGCCGGTATGGCGGACCAGCTCCCGCCGCAGCCCGTCCAGGAACTCCCGGCCGCCGCAGCCGTCCAGCCGCTCCATCGCCTCCGGCAGCGGGAAGAAGACGCGGTCGCCGTCGCGCGCCTCGATCACCCCGTCGGTGTGCAGCAGCAGCCGGTCGCCGGGCGCGAAGGGGTGGGCCTCCGTCACACCCGGCGGGCCGGCGATGAACTCCTCCAGGCCCAGCGGAGGCAGGGCCGCGGCGGGCAGCAGCGGCCGCGCCCTGCCCTCGTGCAGCAGCATCGGCGGCGGATGCCCGCGGTTGACGACCTCCACGACGGGCCCCTCGCCGACCTGGGCCACCAGTGCCGTGACGAAGCCCTCCAGCAGGCCGTGCTCGTCGGTCGCGCCCGCCGCCACGGCGTCGCGCCGCAGCGCCGCCCCGCAGTGCGCCACGACCTCCACCAGGTCCTCCTCGTAGTGCGCCGCCTCCCGGAACGCGCCCAGGACCACCGCGGCCGCCCGGACGGCGGGCAGGCCCTTGCCGCGCACGTCCCCGACGATCATCCGGACCCCGAACCGCGTCTGCACCGCCTCGTACAGGTCCCCGCCTATCTGCGCCCCCGTCTCCGCCGCCAGGTACATGCTCGCCGCCCGTACCGGTCCCAGTCGCTCCGGCACCGGCCGCAGCAGCACCTCCTGCGCCGCCGCCGCGATCCGGCGGACCTGGTTCAGCTCGCTCTCCCGGCGGACGCGCACGGTGTTGCTCGTGGTCACGCTGGCGATCGACACGAGGAACAGCGCGAGGAAGTTGGCATAGACCTGCCCGCTGCCCCAGGCCTGGTTGTACGTGGCCGTCGTGATGCTCACCGCGACCGCCAGCCCGGCAGCCGCCAGCGTGCCCTTCGGCCCCATCGTCACCGCCGCCAGCGCCGGCGTCGCGCACAGCACGGGGCCGGTGTACAGGAAGTGCAGGGGGGTGAGCTCTATGATGAGCACCATCAGGGCCAGCGCGAACGGAACGCACTCCGCGAGCACGAAGAGGACCTGGTGATGACCGCCGGCCCCCGGTCGAGGGGCCGGATGCACGGGCGCCCGCATGGGTCCAGCCTGCGCCTCCCGGCACCGCTGCTGCCACTCGTCGCGCCCCGCCGCCCCGCTCCCCGGACGACCCTCTGGGAGGCCGACCACCATGAGCACCGGCCAAGCCGACGCACCCCTCCCGCCCCGGCCCCTGCCCGACCCGGCCGCGGACGACCCGCCCGGCCACGGCCCCCTCCTCTCCCGGGCCGAATTCGACGGGCTCTTCGACTCCGTACGCACCTGGGGACGCTGGACCCCCGCCGGCCGCGGCGCGTGGAACCGCGTCACCCCCGACCACGTGCGGCGGGCCGCCGCCCTGGTCCGCTCCGGGCGGACCGTCCCCCTCGGCCTGCCCTGGGACACCCGGCCCGGCCCCGACAACGGCCGACCGGCCCTCCACCACATGACCGACCTCGGCGACGTCGAGCCCGCCGAGCCCGCCACCCACAAGGACTTCCTCGCCGCCGACTACCACGGCAAGGCGGTCACCCACCTCGACGCCCTCTCCCACGTCGCCTACCGCGGAGAGCTCTACGGCGGGACGCCCGCCCGCGACGCCGTCGGCGCGGGCGGGGCCCGCTTCGGCTCGGTCGCGGACCTCGGCGCCCTCTTCACCCGGGGCGTGCTGCTCGACCTCCCCGCCGCCCTCGGCGTGCACTGGCTCGAACCGGGCCACACCCTCCACGCCCGCGACCTCCTCGACGCGGAGCGGCTCCTCGGCGCCACCCTCGACGAGGGCTGCGCCCTCCTGCTGCGGACCGGCCGCTTCCGGCGCCGCGGCGAGACCGGCCCCTGGGACTCCGGCACGGCCAGCGCCGGCCTCCACCCGGACGCAGTGCCGCTGCTCGCCGAGCGCGGCATCAGCCTGCTCGGCGCCGACGGGGACAGCGACGTCCGCCCCTCGCCGGTCGCCGGCGTCCACTCGCCCGTGCACGCCCTGGCCGTCGCCGCCATGGGGGTCCCGCTGCTCGACAACCTCGACCTGGAACAGCTCTCCACGGCCTGCGCCGAGGCGCAGCGGTACGAGTTCGCGCTGGTCGTGGCGCCGCTGATGGTGCCCGGGGGCACCGGGTCGCCCGTCTGCCCGGTGGCCGTGCTCTGACGGCCGCCGACCCGGCACGACCGGACAAAAGGGATATATTCTGGCCATTTAGCGGGGTATCCGTTCTCGCCGCACCGGTGAGAGGGAAGTGGTGCAGATGGGCGTCGCGGGAGAGCCGATCAGCCCCGTACGCTCCCGTGAGCGGTTCCTTCTGGGCGAGCCGGTCGAGTCGGGCGTACGGAGCCCGATCCTGCACTCCTGGGAGCGGTGCCGGCTCCTCGGCCTCTCCCCGGACCAGACCGAACTCCCGTACCGCGACGACTTCGACCCCGACAGCCGGCTCGTCCGCGCCGCCGAGCCCGTCCTCGACCAGCTCGCCGCCCGCTTCGCCGGCAGCCGGATGAACGTCTCCCTCGCCGACGCGGCCGGGACCGTCCTCCAGCGACGCTTCGGCGAACCCGGACTCGCCCGCAGCCTGCCGCCCATCCAGACCGTGCCCGGCTTCGTCTTCGCCGAGCGCTTCGCGGGCACCAACGGCATCGGCCTCGCCCTCGCCGAACGCCGCCTGGTCCAGGTCTACGGCGCCGAGCACTTCGCGGAGCGCTCCCAGTCGAACGCATGCTGCGCCGCCCCCGTCCGCAACCAGCTCAACGGACTGGTGGAGGGCGTCCTCTGCTTCGGCTACCCGCGCAGCGACGAGGACCCGGAGCTGACCGCCCTGATCCGGCGCGCTGCCCACGCCGTCGAGCGCCGGCTCACGGAGCAGACCTCGCTGCGGGAGCGCGCCCTCCTCCGGAGCTACCTCGACGCGCGGGCGCGCGCCCACGCGGACGGACGGCCTGCCGGAGCCGACGGGGCGTTCCCGCACGCCGTCCCCCACCCGGCGGCCGAACCCCCCGGCGCCCTGCTGGACCCGCGCGACGAGTCCGTCCTGAAGGAGCGGGCTGCCGAGCTGATCTCCTCGACCCAGCGGGCGGCCGTCGAGGTCATCCTCCTCCACGGCCGCCGGGCCACCCTCCTCAGCCGCCCCGTCACCAGCGGCACCGGGATCGAGGGCATCGCCGTCGAGGCTGTCCTCACCGACGGCGAACCGCCCGCCCGCCACGCCATGGCGCTCTCCACGGTGGGGGCGGCGCCCGCCGCCACCCCGGCCCCGCCCGCAGCGGCCGCACCTCCGGCCCCACACCCCCCGCCCGGCCCGCTCGCCGCACCCGCCGCGGGCCGCAACGGCGCCGGGCCCGACCGCGACCACCCCGGCGGCGCCTCCCCCCGGCTCGTGCTCGTCGGCGAACCGGAAGTCGGCCGGTACGCCCTCGCCGCCCGCCGCCGCCTGGAACTCCTGGCGGAGGCCGGCACCCGGATCGGCACCACCCTCGACGTCCACCGCACCGCCCGCGAGCTCGCCGAGGCCGCCGTCCCGGGCCTCGCCGACTACGTCACCGTCGACATACCCGAAGCCGTCCTGCGCGGCGAGGAGCCCTCGGACGCCCCCGGCACCGTCCGGCGCACCGTCGTCCACGGCATCCGCGACGACCACCCCTTCCGCCCCGAGGGCAGCCCCGTCGAGCTGCGACCCGGCACGCCCCACCTGCGCTGCCTGGCCGACGGCAAGCCCGTCGTCGAGCCCGACCTCGCCGCCGGCGGATGGCTCGCCCGCGGACCGGACCGCGCCGCCGCCGTCGGCGGCCACCCCGTGCACTCCCTCGTCGCCGCCCCGCTGATCGCCCGAGGCGGCCTCCTCGGCGTGGCCGCCTTCTACCGCTCCGAGGACCCCGCCCCCTTCGCCGACGACGACGCCTGGCTCGCCCGCGAACTCTGCGCCCGCGCCGCCCTGTGCATGGACAACGCCCGCCAGTACACCCGCGAGCACACCCTGGCCCTCGCCCTCCAGCGCAGCCTGCTCCCGCACCGCCTCCCGGACCAGGGCGCCGTCGAGGTGGCCCACCGCTACCTGCCCGCCGAATCCGGGGTGGGCGGCGACTGGTTCGACGTCATCCCCCTCTCCGGCACCCGCGTCGCCCTCCTCGTCGGGGACGTCGTCGGCCACGGGCTGCACGCCGCCGCCACCATGGGCCGGCTGCGCACCGCCGCCCGCAACTTCGCCGAACTCGAACTCGCCCCGGACGAGCTGCTCACCCACCTCGACAACCTCCTGGTCCGCCTGGACCGGGAAGAGGGCGGCGAGAGCGACACGGGCAGCACCGGCATCGTCGGAGCCACCTGCCTGTACGTCATCTACGACCCCACCACCCGCGAATGCACCATGGCCCGGGCCGGCCACCTCCCGCCCGCCGTGGTCCGCCCCGACGGCTCCGTCGACTTCCCCGAACTGCCCGCCGGACCCCCGCTCGGCCTGGGCGGACTGCCGTTCGAGACAGCCGGGATCGACCTGCCCGAAGGCAGCACCCTCGTCCTCTACACCGACGGACTCGTCGAGGACCGCCACCGCGACATCGACGCCGCCCTCGAAGACCTGCGCCGCGCCCTCGCCCACCCCGGCCGCACCCCCGAGGACACCTGCCGCTCCGTCATCGACGCCGTCGCACCCGAGCACCCCGAGGACGACATCGCCCTGCTCGCCGCACGCATCCACACCCTGCCCGCCGAGCGGATCGCCGCCTGGGACGTCCCGGCGGACCCGGCCTGCGTCGGCGAGATCAGGGCCGCCGCCACCCGCACGCTCGCCGCATGGGGCCTGGAGGAGCCGGCGTTCGCCGTCGAGCTGCTGCTCAGCGAACTCGTCACCAACGCCGTCCGCTACGGCGGCGAGCCCATCCAGGTCCGTATGATCCACGACCGCACCCTGATCTGCGAGGTCTCCGACGGCAGCAGCACCGCCCCCCACCTGCGCCGCGCCGCCGGCACGGACGAAGGCGGGCGCGGCCTGTTCCTCGTCGCGCAGGTCTCCCAGGCCTGGGGCACCCGCTACACCCCCCGCGGCAAGGTGATCTGGGCCGAGTGCGCCCTGGACGCCGCGTGAGCCCGCCCGCCTGAGCCGGGCCGGCGCAGGCACCCGCCCGCCCACTGGCCCATTGGGGCCACAGTACGGGGCGACATGTCGGATACAGGTGGATGATTACCAGTAGCATCCGGATCACGAACCCGCCAGGCGGCCCCGGAGACGTCCGTGCATGACCCGTCCGACACCCCGAACAGCCCGCCCCGGCCCCCCGCCGACCCGCCGCTCGTCCGGATACGCGGCCTCGGCAAGCGGTTCGGCGGCACCGTCGCCCTGGACGGCGTGAACCTCGACCTCCACGGCGGCAGCGTCCTCGCCCTGCTCGGCCCCAACGGAGCAGGCAAGTCCACCCTCATCAAGATCCTCGCCGGGATCCACCACGCCGACGAGGGGGAGGCGACGGTCGCCGGGCACCCGCTCGGCTCCGCGGCCGCCTCCGCCCGGATGGCCTTCATCCACCAGGATCCCGGCCTCGTCGAGTGGATGACCGTCGCCGAGAACATCGCGCTCGGCACCGGCTACCCGCGCCGGCACGGCCTCATCTCCTGGCGCCGCACCCGGGACCGCTGCGCCGACGCACTGCGGTTCGTCTCCGGCCACCTCGACCCCGGCGCCCCCGTCGCCGGCCTCGCCCCCGCCGAGCGCTCGCTCGTCGCCATCGCCCGCGCCCTGGCCCGCCACAGCGAACTGATCGTCCTCGACGAGCCCACCGCCACCCTCCCCGCCGCCGACTGCACGCACCTCTTCGAGGTCCTGCACTCCCTGAGAGACCGCGGCCACGGCATCCTGTACGTCAGCCACCGCCTCGACGAGGTGTACCGGGTGGCCGACACCTTCGCCGTGCTCCGCGACGGCCGCGTCGCCAGCCACGGCCCCCTCGCCCCCTACAGCCCCGCCCGCCTCGTCCACGACATCGCCGGCAGCGCACCGGACGCCCTGCGCCGGCCCCGCCGCCCCGCCGCTGCCGCGGTCGCCGCCCCGCCGCCCGTCCTCGCCCTGGAGGACGCCGCCACCGAGCGCACCGGCCCCGTCAGCCTCGAACTCCACGCCGGGGACGTCCTCGGGCTCGTCGGCCTCACCGGCGCCGGGCACATGCACCTCGGCCGCGCCCTCGCCGGAGCCCTCCCGCTCCTCGGCGGCCGGGCCCTGCTCGCCGGCCGCCCCCACCGGCCCCGCTCCGTCGCCGAAGCCGTCGCCGCCGGGGTCGGATTCGTCGCCGGAAACCGCCAGCAGGAGGGCTGCGCCGCCGACCTGACCGTCCGGGAGAACCTCCTCGCCAACCCGCGCGCCAACGGCGTCCCCGCCTGGCACTGGACCGGCGGCCGGCGTGAACGCGCCGAGGCCGCCGCCCTGATCCGCCGGTTCGCGGTGCGCCCGCCCGACAGCGAGGTGCCCATCGCCACCCTCTCCGGCGGCAACCAGCAGAAAGTCGTCGTCGGCCGCTGGCTGCACGGACGGCAGCGCCTGCTGGTCCTGGAGGAGCCCACCGCGAGCGTGGACGTCGGAGCCAAGGCCGCCGTCCACCGGCTCCTCGACGACGCCCTCGACGCGGGCCTCGCCGTGCTCCTCGTCTCCAGCGACTTCGAGGAGGTCGCCGACCTCTGCGGGCGCGCCCTCGTCTTCGTCCGCGGGAGGGTCTCCGCCGAGCTCTCCGGCGCCTCCCTCACCGCCGCCGAACTCACCCGCACCGCCTCCGCCATGCCCGCCATCACCGGAAGCACGACCGACCGGTGACCGCCGCCCCCGCCCGACGCCCCCCGCGGGGCCACCGCGCCGCGCACCTCCTCGGCAGCTACGGCCTGCCCGTCCTCACCGTCGCCCTGTTCCTGCTCTTCTCCGCCGCCCTGCCCGAGACCTTCCCCACCCGGGACAACGTCTCCTCCATCCTCTCCAACCAGTCCATCCCCGCCCTCCTCGCGCTCGGCGCGACCCTGCCCATCGCCGCCGGCCGGTTCGACCTCTCCATCGGCTACGGCCTGGGCCTCGCCCACGTCCTCGTCATGCACCTCATCGTCACCGCCGGCTGGCCCTGGCAGGCAGCCTGCCTCGCCGTCGTCGTCGGCGGAGCGCTGGCCGGCGCCCTCAACGGCATCGTCGTCGAGTACGGCCGCATCAACTCCTTCATCGCCACCCTCGGCACCGGCAGCTGCATGTACGCCCTCACCGGCATGATCACCGACGGCAGCCGCATCGTCCCCGGCCCCCAAGGCCTCCCGCCCGCCTTCACCGGCCTCTACGACGCGACGTTCCTCGGCCTGCCGGTCCCCGCCTACTGCGTCCTCGCCACCGCCGCTGCCCTGTGGGTGCTCCTCGAACGGCTGCCGCTCGGCCGCTACCTGTACGTCATCGGCTCCAACCCCCGCGCCGCCGAAGCCATCGGCATCCCCGTCCGCCGCCACTCCGTCCACGCCTTCACCGGATCCGGGCTGGTCGTCGGCGTCGCCGGCGTCCTCCTCGCCGCCCAGCAGCAGACCGGCAACCCGAGCGTCGGCCTCGACTACCTGCTGCCCGCCTTCGTCGGCGTCCTGCTCGGCTCCACCACGATCCGGCCCGGCCGCGCCAACGCCCTCGGCACGCTCGTCGCCGTCGCCCTCCTCGCCGTCGGCCTCGCCGGGATCGGCCAGCTCGGCGCCCAGTTCTGGGCCACCCCCCTCTTCAACGGCGGAACGCTCCTGCTGGCCGTCGGCCTCGCCGGATACACCGCCCGCAGGCGCCTGCGCGCCCGGCCGGCCACCGGGACCGGGCCCGGCGGCCGGGACACACCGGCCGCCGACCGCCCCGCCTCTTAGGGCCTGTACCCGGCCCGCCGCCCGACCCGTACCAGGAGCACTGTGCACCCCCACCGCAAGACGGCCCTCGCGGCCGCAGCCCTGTCGGCGGCGCTCGCCGCCGCCGCGGGCTGCGGCGGCGGCCCCGCCGGCGGCCCGGCCGACCGCACCGCCACCGCCGCGACGGGCGCCGGCGGCTGCCCCGGCGTCCAGCGCGCGGCGGCGGAGGCCGTACGGCGCGCCGAGCGCACCGACACCGCCTGGGACGGCCCCACCACCGGCCCCCGCGCCGTCCCCGGCAAGACCCTCGTGTACGTCGCGCAGACCATGACCAACCCCGGCGTCGCCGGCGTCGCGGCCGGCGTGAGGCAGGCCGCCGCGGCGATCGGCTGGCAGGTCCGGGTCATCGACGGCGAGGGCACCCCGGCCGGCATCCAGGCCGCACTCAGCCAGGCGGTCACCTTGAAGCCCTCCGGCATCGCCATCGGGGGCTTCGACCCGCGCCTGACCTCCCAGCAGCTCGCCCGGGCCGAGGCGGCGGGCATCCCGCTCGTCGGCTGGCACGCGGTGGCCGCGCCCGGCCCCAGCACCGACCCCGAGCTCTTCACCAACATCACCACCGACGTGGAGGACGTCGCCCGGATCAGCGCGGACTGGGTCATCGCCGGCTCCGGCGGCCGCGCCGGCGTCGTCCTCTTCACGGACGACTCGATCCCGTTCGCCCGGAACAAGGCCGGGCTGATCAGGCGGCGGCTCGCCGCCTGCGCCGGCGTGCGGCTGCTGTCGTACGAGAACATCCCCATCCCGGACGCCAGCCGGCGCACCCCGCAGGAGGTCTCCTCCCTGCTGTCCCGCCTCGGCGACGACTGGACGTACTCGGTCGCCATCAACGACCTGTACTTCGCCGACGCCGCCCCGGCGTTCCGCGCCGCCGGCCGCCCCGGCTCCGGGCCGCCGCTCAACATCGGGGCCGGCGACGGCGACCCGTCCGCCTTCCAGCGCATCAACGCCCGCCGGTACCAGGCCGCCACGGTGCCCGAGCCGCTCACCCAGCAGGGCTGGCAGATCGTCGACGAGTTCAACCGCGCCTTCGCGGGCCGCCCCGCCAGCGGGTACGTCGCCCCGGTCCACGTCGTCACGGCGGCCAACAGCGGCGGCGCCACCTCCTGGGACCCCCCGGGCTACCGCCCCGCCTACGAGCGGATCTGGCGGGGCCTCCCGCCCGGTTAGCCCGGGCGCGGCCGGCCACCGCTGCGGCGACTGCCCGGGCGTGCGGTCCCGCCCCCTCGCCTCCCGATCGGATGCCCGGCCCGCCGGCCTCGGCCTCCGGCAGATTGCCGCATCCGGCACGGGGCGGCCCGCCCGGGGCCCCGCCGCTCGGCCGGCCCTCCTCCCACCAGGCGGCAAGGGCCGTTCGGCCCACGCCGTACCCGAGCGGCCCCTGTCCCCGCCCGCCTCGCAGAGGGCAGGCTGGAGACGAAGCCGGAAACATCGCGCTTCGCGGCGAAGGAGCGACCGACGCCACCGGCAGGCTGCGGCCGAGCCGCTTGCCCGCTCCACGACAGCCCGCTCCACGGCGGTGGCGCCTGCTGCGGGCCGTCCCGCGGTGGCTTGTCTGCGCCATGTGGCGTAGGGCGTGGTCCATCAGTCGGCCAGTCCCGTCATGGTGGTCCTCTGGGTCGACATCGACAATCACGCCTCCCGGAGGTGACCCCGTGTCCGAACGAACACCGGATCCGCCGTCCATCACGTCGTGGGTGGCCGATGCGACGACCGCGCCGTCCATGCACAACGCCCAGCCCTGGCTCTTCCGCCATACGCAGGCGGACGGTGTGCTGACCATGCGAATGGACCCCGCCCGTGCGATGCCGCACACCGACCCCTCCACCCGCGGACTGCACATCGGATGCGGGGCAGCCCTGTTCAACCTGCGCGTCGCTGCGGCACGCGCGGGATGGGAGCCGGACATCCGGCTGCTGCCGGATCCCGCCGATCCCGAGACGCTCGCCGTGATCACCTTCGCCCCCTCCGACGGGGACGACGACCTCGCCGGCCTGTACCCGGCCCTGCGCAGGCGGCACACGAGCAGGGAGCCGTTCACCGGCGAGGGCGTTCCCGAGGAGGTGCTCGACGGGCTGCGCGGCGCCGCCCTGGCGGAGGGCGCACGCCTCGACGTGGCGGGCGCATGGCAGGTGGAGGCATTGCTCGACCTCGTGCGGGACGCGGAGCGCGCCGAGGAGCTCGCGCCCGGCGTACGCGAGGAGATCGCCCGGTGGACGACCGGCTCGCCCGCCGAGCGCCCGGAAGGCATCCCGGCCGAGTCCCTCGGACCCGGCCGATACGACGGCCGTGCGCCGGTGCGCGACTTCACCGCCGGCCGGCGCGTCGAGGGCCACCGGTCCGCGGTGTTCGAGCAAACGCCCTGCCTGGCAGTCCTCGGCACGCGCGATGACGGACGCGAGGACTGGCTGCGCGCCGGACAGGCCATGGAGCGGGTGCTGCTGCAGGCGACGCTCGACGGGCTGGCCACGTCCCTCAACTCCCAGGCCCTCGAATGGCCGCAGCTGCGCTGGGCAGTCCGCGATCCCTCCTCGACGGCCGGCCATCCGCAGATGCTCATCCGGCTCGGCTACGGTCCTGAGGTCCCGGCGACCCCTCGTCGGCCGGTGTCGGAGGTACTCGTCCTCGCCTGAGGCTCCGCCGGCCGGCTCCGTCGCCGGTCGCGGACGGCGATGCGGCGCCCGGTCGCCCGGCCGGGCGACCACCGCGGTCCACAGCGTGTCCGCAGGGCGTCAGCGGCTGTCACCGCCTTCGGCCGGCGGCAGGGCGGCGCGTCCGGCTTCCAGGCGGGCGACGGGCACCCGGAAGGGCGAGCACGAGACGTAGTCCAGGCCGGCGTCGTGGAAGAAGCGGACGGAATCCGGGTCTCCGCCGTGCTCCCCGCACACCCCGATCTTCAGTTCCGGCCGTGCGGCGCGCCCTTCGGCCACCGCGATCCTGACGAGTCGGCCCACGCCTTCGCGGTCGATCGTCTCGAACGGGGAGGTCGGGAAGACGCCCTTGTCGAGGTAGGCGGAGAAGAACGCCGCCTCGACGTCGTCGCGGGAGAAGCCCCAGGTGGTCTGCGTGAGGTCGTTCGTGCCGAAGGAGAAGAAGTCCGCGTCCTGCGCGATACGGTCTGCGGTGAGGGCGGCTCGCGGCAGCTCGATCATCGTGCCGACCGGGCAGTCCACGGCGATGCCGCTCCCGGCGGAGACGCGCTTCAGCACCCTCGCCACTTCCTCCCGCACCAGCCGCAGCTCCTCCACGGCGCCGACCAGCGGCACCATGATCTCGGCCCGGGGATCCCCGCCGGCCCGCTTGCGCGCCACGACCGCCTCGGCGACGGCGCGCACCTGCATGGCCACGAGACCGGGCACCACCAGCCCGAGCCGTACGCCGCGCAGGCCCAGCATCGGGTTCTCCTCGTGCATTCGGGCGACCGCCGCCAGCAGTTCGGCTTCGCGGGGCTCGGGCTGCTGCCCCAGCGCGTCCCGCCGTGCGGCGCGTACGGACAGCTCCGTCAGGTCGGGCAGGAACTCGTGCAGGGGCGGATCCAGCAGCCGGATGGTCACGGGCAGCCCGTCCATCGCTTCCAGGATGCCGATGAAGTCCTGGCGCTGGAGAGGCAGGAGGGCGTTCAGGGCCGACTCCCGCTCCGTGTCGTCGCGCGCCAGGATCATCGCTTCGACCAGGGGCCGGCGGTCGCCGAGGAACATGTGCTCGGTGCGGCACAGTCCGATGCCCTGGGCCCCGAAGCGCCGGGCGCGGGCGGCGTCCTCGGGGGTGTCCGCGTTGGCCCTGACCTCCATGCGCCGGGCGCTGTCGGCCTCGCCCATGAGGCGGTGCACGTCGCGTACGACCTGCGGTGCCGAATCGGCCGGAGGCTGCCCGCCCTCCTCGAAGTACCGCATCACCGGGGAGTCGGCGAGAGGCATGGCGCCCTGGAACACCAGGCCCTCGGACCCATCCACGGAGATGACGGTGCCCTCCCGCACCGTGGCCGCGGGCGTCGAGAAGAGCCGCCCGTCCGGGTCGACGGCGATGCCCTCGGCTCCGCACACGCAGACCTTGCCCATGCCCCTGGCGACGACGGCCGCATGGCTCGTCTTCCCGCCGCGGCTGGTGAGCACGGCCTCGGCGGCGATCATGCCGGGCAGGTCGTCGGGGGTGGTCTCCTGCCGTACGAGGACGACCTTCTCCCCGGCGGCGGAGCGGCGGACCGCTTCGGCGGAGTCGAAGACGGCCGCGCCGACGGCGGCCCCGGGAGAGGCGGGAATGCCCCGCGCCAGCACCTCGCGGGTGCCGGAGGTGTCGAAGCGGGGGAACATCAGCCGGGCCAGACCGTGACCGCCGACCCGGGCCAGCGCCTCTTCCGGGGAGATCAGCCCCTCGTCGGCCAACTGCCCGGCGATGGCGAAGGCGGCCTGCGGGGTGCGCTTGCCGACACGGGTCTGCAGCATCCACAGCGTGCCGCGTTCGATGGTGAACTCGATGTCGCACAGGTCCCGGTAGTGGGCCTCCAACCGCTGAACGCAGTCGCGCAGCCGGACGAACGAGGCGGGGTCGAGGTTCTCCAGCTGCTGGAGGGGAACGGTGTTGCGGATGCCGGCGACGACGTCCTCGCCCTGGGCGTTCTGCAGGTAGTCGCCGTAGACGCCGGGCTGCCCGGTGGCCGGGTCGCGGGTGAAGGCCACTCCGCTGCCCGAGTCGGGGCCGAGGTTGCCGAACACCATGGTCTGGATGTTGACGGCGGTGCCCAGGTCGTCGGGGATGTGCTCGCGGCGCCGGTAGATCCGGGCCCGTTCGCCGTTCCACGAGGTGAAGACGGCCAGGACGGCCCGCTGCAGCTGTTCGGCCGGGTCCTGGGGGAACTCCTGTCCGGTCTCCTCCAGGATCAGGTCCTGGTACGTCTCGACCAGCCTGATCAGGTCGCAGGTGTCCAGGCGGGTGTCGTCGGCGGCGCGGTGCTGCTTCTTGATCCCGGCGAGGACCGCCTCGAACCGGGCGCTGGGCACCCCCATGACCGTGCTGCCGAACATCTGCACCAGGCGTCGGTAGGAGTCCCAGGCGAAGCGCTCCCGGTCGGGGGTCCTGCCCAGGCCGAGCACGGACAGGTCGTTGAGGCCGATGTCCAGGATGGTCTCCATCATGCCCGGCATGGAGAACCGGGCTCCGGAGCGGACGGAGAGCAGCAGCGGGTCGTCGACCTGGCCGAGACGCCGGCCTGCCGCGCGTTCGAGCGCGGCGAGGTGCTCCGCCACCTGGCCCTCCAGCTCCGGCGGGGGTTCACCGGTCGCGAGGAAGACCCGGCAGGCATCCGTGGTGACGGTGAAGCCGGGCGGTACGGGCAGACCCATGCCGGCCATCTCCGCGAGGTTCGCGCCCTTGCCGCCCAGCAGGTCGGCCATGTCCCGGCCGCCCTCGGCGAAGTCGTACACGTACTTCGGCTCCATGACACCGTTCTCTCGCTTGATGGCCGGCGGACCCGGGCCGGTGCAGGCCGATGGCTTCAGGCTGGCATCCGGCCGGTCGGGGCCGCAGGGCTGCAGGGGGCAAGGCGCGGGGCCAAAGGTCCCTCCGGGCCGGCCTCGGGCGATCGGGTCCGGGCAGGGAGCAGGAGCCCTCACAAGCGGAGGATGACCAGGGCTGTGTCGTCGGTGACGCCGGCGGGGGCGGCGAGGTCGGTCAGCAGGGCGTCGGCGACGGTGTCGGGGTCGGCCGCGCGGTGGCGTGAGAGGGCGTCGGCGAGCCGGGCGAGGCCGGCGTCGATGTCCTCGCGGCGACGTTCGACGAGGCCGTCGGTGTACAGGGCGAGGATCGAGCCGCTGGTGAACGCGGTACGGGCCTGGGGCCGGGGTGCGTGGTCGGGCCGGGCGCCGAGCGGGGGGTCGGTGGCCTCGTCCAGGAAGGTGACGGTGCCGCCGGGGTGGCAGAGCACGGGAGGGAGATGGCCCGCGCTGCTGTAGGTGAGGGTGCTGCTGTGCCAGTCGATGAAGACGGACACGGCGGTGGCGGACTCGGCACCGTCGACACTGCGGGCGTACAGGCCGAGGACCTCCAGGGCCTGGGCAGGACCGTCCGCGACGCGGGAGGCCGCGGACAGGGCGCTGCGGAGCTGGCCCATGACGCCGGCCGCGCGCAGGCCGTGGCCCACCACGTCGCCGACCGCGACGGCGGCGCGGTCGCCGCCGGGCAGGTCGACCAGGTCGTACCAGTCCCCGCACACGTTCAGCGCCCCTGCGGCCGGCCGGTAGCGGACGGCTGCCCGGTGGCGGCCGAGCGGACGGGGCGTGGGCAGCATCGCTTCCTGGAGGTGCAGGGCCACCTCGCGTTCATGGGAGTGGGCCTGACGCAGGCGTTCGTTGACCTCCTGGAGTTCCCGGGCACGGGTGTAGAGCTCGGCTTCCAGCACCTGGGAGCGGTCCGTGCCGGTGCGCGCGCCGCGGGCCCGGATGAGTTCGGTGACCTCCTCCACGCGGTGCAGCAGCAGCGCGACGGTGCCGTCGGGGGAGAGGACGGGGACGTTGACCGGGCTCCAGTACCGCTCCTGCCACACCCCGGGACGCTCGGAGTCCTCCACGTCGTAGCGCTGCAAGGCCATGGCGTCGCGTTCTCCGGTGGCAGCGACCCGCTCCAGGGAGGCGCGCAGGTTCCGCATGCCGGACGCGGAGGGATCGGAGGGGTTGTCGGGGAAGACGTCGAACAGGTAGCGGCCGACCACCTGCTCGCGCGTGCGCCCCGACACGGCCAGGAACGCCTCGTTGACGTCCGCGTACACCAGCTCGGGGGTCAGGAGGGCGGCCGCGCCGGGCAGGGCCTGGAAGACCGCCTCATAGTCGATCCCGGGTCCGCTCACCGTCCACCTGCCCGTAGTGCCGGCCATGACCTGCTTCTACGGTAGGCGCGCCCGGCCCGCGGCGGCGGTCATGGCGCGTCCTTGGAGCGCGGTCCGCGGCGGCCGGCTGCGGACCGCGGGGCCGCGGGGGCGGCGGAGGGCTTGCCGGTTTCGCCAGCGGTGCCTTCCCCGACGGGCTGCTGCGCGGTGTCGGCGGGCCGGCCGCGGGTGGCGATCAGGGACCAGGCGATGGAGACGGTGATGGTGGCGGCGATGACGCCGAGGGTGAGGGGGATGGGGAGCTTGCCGACGGGGGTCTCGGACAGGATGAGCTTGACGCCGGCGAAGACGAGGAGGACCGCGAGGCCGTAGTGGAGGTAGGCGAAGCGGCGCAGGAGTCCGGCGAGGCAGAAGTACAGGCTGCGCAGGCCGAGGACGGCGAAGGCGTTGGCGGTCCACACCAGGAACGTGTTGGTGGTGATCGCGAGGACGGCGGCGACGGAGTCGATCGCGAAGATCAGGTCGGTGGCCTCGATCGCGACGAGGGCGACGAACAGCAAGGTCGCCACGCGGCGCCCGTTGACGCGGATGAAGAACCTGTCGCCGTGGAACCCGGGGTCCGTGGGGATGAGCTTCCTGACCAGGCGGACGACGGGGTTGCGGTCGGGGTGGACTTCCTCGTCCTTGGAGACGGCCATCTTGTAGCCGGTCCAGATCAGGAAGGCGCCGAAGAGGTAGGCGGTCCAGAAGAACACCTCGAGGAGCTCGGCGCCGATGAAGATGAACACGAGCCGGGCCGCGAGGGCGCCGAGGACGCCCCAGAAGAGGATCTTGTGCTGGTAGGCGTCGGGGACGGCGAAGAAGGAGAAGACCAGGGCGAAGACGAAGACGTTGTCGATCGACAGGGCCTTCTCGATCAGGTAGCCGGCGTAGTACGTGGAGGACACCTCGCTGCCCTGCCAGGCCCAGAGGACGAGACCGAAGCCGAGGCCGATGGCGATCCAGACGCTGCTCCAGACCGCCGCCTCCTTGAAGCCGATGACGTGGTTGTCGCGGTGGGCGACCAGGTCCACGGCCAGCATCACGCAGATGCCGACGGTGACCGCGGCCCACACCCACAGGGGGACGGTGAACGCCAGGTCGCTCATCGCGGAACGCTTCCTCTCCGGACGGCGGGGGTGTTGGCCGGGCGGGGTGCCGGACCGGACGGACGCAGGGGCGCCCAGGCGGGGGCGACCGCGTGGACGGTGGGGCCGCCGCGCAGGGCGGCGGCCTCGACCAGCGTGTGCGCACCGAGCCCGTGCGGGCCGCGGCGGGCGGCCACCACGTCCGTGGCCCGGTGGCGGGCGGCGAGGGCGAGCAGGCCCTTCGCCGCCGCCAGCCTCGACCCGCCGCCCCCGGGGAGGTGGAAGGCCTCGGGGATGTAGCCCAGGTGGAGCGGGCCGACCCTCGGCATGACCCGGGCGAGGACCGCCCGCACCGGCGCGGAGGCCGGCCCGCGGCTGCAGTGCTTCGCCTGCGGGGGCAGCACGGCGATCAACAGCAGGGGGGCGCGGCGGGCCAGCGCGATACGGGCAGCCGCCTCGGCCACCGCCACGTCGTCGATGCGGTCGCCCAGCACCGCCGCCACCGGCTGGCCCAGGCCCGCGAGGCCGGGGCGGGGGACGTCGTCGCGTGAGGAGTGGGAGAACAGTCGGGTCACGGCGCTACCCGCCTTCCTTAATGCGGAGGAATCACCTCAAAGGTCCCCCGTGAGACCGACACCCGTCAACAGTTACGCGAAAAGATTTTCGCTAATAACGGTTCGCCGGAAAGGTGGATAGACGAAACGAAGTTCGTAGGATGGGGGTCATGGGCAGCTCATCGGCACGTGGCGACCAGTGGACGTTCCTCACCAACCACGCACGGGTGCTGCTGTGGATCGCCCGCGACCAGGACGTCCGGCTGCGCGACATCGCCGCCGGCATCGGCATCACCGAACGCGCGGTCCAGATCATCGTCGCCGACCTGGAAGCCGCCGGCTACCTGACCCGTACCCGGGTGGGCCGCCGCAACCGCTACACCGTCGACGACAGCGTCGCCCTGCGCCACCCGGCCGAGGCCGGCCACCCTGTCGGAGACCTCCTCGGTGCCTTCCTCCACCGCGAGGACGCCCCGGACCCCGCGCTCGCACGACCCGACGCGGCCGCCGCACCGTGACCGGGCAACCGCTGCCGCCGGGCGCGTTCAGTCGTGGGCCACGACCGCGACGGGCGCCGGGCAGTGGTGCAGGACCGCGTGCGTGACCGGCCCGATGTGGGTGCCGATCCGTGCCCGGCGGACCTTGCGGCCGACCACGACGAGCCGGGCGCCGTGCGACAGCGCCGTCAGGTCCTGCGCCGGCCGGCCCTGGCGGATGTCGCGCACCACCGCGACATCCGGGAACTTCCCGGACCAGGGGGCCAGCGCTTCGTCGAGCGCCCGTCGTGCGTCATCGGCGATGCCCGTCGTGAGGAGCGGCAGTCCGCCGGCCATGTCGGGACCGTAGAGCGCGGGAACGGCCCACCGGTGCACCACGCGCAGTCCGCAGCCGTACCGGTCGGCCGCGGCAAAGCCGAAGGCGAGCAGCTCGTCGCCGGGGGCGGACACGTCCAAACCGACCACCACGTCCCCCGTGCGGTCGTGCCCGGGTTCCAGCGGGTCGTGCGGGCGGACGAGGACGACGGGTTGCCGCGTGCGGGCGAGCACGGCCAGGGAGACCGACCCGGCGAGGAATCCGGCCAGGCCGCCCAGCCCGCGCGAGCCGAGCACCAGCAGTTCCGCCTCCCCGGCAGCACGGCACAGCTCCTCCACGGGGTCGCCGGCCACCCACGTCGCCTCGACGTCCAGGCCCGGGTGGCGGCGCCGCAGCCGCCGTTCGGTGAGGGCGAGCGTGCGCTCGCCCCATCCGCGTGCCGTCGCCGGGTCGACCACCCGGGTACGCGGATCCTCGGCGATGTCCCAGGCGCGGAGCAGCCGCAGCGGAACGGCACGACGCAGTGCCTCCTGGGCGGCCCACTGCGCGGCGGCGAGGCTTTCCGGGGATCCGTCGAGGCCGACGGTGACCGTAAGGGACATGGAGACTCCGTTCGTCTGGCGGCCGGGACGGCCGGGACGCGGCACACGCGGGCCGGTCCTCCAGGCTCCCGGGGGAGCCGGCCGTCCGGCACTCGGGGCGCCCATCCGGGCGGGCCGCCCCTTCACGCTGATCGGCCGGGGCGGTCCGCGCAGGGGGCCGGAGGTCCCGGTCCCGGGGCCGGTGGACCTGTGCCGCGGCCGGCGGACCCGGTGCCGTGGCCGAACGGCCGCCAGTCAGGGCCGATGGGCCCTCGGCGGACCGCCGCCTCTCCCGGATGCTGAGACCAGAGGACGGGCGGCCGAGGCGGCCAGACCCGTCGAACCGTATGGAGGCATCCCCATGACCAGCGTCATCACCGTAGGAGTGGACGGTTCCGCGGAAAGCCTGGCGGCGGCCGACTGGGCGGCACGCGAAGCCGCACTGCGCGGCATGCCGCTGCGTATCGTGCACGCCTGGCTCTGGCAGCCGCTGGAGGTCCCCGTCGTCCAGGACAGGGAGACGCAGGCCGCGTCCGCCCGCACCGTGCTCCGCGAGGCCGAGACACACGTCGCCGGCCGACACCCGGATCTCGCGGTCACCGCCGAAGTGGTCGAGGACACCGCGGTCGCCGCCCTGCTGAGGGAGGCCGAAGCGTCCGAGATGCTGGTGCTGGGCTCACGGGGACACGGGGCGCTCGTCGGCTTCCTCCTCGGCTCCTACGGTCAGCAGGTGATCGCCGCCGCCAAGCGGCCCGTCGTCTCCGTGCGCGCCCGTGGCGGGCAGATGCAGGCGGAGGGCGGCGACATCGTCGTGGGCCAGCAGGGGTCGCCGGAGGACAGCGGCGCCGTGCTCGGCTTCGCCTTCGAGGAGGCCGCCGCACGCGGCGCGGGCCTGCGTGCGGTACGGGCCTGGAGCCTGCCGTCGGTCTTCGCCTACAGCCCCGGCTCGATGCGCCTGGTGGACGAGGCCGGAGGGCTCGAACCCTTCGAGAAGAAGGCGCTCGCCGAAGCGCTCGCCCCGTGGCGGAAGCGGTTCCCGGACGTGCCGGTGACCGAGCACGTCGAGATCGGCAGCGCGGGACAGGTACTGCTCTCGGCCGTGTCCGGCGCCCGGCTGCTCGTCGTCGGCCGGCGGACGCGCCGTACGCCCGTCGGTCCCCGCATCGGATCGGTCGCCCACGCCGCACTGCACCACGCCCCCTGCCCCGTCGCGGTCGTACCGCACGACTGACCGCCGGGGCCCGAGGCCGGTCGGGGGGACGGCGGGCGGCCCGGCGGCTGTGTCCGCCGGGCCCGTGGGTTCCCCGTACATGCGCCGGGGTGGCAGGCGTCGGCCCCTGCCCGACGCCGCGGGGCATCGGGCAGGGGCTGCGCCGCCGGCCGGCAGCCGTGTGAGGGCGGCCGGCGTCAGTTCCGCTGCTGCCGGCCCTCGCGCCCGGCCGGACCACCCTGGTCGTCGTGCCAGGCCAGGGCCTGCGTGGCGATGACGGCGGCCTGTACGCGGCGTTCCACGCCCAGCTTGGCCAGCAGCCGGGAGATGTTGTTCTTGACCGTCTTCTCCGCGAGGTACAGCCGCTTGCCGATCTCCCGGTTCGTCAGACCTTCTCCCACCAGAGCGAGGATCTCCCGCTCCCGCTCCGTCAGGCTGGGCAGCCCCGGCGGCTGCTCCTCCCGGGGCGATCCGCCCCGCAGCCGGGCCATCACCCGGGCCGTGGCGCCGGGGTCGAGCATGGACTGGCCGGAAGCGACCGTGCGCACCGCGGTGACCAGGTCCGTGCCGGTGATCTGCTTGAGGACGTAGCCGGACGCGCCGGCCATGATCGCGTCGAGCAGGGCCTCCTCGTCGTCGAAGGACGTCAACATCAGACAGGCCAGGTCGGGCATGCGCGAGCGCAGCTCCCGGCACACGCTCACTCCGTCCCCGTCCGGCAGGCGCACGTCGAGGACGGCGACCTGAGGGCGCAGTGCGGGCACCCGCACCAGTGCCTGCTCGGCCGTGCCCGCCTCCCCGACCACGGTCAGGTCCGGTTCGGCGTCCAACAGATCGTGCACACCGCGACGCACCACCTCATGGTCGTCGAGAAGGAAGACCCTGACCGGTTCCTTCTCGCCGAGGCCGCCGCTGCTGTCCGTCATCGCACACTCCGTGTTCGCCGAATCCTCCGCCCCCAGGGGCTCCCCACGCATCCTGCCGTGCCGGCGGGACCACCGCCCAGGGCCGGATGGCCCTCATCCCGCGGCCGAGCCGGGCCGGCACGGCTGAAAGGTCCGTTCGGCCCTACTGGCGCACCGTGCGACGAGAGACGCTGGCCGACGGCGGCGAGGTCGCCCGGGACCGGACGGGAGCGGAGGGTGGGCACGATGGAGGAGGAAGCCGCGCACACCGCGGTGGACGACCACCGTGAGGCGGTGGCGCCCCGGCGGATGGGAGAACTCGGCCGTGCCGAGGCCCTGCGGCTGCTCGGCAGCGTCTCGCTCGGGCGCATCGTCTTCACGCATCAGGCCCTGCCGGCCGTCCGCCCGGTCAACCACCTCATGGACGGCGAGGACATCATCGTCCGGCTGCACGACGGCGCCGCGCTCGCCTCGATCGTGGCGCCCACCCAGGCGACCGGTGTCGTGGTGGCCTACGAGGCGGACGTCATCGACCCCGAGAGCCACACCGGCTGGAGCGTGGTGGTCACCGGATACGCCCAGCGGATCACCGACGCCGGGGAGCTGGCGCGCTTCGCGGCCCGGCTGCGCCCGTGGGTGGAACACCCGGCGATGGACTCCGCGTTGCGCATCCGGCCGGACCTGGTGACCGGCCTGCGGCTCACCGTGTAGGGCCGGCCGGCCACTCCGGACGACTGCGGCCTGCGACGGCGGACGTCCCGCCGCGCCCGCGTACCTGCTCCGCGGCGGCCCCGGAAACGCCGGCGGGGCCGCGGACATTGCCGCCGGCCCCGCCCCTCACCGGAGCGGACGTGCGCCGTCAGTCGCGCCGAAGGTCACTCACGGGGGCCGGCGGTGAGGGGCGCGCGCCACACAAGTCGGCTGCCGCCCTGGTCCGGGCACCCGATCTCCAGGGTGCCGCCCACGCTGCGGGCCCGTTCCTCCAGGTTGCCCAGGCCGCTGCGCCTGCCGTGGGCGGGGATTCCGCGGCCGTTGTCCGTCACGGTGAGGACGACCTCGTCGGAGGTGGCCTGCAGGGCGACCTCGACCCGCGTGGCGTGGGCGTGGCGGGCGGCATTGCTGAGCATCTCGGTCAGGGCCGCCGTGACGTGGTCGGCCACCTGCGGGGGTACGTCGGTGTCGAGCAGCCCCTCCATGCTCAGGCGGGGCGGGAACCCGAGGGTGGTCGCCGTCTCGCCCACGGTACGGGCCACCCGTGCGCGCAGGCTGGGCCCGGTGTCCTCCTCGCGGGCACGCAGGCCGAAGATCGTAGAGCGGATGATCTTGATGGTCTCGTCGAGGTCGCCCACGGCGCGCGAGACGCGTTCCGCGGCGCCCTCGTGCTGGACGAGCCGTGCGGCGCTCTGCAGGGTCATGCCGGTCGCGAACAGCCGCTGGATGGCCAGGTCGTGCAGGTCGCGGGCGATGCGGTCGCGGTCCTCCAGGAGCGCGAGCTGCTCGGCGTCGCTGCGGCGTTCGGCCAGCTCCAGCGCGAGTGCGGCCTGCCCGGCGAAACCCAGCAGCGGCTCCAGCTCCGCTTCGGTGAAGGCCGGCTCCCCGTGGCGCCTGGCCAGCAGCAGCACGCCCCGGGTGTCCTTGGCGGCCGTGCCCAGGGGGACGGCGACCGCAGGGCCCAGGCCGTCGAAGCGGCGCGGTCCGGCCGTGTAGCGGTCGTCCTCCGCGAGACCGACGGTGGTCACAGGCGCACCGGCCTGGTAGGCGGCGCCGGAGAGGGTGCCTTCGACCGGTACCACCAGACCGCGCCGCGTCTCGTCATCGACGCCGAGGGCCAGCTCGACGACGAGGTCGTCCGTCCCGGGGACGGGCACGGACACGTCGGCGAGCGCCGCCCCCGTGATCTCCTGGGCGCGGCGGGCGATCAGCGCCAGGACCGCGAGCCGGGGATTGCCGGAGAGCAGGCTGTTGGTGATCTCCGAACCGGCCCGGAGCCAACGCTGCTGGCGCTGCGACGCCTCGTACAGCCGGGCGTTGTCGATGGCGACGCCGGCGGCGACGGAGAGGGTGGAGATCACCGACTCGTCCTCGGCGTCGAAGTCCATGCCGCCGTTCTTGTCGGTCAGGTACAGGTTGCCGAAGACCTCTTCACGGACGCGGATCGGCACGCCCAGGAACGTACGCATCGGCGGGTGGTGGGCCGGGAAGCCGTAGGAGGCGTCGTGGGCGCCGAGGTCCGTCAGGCGGAGCGGCTCCGGGTGCCGGATGAGCTCGCCGAGGATGCCGTGCCCGGCCGGCAGCGGCCCGATCCTGGCGATCTCCTCCTCCGTCAGCCCGACGGTGAGGAACTGCGACAGCGTGCGGCCGTCCGGGCCGATCACCCCCAGCGCCCCGTACCGGGCGTCGACGAGCAGGGCGGCAGCTTCCACGATCCGCCGCAGCACCTGCGAAAGGTCCAGTTCGCGGCCGACCGAGACGACCGCCTCCAGCAGGCTGTGCACCCGGTCACGGGTACCGCGCGCGGCGTTGATACGCGCCTGAAGCTCCTCCAGCAGCTCGTCGAGCCGCATCTGAGGCATCCGCGACAACGGCTCCTCCACGCCCACTGGGCCTCCTCCGCCGATCACCCGCAGTACCGGGACAGCCTATCGGCCGTGCGGGTGGCCCGGAGTGCCAGATCACGGGTCGCGGCCGGGGCGCACTGGTCCTCGGACGTGTTCGGCGCTTGCGGGGGAAGGGCCGTGGCGAAGGCCGTCTCGCCGATGCCCAGGTCACGCAACGACGGCTCGATGTGCTGGTCGCCGGTCGCCGGTCGCCGGTCGCCGGTCGCCCGGGCAACGGCGTCTTCTGGATGCGGAGGGGCAGGGGGCCGCAGGGCCGCTCTCGTCCCTTCGGCCCGGCGCCGGGCGGAACCCGCGGCGGCAGCCGGGCGAACGGGGCTGCGCCGGTGCCGTCGGGCCCTCTTCCGCCGGGCTCCGAGCGGCCCGGCAGGTCAGAGCGGCACGGGGGCCGAACGGCCCGCGGCAGAGGTCCTGACCGGTTCTGTTCCCCCGCCCCTCCAGCGGCCATGCTGGTGGCGACGCCAGGCAGGAGGAGCGAGGTCCTGCACGGCAGCGCCAAGGCCCGCACCGTCTTCGGCAGGTGGAGCGCCCCCGCGGCCCCGGCAGCCGCACCGGCGCCCCGATGCCCCGACGGCGGGGAAGCGAGGAGCGGAGGTGCGCCGGGACCGAAGGGTCCTGCCGCGGGCGCCGGCCTGGAACCACCGGAGCGAACGGGGATGGGAACTGTGGTGACGTACCGGACTGTGGGCGAAGTGATGACCGGCGAAGTGGTCCGGGCACACCCGGACACCTCCATGGAGGAGCTGACCCGTCTGCTCACGTCCCATCACATCAGCGGTGTGCCGGTGGTGGACGACGACGACAAGGTCGTGGGCGTGGTCTCCCGGACCGATCTGGCCGGGCGACGGGCGATGCGCAGCCGGTCCGGGTCAGGCCGGGACCGCGTGCTGCGGGCCCTGAGGCGGATCGCCCATGCAGGTCCCGCCGCCCCGCGCGCCCTGCCGGCCGGCGGGCTGATGTCCTCCCCTGCGGTCACCGTGCATCCGGAGCAGCGCGTGGTCGACGCGGCGCGCATCATGGAACGCCGCCGCATCGACCGGCTGCCCGTCGTGGACGAGGAGGACCGGCTCATCGGCATCGCCACCCGCCGGGACCTCCTGCGCGTCTTCCTGCGCACCGACGAGGAGATCCGCGCGGACGTCACCGACGCAGTCCGCCTCCACGGCTCCGCGCACGACGCCGGCAGTCTCCTGGTGGATGTCCGGGACGGGATCGCCACCATCGAGGGCGCCGCCGGACCCGGGGCCGACAGCACGGCGCTGATCCGGGCGGCATGGCGGGTCGACGGCGTCGTCGGGGTGGTCAACCGGCTGACAGCCGAACGGCGCAGCGGGCGGCCCTCCAGCGCGCATCGGGCGCACTGAACCTTCCCCGTCCCATCAGCGGTACGCCGCCCGGAGGCGTCCCGCGGCTCCGGGCCGAACGGCCTTCTGCGGGCTCCGCACGGGAGAAGGTGCCCGCGGCCCTCGCCTACGGCCTTCCGCACGGGGTGGCGCGCGCCCCCGTGAGCTCGCGTCCGGTGACCATCTCGCACCCGATCCGCAGGAACACGCTGTCCCGGGAGGGCATCCAGGAACGGGGGCCCTGCTGCGCCAGCCGCTCGTGCTCGGCCGGATCGGTCACCAGGGCGGCACGTCCGGTGATGACGACGCTCCAGCCGGACCGGGTCGCCGCATCGAACTCGTCCGCCTCGAAGGCGACCACGACGCCGTTTATGGCGTCCACGAGGTCGGAGGCCGGCGAGGTGCACATCAGGACGGCGGCATCCGCGTCCAGGGAGAAGTTGACGGGCATGACCGCGGGCAGGGCGTGCCGGGTGTACACGACACGGCCGACCGGCACCTTGGCCATCAGACGCAGGCACTCCTGCCGGTCGAGTGCGCGAAAGCCGTCGTTCTCCATCAGTCCATCGTCCTCGGGGGCGGTCTGCGTGCCTAGGGCCGACCGGCCCCCACCCGGCGTCATCGGAGCGGAGGGAGGCACCTCCGTCGCCCAGCCGCCGGAAGCCGTCGGTCACGCGCGCATCCGGATGCTGCCGGCCTTCATGGCGGCCCCGACGCGCCGCCGGGGCTCTGCCGCCCTCCGGGGGCGGTCCGCACGACCGGCGTCCGCGATGCGCCCGACATGCCGGGGGCACGAGTTCGTAACGAGCCATTGACAGTGGCTTCGGCCGGGGGCAATCTCATCTCCACGCGGTTGCCTAAACGATTAGGCAACCCGGGATCAACCACTTTGGAAGGTTCAGGGATGCGCCGGATCGGGATCAAGGACGTGGCTGCGGCGGCAGGTGTGTCGACCGCGACCGTCTCGCATGTCCTGAACCGCGTCGAGGGCAAGCGGATCAGTGAAGAGACGCGTCAGCGCGTGTGGAAAGCAGCCGACGAACTCGGGTACGCGCCGAACGGACTGGCACGCGGGCTGAGGACGCAGCGGTCGCAGACCATCGGCTTCGTCAGCGACGAGATCGCCACCACCCCGCACGCGGGCCGGATGATCCTGGGAGCTCAGGAGGCCGCCGCGGCCGAGGGCGTGGTTCTGCTGCTGGTCAACACCAGCGGGGACGCCGAACTGGAGCGCACGAGCATCGAGATGCTGCTCCAGCGGCAGGTGGACGGCGTGGTGTACGCCGCCATGTACCACCGCATCGTGGAACTGCCCGGCGTCCTGCACGCGACGCCGACCGTGCTGCTCGACGCGAGTTCCGCCGACCCCGCGGTCCCCTCCGTGGTGCCCGACGAGGCCCAGGGCGGTTACGCGGCGGTGCGCGAGCTGGTCAGGCACGGTCACCGCCGGATCGGCGTGACCGTACAGACCGTCGACCTTCCCGCCCGGCAGGGCCGCCTGGAGGGCTACCGCAAGGCGCTGGCGCAGGCCGGCGTCTCCTACGACCCGTCGCTGGTCGCCGCCGAGACGGCGGTGCCGTTCAACACGGTCGGCGGTGACGTGGACGCGGGCTACCGGGCCGCGCGGCGACTGCTGACGGCGGATCAGCGTCCCACGGCGTTGTTCTGCTTCAACGACCGGATGGCTGCCGGCGCCTACCGGGCTGCCGCCGAGCTGGGGCTGTCCATCCCCGGTGACCTGTCGGTCATCGGGTTCGACAACCAGGAACTGGTCTGCGAGTCGCTCCACCCGCAGCTGAGCACCGTTCAGCTGCCGCACTACGAGATGGGAGCACGGGCCATGGCCCGGTTGCTCGCGCTCATCAAGACTCCGGGCCGGCCACTGGGCCCGGACACGAAGGAACTGCTGCCTTGCCCGCTGGTGGCGCGGGCATCGGTCGCTTCGCCGCCCCGACTCTGACCCCGGGACGGCGAAGCTCTTCACACCGTGACAGGCGACCGTTGCGACCGGTCGTCAGTCCTGCCCGTACATGGAACACAGTGAGGGTACACAGATGTCCCCTGAGATTTTCTACGAGCGCTCCAGGCCGTGCCGCCTGATGCCCGACAGCGCCTCGGAGCGCTGAGCCGCGCTCCTCCCGCCGGCCCCGCGTCGGCGCTTCAGACCGCCTTCCCGCCCCTCGCCGTCGGCATCACGCGGGGCCGCCCCCTGCCCTGACATCGGGGCCGACAGCAGGTGCCGCGGGAAGGCGCCTCCACCGAGCCCCACGAGGCGGTTGCGGCCGGCTGCTCCCGGTTGCCGTCCGCCCTCGCCTGCTCTGCCGCACATACCGAAAGGCACGCGTGTGTCCACCGCGCCCTCCGATCCGTACCGGCCCGTCGCGCATCTGCGCCCGCCCCGGAACTGGATCAACGACCCCAACGGGCTGGTCTTCCATGACGGCCACTACCACGTCTTCCACCAGTACAACCCCTCTGGTGCGACGCACGCGAACATGCACTGGGGCCACTTCCGCAGCCCCGACCTGCTGAGCTGGGAACCGCTGCCGATCGCCCTCGCCCCGACCCCCGGCGGCCTGGACGAGGACGGATGCTTCTCCGGCAACGCCGTCTCCGACGGCGACCGCCTCGTCGCCTTCTACTCCGCGAACCGCTGGGACCGCTCGACCCGGCACCAGCCGGTCGCCACCGCCACCTCCCTCGACGGCGGCCGGACCTTCACCCCGCGAAACGACCTGGTCATCCCCGAATGGCCCGACGACTGCACGATGTACCGCGACCCCTACGTATGGCGGGACGGCGAGCGGTGGCGGATGCTGGTCGGCGCCGCCCTCGCGGACGGCCGTGGCGCGGCCCTTCTCTACGAGTCGGCGGACCTGGAGGCATGGACCTACCTCGGCCCCTTCGAGGGGCGCGAGCAGGAGCCGGTCGGCGGCACTGGCCTGCACACCGGCGAGGGCTGGGAGTGCCCCCAGTACCTTCCGCCGCACTCCGGGCACCGCGGTGCCCTGATCTTCAGTGCCTGGAACGACCACGACGGCGACCGCTGCGTCACCGCCCTGGTCGGCGAGGAGAGCGGCGGCTCCTTCGCGGCCGGCCCGCCCGTCCTCGTCGACCACGGCCCGGACTGCTACGCGCCCGCACTCCTGCGCGCCCCCGGCGGCCGATGGCTGCTGTGGGGCTGGTCCGCTGAGGCCCGTGAAGAAGGCTGGGCGGTCGCAGACGGCTGGGCAGGAGTGCTCACGCTGCCCCGCGACATCAGCGTCGACGCCGAGGGAACGCTCCGGCAGCAGCCGGCGGCCGAACTGCTCGCCCTGCGAGGCGAGCACGCCGTCCACGCCTCGGGCGAGACGCAGGGCCCGGAGCCGGTGGAACTCGGCTCCGTCGGCCGCGCCTTCGACCTGACGGCCCGCCTGGAGCTCGCCGAGGGGTCCGGTCTGCGGCTTCTCACCACCTCGGACGGCTCCGAACACCTCGACATCCGTTATGACGCCGCCACCGGCGAACTGGTCGTCGACCGCGACCATGCCTCGCTGGACGCCCGTGCCCGGGCCGGCTCCTACCGGATGCCCTGCCCTGTCGGCCGGCCGGCCGAGGTGCGCGTACTCGTCGACCACTCCATCGCCGAGGTCTTCCTGACCTCCACCGGCCAGGTCCTCACCCTGCGCTTCTACCCGACCGGCCGCGGCCCGTGGCGTCTGCAGGCCCTCGGCGCGCCGGACGCGTGCCTGGGCTACACCGTCGATGCCTGGAACCTGCGCCCCCTGGTCGTCGAGGAGCCGAGTGCCGACGCCGGACTGCCGCACGAGCAGTCCCCCTGACGGACCCTTCGTCCACGCCGCCGTGGCCACGGCCTGTGGCGACCCCGAATCCCCCATGCACCTCCGCACCATCCGCCCTCACCCGCACCACCACCGGAGGAACCGCCCATGAACACCCCGAGCAGGAGATCCCGCCGGACAGCCTGTACTGCTCTGGCCCTCACCCTTCCCCTGGCCGCGCTGGCCGCCTGCGGAGGCGGTGGCGGAACCGAGGCCTCCGCTGAGCAGGGCAGCGGCGCCGGCACCATCACCGTCTGGGCCCACCAGGGCCAGGCCAGTGAGTCGGCCGCCCTGCAGAACGCGGTGGCGTCGTTCAACTCCTCGCAGAAGAAGGTCCAGGTCAAGCTGACCCTGATCCCCGACACCGACTACACCAAGACCATCACCGCCACCGACGCCTCGAAGCTGCCGGACGTGATGGAGTTCGACGGCCCGACCATGGCGAACTTCGCATACAACAAGAAGCTCGTCGCGATCGACGACTATGTCTCCGTCAAGACCACGGCCAACGCCACCGACGCCGTCAAGGCCCAGGGCGAGATCAACGGCAAGCACTACGGCCTGGGCATGTACGACTCCGGGCTCGGCATCTACGGCAACAAGAAGCTGCTGGACGCCGCCGGCGTCACGTATCCCGCCGGGCTCTCCGACGCCTGGACCGCCGCCGAGTTCACCGACGCCGTCAAGAAGCTCGCTGCCAAGGACTCCGACGGCAAGAGCCTGGACCTCCAGGAGAGCGGCGGCTACGCCAACGAATGGGGCACCTATGGCTTCGCCCCGATCGTCTGGTCGGCCGGCGGTGCGCTCCTGAAGAACGGCAAGGCGGAGGGCGCCCTGGACACCCCGGCGGTCGCCTCCGCGCTGGAGACCCTCCAGGGCTGGAAGACGTACACGGACCCCAACACCGACGGCAACGCATTCGCCAAGGGCCGCGTCGCCCTGAGCTGGGTCGGCCACTGGATGTACCCCGCCTACAGCAAGGCCCTCGGTGACGACCTCGTCGTCCTGCCGCTGCCCGACTTCGGCAACGGCCCCAAGACCGGCCAGGGCTCCTGGCAGTGGGGCATCAGCGCCAACACCAAGAACGGCAAGGCGGCCGGAGCCTTCCTCGACTCCCTCCTCGACGACACCAACGTCACCGCGATGACCGCGGCCAACGGCGCCCCTCCCGGCACCAGGTCCGTGCTCGCCAAGAGCGACCTGTACAAGCAGGGCGGCCCGCTCCAGCTCTACGCCGACCAGCTCGCCAAGCCCTGCGGCGACTCCCGGATCGACACGTCCTGTGTCGCGGTGACCCGCCCGGTCACCGCCGGATACCCCGCGGTCACCGCCAAGTTCAGCCAGGCGCTGGCCGACGTCTACGGCGGGGCCGACCCGAAGACCGCCCTGGCCAAGGCCGCCCGCGCCATCGACCAGGACTTCTCGGACAACGACGGCTACAAGCTGCCGTAGTCGGCGATCAGCCGCCCCAGCCGACATCCAGCAGCCGGGAGGGACGGGCACCCCTGACAGTGCCCGTCCCACCCGGCCCGGGAGAGGACCCCCACCGTGACCACCGTGAACCCCGCACCCGCCACGCCTGCAGGCAGGAAGCCGATCCCGCCCCCGACCTCCGCCACGCGCAAACGGCCCGGGCGCAGGAACCGCGACCGGGCGCACGGAATGCTGATGTCCGCGCCGGCCCTCGGCGGACTGATCGCCTTCGTCGGCGTGCCGTTCGTCTACGCGGTCGTTCTCTCCTTCCACAACGTCCGCCTGGGCTCGCCGCTGCCGCCCCGGTTCTTCGGCATCGAGCAGTACCGGCGCCTTTTCGCCGACCCCGACATGTCCGGTCCCTTCCTGCGGGCTCTGCTGAACAACCTGACCTTCGCCGCGGTCGTGGTCCCCGCGCAGACCGGTCTCGCGCTGGCGCTGGCGATCCTGCTCAACCGCAAGCTCAAGGCCATCGGCGTCTTCCGGTCGCTGTTCTTCATGCCGGTCGTCTTCCCCATGGCCCTGGTCGCCGTCATCTGGCGGCTGATCCTCGCCCGCAGCGGTGACGGGCTGCTCAACTCCGCGCTTGACGCGGTGAGTTTCGGCAACTGGGGGGCGTTCGACTGGCTCGGCAACGGTCTGACCGCCATGGCCTCGATCATCGTGCTGTCCATCTGGCAGGGCGTCGGCTTCCAGATGGTCATCCTCCTCGCAGGACTCCAGCAGATCCCCGGCGAGCTCTACGAGGCCGCCCAGCTCGACCGGGCCTCCCGCTGGCAGCAGTTCTGCCACGTCACCCTGCCCGGCATCCGCGGCACCCTCGTCTTCGTCGCCATGCTCACCTCGGTGCTGTCCTTCCGCGTCTTCGACCAGGTCTACGTCCTCGTCAAGGGCGGCGGACTCGACGAGGACGCCACCCGCACCGTGATGTACCAGGCCGTCACCACCGCCTTCGACCAGAACAACATCGGCCAGGCGTCCGCGATCACCGTCGTCTTCTTCCTGATCGTCGTCGCCCTGACCCTGATCCAGCGCCGCGTCGTCCGTACCGGCAACGAGGACTGATCCCCATGGCCCGGACCCGAAACCCCCTGCGCCGCCTCCTCGACTACGCCGTCCTGGGCGTGCCGGCCTTCCTCTTCGTCCTGCCCGTCCTCTACCTGATCCTCGGCAGTTTCAAGCCCTCCGACGAAGTCCTCAACGGCCTGAGCGGCTTCCTCCCCACCAACCTGTCCTTCGACAACTACACAGCCGTCCTGGACAGCTTCAACTCCGACGCCACCGGCTACTTCTGGCGCTTCATGGGCATCTCGCTGCTGCTGTCCACCGTCGTGGTCCTCGGCGGCCTGGTCATCAACTCCATGGCCGCCTACGGCCTCACCCGACTGCGCTGGAAAGGCCAGGGCGCCGCCTTCACCCTCGTCCTGCTGCTGATGCTGGTCCCGTTCGAAGCGGTGGCCGTGCCGCTGTTCTACCTGTTCAACGACCAGCGCAACACCATCTACATCCAGGCGATCCCCTTCATCGCCAACGCCTTCTCCATCTACCAGTTCGCCACGTTCTTCCGCGCGATCCCGCCCAGCATCGAGGAAGCCGCCCGCATCGACGGCGCCGGCCCCTGGCGCACCTTCTTCGTGATCATCGTCCCGATGTCGAAGCCCGTCTTCGCCTCGGTGGCGATCCTGACCTTCCTCACCCAGTGGGGCTCCTTCCTCTGGCCGGTCCTGATGGTCTCCGACCCCGCGGTGCGCCCGCTGCCGCTGCAAATGAGCGTCTTCCAGGGACAGATGCCCGTCGACTGGGGCCAGGTCCTCGCCTTCGGTGTCCTGCTGGTCCTGCCCGTCTTGGTCGTCTTCGCGTTCTTCCAGCGGTGGTTCGTCCAGGGCGTCGCCAGCTCCGCCGTCAAGGGCTGACCTTCCAGGCGCACTGCGCGCCTCATCCACAGAGAGGCCGTCCGTCCATGAACCCGGTTCCCCGCGGTGTCACAGTGATCGGCGAGTGCGTCGCCGATGCCTTCACCGACCCCGCCCGATCCTCCCCTTCCCGTCTCGCGCTGGACGTTCTGCCCGGAGGCGGCCCCGCGAACACGGCTGTCGCGCTCGCCCGGCTCGGCACCCCTACCCGCTTCCTCGCCCGGTTCTCCGACGACGTCTTCGGCACCCTCTTCCGCAACCACCTGAGCGACTCCGGCGTTGACCTGACCGGCAGCGTGAGGGCCTCCGAGCCCAGCACCCTTGCCATCGCCAACCTTGACGAGACCGGCCAGGCCACGTACTCCTTCTTCGCCGACGGTGCCGCCGACTGGCAGTGGACTGCGGACGAACTGTCCGCCGCCATGCCGGAGGGGCAGACCGCCGCCGTGCACACCGGCTCCCTGGCCCTGATCCGCCGGCCCGGCGGCCGTCACATCGAGGACTACCTCACCAAGGCCCGCGAGCACACCACGATCTCCATCGACCCCAACGTCCGCTCCCTCCTCGTACCGCCCACCGTCTACCACCAGCGGCTTCACCACTGGTGCACGCTCGCCGACATCCTCCGCCTCAGCGAGGACGACCTCGCCCTGCTCCTGCCCGGAGCCACCCCCGAAGAAGCCTGCGACACCTGGCATGCGGCCGGCGCCCGTCTCGTCGTCATCACCCTTGGCGGACGCGGCGCCCTGGCCTCCCTCGACGGCGTACGCGTCACCGTCCCCGCCCCGGCTGTCGATGTCGTCGACACCGTGGGCGCCGGAGACGCCTTCACCGCCGGCCTGCTGCACCGCCTGGCCGAGCTCGGACACCTCGGCCGCCGACTCGACACCCTGACCCTTGAAGACACCGCCGACGCCTGTTCTTTCGCCGCCCGCGTCGCCGCCCTCACCTGCTCCGTACCCGGCGCCGACCCGCCCCGGGCAGAGGCCGTCGGGACCTGAGTGATCGACAGCCGGCATCGGAGTCGTGACGGCGCGTCCACCGCGCACCCGGCCTGCGCCGTCGTTGGTCACTCCCGAGCCCCGGCCTCAGGAAAGGCACCGGATGATCGTGTGCTGGGTGCACACCGCGCCTGCTCGCCTCCGGATCCAGCGCGACCCACAACGGTGGCTCTAACCTCTGCTACACGAGCACCACGATGAGCGCCCGTGGATGCGGTTCAACGCGCAGTACCTGAACCGCCGTGACGAGGACGGGGAACGTGCGGCCGTCTCCGAGGTCTCCGCTGCTCGGACGGCGGCCGCCGACGGCCCGCATCACGGACGCTCCCCCCTGGCCTCCCGCCCAACGCCGCCGGTGCGACCACGGTTCCCCACCTCGCGCCGGGTTGGGCCGCCGCCGTCGCCGAAGCCGCCGCCCCGAGCGGGCGTTACCGGCCGTTCTCCGGATGGCGACGGCCCGTGACGGAGCGGGAACGGGCGGTGAACCGACCGGGGTTGGAAGAGGGGAGTGGCGAAGACTGCGCGGTCCTCCACGGCGCGCAGTGGACGCCCCGACGGGAACCCCGCACGCCCGGGCCGGAATTCCGGCGCCCCTGTTTCACCGCCGGCGCATGGCATTCCCGGCCCGGCGGGCGCCGCACCCCGGCATTCCACGGACCTATCCGGGCAGCCGGCACCGGTGACGCCGCGGGATCGTGCGGCAGGAGGCGGGAGAACCCCACCGCCGCACGTACCGGCGACGGGCAGGCCCCCGCATGACCGAATACCACCCCATCGGGCGGCTGGCCGATTCTGTAGCGGCCGTGTTGTCGGGCAATCGACGCCAGGACATGATCACTTCTCGCCCGGCCTGACGATCCGTCGGCTCGGTGCCTTCCTTCTGCCGCCGCGCGGCAATTTCACGCACCGTCATACGGCTTTTCACCGCAAAGGAACCTCGGACTTCCATGTACAAACGCTCTGGATTTCTTGCCCTCGCCACCGCGGGCATAGTGCTGTGCACCGCCGGTCTCGCCCCCTCCGTCAGCCAGGCAGCCGGCCCCGCCCCCGTCCGCGGCGACGGTAAGGGCTCCTACGCCGAGACGAACGGCCTGACGGCGGACGACATCAGGCTCATCAACGCGCTGAACGAGCGGGCTCTGGACCTGGGCCGGCCGGACAAGACCCCGGGGGAGGGCCTGCCGAACGCCAGCGAGTCCCTCCGGTCCTCCGCCGCGGCCGGCGGCCGGGTGACTCCGCCCGCAGAGCCCCTGGACCGCATGCCCGACGCATACCGCGCCCACGGAGGCAGGGCCACGACCGGCATCAGCAACTACATACGCAAGTGGCAGCAGGTCTACAGCCACCGCGACGGGCAGGCGCGGCAGATGACCGAACGGCAGCGAGAACAGCTCTCCTACGGGTGCGTCGGCGTCACCTGGGTCAATTCAGGCCCCTATCCGACGAACAAACTGGCCTTCGCGTCCTTCGACGAGGACAAGTACAAGGACGCTCTGGAGAACACCAGCCCCCGGCCGGGCGAGACGCGGGCCGAGTTCGAGGGGCGCATCGCCAAGCAGAGCTTCGACGAGGCAAAGGGATTCAACCGTGCCCGTGATGTGGCAGCCGTCATGAACAAGGCCCTGGAGAACTCCCGCGACGAGAATACCTACCTGGCGAACCTCAAGGCGGAGCTCACGAAGAAGAACGACGCTCTCGCCGGCGAGGACAGCCGCTCCACCTTCTACACGGCTCTGCGGAACACCCCGTCCTTCCGGGACAGCAGCGGGGGCGACCGCGACCCGTCCAGGATGAAGGCCGTCATCTATTCGAAGCACTTCTGGAGCGGGCAGGACCCCTGGAGCCACGCCGACAAGAGGAAGTACGGCGACCCCGACGCCTTCCGCCCCGAGCGGGCCACGGGCCTCGTCGACATGTCGAAGGACCGGAACACCTCACGCAGCCCCGCCAAGCCCGGCGAAAGCTACGTCAACTTCGACTACGGCTGGTTCGGAGACCAGAAGGAAGCAAACCCTGACAACACCATATGGACCCACGCCAACCACTACCACTCACCGGAAGGCGGCATGGGGCCCATGCAGGTCTACGAGAGCAAGTTCCGCAACTGGTCTGCCGGATACACCGACTTCGACCGCGGAGCCTACGTCGTCACCTTCATACCCAAGAGCTGGAACACGGCACCGGCCAGGGTGAAGCAGGGCTGGCCGTAAGAACCCCCGGCCTCGGACCGGGACTCCGGGAACTCCGGGAGCCCCCGGCCAGGGCCCGTCCGCCGCGGCGGGATGCTGTGCGCACGACAGCCCCACACGGCACCGGTCCACGGGACCACCACCTGCCGGCCGTGCGGCCCAGAGGCCTCCCCTGGGACCCCACGGCCGGCGGCCCGCGTCAGGACCCGGCGTGCGCGCCGGACCCCCTGCGCCGCCCCGCCACGGAACTTTCGTCCAAGACGGGCGCCCGCGACCCGGCGAACCTGGAGCCCCGCCCAGAGACGACACCGGGGACGCACCCCAGCAGCGCCGCACCGCCCACCCCCGCTGGTTGCCGCCCCCGGCCGCCTACGCCCTGCTGGGCGCCCCCCCACGCGAACTCCACAGGGTGATGCGGCCGCGCCGCGTCGGCATCGGCTTCCAGCGCCGCGTTCCTTGCGGGCGCGCTGCCGATCCTGTTCGGCGGCGCGGTACGCCCGTGTGTGACTGCCCATGGTGTGGCGTCCTCCGCCACCGGGCTCCAACGGCTGCTGTGCCCTGTCGCCCCCCAGATCCCGGTCGGTCACACCGAGGCCAAGAATCTACAGCGCCGTAGAAGATGCTCGGTGTCGGGGGCATAGTGGAGAAGAAGCGCTGGAGCAGTCGCCACCGCACCCCGTGCGGTCTGGTGACGGGAGGGACGGGCCAGTGGACGCGATCAAGAGCGGGCCGGAGCGCGCGGCTGCCCGCAGGGAGCCCGGCAGGCTTGAGGCCGGTGTGCTGACCGCTCGCTCCCAGGCGCCGGAACCGGTACCGGCGTCCTGGGTGCGAGACGAGGTCGACCCCGCCCTCGCCTACACCACCGTGGCAACCGCGCTGTCCCGGCTGGAGACAAAGCACGCCGTGGCCAGGAGCCGGCTGGGGCGAGGGTACGGGTGGAGGGCTCTGCTCGATGACGCGGGACTGGCGGCGATCAGGATGCACCGAGTCCTGGATGGGGAGAGCGACCGGCAGGGAGTGCTGAGCCGCTTCGTCGCCGACCTGCCCCCCGGTGACGAGCAAACCCTCAGGGATCGTCTCTCCGCCGCCCCCAGCCTCCTGCTGAAGGGGTACGGCAGATGACGCCAAGGGCTCAGTACGATGAACTGCGCCGCAACGACATGCGTGCTGCAGACGGGAGGCAAGAGGACATGACAGCCCCGCACAGCACGGGTGACGGGGATTCCCGCAGACGCGGTCAGGGCGAGCTCGAGGCCCAGGTCCTCGCCGTACTGGGTCGGGCACCACGGCCGGTGACAGCGGCGTGGGTCCAAGAACGCCTGCCCGGGAACCTTGCCTACACCACCGTGATGACCATCCTGACCAGGCTGCACGCCAAGGGCGCGGTCGCCCGCGAGCGGGCGGGCCGATCGTTCGAATGGGTGCCGGTCGCCGACGAAGCCGGCCTGGCCGCACTGCGGATGCGTAAGGTCCTGGACGGCGAGAGCAACCGGCAGGCGGTGCTGGCCAGCTTCGTCACCGCGCTGTCGCCCCGGGACGAGCAGCTGCTGCGCGATGTCCTGGCCCAGACCGCCGATGAAGGAGAAGACTGACCGCATGGGGGTCTTCGTCTTCCTGCCGCTGGTGCTGCCCTTAACTGCATGGCCGATCGCGCGGCTCGCGGAGCACCATCTGCATCCTCGTACGGCCACGTGGCTGCTTACCGCGATTGCGGCCGTGCTCGCGGTGTGCAGCACGTTGTGCCTGGCTCTGCTGATGGTGGTCGGCACCGCCCAGCTGCCCGGCAACCCGCTGCCCGACGGCTGGTCGGATCCGGAGGTGCGCGCCGCCGTCCCCTACGACGAGGTGGCCGGCAAGGCCGCCATCCCCGCCCTGCTCGCCGTCATCACCGGCTGCTCCCAGCTTGCCTGGCGCCACCACCGTGTACGCCGCGACACGACCCGCGCGCTGGCCGCACTGCCCGACCGCAGTGTCGCCGTGCTGCCCGACGACGTTCCGTACGCCTATGCCCTCCCGGGCCGGCGCCGGGATCGTGTCGTGGTGACGGCCGGGATGCTTGCGCAGCTGAACGGACCGGAGCGCCGTGCCCTGTTCGCCCACGAACGCGCCCACCTCGCGGCCCGCCACCACCGCTTCCTGCTGGCCGCGCAGCTCGCCGCGAGCGCGAACCCGTTCCTGCGCCCGCTGCGCACCTCGGTCAGCTACACCACGGAGCGGTGGGCGGACGAGGAAGCGGCGGCGACCACCGGCAGCCGCCGAACTGTCGCCCGTGCCGTCGCCAAGGCCGCGCTCGTCACCCGGGGCGCCCCCGTGGCCTCGCTCGCGCACTTCGCGGCCCCCGGCCCGGTGCCACGCCGGGTGGCGGCACTCCTCGCACCCGCTCCGCTGTCCCGTGCCTGGCCGTCGGTGTTCACCGCGGCGGGCCTCGCCGCCTGGGGGGCCACCGCCGGTGCTGCCGTCTCCGCCCTGTCCTCCGCGAACTCGGCCGTCACCCTGTTCTTCATTCTCAAGGCGGCGACCCCGCTGTGAGTACGGAGAGCCGGACCGCAGTGCGGTGCCCTCATGGCGCCTGGACACGGCGTTCGTGGTGTGCGTTCGCCTGGACGACACCTTCGCCGCCCAGACCGCCTACCGCCTTCTGTCGCAGCGGACCAGCGGGCTCGCAGCCCCGTAGCCCTGACCGGCCCGGGGCGGCAGGGCGGGCGCCGCAAGCGCCGTCCTGCCGCCCCGCACCGGTCCGGTGGCCTCAGGTCCCGGTGCCGTGCGGATCCGTACGGCACGCGGGCGCCATCGCGCGGGGGTCAGAACAAGCCGAGGTAGGCCTTGGTGGAGCGGGCCTCGGTCAGCACGATCGTCGCGGCCGAGAGGACGAAGGCCGTGATGAAGCACACCAGTTGGTTCTGGGCCGAGTCGGTGGCCAGATCCGCCTGCGCCACCATGGCCCCGATCGCCACGCCGGACAGGCCCGCCGGCACCATCAGCAGCTGGCTCAGCCGGGGGCCGGCTTCGGGGCGGCCCGACAGGAGTCTGGCCCCGTTGCGCAACAGTGCGATGCCCAGCGGGATGACGAACGCGCAGAGGAAGACCAGCCAGCCCACCTCCCCGAACGAGTTCAGCCCCCAGAGCATCCCGCTCAACCCGGCGCACAACACCACGAGGCCGTACGCGATACCGAGTACGCCCGCGGCCGTGGCGGTGCCGGGGCGTCGCCGCTCGGGACGGCCGGAACGGCCGTCGCGGCGCGGAGTCGTGGGCGGATGTGACATGGGCAAACCTCCGGAAGATGAGGGGGACGTGCTGGTCGGCGTGGTCTGCGGGGCGTAGCGAGGCCCCGGCGCGCCGTGTGGTCAGTGGCGCCACGCGGTCACCACGGTGAGCAGGATGAGGACGCCGGCCGTCAGCAGCAGCCAGCCGCGGCGCGTGCCGCGGCCGCGCCTTCGGGTCTCGACCTGGCCGGCCGGGGTCGTGCCGGGGTGCCTGCGGGCGTGGTGCTCCACCTGCCGGCGCCGTCCCTCGGACGGGTCGACCCAGGGCGTTTTGAAACCGCACTCCCCGCACCAGAAGCGGTTGGCCACCTCGGCTCCTTGTCTTGACGTCCGTACACGGGCACCGACCAGACGGTGTCCCGGGACACCGCGGCTGTACAGGACAAGGGCCCGGCCGTTCGTGACCGGCGGCCACGGGTAGGCTCACCGCCGTTCCCACAGGCGGATCAGGGGAGTTGCTGGATGACGGAGGACCTCGGCACGTTGCTGCGCACGCTGCGCGATCGGGCGGGCCTGACGCAGGAGCAGGTGGCCGAACGGTCCGGGGTCAGCGTGCGCACCATCCGCCGGCTGGAGAGCGGCGGATCCACGAACCACCGGATGGGGACGGTGAACCTGCTCGCGGACGCGCTCGGCCTGGAGGAAGCCGACCGGCTGCGTGTGGCGGCCGCCCTCACCGGCTCGTCCGCAGCAACCCCCGTGCCCGCCGCCGGACTTCAGGGCCACAAGCCGCCGGATTCCCCACCCGCCGCCTTTCAGGGCCGGACGGCACCCGATCCCGTACCCGCCGCCGGACTCCAGGGGCAAGGACCGCCGAGTCCTGCGTCCGCCCCGCCCCCTCGGCCGCCCGTGGCCGGCGTGCTCGCCGAGGCCGCGCGGGAGCTGGCGACGGAGGTCCGCCGCCGCTGGCGCCGCGAGGAGGCGCAGCGCCGTGTCCACGACCCGTTCCCCCTGCCCGTCCGGTGGCAGTCGGCGCCCGCCGTGCTGACCGACCGGGCGGAGAACATTCAGCGCCTCGGGCCGGGTGGGACTCCGCGTGAGATGGATCTGGGCGGCGACCTGCGCAGCTTGGCCGACGTCTACCTCCGGATACCCTCCGGGCGGCTGGTGATACTCGGCCGGGCCGGCTCGGGGAAGTCCATCCTGACGATCCGGCTCCTCCTCGACCTCCTGGAATCCCCGGCCCCGCACCCCCGCGTGCCGGTCATCTTCAGCATCGGCTCCTGGGACCCGTCGACCACGGCCCTGCGGGACTGGCTGATCAGCCGACTGCTGCGCGACCACCCGCACCTGGCCCGCCGCAGATCCGGCGTGGCCACCCTGGCGGCCGTACTCGTCGACGCCGACCTCATCCTGCCGGTCCTCGACGGGTTCGACGAGATCGCCGAGGGCTTACGGCGCGACGCCTTGGACGCGCTCAACGCCACCACCACCCCGCTCGTCCTCACCAGTCGGCGCGCGGAGTACGCGGAAGCAGTCCGGGCGGCGCACGCCCCGCTCGTTTGGGCGGGGGGCATCGAACTCACCGACCTCACCCTCGACGACCTCGCCGACTACCTGCCCCGCACCACCCGCGGCGTCCCGACCGAGACGGGCACCGGCCAGAGCCCGGACGCACCCGGCTCCCCCTGGGACGCGGTCCTCACGGAGCTGCGCACGGGCCGGGGCCCGGCCCACAAGAACCTCGCAGCGGTGCTGACCACCCCGCTCATGGTCGTCCTCGCCCGCACCCTGTACAGCGAGACACCCGACCGGGACCCCGCCGAGCTCCTGGACACCAGCCGGTTCCCCTCGGCGAAGAGCCTGGACGAACACCTCCTGGCGGGTTTCGTACCGGCGGTCTACCGGCGCCGCGCCCCCGAGCGGGACGCCGCCGGCTTCCAGCCCCGGGCACCGTACGCGGACGCCGCGCGGGCCGAGCGCAGGCTCGGCTTCCTCGCCCACCACCTGGTCCGCCTCGACCGGGAGCGCCAGGACCTCGCGTGGTGGCAGCTCGGCGATTCACTGTCCCGTGCGACGCGGACGCTGGCCGTCGTCGTGGCCAGCGTCGTGAGCATCACGCTCGCCGTCTGGCTGGTCGGCCTGCTGCTGGCCTCCCTCCCTCTCGACGAACTCCTGCTGCAGGGCTGCCTCATGGGCCCCGCCGCGGGCCTCGCCTTCGGGGCCGTCTACGCGCTGGCGGACCGGGCGGGCGGCGGTACGGCCTTCGCACCGACCCGTATCCGGCTGACCCTGCGCGTCGCGCACGAGAGCCTCGGCCGCCGGTCGCTGCGCACCTTCGCCGTCCGGTTCGGCCACGGGCTGATCGGCGGCGCCGTCATGGGCGTCGGATGCGCCTGCGCCCTCTCCCTGGGGCGCGCGCTGGCCGCGGGGACGTCCGTCGTCGACCCGCGCATCATCGAGGGCACCCTGATCAACATGCTGGTGCTCGGGCTGATCTTTGGCTCGGCCGCCGGACTCGTCTTCGGGCTGATGGCCGTGCTCGAAGTGCCCGTGGATGTCACCGCGGCGGCCACCCCGCTCAGTCTGCTGGCCTCGAACCGGGCGACGGCCGGCCGGCAGTTCCTCATCCTGGCAACGGCGTTCACCCTGGCCATCGCCTTCGGCGGCTACCTGATCGTCCACCTGCTCCAGGGCACGATGGGGCCCCTCAACTGGGCGGTCCGGGACAGCCTGTTCATCGGCGCGGTCGGCGGCCTGGGCGGTGCGGCCTCCTACGTGCTCGCCTTCACGGCGTGGGGACAGTGGATCGTGCTGGCCCGTGTCTGGCTGCCCTTGGCCGGGCGGCTCCCCTGGGACCCCGCCGCGTTCCTGGACGATGCCTACCGCCGAGGGGTGCTGCGCCAGACCGGAGCCGTGTACCAGTTCCGCCACGTCCGGCTGCAACACCACCTCGGCCGTTCCTTCCGCGACCGGCACCGGGATTTCGCACCGGCCACCTTCACACCCCCGTCGACCGTCGATCGGTGACCACCGGAGCCACGGGCGGTCGGCCTGCCCGGAGGACGCCGGTCACCAATGGCCGGTGGCTTGGCCTGTTGGCAGGGCGGCCCGGGCCGCGAGCATCGGGATGTCCGGCCCGCAGCGGCTCACCCGCCGCGGGCCCCGTCGACGAAGGGTCACCCATGACGTCCCTGCGCCTCGCCCCGCTCGGCGCGGCACTCGCGCTCACCGCCCTGCTGGGCACCGGCACCGCACACGCCGCGGCACCCGCTGTGACACCGGCCACCACTGCGGCCACCGCGCCGGTGCGCACCGTGCCTGCCGCCTCCGTGCCCGCCTTCAGTGACGGCTACGGTCTGTCCGTGCTCCGCGAAGAGACGCAGGTGCGCAGCCCCACCGACTTCACGATCACCGTCACCACCGCGCAGCTGTCCGGAAAGCACCCGATCCGCATCCTCCTCCCGGCCGCCTACGACGCCGACCCCGGCCGTGCCTGGCCAGTCACGTATTTCCTGCACGGTGGTGGCGGCAACGTGAACGACGTCGCGGCCGCGCCGGCACTGCACTCGGACTCGATGATCACCGTGGTGCCGGACGGGGGGCTGAAAGGCTGGTACGCGGACTGGCTGATGCAGAACACCGCCGAGGGGAAGTCGAACTGGGAGACCTTCCACCTCACCCAGGTCGTCCCGTTCATCGACGCCAATCTCCGCACGCGCGCCGACCGCGCCCACCGCGCCGTGGTCGGCCTGTCCATGGGCGGCTACGGCTCCCTGCACTATGCCCAGGCCCGGCCCGACCTGTTCGGCCACGTGGCCGCGCTGTCGGGGGCCATCGACTTCGGCATGTGGGAGGTCCGCGGGGCCGTACTGGCCACCGAGCTCAACCTCGCGGGCGCCTGGTGCGCGGTGAGCAGCTCGTCCGGCTCCGGTTCCGGCGCCTGCACCGGGCACGGGCCCTACGTGGACAGCGATGCGATCTTCGGCTCCCCGTACCCGTTCTTCAACGCCGACCGCGTCTGGCAGGCGGTCGATCCGGCCGCGCCGGTCAACCTCGCCAAGCTCTCCGGGACCGGCGTCACGCTCTACACCGGCAACAACGACCTGATCGACGTCCACACCGCCAGGGCTTCCCACACCGTCAAGGCCCGCCTGGACCAGCTGGGCATTCCCAGCCGCCTCGTCGACTACGGAGACGGCGCCTCGCTGGCCCCGAGCTGCAACGGCGGCCACAACTACGGGTGCTGGGCGCCCGCCTTCGCCGACTACGTCCCGCGCCTCGAAGCCGCCTTCGCCACAGCGGGCTGACCGGCCGGCACGTCATCCATGGTCCCGTACGGGAGATTGCGGGGAACACACACATGAGCCAGGACCAGCCCGGACCGTTCCCGCCGCAGCCGGCGCCGTGGAGGAGGAGGGTCCTGACCATCGCGGGAACCGCTGTGGCCCTCGCGGTGATCGGCGTCACCGCGTACGCCGTACTCGGCGACGGTGCCGATGACCGTGCAGGCAGGGTCGACCGGGTGAGCAACAGCGGGGTCGCCGTGCACAGCAAGGGCTACGAGCTCGTCGCCCCGGCATCGGTCGGCGCCTTCACGAAGTCGAGCCCCGGCAGCGCGCCAGCCGAGCTGAACGCCGAGCAGCAGAAGGGGGCCGAACGCATCGGGGTGCGCAACGCCCGTGCGGTGTCCGGCATTTACAACGGGCCCGGCCCCGAGGCCGGGGATCCGGGCAAGGTGGGCGGCAGGCGGCTGAGCTTCGACGGCCTGTACGGCGACATCGCCGACCCCGCCGCGGCCCTCGACAGGTACCTCGCCCAGGTCGGCGAGAAGGGCTTCAAGGGCGACGGGAAGAAGCGGGGGCTCGTGATGGAGCCGGCCGGCAGCGCCACGGCCGTCGAGCCCGCCGGTTTCGAGGGCGCACTGATGAAGTGCCAGGACATGAAGGTCATCCACCACACGTCGGCCGGCTCCCCGAAGGAGAGCGCGGCGGACTTCAGGGTCCCGGTGTGCGCCTGGGCCGACTACTCCACCCTCGGCGGCGCCAACGTCTTCGAGTTGGCGCAGGCGGTGACCGGTGGCGAGGGCGCTTCGCGGGAAGAGGCCGCCGCAGTGACCGCCGAGCTCTTCAGGACGGCCCGCCGGAAGTCCTGACACGCGGGGGGCGAGGGGGATGGGAGCCCGGCCGAGGCGATCGGCCGGGCTCCTTGCGGCTCCTGCTGCCGCCCCGCCGGTCGGGCACCGCGTCAGGTCCTGCGCTCCGCTTGG
The DNA here is from genome assembly GCF_003325375.1 of Streptomyces globosus. Lineage (GTDB taxonomy): Bacteria > Actinomycetota > Actinomycetes > Streptomycetales > Streptomycetaceae > Streptomyces > Streptomyces globosus_A. The sequence continues at coordinate 4,540,381 of NZ_CP030862.1, read as the reverse complement.
GGCGAGTGGGGGATCACGAAGGCCGTCGCGGGACGACGGGATTGCCGCCGGGCAGCGATCGGGGGCGTGGGTCAGCCGCCCGTGTTGCGGAAGGCCGTACGGTAGACGAAAAGAGGGCGAGGGAGCCTGCGACCGCGGTGACCCAGGTGCTGAGGTCGAAGAAGTGGGTCTCGACCTGCGTGCCGAAGAACTGCTCGGAGAACCATCCGCCGGCGAACGCGCCGACAACGCTGATGGCGATGCGGCCGGTGCGATCGTCGGCCCTGCGCGAAGGCAGGAGGAGCCGGGCCAGGGCTCCGGCCGGCAGACCGAGAGTCAGCCAGGTGATCAGCCTCAAGGATGTCCTCCCCGAGGTCTGGGCGTGGCGGCTGGTTCTCGTTGCGTTGGGGTGGGTCAGCGTCGCGGGGTGTCGTTGTCGGCCTGGTGGGCAGGGTGAGGGATGATCACGGCGTCCGGTTCGATGACGTGCCCGGCGCCGGATGCCGGCCCAGCGGCACCAGGGGTGGCTGGCATGTTCTTCATCGCCCGGGCCTCGCTCTTGAGGATCCGAGCCGATGTCCCCATGGAGCGTGCGAGTTCGGGGAGTTTCTTGGCCCCGAGGAACAGGATCAGAACGATCGCGATAATCGCTATTTCACTGATGCCGAACATGGGTGTCCGTCCCTCTGAAGCGAGCGATATCCGCCGCGGCGCGTATCCGGGCCGTCGGTAGGGCAGTGGCGTCAGGTCTGCCGGTCGACGGTTACAGGTGGGAGGCGACGGCCGGGAGGAGGTCCTTGAAGGTACGACCGGCGGCCGGCTCCCCGATCGCGGACATGTTCCACCCAGCACCGGAGCGGTGCACCTTGGCCATCACCTGCGCGGTGTAGTTGCCGCCGCCGGAGAGGGTGTAGCGGGCCAGTTCCTGGCCGTTGTTCTCGTCGATGAGGCGGCAGAACGCGTTCTGTACCTCAGCGAAGGTCTGGCCGGTGAAGGAGTTGACGGTGAAGACGATTTGGTCGACGTGTACCGGCACCCGCTGGAGGTCGACGAGGATCGACTCGTCGTCCCCTCCCTGACCGGCGCCGCCGACGAGGTTGTCCCCGGTGTGGCGGACCGAGCCGTCCTTGCTGGTCAGCTGCTGGAAGAACACCACGTCCACCGGCTCCTTCCCGGCGAAGAGGACGGCGGAGGCGTCGAGGTCGATGTCCTTCGCGGTCATGCGGGCCAGGAAGCCCTTGCGCGGGGCCGCCTGCCAGCCCAGCCCCATCCGCACGACGCTGAGTGCGCTGCCGCTGCTCTTCTCGAGGCTGATCTGCTGACCCTTGGTGAGCGTGACGCTCATGGCTTCCTCCTGATGCTCGGGGCAGACGGGCCCGCCCGGTGACACTGTGCCCGCCCGAATCTACAGCACTGTAGAAACGACGAGGAGAGGGCGCTCCGCCGCGGTGGCCCACGGTTGCGGCCCGTGCGTGCGGCGAACCGGCCTCCGTGTGCAGGCGTTGCCACCGTGTGCGCCGATCGGCTTCCGCCCCCGGCGATCCTGGGTGTGCGGGGGACGGACTGGTGGAGTCCGGGCTCGCGAAGGCTGGGCTGCCGAGTTTCTCCCGGTCTGATGAGGTGGAGCCGAACCGCCCCTGTCCCTGCGTGCGGACCGGCGAGACCCCGGTCCGCACGCAGTGCGCGTCCTGGGTCAGACTCCTACGCCGAAGTCGGCGGCGATGCCGGCCAGACCGGAGGCGTAGCCCTGGCCCACGGCGCGGAACTTCCACTCGGCGCCGCTGCGGTACAGCTCGCCGAAGACCATCGCGGTTTCGGTCGAGGCGTCCTCGGAGAGGTCGTAGCGGGCGAGTTCGGCGCCGCCGGCCTGGTTGACGACGCGGATGAACGCGTTGCGGACCTGCCCGAAGCTCTGGCCGCGGTTGTCCGCGTCGTGGATGGAGACCGGGAAGACGATCCTGGTGACGTCTGCGGGGACGGTGGCGAGATCGACCTTGACGGCCTCGTCGTCGCCTTCGCCCTCGCCGGTGAGGTTGTCGCCGGTGTGCTCGACGGAGCCGTCGGGGCTCCTGAGGTTGTTGTAGAAGACGAAGTGCTGATCGGAGGGGACCTTGCCGGAATCGCCGACCAGCAGCGCGCTGGCGTCGAGGTCGAAGTCCTGACCGGTGGTCGAGCGGGCATCCCAGCCCAGGCCGACCAGCACGGCGGCCAGCCCCGGGGCCTCCTTGCTCAGCGAGACATTGCCGCCCTTGGACAGACTCACACCCATGTCGTGGCTCCCATTCGGTATCCCCGCGGCCCGGGCTGGCGCGCCCGTACCTTCGGCTCGATTTGAATCTACAGCACTGTAGAAACATGTCGGCCGTGAGGCGGGAGGTAGACGGCATGTCGGTGAACGATGTGCGCAGTGCCGACATGTCCCGCCCGGGGGCAGGGAGCCGCCCGGCTCTGCACCGGCCCCGGCGTCCGGCGCAGCGCGGTGAACACCTGGCTCTCCTGTTCCGTCATCCTGTTCTTCGTCTTCACGCCGCCACACCCCTGCGAGCTGGACAGCGGTGCCCGATGCGGCCGCTACTGGTGGCGTGGGGGTGGGGTGCGGGAGAAGCTGGGAAGACGCACAGCGCGCCCAGCCCCGGCAGTGGGGCTGCGGGTGAGGAGAGGCGGCGCGATGTCTGGTCCGGTCGTGGTCGGGGTGGACGGCTCGCCCTCCGCCATGGCCGCCGTGGACGCCGCCGCCCGGTGATGGTCGTACGCGGCCGGCCCGAGCCCGAGGGGCCGGTGCTGGCGGCGGCGGACGGATCCCCTCAGGGCGCGGGCGCGATCGCGTTCACGTTCGCCGAGGCGGCGCTGCGGCGCAGCGAACTGGTGGCCCTGCATGTCTGGAGCACGTGAAGCGATCAAGGCGACAGCGGCCCGAGCCATCCCGTGGAACTGGTCGACATGATCGGTGACGTGGACCGGATGGGGGCGGCGGAGCAGCGGCTGCTGGCCGAGGCACTGTCCGGGCACCGTGAGCGATACCCGGAGGTGAACCTGCACGCCCGGACCGTTCGGGGGCGGACCTGGCCGACCCTGAGCGAGGCGAGCGGGCACGCCCAGCTGATCGTGGTGGGCGCGCGCGGACGCGGCGGATTCGCCGGACGGCTGCTGGGCTCGGTCAGCCAGGCCGTCCTGCACCACGCCAACTGCCCCGTCACCGTGGTGCGCTCGGGTCTGTGACGCCCAGCCGCACCGAGCCGTAGGACCGGAAGGCAGACGGGGAGCGGAGGCTTGGGCTGTGAACTACCTGCGGGATCTCGCCCTCATCGGCGCGCTGATCACGCTCAACGCACTGTTCGCGGGCACCGAAATCGCCCTCATCTCACTGCGCGAAAGCCAGCTCCGCAAGCTTCGCCGCCGAGGCGGCGCTGCCGCTGCCCGCCTCGCCCGCCTGGCCGCAGACCCCAACCGGTACCTCGCGACCATCCAGATCGGCATCACCCTGGCCGGCTTCCTGGCCTCCGCCACAGCGGCCGTTTCCCTGGCCGAGCCGCTCGTACCGCTGCTCGCGTTCACCGGCCGAGCCCCTCGTACCGCTGCTCGCGTTCACCGGCCAAGCCGCTGAACCGCTTGCTGTCGCCCTGGTGACGCTGCTGCTGACGTTCGTCACCCTGGTGGCCGGCGAACTGGCGCCCAAGCGACTGGCGATGCAGTTTGCCCAGCGGTGGTCCCTGATCGCCGCCACCCCCCTGGACATCCTCGCCACCGCCTCCCGCCCGGCGGTGTGGACACTGAGTCACACCACGAACCTGCTCGTCCGTATCCTCGGCGGCGACCCACGGGCCGGAAAACAGCCGCCCACCCCGGAAGAACTTCGGGACATGGTCATCAGCCACCGCGGCCTCACCCCCAGCAGCGCACCATCATCTCCAGGGCCCTGGAGATCCGCGAACGCACCCTGCGCGCGGCGCTCGTGCCCCGCCGGGCAGTGTTCACTCCTGCCGCATCGATGCCCGCCGCTCAGGCCCGAACCGCGCTGGCGAACTCCGGACCCTCCCGAGCCCCCGTCCTGGCCGCAGGCCGCTTCGAGGATGTCGTCGGCGTGGCCAACTCCGTGACGCGACCACCAGTGCGGGACGACCCCCCGGTGGCTGAGCTGGCCCAGCCGGCAACCGTCCTCACCGGCTCCAAGAAGATCTCCGAGGCGCTTCGGACTTCCGTGCCAAACGGCAGCAGTTCGCGCTCGTCGCCGGCGAGCACGGCTCCATCGAGGGGGTTGTCACCATCGAAGACCTCCTGGAGGAGATCGTCGGCGAGATCTACGACGAGACCGACCGCGAGATCGCCACCGTGGTCCCGCAAGAGGACGGCTCGCTCCTGGTCCCCGGATGGTTCCCCGTCCGCGATCTTCCCGACATCGGCGTCGAACTCGGCGACCTGCCCGGTGTCGCCGACGATGGCCGTTGCACCACCGTCGCAGGCCTCGTCCTGCACAGACTGGGACGCATCCCCAGCGCCCCGGGAACCCGCATCCTGGCAGATGAGCGGATTCTCGAAGTCACCATCTTCGACCACAACGCCATCACCGAGGTGCGGATCAGTCGGGCCCCCGCCACCCAAGCCGGCCCGACCGGAGACCGACCGCAGATCCCTGACCGGCGCCGTGCCGTCCGCGGCGATCCAGGCAAGGGGGAAGGAGCCGCATCGCCAGGCGGCTACACAGTGCGACTGGTTCATATCGGGTTAAACCGGAAAAGCTAACCATATGGACGTGCCGCTAGTGGCCTGGTTCGTTTTCACCTCCTTCGTCGTGGCGGTGCTGGTCCTCGATCTGTTTGTTGTCCATCGACATGCCACGGAGATCTCGCTGCGGGAAGCAGCGTGGTGGAGTGCCCTGTGGGTGGTGCTGGCCCTGGCGTTCGGGGCCATTCTGCTGTGGTGGCAGGGTCCGGTCATGGCCGAGGAGTTCCTGGCCGGCTACCTGATCGAGAAGAGCCTGTCGGTCGACAACATCTTCGTCTTCGCGCTGATCTTCGGCTACTTCGGGATCCCGGACCAGTACCAGCACCGGGTGCTGATGTGGGGCATCATCGGCGCCCTGGCCATGCGGGCGGTGTTCATCGGTGTCGGGGCCTCGCTGCTGGACGCCTTTCACGTCACGATCTACGTCTTCGGCGCCATCCTGCTCCTGACCGCGTGGAAGGTGCTGCGGCACGGCGGCGCACAGGTCCGCCCGGAACGCAACATCGTGCTGCGGGCGATGCGCCGCGTGCTGCCGGTGACCGACGAGTTGCACGGACAGCGGCTGCTGGTGCGCACCCACGCGGGCTGGGCCGCCACCCCGCTGCTGGCGACGCTGGTGGTGATCGAGACGACCGATGTGGTCTTCGCCGTCGACAGCATCCCGGCCATCTTCGCCGTCACCGAGAACACCTTTATCGTGTTCACCGCGAACGCCTTCTCACTGCTGGGCATGCGGGCCGCGTACTTCCTGATCAGCGGAGCCGCACGCCGCTTCCGCTACCTGCAGACCGGCCTGGGGATCATCCTGGCCGGCGTCGGCGTCAAACTTCTCATCTCCGACCTGTACAAGGTGCCCATCTGGGTGTCGCTGACCTTCATCATCACCGTGCTGGCGGTCACCTTTGCCGTCTCCTGGCGGGCCACGAGCCGCCGGCCCGGCACGAAGCCACCGGATCGGGACCGGGCCCGGGATGACCGCTGATCGTGCGGACGCCCGGCACCGCTGATGCCGATCGCGCGGCGGGCGTGTGGCACCCCTCCTGAATGCCGCACCGCCCGCAGGACTCCGGTCAGGCTCTCTGCTGCCCCAGGATGCGGGTGATCAGGTCGTCCAGGCTGACCAGGCCGGTCAGCTGCCCGTCCGTGTCGCGTACGACGGCGAGGGAGGCTCGGTTGCGCCGCAGTGCCTCGACCGCCTGCGCGACGGTGGTGTCCTGGGTGAGGTCGGGTACAGGGCGGGCCAGCTCGCCGGCAGTGACGGGGCGGCCCTGGATCCGGGTGGCGAGAGCATCGCGCGCATGTACCGAGCCGAGGACGCGGTCCCCCTCCCTCACCAGGAGCCGGGTGCGGTCAGCCGCGGTGGCCGCGGCAAGGATCGCATCGGCACCCGCGCCCGCGGGCACCTGCGCGATCCGGTCGGCGGGGACTTGCAGGGCGCCGATGGGGGCTTGCGGTTCCGTCAGGGACCGGGTGATCAGGGTGGAGTCGCCTGCGCTGATCAGCCCGAGGCGCTGGGACTCGGCGACCAGGTGGGCGAGCTGCTCGCGGTTGTGGACCGAGGTGAGTTCCTCGCGCGGGGTGACCCGGCACAGCCGCACCAGGGCATTGCTGATCTGGTTGAGGACCCAGATCAGGGGCCGCACGAGGCGGATCAGGGCGCGGAAGGGCGGTGCGAGGAGCATCGCCGAGCTCTCGGGGTGGGCGATGGCCCAGGATTTGGGTGCCATCTCGCCCAGGACCATGTGCAGGAAGACGATGACGGCCATGGCCAGCGCGAAGGCGATGCCGTAGCTGAGCCCGGCGGGCAGGCCCAGCTTGAGGAGCAGAGGGTCGATCTGATGGGAGAGGGCGGGTTTGGAGACGATGCCCAGGCCCAGGGTGCACATGGTGATGCCCAGCTGCGCCCCGGCCAGCATCAGGGACAGCTCCCGCATGCCGGCGAGCGCCGCGCGGGCGCCGCGCCGGCCCTGGGCGGCTGCTTGTTCCATGCGGTGGTGTTTGGCTGCGACCAGGGCGAACTCGGCGGCGACGAAGAAGCCGCTGCCGATCAGCAGTAGGACGGTGACGAAGACGGCCATCAGGGGATTCATACGGGCCGCTCCTCACTGCGGTCTGCAGGGGGAGCCTGCATGGTGTTCTCGGCGGTGTGCTCGTGGTCGGGCAGGCGGCTCAGCCGGATCCGTTCGGGCACGTGCCGGTCCACGGCTGTGACCTCGATCGTGGCCCGGCCCCCGTCGGGCAGGTCGACGGTGAGCCGGTCGCCGATGGCGGGCAGGCGCCCGAGTCGGTCGATGACCAGTCCGGCGACGGTCTCGAAGTCCTCGTCGTCCTCCGGCAGGGTGATTCCGGTGGCCTCGGCGGCTTCGTCGATGCGGCGCCCCGCATCCACCAGCCAGCCGTTCCCCTCGCGTACGGCGAGGGGGACGACGCGGTCGCTCTCGTCGGCGATCTCCCCGACGAGCTCTTCGGCGATGTCCTCGAAAGTGACGATCCCGGCCAGTCCTCCGTGCTCGTCCAGGACCACGGCGAACTCCTCACCCGCGGCTTCCATCTGCTCGATCGCACCGGGCAGGGCGAGGCGGTCGGGTAGGAAGAGCGCGGGACGAGCCAGCGCCTCGGCACTCTGCCGCGCGAGGTCATCGGCGGGCAGCGGCATGAGCTCGCGGACTCCGACGACACCCACCACGTCGTCGGTGCGCCGTCCGATGACGGGGTAGTGGGAGTGGCCACGACGGGCGATCAGCAAGGCCACATCCTCGACCGAGGCGGCTGCCGGGATGGTGTCCACGTCCACGCGGGGCACCATCACTTCCGCGAGGCGGCGTTCGGAGAACTCCAGCGCGCTCTCCAGCAGGTCGGCTGTGGCGCGGGGCAGCTGCCCGTGATCATGGGATTCTCCGATCAGGTGACCGAGTTCCTCCAGCGTCGCGCCGTGGTGCAGCTCCTCCACCGGCTCGATGCCGATCCGGCGCAGGATCTTGTTCGCGGCCGCGTCGAAGACCCTGATCAGCGGGCCGGCGACCTTCAGATAGGCCAGGGTGGAGGCGCCGAGCGCCTTGGCGAGCCGGTCGGGAATGGCCAGGGCGAGATTCTTCGGCGCCAGCTCGCCCAGCACCATCTGGATCACCGTGGCCAGCGCGAACGCCAGCGTCAGCGCGATACCGCTCACCGCAGTGTCAGGGATGCCGACACCGGTCAGCAGCGGACGCAGTAGCTCGGCCAGGGCGGGCTCGGCGAGGAAGCCGACGACCAGACCAGTGACGGTGATGCCCAGCTGGGCGCCGGAGAGCATGAACGACAGCCGCTCCAGCACCTTCACCGCGCGGGCGGCCCGCTTGTCGCCGGCTGCCGCCTCGCGGGCCAGGCTGAGCCGGTCGGCGGCGACGTAGGCGAACTCCTGGGCCACGAAGTAGCCGGTGCCGGCGGTCAGCACGAGGACGGCCAGCAGACCCAGTACGGCGCTCACCGGACACCACCGGGCAGCGTGCCGCGATCAGCGGGGTCGGGGCGGGGTGGTCGGGGGCGGTGCCCCGGGGGATCCGTCGAAGGGGCGGACAACGATCTTCTCCTTCACGCGAGCCTGGCGGTACGGCAGGGAATACGCCGACAGGCTCATCATTTCGGACGCCTTCCTTCCCGGCGCGGCCAATGAGACGCAGCAACCCGGTGGGGGAACCCTATGTTTCTACATGTCTGTAGATAGCGCGAGGGTGGGTCTGGAGGTTCCATGCCGCCCCGACGCCGGGACAGCGGCTCGCGGACATCGCCGTGCTCGGCACGGTGATGGCGTTCACCCTCATCGCCTCCGCCGAGTCCCTTTTCAGTGCGGCGGCGGTGGACCGGATGCACGCCGGGCCGCGTACCGGATACGACAGGGAACTGATGGCGCAAGGCGCGGGGAATACCTGTGTGGGCTGCTCGGAGGGACGCCCTCGAACATGTCGGTCGCCACGATGGCGATCGCGGTCACCGCCAGGACGACTGCCTCGCCGCGGTGTTCGCGCCACCGCGGCCCGAGCTCCTTTGCGGGTAGCAGCTTGGCGCCTGCGTGGATCAGTACACCGGCGAGCGCCGCGACCGGGATGGCACTGAGGGCCGCTGGGAACAGGGCGGCGAACAGGAGCAGCCACACCCCGTGCAGTACGGGGGACCGGTGCGTGGGGCTGCTGAGCAAAGAGCGCCCTTCCGGAAGTCGTTTGTGGTCCCCCGGGCCCGGGTTCCTCGGGACCTTCGGCCAGATCCTGCCCGCAACCGCGTCCCACCCCCACATGACGACGGCCTTCACAACACCATCGGGACCGCGCAGGCCGTCGTCACGCAGGCCCCGCATTCACCAGAGCCCGTTGAGGTCGGGATCTTCCGCCGGCGGCCGGACTACGGAATCGTCAGCACCTGGCCGACGTCCACCAGGTCCGGATCGGCGATGCCGCTGGCGGCGGCGATGTCGTGGTAGCGGTTTCCGTCGCCGTAGAAGCGTTCGGCGATGTCCCACAGGGTGTCGCCGGGTTCGACGGTGTACGTGCGCGGCTCGGGGATGGCCGGGGCCTCCCATTCGGCAACCGGGGCAGCGGCCGGTTCCTCGAGGTGGATCGGGTTGTCGGTGTTGGTGTCCGACTCCCAGAGAGGGCTGCCGTCCACGGCGTACAGCACCACGTTGCGGTCGGCCTGCACGACGAGGCGGCCGGCGTCGTTGCCGTGGGTGTCGGTGGCCCACACGGGGCCGTAGTCGCTGTAGAGCACGAAGTTGCCGTCGTCCTGGAGGACGGCTCGCTGGACCCCCTGCTCATGGGTGTCGGTCGCCCACACGACGCTGCCGCTCGGCTCGGACAGCACCAGGTTGCCGTCGTACTGCAAGGTCAGGGTGTAGGCGCCGCCCTGCAGGGACTGGCCGAGACCGATTTCCCCACCCGGGTACAGGGTGTCACTCATGGACGTTCCTTTCGAAGTACGGGATGCGCCTCGTCGCGCATCGAAAGCGTGGAGGGGCTCAGCGGCGGGTCTTGAAGCGTTCCAGCGCTGTCACGCCTGCTGCGGCGAGGGCGATCTGGACGAGCCACTCGATCCAGTCGATGCCCTTGGTGTCGGCGACTCCGAAGGCTGCGGCAATGCCGGTGCCGGCGAAGGCGGCGAGGATGCCGACGGCGATCGTCCACAGCAGGCCGATGCGCTGGCGTCCTGGCAGGACAAGCCGTCCCAGCGCGCCGATGACGATGCCGATCACGACCGCGCTGATCACACCCGAGATCTCCATACCCGCCCAGTCCCTTCACTTCTCCAAGTGGTGCGCTGGTGCGCACCACGGGGCCCCGCCGCGTATTCCTGTCCGCAGGGCGGGCGTCTACAGGTCGAACTCGTGCGGGGGCAGGTCGAGGGTGTAGCAGGCCTCACGGACGACGGCCTGTTCGGTCTTGTCGAAGTCGCCGTCGGCGCCGCCGATGACGATGCCGATCTGGATGACGGCGCGGGCCTCGGCGGGCTTTTTCTTGGCCTTGGCGATCTCCTGCATCACGCTCACCTTGCCGAAGGCGAAGTCGGCGGCCAGCTTGTTCAGGTTGTCGTCGAAGCGCCGCTGGAGGTCGGCGGCATCGAAGTTGCGCAGGACGTCGTTGGTGGCGATCAGCTGGGCGACGCGCTGGCGCTCCGAGGGGTCGACGGTGCCGTCGGCCGCGGCGACCAGGGCGCACATCGCCATGGACGCGTCGCGGAACGCGCCTGACTTGAGGTCGTTCTTCTTCGCTTCCAGCTGCGTCTGCATCTGCTGGGCGGATTCCTTGAGGCGGTCCCACAGGGCCATGCCAACTCCACTGGGTCGTAGGGTGCCCGGGCCGGGGACGGACGGGCCGGCCCGGTCACCTCATTTCTACACCAATGTAGAAGTAGGTGGGCGGAGGGGCGGCTATGCCTCGTCGTTCCCCTCGTCCTCCTCGTCGTCGTCTTCGAAGAAGTCGCCGATCTCGTCGACGGCTTCGGCGGCGACCATGCCGCCGACGACACCGACCGCGAGGCCTGCGGCGCCTGCGGCGACCGCGGTGCCCATGCCGGGGCCGGACCGGTGGCCGCTGTGGCGGCTGTCGTGCCCGTGGCCGTGCTCGTCCTTGTGGGCATGGGAGCCGTGGATGTCGCCGTGCCCGTAGGGCAGGTGGGCGGTACGGGCCGAGTGGGCGTCGAGGAGCTGGGTGATCCAGGAGTCGACAACCGCGTTCCAGTCCCGCCGGCCTGCTCCCTCGTGGCTGACGGTGTGGCGGCCCAGGGCGTCGTGGCCGCCGGAGAACAGCCTGCCGCGCTTGTCGGCCTCCAGTACGACCTCCATGCCGCCGGGGTTGGCGAGGAAGGTCACCTCGATCTCGTTGACCCGGTGCGCGTACTGCGGGGCGGGGGTGAGTTCGATCTCCTGGTAGAAGGGCAGGTGCTGGCCGGTGCCGCGGATCTGCCCGTATTCGAGGTCGGCGGACTTGAAGCCGAAGCCGAGCTGTCCGAACGCCTCCAGGACCGCCTCCTGGAGCGGCAGGGGGCTTACCGTCAGCGGGTCGAGGTCGCCCTTGTCCTTCGCGCCGGCAACCCCCAGCTCGGTCCGCACGCCAAGGACGATGCCCAGCGGCTGCCCGTACAGTGCGGTGATCGGGGTCTCCCACGGCAAGGCCGCTGCGAAGGGGATGCTGCGGTGCTCGCCCTCACCGAGGCGGAAGCCGCCGCCGACGGTGAACCGGTCGAAGACGACCACGCCCTCGGACTCGCCGTGGTCGTGTTCGGCCTCGACCCGGGCGATCAGCTCCAGGGTGATGTGGTCGATCGTGAAGTCGGCGTTGCCCCCCTTGAGGTTCACCTGCCCGCTCAGGGTCCCGCCGGGAACGGCTGCGATCGGGCCCAGGACCGTGTCCACGGCCGGGCCGCCCACGCCGAGCGAGCCGAGCAGTCGCTTGAACACCATCGTGGCGTTCACTCCTTCATGTCGTACGCGTCTGGTTCCCGAGCGCGGGGTGGTACGGCTGCGGCCGCACCACCCCGCAGGTCGTGCCTACTTGGCGGAGGTGTCGAGCGCGGCCAGCGCCTGCGCCCAGCGCGCGTACCTCAGATCGGCGAGATCGGCGGCGGTCTTGATCCCGAACGCCTCCTTCAGGAGGTCGCCCTGCCGCTCGCTGACCCCCTTGAGTGCGTCCACCGGCGCGGCGAGTATCTCCGGAAGGCTCTTGTCCGCCCACGCCCCCAGAGCCCGCGCCAGCCGCACCCGCGCCCCCAGCACGTCGCCGGAGCGGACCACGAACCCCTCCGCACCGCCCTCTGTGGTCAGCGGTCCCGCACTCCACGTCCCCACCTCCCGGCGTGAAGCCCCCAACGCCCCAGCCCGGCAGAAGAACGGGTCACCGACGAGATGATCGGGCTTTCCGTCGCCCGGATTCACGGGCCCACCGCCCGGATGCGCCCATGAGCGCCCCGCGGCCCCCTGGCCGGGACGAGAGAAGTCGGCGACGAACACGTCGCGCTCCCTTACCCGCCTGCACCAGGCCCCGGATCAACGACGACGGCGCCCGCTGGTCACCCGCACCACGGTCCGCACGCAGGGCGGCGGCCCCGAAGGACGGCTGCCGGGGGCTCGGCCGGAGAGTCCGTCGTGACCCTGGCTCTGCGGCTCGGGCACGCGCCGTCGGCGATCACTCTCGGTTACTATGCTCACCTCGTGCCGGAAACCGGCAGCAAGGGGCGCGGCATCGCCGACGGTCTGCTGGGGGAGCGGGGGCGGCCGGCCCGTCGGCCGATACTCCCCGGATTCTCCCCAGCGTCGGCGACCGGTGGTCTACGCTTTCAAGTCCCGGGAATCGCCCGTGGATTGTAAGGCTGAAGAGATGGGTGGCCTGGGAAAGTGTTGCAAGAGGTCGTAGCGACCCGCTATGTCACGCCCCTGCGGGAGGGTGGATCGCTCCCCGGGATCGTCGAGGCCGACGATCTCGGCACGTACGTCATGAAGTTCACGGGGGCCGGACAGGGCCGCAAGACGCTGGTCGCCGAGGTCGTCTGCGGGCGGCTCGCGCAGCGGCTCGGGCTCCGCGTGCCGCAGCTGGTGCAGATGCAGCTCGACCCCGTCATCGGGCTCGGCGAGCCCGACCAGGAGGTGCAGGAGCTGCTGAAGGCCAGCGGCGGGCTCAACCTCGGCATGGACTACCTGCCGGGCTCGATCGGCTTCGACCCGCTCGCGTACCGGGTCGACCCCGTCGAGGCGGGGCGCGTCGTCTGGTTCGACGCCCTGGTCAACAACGTCGACCGGTCCTGGCGCAACCCCAACATGCTGGTGTGGCACGGCGACCTGTGGCTCATCGACCACGGCGCCACCATGATCTGGCACCACAACTGGCCGACCGCCGCAGCGGCCGCGGACAAGCCGTACAACGCCTCCGACCACGCGCTCGCCCCGGTGGGCCCGGACATCGCGGCGGCCGCCGCCGAACTCGCCCCGCTGGTCACCGAGGAACTGCTGACCGAGGTCGCCGCCGACGTGCCCGACGAATGGCTCGCGGGCGAACCGGGCTTCGACTCCGCCGACGCCGTGCGGCGCGCCTACGTGGAGGCGCTGCTGCCGCGCGCGGCCGCCATCCACGAGCGGATCTCGATGGCGCCCGAGGCCAAGGCGCCGCAGAAGCCGCCGGGCTGGCTGACGGACCACCTGGCGGAATGGCCCCACAAGGCCGGCGGGGCCGGGGGCCGGAGCGGCCACCGGGACAGGCAGGACGGCAGCGAGCGGAAGAGCGGCGACAAGTGACCGAGCGGGACGTCTTCGAATACGCGCTGGTGCGCGTCGTGCCCCGGATGGAGCGCGGCGAGTGCTTCAACGCCGGGGTGATCGTCTACTGCCGGGCGCGCTCGTACGTCGCCGCCCGCACCCACCTCGACGAGTCCAAGCTCCTCGCGCTGGACCCCGGCGCCGACGTGACCGGCGTACGGGCGGCCCTGCGCGGCGTCGAGGGCGTGTGCAGCGGCGGCGAGCGGGCCGGCCAGGCCGCCGGGGACGACGCGGGGCGCCGCTTCCGCTGGCTGATCGCGCCGCGCAGCACGGTGGTGCAACCGGGGCCGGTGCACACGGGCCTGACGGCGGATCCGGAGGCCGAGGTGGAACGCCTGCTCGACCTGCTGGTGCGCTGATCCGGACCTTCGGGCGGGCCCCGGGCCCGGCGCCGTTGACACCGGGTGCCGGGGCTCCTAGCGTCTCCTCAGCTGAGGCTACTAAGCGGTTGCTCACCCACGGGCGGCCGCGCAGAGGATTCCAAGGGCGAGGAGATCCAGCATGTCCACCACCGAGCAGCGCGTCGCGATCGTGACCGGGGCGGCCCGGGGCATCGGCGCGGCCACCGCCGTGCGCCTGGCCGCCGAGGGCCGTGCGGTCGCCGTACTCGACCTCGACGAGGCCGCCTGCAAGGACGCCGTCGAGGCCGTCACCGCGGCCGGCGGCAAGGCCGTCGCCGTCGGCTGCGACGTCTCGGACGCCGCGCAGGTCGAGGCGGCCGTCGAGCGCGTCGCGGCCACGCTCGGCGCGCCGACCATCCTGGTCAACAACGCGGGCGTGCTGCGCGACAACCTGCTCTTCAAGATGAGCGAGGGCGACTGGGACACCGTCATGAACGTGCACCTGCGCGGGGCGTTCCTGATGTCGAGGGCCTGTCAGAAGCACATGGTCGACGCCGGGTTCGGCCGCATCGTCAACCTTTCCAGCAGCTCTGCGCTCGGCAACCGGGGCCAGGCCAACTACTCGGCCGCCAAGGCCGGCCTCCAGGGCCTGACCAAGACCCTCGCCATCGAGCTCGGCAAGTTCGGCATCACCGCGAACGCGGTCGCGCCCGGCTTCATCGCCACCGACATGACCGCCCAGACGGCCGCCCGCGTCGGCATGGGCTTCGAGGACTTCCAGGCGGCGGCCGCCACCCAGATCCCCGTCCAGCGCGTCGGGCGCCCCGAGGACGTGGCCAACGCGATCGCCTTCTTCACGGGCGACGCTGCGGGCTTCGTCTCCGGGCAGGTCCTGTACGTGGCCGGCGGCCCGCTCGGCTGACGGCGGCGGCGAGGGGCAGGCGGAGAGAGGCAGGGGAGAGGCGATGGCGTACGAGGGAACGGACAGCGGCAAGGTCGCGCTGATCACCGGCGCGAGCCGGGGCATCGGCCGCGGCATCGCCGAGGCGCTCGTGGCCCGGGGCGACCGGGTGTGCATCACGGGCCGCAACGAGGAGGCGCTGAAGGAGGCCGTCGAGGCGCTCGGCGCGGAGCGGGTGATCGGCGTGGCCGGGAAGGCGCACGACGAGGCCCACCAGGCCGTCGCGGTCGAGCGCACGATGGAGGCGTTCGGGCGCATCGACTTCCTGGTCAACAACGCGGGCACCAATCCCGTCTTCGGCCCGATCGCGGACCTCGACCTGGGGGTCGCGCGGAAGGTCTTCGAGACGAACGTCATCTCGGCGCTCGGCTTCGCCCAGCGGACCTGGCACGCCTGGCAGAAGGAGCACGGCGGCGCGATCGTGAACATCGCGTCCATCGCCGGCGTCTCGGCCTCGCCGTTCATCGGGGCGTACGGGATGAGCAAGGCGGCCATGATCAATCTGACGCTCCAGCTCGCGCACGAGATGGCGCCGGGGGTCCGCGTCAACGCGATCGCGCCCGCCGTGGTCAAGACCAGGTTCGCGCAGGCGCTCTACGAGAACAGGGAGGCGGAGGCCGCGGCCGCGTACCCGCTGGGGAGGTTGGGCGTTCCGGCCGACATCGGTGGAGCTGCGGCATTCCTCACGTCTGCGCAAGCGGAATGGATCACGGGTCAAACACTGGTTGTCGACGGCGGAATGTTCCTCAATGCCGGAGTTCACTGACCGATAATCGGACGTATTTGCCTCCTCGGGGGAGGCAAATACGTATCGAACGGGTCCTAAATCGGTCAAGCGGCGCACTAAACCTGCCCATTGGATTTGTGCCGCACTGCGGTAGGGTCTGCCGCACCCCTGGCTGATCGAGGAGCGTGCACGTGTTCAACCGGACCAGAAGCCTGCAGATCACTGCGGCCCTTGCGTCCATATCCCTGCTCGCCGGATGCGGTCTGCTTTCGGACGACAGCAAAGACGCCGAAAAGAAGATCACCGTCGGCACGACGAGCGCCCCCACCACCCTCGATCCCGCCGCGGCCTGGGACGGCTCCTGGGAGCTGTACCGCAACGTCTACCAGACCCTTCTGGCGTTCCCCACGGGATCCGCCAAGCCCCAGCCCGACGCCGCGCAGAACTGCGAGTTCACCGACTCCGCGAACGAGTCCTACCGCTGCACCCTGCGCAAGGGCCTGAAGTTCTCCAACGGCGAGACCCTCGACGCGAAGGCCGTCAAGCACTCCCTGGACCGGATCCGGACCATCGGCTCCAAGGTCGGCCCCAAGGACCTCTTCGGCAGCCTCGACCGGATCGAGACCCCCGACGCGCAGACGGTCGTCTTCCACCTGAAGACCCCGGACGCCACCTTCCCCTTCGTCCTCGGCTCGCCCGCGGCCTCGCTGGTCGCCCCCGGCGTGTACCCCGCCGACAAGGTCCGCGAGGACGGCAAGGTCACCGGCTCCGGCCCGTACGTCCTGGAGTCGTACAAGGAGGGCAGCGAGGCCGTCCTGACCGGGAACGCCTCCTACAACGGCTTCGCGAACCGCCGCAACGACGGGGTCACCATCCGCTACTTCGCGGACGCCGGCCAGATGGTCTCCGCCCTCAAGGCCAACGAGATCGACGCCACCTACCGAGGCCTCTCCGCCGCCCAGATCAGGGAGCTGCAGGACCCCGCGGCCAACTCCCAGGGCGTCCAGGTCGTCGAGAACGTCGGCTCCGAGATCCGCTACCTGGTCTTCAACCCCAAGGACGACCCGAACGTCGCCAAGGCGCCCGTCCGCCAGGCGATCGCCCAGGTCATTGACCGCGGCTTGCTCGTCTCCAAGGTCTACCAGGGCACCGCCGAGCCGCTGTACTCGATGGTCCCCAAGGGTGTCGTGGGGCACAAGACGCCCTTCTACGACAAGTACGGACAGGCCGACGTCCCCAAGGCCAAGAAGATCCTCAAGGACGCCGGCATCACCCAGCCCGTCGAGCTGACCTTCTGGTACACCACCGACCGCTACGGCGCCTCCACCGCGGACGAGTTCACCGAGATCAAGCGCCAGCTCGACGAGAGCGGCCTGTTCAAGGTCACCCTGCGCGGCCAGCCCTGGAAGGCCTTCCAGGAGGGCTACAAGAGCGGCCAGTACCCCGTCTTCGGCCGAGGCTGGTTCCCCGACTTCCCGGACCCGGACAACTTCATCGCGCCGTTCGTCGGCAAGGAGAACGCGGTCGGAACCCCGTACGAGCCCGCGCAGATCCTCACCGACCTGCTGCCGAAGTCCCGCCGCGAGGGCGACCGCGCGGCCGGCATCCCGCAGTTCGAGCAGGCCCAGCAGATCTTCGCCGAGGACGTCCGCCTGCTGCCCCTGTGGCAGGGCAAGCTGTACGTGGCCGCACGCGAGGACATCGCGGGCGCCGAGCGCGCGCTGGACCCGCAGACCGTCTTCCAGATGTGGGAGCTGTACCGCAAGACCAGCTGGTGATCCGCCCCGCAGGGGGTGCCCCGGGAGCACACCGGCCTCCGGGGGACCCCCTGCGGGTGAGGCAGTGTCAGTGGCTGCCGGTAGGTTCGGGGCGTTGCACGCGTTGCGCGTACTTGTACTACCGGAGGTTGTCGCCGTGACCCAGATGCTGCCCGAGTCCTGGCTTCCCGTCCTCGGCGGGGAGCTGGACCAGCCCTACTTCAAGGAGCTCACCGAGTTCGTCGAGGAGGAGCGGGCGAACGGGCCGGTCTACCCGCCCCGCGAGCAGGTCTTCGCGGCGCTGGAGGCCACCCCCTTCGAGAAGGTGAAGGTGCTGGTCCTGGGCCAGGACCCGTACCACGGCGCCGGCCAGGGCCACGGCCTGTGCTTCTCCGTCCTGCCCGGCGTCAGGACGCCGCCCTCCCTGCGCAACATCTACAAGGAGATGCAGGCGGAGCTCGACCTCCCCGTCCCCGACAACGGCTACCTGATGCCGTGGGCCGAGCAGGGCGTCCTCCTGCTGAACGCGGTGCTGACCGTCCGCGAGGGCGAGCCCAACTCGCACAAGGGCAAGGGCTGGGAGAAGTTCACCGACGCGGTGATCCGCGCCGTCGCCGACCGGCCCGACCCGGCCGTCTTCGTGCTGTGGGGCGCCTACGCCCAGAAGAAGCTCCCGCTGATCGACCAGGAGCGGCACGTCGTGGTCAAGGGCGCCCACCCGTCCCCGCTCTCCGCGAAGAAGTTCTTCGGCTCCCGCCCCTTCACGCAGATCAACGAGGCTGTCGCCGCGCAGGGCCACGAGCCGATCGACTGGCGGATCCCGAACGTCGGCTGAGCCCCGCGCGGGCCTCGGCCCCCTGTCAGGCACCTCCGTCCGGGGCCGTCTCCCCCCGATAGCCGGTCGGGCCCGCGCCGGGCGGCGTGGGTCAGGCAGGATCCGGAACCGACGGTCTAGCGTCGGGACGGTCAGACCGGAGCAGGTCTGCCAGGGCGAGCAAGCCGGAGGCCGCGGTGACCGAGCAGCAGGAGGCGTCGGAGGACGCCGTCATGACCCGGATCGGCCAGGCGGTCATCCTGCTGCACGCCGGGGACCGCGAGGAGGCCCGCAACCGGCTCCGCGACCTGTGGACCGAGCTGGGCGAGGAGGGCAACGGCCTGCACCGGTGCACGCTCGCCCACTACCTGGCCGACGCCCAGGATGACCCCGCCGACGAGCTGGCCTGGGACCTGCGGGCCCTGACCGCCGCCGACGCGCTGCGGGAGGGGCCGCGCCCCCGGCACGAGCTCCCGCCGCCGGCCGTCCGCGTGTTCTACCCCTCGCTGCACCTGAGCCTGGCCGCCGACTACGCCAAACTCCAGCGCACCGCCGAGGCCCGGCTCCACCTGGAACGGGCCAGGGCCGCCGCCCGGGCGCTGCCCGACGACGGCTACGGGGCCGGCGTACGGTCCGCCATCAGCCGCCTGGAGCGGCGGCTGGCGGGAGAACCGGGCCAGGGGCCCCTGCGGTTCCCCGGACAGCACCCCTGAGCGGTCGGTCGCACCGGGCCGCGGACAGCCCGCCGGCGCCGCCGCCGGGTTTCCCGGTCCGACGGGCCCGCCGGTCCGCCTCGCGGCGGGCCGGGCGCCGTCAGCCGCTCTCAGCCGCCTTCGACGCCCCCGCAGATCCGCGCCTCCGGGCTGTCCGGTGCCCACCTGCCGTGCTTGCGGCCGAACGCGCACACGTCCTCCGGCCGGACCGGAAGCCGCTCCGCCACCTCGCGCGGCACCCGCGCCTTCGGCTCCGCGCGCTCGCGCGGCCCCTGCCCGGCCTGGCCGGGGCTGACGGCGCTGCCCGGCGGCAGCGGCTCCGGGATGTCCGGGACGGGCGGCGCGACCCCTCCGGGAGGAGTCCCCGCGGAGGACCCGGCGGGCTCCGCCGCGGCCGGCACCGCGGGGCCGGAGCCGGTCGCGGAGGCCGTGGCCTGCGCGGGCTGCTCCGGCCCCGCCCTGAGCGCCTCCAGCGCGGGCGCCCGGACCTCCACGGGGTCCGACTGGCCGCTCGGCTCGTGCCGGGGCGGCGTGCCGGCGGTCCCGGGGGCGCCGGCGGGCTGCATCGGGGCGGGGGTCACGTTCATACAGCCGGACACGGCCGAGACGGCGCAGGCCACCGACAGCAGCAGTTTCGTCGTGGTTCGGGTTGGATGCACTCGCGCAACTCTGCTGTGTGGGGACCCCGTTGTGAAAACCGGGAGCCGGAATTGACCCCGCACGGGTGACGGACGTCAGCCGGACACCGCGAGTCGGACATCCGTGCCCAGCGCGTGCCGAGGCCGGACGTCAGTCGCCGGTGGCGCCGTCGAGCTGCTCCCTCAGCAGGTCCGCGTGCCCGTTGTGGCGCGCGTACTCCTCGATCATGTGGAGGTAGACCCAGCGCAGGGTGAACACCTCGCCCCGGTGGTGGCTGTCGGCCTTCGACGCCAGGTCCAGGGAGCGGCCCGCCGCGGCCTTGCGGGCCTCCTCCACCTCCGTGCGCCACACCCGCTCCGCGTCTGCCCAGGTGTCCTCCGCCGTGAAGTGGAAGTCCCCGTCCCGGTCCTCGCGGGTGACGTAGCGGTCGGGAAGGTCCTCGCCGAGCATGATCTCCCGGAACCAGTACCTCTCCACCTCCGCCATGTGCCGCACCAGGCCCATCAGCGACAGCTCGGACGGCGGGAGGGGCGCCCTGCGCAGGTCCTCCTCGGCGAGGCCCTCGCACTTCCAGGCGAGGGTGGCGCGGTGGTAGTCCAGCCAGCCCTCCAGCATCTCGCGTTCGCCGGCGCGGGTGGGGGGTTCGGTGCGGGAGGATCCCGGAGTCGTCGTCATGGCGGCCATCCTGGGCCAACGCAAGCCGCTCCACCAGCGATTAAGCTGCGGGGATCGGACACGGCACGACACGGAGGTGCACGGTGAAGGTCGGCGTCATCGGACTGGGCGACATCGCCCGGAAGGCGTACCTGCCCGTCCTCTCCGCCCGCCCCGGTCTGGAGCTGCACCTCCAGACCAGGACCCCGGCCACCCTGGAGCTCATCGGGGAGACGCACAGGATCCCCGCCGCGCAGCGCCACAGCGGGCTCGACGGGCTGCTGGCCGAGGGCCTCGATGCGGCGTTCGTGCACGCGCCGACCTCCGCCCACCCGGAGATCGTCGGCCGGCTGCTGGAGGCCGGCGTCCCGACGTACGTGGACAAGCCGCTCGCCTACGAGCTCGCGGAGTCCCGGCGGCTGGTCGAGCTCGCCGAGGCGCGCGGCACGAGCCTCGCCGTCGGCTTCAACCGCCGCCACGCCCCCGGCTACCTGCAGTGCGCCGACCACCCGCGCGAGCTGATCGTCATGCAGAAGAACCGGGTGGGACTCCCCGAGGACCCGCGGACCCTCGTCCTCGACGACTTCATCCACGTCGTCGACACCCTGCGCTTCCTCGCGCCCGGCGAGACCGACCACCTCGACGTGCGCGCCCACGTGCGCGACGGGCTGGTCCACCACCTCGTCCTGCAGATGTCCGGCCCCGCCTTCACCGCCCTCGGGATCATGAACCGCCGCTCCGGATCGCCCGAGGAGGTCCTGGAGGTGTCCGGGCAGGACACCAAGCGGCAGGTGGTCAACCTCGCCGAGGTCATCGACCACCGCGGCCAGCCGACCGTGCGCCGCCGCGGGGACTGGGTGCCGGTCGCCCGCCAGCGCGGCATCGAGCAGGCCGTCGACGCCTTCCTCGAAGCCGTGACGGCGGGGAAGGCGCTCAGCGCGCGGGACGCGCTGCTCACCCACGAACTGTGCGAGCGGGTGGTGCGCTCGGTCCAGGAGCAGGCCTCCTGAGGCGCAGCGCCCGCACCGCGGCGCCCGCCCCGCAGCCGGCCAGCAGCAGCACGGACGCGGCCGCGGCCCAGTCGCCGAAGCGGACGTAGGCCGTCGTGCCCCGGGCGAGCGGGACCTCGTACACCTCGGCCGTGCTCGCGGAGACCGGGAGGCGCGGGCCGGCCGGCTCGCCCGTCGGGCCGTGCACCGCGCTGATCCCGGTGAGGGTGGCGTGCACGACGGGGCGGCCGGTCTCCGCGGCCCGCAGCGCGGCGAGCGAGGCGTGCTGCGCGGGCGCCCAGCTCTCCTGGAAGGTGGACGTGGCCGACTGGGCGACCAGCAGGCCGGCCCCCTCGCGCACCAGGTGCCGGCCCATGTCGGGGAACGCCGACTCGAAGCACACCAGCGGGCCGATGCGCACCCCGGCCCCGCCCGGCAGCTCCATCACCACCGGGGCCGCTCCGCGCCGGCGGTCCTCGCCCGCCGCCCTGCCGACCGAGGTCGCCCAGCCGAGGACGGACCGGGCCGGTACGTACTCCCCGAACGGGACCAGGCGCATCTTGTCGTACCGGTCGCCGGTGGGGCCGCCCGCACCGACGAGGACCGAGCTCTTGAATATCCCCTCCCCGCCGCCCCCTCCGGCCGCCGCGGCGGCTTCGGCGGGCCGCCGCGCGTCGACGTTCACCAGGACCGGCGCTCCCACCTCCGCGGACAGCGCGGCCAGCCGCCGGGCCAGGTCCGGGCGCGCCGCCAGGTCCGCCCCGACACTGCTCTCCCCCCACACCACCAGGTCGAGAGGCCGCCCGGCCAGCGCCCGCGTCAGCCGCTCACCGGCAGCGAAGCGCCGCTCGGCGCTGTCGGGCCCGTCGGCCACCAGGCCCGGCTGGACGACCGCCACCCGCAGCCCGCCCGACACCTGCGGCCGCGGCGCCCACTGCCACACCGCCGCGGTCAGCACGGCGCACCCCGCCAGCCCCGCCACGGCCGGCGCCCGCGCCGACGGAACGGCGACCAGCAGCACCAGCACGCAGTTCACCGCCACCACCAGCAGGCTCACCAGCCACACACCGCCCACCGAGGCCAGCCGCAACGCCGGGCCGACCTGCCACTGGCTCGCCCCCAGCAGCCCCCACGGCCCGCCCAGCCCCTGCCACGACCGGACCAGCTCCGACAGCAGCCACCCCGCGGGGACCAGGACCAGCGCAGCCGCCGCCCGACCCCGCGCCGGCACCCCGCCGAGCAGCGTCCGCACCAGCAGCGCCCACGGGATCCACAGGACGCCCAGCAGGGCTGCCACCGGCAGCAGGAACACGTGCAGGCTGGGCAGCAGCCAGTGGTGCACGGCCAGGATGAAGCCCGCCCCGCCCAGCCAGCCCTCCAGCGCCGCGCGCCGCCCGCTCGGCGCCGAGCGCAGCAGCAGCATCCACGGCACGAGCGCCGCGTACGCCCACCACCACAGCGCCGGCGCCGGGAACGCCAGGCACGGCAGCGCCCCCGCGGCGACGGCGGCGGCCGCACGGGCGAACCGGGTACGCCTCGGGATCATGACGCGCCTCCGCTTCCAGTGTGGGGCAGAGCCCGGTCGGCAGCCCCTCAGGCGGACAGCCGGCGCCACTTCTCGTGCACGGCGACGCGGGTGATCCGCCAGCCGTCCCGGTCGGAGCGGGCCAGCGCGAAGGAATAGCGCCCGGCGGTCACCAAATGGGGCGCGGGGTCCCCGGCGGCCGCGGACCCCGCCGCGTCCATCCGCATGGGATTGACGAAGTCGGCCCGCACCTGCGCGCGGACGGCCGGCCAGCCGCTCCCCTCGCCCTCCAGCCGGACCAGCCGGTTGACCACGAGGTGCTGGCGCACCGGGAAGCGCCGCAACGCCTCCGCGAGCCAGTCGGCCACCTCGCCGGCCGGGCCCTCGATCCCGCCCGCCGAGGTGTAGTCCGCACGCCCGCCGGGAGCGAACAGCGCCCGGTAGGCCTCCCAGTCGCCGTCGTCCACGGCCACCGCGTACCCCGTGACCACCTCGTCGATCGCCATCCGGTCCATCACGGCGGCGAGATCCCCGCGCTGCGTCATCGGGTCAGTGTGGAGGCCCGGCGCCGCCCGGCCAAGAGGCGTGCGCGCACCGGGCCGACGCCCGCGCGGTCAGTGGCCGGAATGCACCTCGCGCTGCCGGACCACCACCAGGAACGCATCGCTGGCCAGGTCCATCACCACCTCCGCCGGCACGCCCTCGCGTATCCGCTGCGCGGCGTACTCCTCGGCGGGCCAGCTCCCCCGCGGACTCCCCGCGGGAAAACGCTCCAACACCACTCGGCCCATGGGACACCCCCTGCTGCTCGCCAGGCCGTTCTCCGGTCTCCACACACAAGACGAGGAGGCCCCCGGGGACGTTCCCGGAAGCCTCCCCAGTTCACTCGAACAGGTGATCGTCGAGGTGTGTCAGCCCGCCGACTCGGCGGCGTGCGGGCTGAGGACGCCCAGGCCGATCAGGACGAACAGGGCGATGCCGAGCAGGATCCGGTAGATCACGAACGGCATGAAGCTCTTGGTGGTGATGAACTTCATGAACCACGCGATCACCGCGTAGCCCACGAGGAAGGCCACGACCGTGGCGAAGATCGTCTGTCCCCAGGCGACGTGCCCCTCGCCCAGGGCCGTCAGCTCCATGCCGCCCGAGGCCAGCACGGCCGGGATCGCGAGGAGGAAGGAGTAGCGGGCCGCCGCCTCGCGCGTGTACCCCATCAGCAGGCCGCCGGAGATCGTCGCGCCGGACCGGGAGACGCCCGGCACCAGGGCCATCGCCTGGCACACACCGAAAATCAGGCCGTCCCGGACCCCGAGCTCCCGCAGCGTCTTGCGCTCGCGGACCGCCCGGTGCCGGCCGCCTTCCTCGTCACGGGCCGCGAGCCGGTCGGCGATGCCCAGGACGACACCCATGACGATCAGGGTCGTCGCCGTCAGCCGCAGGTCGCGGAACGGGCCCTCGATCTGGTCCTTCAGGGTCAGCCCCAGCACGCCGATCGGAATCGAGCCGACGATGACGAGCCAGCCCATCACGGCGTCGTGGTCCGAGCGGAGCGACTTCGTGTAGAGCGACCGGAACCACGTGGAGACGATCTTCACGATGTCCTTGCGGAAGTAGATCAGCACCGCGGCCTCGGTGCCGATCTGTGTGATCGCCGTGAACGCCGCCCCCGGGTCCTCCCAGCCGGCGAACGCGGCGGTCAGCCGGAGGTGGGCGCTGGAGGAGATCGGCAGGAACTCCGTCAACCCTTGGACGAGACCGAGGATTAGGGATTCGAACCAGGTCATGTGGGCGTCGCTCGTCCTTGTTCTCGTCGTGCTCGTCGGACAGTTCGGATCAGATGCTAGGCCCCGCGGACGCCCGCTCCGACCACGGGGGCCGGTGCCGGGACGCGCTCCTCGGCGACCCGCACGGCCGGGGCCGCCAGGCGCCGCCTCCCCCGCCACCCGACGACCGCCGCAGCCGCCACCGAGACGGCGATGAACGCGAACGAGAACAGGAACGCGGGGGAGTCGGGGCTGTCCGCGCTGGCCCCCGCGACCACGTACGCGGCCGTGTTCGGGACCACGCCGAGCGCGGTCCCGGACAGGAACGGCAGCCAGCCGCAGCGCGACATCGCCGCGCAGTAGTTGGCGGCCGCGAACGGCAGGCCCGGGAAGATCCGCACCGCGAGCACCGACCGGAACCCGTGGCGGGCCAACTGGTCGTCGGCCGCCAGCAGCCAGCGGCCGCGCATCAGCGGGCGCAGCGCGTCCCGCCCCAGCGCCCGCCCCATGCCGAAGGAGATCCCGGCGCCGATCACCGAGCCGGCCACGGCCGCGGGCAGCCCGAAGGGGATGCCGAAGAGCGCGCCGGCGGCGAGGTTCAGCAGCGGCCGCGGCACCAGCGCCGCCGTGCCGAGCCCGTACGCGACCGCGAACAGCACGGCAGCGGCGCCCACGGGGAGGCCCGGCGGCCAGCCCTGCGACAGCAGGCGCTGCGGCTCGTAGACCAGCACGCCGACCCCAGCCGTGGTGAGCAGCACCACGAGGAGGGACAGCCGGGCCCACGGCGCGAGGAGGAGGGACATCCGGGGAGACTAACCGACGTGTGCGGCGCCCCGCCGTAATCCGGGTCTCATGCGGACGAACACCCGGTGGCCGCGAGATGGCCGGCGAGCGGCCCGCCCGAACGCGGGCCACCCCGCCCAACAGGCCTCGGAGGCGGGGAAATTCGTTCGACGGAGGCGTCCGCCGTCCGGCAGGATCGCGGCATGTCCCGGCCCGCCTTCCCCGCAGAGCCGTCCGCAGTCGCGGACGCGCCGAAGGCTGCCCTCCCGCCCCTCGGCGCACAGACCGCCGTCGACGGCGCACGAAGCTGACCCTTCCCGGACAGTCCGGCGGACCCCGCAGGGGGAGGGTCGGCCCGCCCAGGGGTCCCGTCCCGGCCGCGGCCGGCGGCGCGCAGAGCGAACGACACGGGAAGAGACACCATGGCCAAGACGGCCTTCGTACGCACCAAGCCGCACCTCAACATCGGCACCATGGGCCACGTCGACCACGGAAAGACCACCCTCACCGCCGCCATCACCAAGGTCCTCGCCCGGCGCGGCGGAGCCTCCTTCGTGCCCCTCGACCGCATCGACCGCGCCCCCGAGGAGGCCCGGCGCGGCATCACCATCGACCTCGCCCACGTCGAGTACGAGACGGACACCCGGCACTACGCGCACGTCGACATGCCCGGCCACGCCGACTACGTCAAGAACATGGTCACCGGCGCCGCCCAGCTCGACGGAGCCATCCTCGTCGTCTCCGCCCCCGACGGCGTCATGCCGCAGACCGCCGAGCACGTCCTGCTCGCCCGGCAGGTCGGAGTCGACCACATCGTCGTCGCCCTGAACAAGGCGGACGGCGCCGACCCGGAACTCGCCGACCTCGCCGAGCTCGAAGTGCGCGAGCTGCTCACCGCCCACGGCTACGGCGGGGACACGGCACCCGTCGTACGGGTCTCCGGGCTGCGCGCGCTGGAGGGCGACCCGAAGTGGACCGGGGCCGTCGAGGCGCTGCTCGACGCGGTCGACACCTACGTCCCCGTGCCCGTGCGGTACACGGACGTGCCCTTCCTGCTGCCCGTCGAGAACGTGCTCACCATCACCGGCCGAGGCACGGTCGTCACCGGCGCCGTCGAGCGCGGGCGGATCCGCGCCGGCGACCGGGTCGCCGTCCTCGGCGGCGGCGGCGGGCCCGTCGAGACCGTCGTCACCGGCCTGGAGACCTTCCGCAGGCCGATGGAGTCCGCCGAGGCCGGGGACAGCGCGGCCCTGCTGCTGCGCGGTGTGCCGCGCGACGGGGTGCGCCGCGGCCACGTGGTGGCCGCGCCCGGGAGCGTGGAGCCGCGGCGGCGCTTCACCGCGCAGGTGCACGTGCTGTCCGCGCGGGAGGGCGGCCGGCGGACCGCGTTGACGACGGGGTACCGGCCGCAGTTCCACATCCGCACCGCCGACGTCGTCGGCACCGTGGACCTGGGCGCGGCCGAAGCCGCCCGGCCCGGGGAGACGGTCGCGATGACCGTCGAGCTCGGGCGGGACGTGCCGCTGGAGGCGGGCCTGGGCTTCGCCGTCCGCGAGGGCGGTCGGACCGTCGGCGCGGGCACGGTCACGACCGTCCTCGACTGACCGGCCTGGGGCATGCCGCCCCCCGCCGTACCGGCCTGGCGCATGCCGCCCCCCGCCGTACCGGCCGAGGGCGGCATGCGCCAGACTGCCTGACCGACGGCACGGACGCAGGCGAAGGGGGCGCAGGATGGGCGGCACGGACGGCACGGACGGCACGGACCGGGGCACGGCACTGGTGCTGGGCGGCGGCGGGCTCACCGGCGTCGGCTGGGAGTGCGGGGTCCTGTACGGGCTTGCCGAGGCGGGCGTGGACCTCGCCCGCGCCGACCTCGTCGTCGGCACCTCGGCGGGCTCCCTCGTCGGCGCCCAGCTCGCCTCGGGCCGACTCACCCCGCGGGAGCTGTACGAACGCCAGCTCGCCGACCCGGCAGGCGAGACAGCGGCCCGGGTCGGCGCCGGCCTCCTCGCCCGGTACGCCGCCGCGATGCTCCGCTCCCGTGATGCGGCGGCCTACCGGCGCCGCATCGGGGCCATGGCGCTGGCCGCCGACACCGGCAGGGAGGAGGCACGCCGCCGGGTGTTCGAGGAGCGGCTCGTCTCACACGAGTGGCCCGGGCAGCGCCGACTCGTCGTGACCGCCGTCGACGCCCTGACCGGCGAGCCGGCCGTCTTCGACCGGGACGGCGGGACCGGGCTGGTCGACGCCGTCGCGGCGAGCTGCGCCGTGCCCGGCGTCTGGCCGCCCGTGACGGTGGGGGAGCGGCGCTTCGTCGACGGAGGAATCCGCTCCGCGGTCAATGCCGACCTGGCGGCCGGGTACGAGCGGGTCGTCATCCTCGCCCCGATCACCCTCGGCTCCCGGCTGGTCCCCTCACCGGCCTCGCAGGCGGAGGGGCTGCGGCGGGACGGCGCCCGCGTCCTGCTGATCACCCCGTCGGCTGCGGCCCGCCGCGCCATCGGCAGGAACGTCCTCGATCCCGCACGCCGGGCCCCCGCCGCGCGGGCCGGCCACGCGCAGGCCGCCGAACACGCGGCGGAGGCCGCCGCGGTGTGGACCGCCTGACCCCCGGCGCGGACAGACGGCCCCTGCCGGGCGTACCGGCCGCCCGGCTGCCGGACAATGGTGCGGTGAGCGACGAGCAGATCCCGGTGGTCCGGGCCGTGGGGCAGGGCACCGCCAAGCTGATGCCGGACGTCGACCGGGACCGGGCGTGGCTGCTGACCGTCGACGGCGCCCCCCAGTCGTACGTCGACCTCGACGACCCGGAGCACCTGGAGTTCGAGTACGCCCGCCGCATCGCGCACGTCCTGGACTGCGCGGCCGATCCGGGCCGCCCGCTGGACCTGGTGCACCTCGGCGGCGGCGCCCTGACGCTGCCGCGCTACGCGGCGGCCACCCGCCCCGGATCGCGGCAGTCCGTCGTCGAGTTCGACGCCGGGCTGGCCGCGCTGGTGGCGGAGCACCTGCCGCTGCCCGCCGGATCAGGCGTGACGGTGTACGTCGACGACGCGCGGGCCTGGCTGGACGCGGCGCCCGCGGACAGCGCGGACGTCCTCGTCGCCGACGTGTTCGGCGGCTCGCGCGTGCCGGCGCAGCTGACGTCCGTGGAGTACGCGCGCCGGGCGGCCCGGGTCCTGCGGCCCGGCGGGGTGTACGCAGCCAACCTGGCGGACGGGGCGCCGTTCGGCTTCCTCCGCGGCCAGCTGGCCAACTTCCGCGCCGCCTTCGACCGGGTGGCCCTCGTCGCCGAGCCGGGCGTCCTGCGCGGCCGCCGCTTCGGCAACGCCGTCCTGCTCGCCTCGGACCGGGAACTCCCCCTCGCCGCGCTGGCCCGGCGGTGCGCCGCCGACGCCTTCCCCGCACGAGTGGAGGACGGGCCCGCGCTGGAGCGGTTCGTGCGCGGCGCCCTCCCGGTCGCCGACGCGGACGCCGTCGCCTCGCCCGAGCCGCCCGACGGCGCGTTCGGCATCGGCTGAGCGCGGGCGCGAGGGCGCCGGGCCGTCCCGGCGAGGACGAGGTTGCGTGGGCGGGCGATGCCGAGCATGGCGTGGTGGACTCCGTCGCCAGTGAGGCGGCAGTCGCAGAGGATCTTCCAGGTCTTCATGCGGGCGAAGACGTGCTCGACGCGGTCGCGGACCGGCTTGTGGGATTCGTTGTGTTCCACCTTCCAGGCCGGCAGCTCGGTCTGGATGCGTTCGCGCCGGTGCGGGATGACGAGTCCGGTTCGTGCGCCAGTACGCCGCGACCAGAAGGCCCCGGTCCTCCAGGGGAAGGCTCCACGGTCGGCCCTTGCGGACCGCGTCCGCACCCTCGCGCGGCAGTACGGTCACCAGCTTCCCGAACAGGTGCGGGCTCAGCCCGGTGAACGGGGCGATCCAGGACGGCTTCGATGACGTGATCACACCAGCCACACCGCATGGGACCATAGCGGCCATGTCAGGTCAGGTCTGGGTGTCCCTCATATCCTTGGGCGGCGTGGTACTCGGCGGCATGCTGTCTTACCTCGTCCAGCACAGGACTCAGTCGTCAGCAGAACGCGCCGAGCAGCAACGGCAGCTGAGCGCACTTTCGGAGGCCCGGCGCGCGGAACGGCTGGCGCTGCTGGAGCGGTTCATCGAGGTGGCCGCCGAGGCCGAACGCTCCGCGTTCAGCCGACCTTCCGAATGGGACGATACCCACGCCTGGTACCTCACGACCCAGGGCGTGATGAACAGGCTCTGGGTCGCAGAACGGCTCATCCGCATCCAATTCCCCCTGCCCGTACACGACGCGGCACGTGCGTACTTCCTGGACCTCAACCGAACGGTGTGGGAAGGCCTGCCGGACGGCGAGAGCGTGCGGGACTACCTGGAGGACAACCGGCTGGCGTTCCTCGACGCGGCCCGAGCGGTTATGGGATAGCCCCAGTTGCCGGCCCGTCGAAGATCCTTGTATGCCCCCTTCAGGACAGTTCCTTCCGCATCAACGTGCACATCGTTTCGTGGCGGCGCAACGATCCATCGGGGGCTTGTTCGTCCCACGAGTCCGGCTGGCGGTCGTACGCGACATAGCCCAGTCGCTGGTACAGCGCACGAGCCCGGGGGTTGGCTTCCTCCACAGCCAGCTCGGCCCGCCGCAGACCGCGGTCCTTGATCCGCAGCTCTGCGGCTTCGACGAGGAACGTGCCGATCCCACACGACTGCAATGCGGGGTGGACTGCCAGCTGCCACAACGTGCCGACGCCCTCCTTGGCCTGGTAGTCGACACCGCCCTTTGCCACAGGGATGTCCGTCCCAGGGCAGACTGCCAGGTAGTCGACCTCACCAGCCCGAGCACGCGCCAACTGCTGGGCCACGCCGGCCAAGTGGTGGTCAGACCCCGCCCACCCGCACGACGCCAGGTCCGCATGCACCAGGTCACGGGCTGACAGCCTCAGTACAACATCGATCATCTTGGGTACCTCCGGCCAGTCAGCATCCACGCTGATCCCACGTGGCGCCAACCCGTTTCCGCAGCCCGCGGCAGACTGCGCCCGCACCGATCGGAAGATTCTTTGCCGGACAGACCTCAGGTGCAATCAACGGCATCGCGTCCAAGCGTGGCCCAGGCGTGCCTAGGTGTGCACCGTCTCCGGCTCCGCAGCAGCCCCAGGCGCGGGGGCGGGCAGCGCGCCGGCCTTCGGGGGCGAGGGCCGGCGCGTCATCCGGCGGACGTCGGGCACCGCGAGGACCGCGGCGGTGACCGCCACGACCAGGACGGCGCAGCCCCACAGCGCGTTCGTACGGCCGAAGGCCGCCTCGGCGGGTCCCGCCAGGGCCGTCGCCAGGGGCAGCATCGACACCGAGCCGAACCAGTCGTAGGCGGAGACCCGGGAGAACTTGTCCTCCGGGATCTCCTGGTGCATCGTCGTCATCCAGTTCACGCCGAACACCTCGATGGCCGCGCCGCTGACGAACATCACCGCGCACAGGCCCCACACGGGCAGCGGGACGGCGAGCCCGGCCGACGGCAGCGCCAGCGGGAACACGCACAGGGTGCCCACCAGCAGCAGCCGGCGCGGCTTCCACACCATCATCAGGACGGCGCCGGCGAGGGTGCCCACCCCGAACAGGGCGAGCGCCAGGCCCCAGGGGGCGGGGCCGCCCAGCTGGTCGCGGGCCACGAGCGGCCCGTACACGGCCTCGGCCGCACCGACGACCGCGACGACGACCGAGAACTGGAGCACGATGCTCCACAGCCAGGGCCGGGTACGGAACTCCACCCACCCCTCGCGCAGGTCGGCCAGCAGGCCGCCGCCCGGCGCCCGTTCGGCGACGCGGCCGACGTCGAGGGCGGCGCGCAGCGCGCCGGCCAGCGCGAACGCGGCCGCGTCGACGGCGAGGACCCAGCCGGGACCCATCGCGGCGATCATCGCGCCGCCCAGCGCGGCCCCGCCGATGCCGGCGCCGTTCATCGCCATCCGGAACAGGGCGAACGCGCGGTTCGCGTGCTCGCCGGAGACGCTGGAGAGCAGCATGCCCTCGGCGGCCGGGTTGAAGAAGGCCGTGCCGGTGCCGCAGAGCGCGGTGAGCAGCATCATCTGCCACAGCTGCGGCGTCCCCGTGAGCACGAGGACGGCGAAGGCGGCCTGCGAGGTGCAGTTGAGGGCGTTGGCCGCGACCATCACCCGGTGGCGTGGCAGCCGGTCGGCGACGGCGCCGCCGACCAGGAGGAACAGCACCAGCGGCAGGGTGCGGGCCGCCGCCACCAGGCCGACGTCGCCCCCGGAGCCCCCCGCCTCCAGGACGGCGAACGCCGAGGCGATGAGCGCTCCGTGGCTGCCGAGGTTGGTGATGACGGCCGCACCCGTCAGCAGCGTGTAGTTGCGGCCGGCCCAGGCGGGCCTGCGGCGCCGCGGGGCCGGTGCGGGCGGGGCGGGATGGGTGGCGGGGGAACTCACCCTGGGACTATCCCCGTCCCGGGCCGGGATGCCAAACGGATATCCGGCCCGGGACGGACCCCGCGCACGGGCCCGGCAGGGGCCCGCGGCGGGCACCGGCCGGATCGGCGTGGATCAGGGCGGACCGGCCGGGATCAGCCCGTCGTTCCGGTGCCGTGCAGGCGCACCGAGCTGAGGACCTTGTCCATCGTCTCCTGCGGGACCTCGCCCTCGACGCCGACGGAGCTGAAGAGGATCCAGCTGGAGAAGTCGCCGTTCGCGGTCTTGAAGCTGAACGCGATGGACTTGCCGTCGCGGGAGCACTTGTTCTCCTTGGGCACGCCGAGCGCGGTCGCGGTCGCCATGTGGCCCTTGAGGCCCGAGGAGGTCGTGTACTCCTTGGGGTCGGAGACCTTCACGGTCCCCTTCGGCGCCTTCTGCGCGAACGCGGCGAACGCCCAGTTCCCGGCCTCGTTGCGGACGGCCTCCGCGGTGTCCTTGGCGCCCTGGCCGCCCTTGGTGCCGGTGCCGGCCAGCTCGGTCTTCTCCTCGCGGCCGTCCTTGTCGGAGTCGATCTTGCACCAGTCCTCCTTGAGGAAGGCCGGTGCGGAGAAGCTGATGATCGGCTTGCCGTCGTTCTTCACGTCGTCGGTGAAGCTGGCGATGACGCCGGGGTTCGCGACGTTCCACTCCGGCGGCACGTCGAAGGCGGTGCCGTACTTGGGGTTGACCACGACCTTCCAGCCCGGGATCACCGGCTGGGCGTCGCCGCCGCCGCGCGGGTTCGCACCCGTCGGTGCCGGCTCGCTCGAGGCCGGGGCGGAGGCCGAGGAGGAGGCTGCGGGCTTGCCGTCGGCCTCGTTGCTCTTCCCGTCGTCCCGGGTGAGGACGAACGCCCCCGTCGCGGCCGCCGCGACGACCACCGCGGACGCGGCGACGATCGCGACCGTCTTGGTGGAGAGGCCGCCGCCTCCGCCGCTCGGGGGCCCCGGAACGGCCTGCTGGGGCTGAGTCCACGGCTGTGCCGGCTGCCCGGGCTGGCCCGGCGCCTGGTATCCCGCCTGCGGGTATCCGTATCCGGGCTGCTGCTGATACGGGTTCGGCTGCTGTCCCGGCGGCTGCTGGTACGGGTTCTGTTGCGCGTCCTGAGGGTTGGGCTGTCCCCCGGGCGGCTGCTGCTGTCCTGGCCACATGGCCGACAACGATAGTGGGAGGCGCCGTCACCGGGAACGGCCGCCCCCGGCAAGAGGTCTGGTCAAGCAGGTCTACTCGTGGGTAACATCGCCGCCCATGAGCGCAGACCAGATGAACGTGGGCGAACTGCTCGCCGCGACCGTGCCCATGGCCAAGACCCTGAACCTCCAGTTCCTGGAGACCACCCCGGAGCGCGCGGTCGTCCGGCTGCCGGACCAGCCCGACTACCACAACCACGTGGGCGGCCCGCACGCCGGCGCCATGTTCACCCTGGCCGAGTCCGCCAGCGGCGCCATCGTGCTCGCCGCGTTCGGCGACCAGCTCTCGCGCGCCGTGCCCCTCGCGGTGAAGGCCGAGATCGCCTACAGGAAGCTCGCCAAGGGCGTCGTCACCGCCACCGCCACGCTGGGCCGCCCCGCCGCCGACGTCGTCGCCGAGCTCGACGCCGGAGGCCGCCCCGAGTTCCCTGTCACCATCGCCATCCAGCGCGAGGACGAGGCCGTGACCGGGGAGATGACCGTCGTGTGGACCCTGCGCCCCAACGCATGACCACACCTCCCAGGGGGAATGAGTGGGGCCGCGCCTGCCGGGCGCGGCCCCACTCGCGTTTGCCGGGTCCCGGCCGGGCCTGGCCGCCCGAGCCCGCCCGGGCCCCGGCCGAGGCGCCGCGGACACCGACGACAGGAGAGCCCCCATGGCAGGCAGAGCCAGGATCGACATCAGCCTCGACGCGGAACTCGTGGTGGAGGTGATGGTCCTCGCCGGGGTCGCCTCACCTCAGGACGCGGTCGAGGCCGTCGTACGCGACTACATCGCCCGCGGGCACCGCACCGAGGCGCGCGTGCAGGCGCAGGACGAGCCGCGGCGCACCCCCGACCCCCTGGTGCAGCCGCCGCAGGGCTGAAACTCCGCCCCGCCCCTGCGCGTCCCGCCCGGCCCGCCGCCCCTGCGGCGCCACAGTGGCCCCGGGAGCGGTCCGGCGCGGGCCGCTCCCGCCGACCGGAGCCGCAGGGAGCACCATGAGCGAGGCCGTGTCATGAGCGGGGCCCTCTCCCGGCGTTCGGCGGTGCGGCTGCTCGGCGCCCTCGGTGCGGCAGGCGCGGCGCTCGGCGCGGGCGGCTGCGGAGCCCCGCTGCCTCCCGGCGCCACCGCCCGTACGGGCACCCGTACCGCCCCCGCCCCGGCGGCGGGCGCAGGCGCCGCCGCCGGGGCCGGGCGGCCGGGCAGCGCCGCCCGGGTCGAGGCGCTGCTGGAGCGGCTCACGCTGGAGGAGAAGACCGCCCTCCTGCACGGCGCCCCCGACCCCGCCGCGCGCGGCCCGGCCGGCCACCTGCCGGGCGTGCCGCGCCTGGGCATTCCGCCGCTGCGGTTCGCCGAGGGACCCGCCGGGGTGCGGGCGGCCGGGCCGGCCACCGCCCTGCCCGCGCCCGTCGTGCTGGCCTCCGCCTTCGATCCGGCACTGGCACGCGAGTACGGCCGCATCCTCGGCCGCGAGGGCCGCGCCCTCGGCCAGGACGTGCTGCTCGCTCCCGCGGCCGGCCTCATCCGCACCCCCCTCGGCGGCCGCAACTCCGAGGCCTTCTCCGAAGACCCGCGGCTGACGGCCGACCTGGTCGCCGAAGTGGTCCGCGGCATCCAGGACGAGGGCGTCGTCGCCGCCGTCCGGCACTTCGCGCTCTCCTCCCGGGAGCAGGGCCGGCACACCGCCGACGCCGTCGCCGGGGAGCGGACGCTGCACGAGAGCGCGCTGCGCGGCTTCGAGGCGGCCGCGGCCGCCGGGGCCGGCGCCGTCGTGGCCGCCCCGCACAAGGTCAACGGCATCCGCGCCTGCGAGAACAGGACCCTCCTGGAGGACGTGCTGCGCGATCGCTGGGGCTTCGGCGGCTGGGTGCTCTCCCACCGGGACACCTCCCACGGCACCGTCGCGTCCATCGGCGCCGGCCTCGACATGGAGATGCCGGGCGGCACCCGCTTCGGAGCCCCGCTCGTGGAGGCCGTCCGCGCCGGCACCGTCGCCGAGGCCTCCGTCGACCAGGCGGTGCGCCGCATCCTGACCGTGATGGACCGGTTCGGCCGCCTCGACGGCCGATCCGCCGCCCGGCCCGCCCGCGACGCGGCCGCCGGGGCGCGGCTCGCCCGCCGCGTCGCCACCGCAGGCGCCGTGCTGCTCCGCAACGAACGCGGCACCCTGCCGCTGTCCGGAGCCGCTGCCCGCTCCCTCGCCGTCATCGGCCCCACCGCCCGGATGCCGTCCGCCGGTGCGGCAGGCGGCACCCCCGCGGCCGCCTCCCCGCTCTCCGCCCTCGCCCGGCGCGCCGGGAACGGCGCCTCGGTGGTCCACGCCGCCGGCGAGGACATCCACGGCCGACCGCTCCCCGCGGACCTGTTGACCCCGCCCGCAGCCCTCGACGACCGGTGGGTCGCCGCGGGGCGCACCTGGAGCCACGAAGGCCGCTTCACGCTCACCGCAGACGACGACTGGACCCTCCTCGTCCACTACTCGGGCGAGCGGCCGACCGTCCGCCTCGACGGCGAGGAGCTCTTCCCCCTGCGGCAGGGCGCCGCCGAGCAGGATGCGGGCGGGCTGCCGGCCGCCGCACCCGACGGGCTCGCCCTCCGCCGCCGCACCGTCTCCCTGCGGGCGGGCGAGCACCGGCTGTCCGTCACCGCCCGGGGCGGCCCCCGCGGGCAGCGTTTCCGGCTGCGCCGCACCACGGGCGCGACGAGGGCCGCGGACGTGGCCGAGGCCGTACGGGTCGCGAAGTCCGCCCGCAGCGTCGTCGTGTTCGCCCACGAGGAGACCGCCGACGGCGCGGACCGGGCCTCGCTGGGCCTGCCCGGCGGACAGGCCGCCCTGATCGAGGCCGTCGCCGCGGCGAACCCGCGCACCGCCGTCGTGCTCAACACGCCCTCGGCCACGGCCATGCCGTGGCTGGCCCGCACCGGCGCGGTCCTCCAGATGTACCACCCCGGCCAGGAGGGCGCGGAGGCCGCCGCGTCCGTCCTCTTCGGCGACACCGACCCGGGCGGGCGGCTCACCCAGACCTTCCCGGCCGACGGGCGCCGCACCCCGGCGGCCGGGTCCCCGCAGGGCCCGGGGCCGGGCGGGCGCGAGGAGTACACCGAGGGCGTCCACACCGGCCACCGCTGGTACGACGCGCAGCGGGTGGCGCCGCTGTTCCCCTTCGGGCACGGGCTGTCGTACACCTCCTGGGAGTACGCGGACCTCGCGGTCCGGCCCGAGGGCGGCGGGCTGCGCGTGGAGTTCACCGTCCGCAACACCGGCCGCCGCAAAGGCACCGAAGTGGCCCAGGTGTACGTCGGCCCCTCGCCCCGGCTCGCGCTCGAACAGCCCCTGCGGGCCCTGGCCGGCTACCGGCGCCTCACGCTGGGGCCGGGGCAGTCCGAGCGGGTCGCCGTCGGCGTGGACGTGCGGGCCCTGTCCTGCTGGGATCCGGAGAAGCACGGCTGGGTCCTGGGCACGGGCCGGCGGGAGGTCTTCGCGGGCCGCTCCTCGCGCGACCTGCCGCTGCGGGCGGGGGCGGTCGTCCGGAGCGGATAGGCTGCCCGTTCGGCGCGTCACCGGGGACGCGCCGGTACGCAATCAGGAGGACGCACCGGTGCACATCCAGGAATGGCTGGAGCAGATTCCGGCGGTGGCCATCTATCTCCTGGTCGGAGTGGTCATCGGCCTGGAAAGCCTCGGCATCCCGCTGCCGGGGGAGATCATCCTCGTCAGCTCGGCGCTGCTCGCCTCGCAGCACGGGGAGATCGACCCGCTGGTGCTGGGCGTCTGCGCCACGACCGGGGCGATCGTCGGCGACTCGATCGGCTACGCGATCGGCCGGCGCGGGGGCAAGCCGCTGCTGGAACGGCTCGGGAAGCGGTTCCCGAAGCACTTCGGGCCGGCGCAGGTCGCCCTGGCGGAGCGCTCCTTCCAGAAGTGGGGCATGTGGGCCGTCTTCTTCGGCCGCTTCGTGGCCCTGCTGCGGATCTTCGCCGGGCCGCTGGCCGGCGTGCTGCACATGCCGTACTGGAAGTTCCTGATCGCCAACGTCTTCGGCGGCATCCTGTGGGCGGGCGGCACCACGGCCGTCATCTACTACGTCGGCATCGTGGCCGAGGCCTGGCTGAAGCGGTTCTCCTGGCTGGGCCTCGTGCTCGCGGTGCTGGTCGGCCTCACCTCGATGATCGTCATCAGGCGGCGCGCAGCGAAGGCGGCCGCCCAGGCTCCGGCGCCGGAGGCGCCCGAGGAGCCCGCGCGGGCCGAGCCTGCCGCCGCCCGCGGCTGACGCCGGCCGCGGGCGGAGCCGGCGGGCCGGGCGGGCCCGCCGGGTTCCGGCGCGGATCAGGCGTGCGGGACGACCGAGGCGCGGTGCTGTTCCGCGAGCTCGCGGTACATCGCGGCGTTGAGCCGGATGCCCTCGCGCTCCTCGTCGGTCAGCTCCCGCCGCACCTTCGCGGGGACGCCCGCGACGAGCGAGCCCGGCGGGACCACCATGCCCTGCGGCACCAGCGCCTGCGCGGCGACCAGCGAGCCGGCGCCGATGACCGCGCCGTTCAGGACGGTCGCGCCCATGCCGATCAGGCAGTCGTCCTCGACGGTGCAGCCGTGCACGACCGCGTTGTGGCCGATCGAGACGCGCTCGCCGACGGTCACCGGGAAGCCGGGGTCCACGTGCAGCGTGCAGTTGTCCTGCACGTTGCTGTCGGCGCCGAGGACGATCGGGCCGCAGTCGGCGCGCAGCACCGCCGAGTACCAGACGCTCGCGCCCGGCCCCAGCGCGACGTCGCCGACCACGACCGAGGTCGGCGCCGTGAAGGCGCCGGGGGCGATCTGCGGGCTCCTGCCCCCGACGCCCGCGACGAGTGCCCCGGCCGGGGTGTGGTCCGCGTGTTCCGCCATGTTCTCTTCCTCAGTCCTGGGAGGTGCGGCCGCCCGCGGGCGGCGCGCCCGGTGGATCCTGCGTGTCGCGCCAGGGGCACCGTAGGCCATGGCCGCCTTCCGGCCTGCGATGGGGTGAAGATCACGGCGCGGCCGGGGCACCGGGCACGCTACGGTGACCCGGTGCCGAAGAACCAGAACACGTTCTCATCGCTGACCGCCCTGCGCCGCCGCCTCGCCGGCCGCGCGGCGCACGCCGCCTGGCGCTGGATGCAGCAGGCCGGCGCCGTCACCGCGCAGACCCCGGGACGGCTCCGCTTCGGGGCGATCGGGCACGGCACGCGGCTCGCGTTCCCCCAGGGCACCGTCTTCGGCGAACCGTGGATCCGGCTGGGGGGCCACTGCATCGTCGCCGAACAGGTGACGCTCACCGCCGGGATGCTGCCCGGCCTCGACCTGGGCGCGGAGCCCGTCCTCGTCATCGGCGACGGCGTGGTGCTCGGCCGGGACACTCACGTCATAGCCGACAGCCGCATCACCATCGGGAACGACACGTTCTGCGGGCCCGGGGTGTACATCACCTCAACGAACCACAGCTACGACGACCCGAACGAGCCGGTCGGCCGGCAGTGGCCGCGCAGCGCGCCCGTCGAGATCGGCCCCGGCTGCTGGCTCGGCACCGGCGCGGTGGTGCTGCCCGGGGCGAAGCTGGGCCGGAACGTCGTCGTCGCCGCGGGGTCGGTCGTCCGGGGCGAGGTGCCCGACCACGCGGTGGTCGCGGGCGCCCCCGCCCGTATCGTCCGCCGGTGGACCGAGGAGGCCGGCTGGCAGCCGCCACTGCGCACCCCGGCCCCGGTGCCGATCCCCGACGGCGTCACCCCGGACCAGCTGCGGGCGCTCGCGGAGCTGGCCGAGGCCGAGCAGCGCACCGCCGAGGCGGCCGCCGCCGAGCCGGCCGCGGGGTAGCCGGCACCTATCCGGCGGCCAGGAGGACCGTTCCTGCGAGGGCGAGCCCGGCGCCGGCCGCCTGGACCGCGCGCAGCCGCTCCCGGAGCACGGCGTACGCGGCGAGCGCCGTGACCACCGGGTACAGCGAGGACAGCACGGCGGCGACGGTGACCGGGCCGTTCTGGGCGGCGACGGAGTAGGTGCCGTTCGCGGCGACGTCGGCGAGCCCGACGAAGGCGAGCGCGGGCAGCAGCCGCCACAGCGTCCGCAGGCCGGTGCCGTCCGGGAGCGCGGGCGAGCCGCGCCGCACCTGCACCCACAGGGCGGCGCCGCCGGCGGCCACGTTGACGACGCGCTGCACGAACAGGGCCAGGAACAGTCCGGTGACGTTCGACGAGGCGTGTGAGATCAGGGCCATCACGGCGCCGAACCCGAAGGCGGCGACCAGGGTCAGCACCACCGCCCGGCGCTGCACCGGCGCACCGCGCAGTTCGGGGCCGCCCGCGAGCACGATGCCGACGACGGCGATGGCGATCCCGGCGAACTGGCCCGCCCCCGGCTCCTCGCCCAGCGCCAGTCCGACGCCCACCGGGACGACCACGCCGAGCGAGCCGAGGGGCGAGACCACGCCCATCGGGCCGAGCGCGAGCGCCTTGTAGAAGCTGAGCATCGCGACGGGCCCGACCAGTCCGGCGGCGACCGCGAACCACAGCTGCGGGCCGGCCTCCCGCCAGGCGCCGGTGCCCAGGACGACCGCGCCGAGGGCGAGCACCGCGAGGACCTGCGACGCGACGACCACCGTCAGCGCAGGCAGCCGTCGGGTGAGCAGCCCGCCTCCGAAGTCGGCGAGTCCCCACAGCACGGCTGTGGCCAGGGCGAAGAGGGAGGTCATGGGGAGGTGCCTCGCAGTACAGTGCGGTGAACGGTGGAGTGCAGCGTCGGATACGCCGCACGATAGTTCATCCTGTTGGACTGCGGCATCCAGGATATTGGACGGAACGTGTCGGACTTCGAACAGCTCACCCAGGCCCTCGCCCGCAACCTCCGGTACTGGCGCGGCGAGCGCGGCTTCACCCTGGAGGCGCTGGCCGCCCGCGCGGGGGTGAGCCGCGGCATGATCATCCAGATCGAGCAGGCCCGTACGAACCCCAGCGTCGGCACCACGGTCAAGCTCGCCGACGCCCTCGGGGTCAGCATCACCACGCTGCTGGACCGGGACCGCACCCCGCAGGTGCACGTGGTGCTCCCGGGGCAGGGCGTACGCATGTGGTCCACCGAGGCGGGCAGCCGCGCCAGCATGCTCCTCGGTGACGACCGGCGCGGCCCGGTCGAGATGTGGAGCTACCGCCTGGAGCCCGGCGAGGCCGCCGACTCCGACCCGCACCCGGCCGGAACCTTCGAGATGCTCCACGTCACCGCCGGGGAGCTGACCCTCGTCGTCGCCGACGAGCGGTACGCAGTGCCCGCGGGCGGCGCCGTCTCCTTCGAGGCGAACGCCCCCCACGCCTACCGCAACGAGGGCGGCGCACCGATGGAGATGACCCTCGCCGTCTCCATCCCGCCCGTCGCCGGGCCCTGACGGACAGGACTCAGGGGCGCAGCGCGGGGATCTCGATGGCGGGGCAGCGGTCCATGACCATCTCCAGCCCGGCCGCACGGGTCCGGGCGAACGCGGCCTCGTCCACCACCCCCAGCTGGAACCAGACCGCGTCCGCGCCCGCGGCGACGGCCTCGTCGGCGACCTTCCCCGCCAGGGAGCTGTTGACGAACACGTCGACCACGTCCACCTTGAACGGGATCTCCGCCAGCGAGGCGTACCCCTGCTCGCCGTGCACGGTCTCGGCCTTCGGGTGCACGGGCACCACCCGCTTGCCGAACCGGCTGAGCACCCGCGCGACCCCGTAGGCGGCCCGGTCGGTGTTGTTGGACAGGCCCACCACGGCCCAGGTGTCGCCGAGCTCGGTGAGGATCCTGCGGATGACTGCCGGGTCTCCGTACACGGGTGCGCCTCCTGCTGCGATGCTGCCGCTCACGGCCGCCGACCGGCCGCACCCGCTCAACGGCCGGGAGGCCCGCCCGATTCCCCGCCGCACCGGCGCGAGGGCGGGGGCCCGGGCCGCCGGGGGCCACGGACTAGGGTGGAGCGGTGAAGTCAGACCAGTACGCGACGGTGGCCCGGGAGGGCGCGCACGAGACCGAGATCAACCGCTCGCGCTTCCTCTGCTCGCTCGCGCCCGCCGCGACCGAGCAGGAGGCGCAGGACTTCGTCGCCCGCATCCGCCGCGAGCACCCCACCGCCACGCACAACTGCTACGCGTACGTCATCGGCGCCGACGCCGCCGTCCAGAAGGCCAGCGACGACGGCGAGCCCGGCGGCACCGCCGGCGTCCCCATGCTCCAGATGCTGATGCGCCGCGACATCCGGTACGCGGTCGCCGTCGTCACCCGCTACTACGGCGGCGTCAAGCTCGGCGCGGGCGGGCTCATCCGTGCCTACGGAGGCGCTGTCGGGGAGGCCCTCGACGCGCTCGGCACCGTCACCCGCCGCCGCTACCGGCTGGCCACCGTCACCGTCGGCCACGAGCGCGCGGGCAGGACGCAGAACGACCTGCGCTCCACCGGGCGGACCGTCGTCGGGCTGCGCTACGGCGCCGCCGTCGAGATCGAGGTCGCCCTGCCCGAGGCGGACCTGCCCGCCTTCGAGGCCTGGCTCGCCGACAGCACCGCCGGCACGGCCGTGCTCACCCTCGGCGGGGAGACGTACTCCGCCTGACACCGGACCCCGCGGAGCCCGCGGGGGCGGTTCGCCCCGATTGAGACGTTCGTCTCACCGTGCTGCCCGACCGCCCCCGAACGGCGGTGCGGGCCGCGGGCGAGGCGTTAGCGTAGGGGTCCGTCGGACGGGTTCCCGACGGGTTCATCGGCAGCAGGCGACGCAGGGGGACGGACGGGCATGCGGTGCGCAACGGCCGGCGGAGCCGCCGAGTGAGGCTCCTGCACACCTCGGACTGGCACCTCGGCCGGTCCTTCCACCGCGTCAACATGCTCGGTGCGCAAAGCCGCTTCATCGACCACCTCGTCGACACCGTCCGAGAGCACCGCGTCGACGCCGTCCTCGTCGCCGGCGATGTCTACGACCGGGCCGTGCCCCCGCTGCCTGCCGTCGAGCTGTTCGACCGCGCCCTGCACCGGCTCGCCGGCCTCGGCGTGCCCACCGTCATGATCTCCGGCAACCACGACTCCGCCCGCCGCCTCGGCGTCGGCGCCGGACTCATCGGCCGGGCCGGAATCCACCTCAGGACCGACCCCGAGGGCTGCGCCGACCCCGTCCTCCTGGCCGACGAGCACGGCGACGTCGCCGTCTACGGGCTGCCCTACCTGGAGCCGGCCCTCGTCAAGGACACCGTCGGCGCCGCGAAGGCGGGCCACGAGGCCGTCCTCGGCGCGGCCATGGACCGCGTCCGCGCCGACCTCGCCGGGCGGCCCGCCGGCACCCGCTCCGTCGTCCTCGCGCACGCCTTCGTCACCGGCGGGCAGGCCAGCGACAGCGAACGCGACATCGCCGTCGGCGGCGTCGAGGCCGTCCCGGCCTCCGTCTTCGACGGGGTCGAATACGCGGCCCTCGGCCACCTGCACGGCTGCCAGACCATCAGCGACCGGGTCCGCTACTCCGGTTCCCCCCTCGCCTACTCCTTCTCCGAGGCCGCCCACCGCAAGAGCACCTGGCTCGTCGACCTCGGCCCCGGGGGCGAGATCACCGCCGAGCGCATCGACACCCCCGTGCCCCGGTCCCTGGCCCGGCTCCGAGGACGGCTCGACGACCTCCTGGACGACCCCGCGCACACCGTGCACGAGCACTCCTGGGTCGAGGCCGTCCTCACCGACCCCGTCCGCCCCGACGACCCCATGGCCCGACTCGCCGCCCGCTTCCCGCACACCCTCAGCCTCGCCTTCGACCCCGAGGGCCGCGAGGACGACAGCGGCGCCACCTACGCCCAGCGCCTGCGCGGCCGCACCGACCAGGAGATCGCCGAGGACTTCGTCGCCCACGTCCGCGGCGGCGCCCCCGACGACGCGGAGCGCGCCGTCCTGCACGACGCCTTCGAGGACGTCCGGGCAGCGGCCGCCGACGGTCAGGAGGCCCGCCGGTGAGGCTGCACCAGCTCCGGATCACCGCCTTCGGGCCGTTCGCCGCACCCCAGGAAGTCGACTTCGACGCCCTGTCCGGCGCGGGCATCTTCCTGCTGCACGGACCGACCGGAGCCGGCAAGACCTCCATCCTGGACGCCGTCTGCTACGCCCTCTACGGGGCCGTGCCCGGCGCCCGCCAGGCCCCCGGCACCACCCTGCGCAGCGACCACGCCGAACCCGGCACCCCCACCGAGGTCACCCTGGAGTTCACCGCCGGCGGCCGCCGCCTGGAGATCACCCGGCGCCCCGAGCAGGACCGGCCGAAGAAGCGCGGCACCGGCACCACCCGGGACAAGGCGCAGAGCCTGCTGCGCGAGTACGACGGCCGGCAGTGGACCGGGCTGAGCAGGTCCCACCAGGAGATCGGCGAGGAGGTCGAGCAGCTCCTCGGCATGAGCCGCGAGCAGTTCTGCCAGGTCGTCCTCCTCCCGCAGGGCGAGTTCGCCAGGTTCCTGCGCGCCGACGAGAACGCGCGCGGCCGCCTCCTCGGCCGGCTCTTCGACACCCGCCGCTTCGCCGCCGTCGAAACCCTGCTCGCCGAGCGCCGCCGCGCCGCCGAGGCCCAGGTCCGCGCCGGCGACGAGAAGGTCCTCGGCACCGCCCAGCGGATCGCCCAGGCCGCCGGCGACTGCGCCGACCTGCGCGCCCGGCCGCTGCCCGCGCTGCACCCCGGCGACCCGGGCCTCGCCGAGGCCGTCCGCGCCTGGGCCGCCGTCGCCCGCTGCTCCGCCCGCGAGCGCCTCGCCGTCGCCGAATACGCCTTGGCCGCGGTGGAGGGCCGGCACGCCGCCGCCCGCCGGGCCGCCGAGGACGCCCGCGAACTCGACCGGCTCCAGCGCCGGCACGCCGAGACGGCCCGCCGCGCCGCCCTGCTGGAACAGGCCGCACCCGAACGGCAGCGCGTCCGCGACCTCCTCGACCGGGCCGACCGCGCTGCCCGGGTCGCCCCCGCGCTCGACCTGCGCGAGGCCGCCGCCGCGGCCTGCCGGGCTGCCGCCGCAGCCGAGGCCGCCGCCCGCGCCGAACTCCCCGCCTCCCTCGCCGGGGCAGGCGCCGAACAGCTCGCCGCC
Organism: Streptomyces globosus; assembly: GCF_003325375.1. Taxonomy (GTDB): domain Bacteria; phylum Actinomycetota; class Actinomycetes; order Streptomycetales; family Streptomycetaceae; genus Streptomyces; species Streptomyces globosus_A. The sequence continues at coordinate 4,496,511 of NZ_CP030862.1, read as the reverse complement.
GTCGAGCAGCGGCTCCGCGAGGACCTCGGGGCACTGGGCGCCGCCCGCCGCGCCGAGCAGCGCTGCGCTGAGACCGCCCGCGAACGGGCCGTCCTGGAGCGCGAGGCCCGCGCCGCCGAGGAGCAGCTGCGCGAATCCGCCGAGTGGCTCGACCGCTGGGAGGAGACCCGTACCGCCCTGGCCGCCCGCGTCGACGCCGCACAGCAGGCCGCCACCCTCGCCGAGCAGCTCGCCGGCCGGCTGGAGCCCGCCCGGCTGCACCTGAACGCCGCCCGGCGCCGCGACGCCCTCGACGAGGAGGCCCGGCGCACCGAAGCCGGCCTCCTCACGGCGCGCGAGGAGGCCGCCGCCGCCCGCGAACGCTGGCTGGAGCTCAAGGAGGCCCGGCTGCGCGGCATCGCCGCCGAACTCGCCGGCGCGCTCGTCGCGGGCGAGCCCTGCACCGTCTGCGGTTCGGCCGAGCACCCCGCACCCGCCCGCCCTGCCCCCGGGCACGTGGACCGGGCCGCCGAGGACGCCGCCCACACCCGCCACGAGCAGGCCGAGGAGCACCGCGCCGCCTTGGAACGGGAGCGCGCCGCCGTCCTGCAGGCCCGTGCGGAGGCAGCGGCCGCCGCCGGGGACGCCACCACCGCCGAACTCCTCGCCCTCACCCGGGACCTCGGCTCCCGGCACGCCGCCGCCCAGGCCGCCGCCGCGGGACTCCACACGGCCCGCGAGCAGCTGGACCGCGCCGACCGCGAGCACACCGCGCGCGCCGCCGACCGGCTCGAAGCGGAACGCCGCGCCGCCGCCCGGGCCTCCCGGCGCGAGGCCCTCGACCGCGAACACGCCGCCCTCGAAGCCGAACTGACCCTCGTACGGGGCGACGCCCCCACCGTCGCGGCCCGCGCCGGGCTCCTGGAGGACCGGGTCCGCATGGTCACCTCGGCCGCGGCGGCGCTGCGCCGGTCCGAGGCGGCCGCCGCCCGGCTGAAGGAGGCCGACGGCCAGGCCGCCGACGCCGCCTTCAAGGCCGGCTTCGACACCGTCGCCGAGGCGGCCGCCGCCGTCCTCCCGGACCACGAGCGCACCGCCCTCCGGCACCGGCTCGACGCCTGGCAGGCCGAGGAGGCCACGCTCGCCGACCGGTGCGCCGAAAGCGACACCGCCGCCGCGGCCGCCCTCCCGCCGGCCGACCCCGCCGGAGCCGAGGCGGAGGCAGAGCGGGCCGCAGCCCGGCTGCGCACCGCCGCGTCCGCCTACGACGCCGCCCGCGTGCGGTGCGCCGAACTGGACCGGCTCTCCCGCCAGGCCGACCTCGAACTGCGCGCCCTCGGCCCGCTGCGGGAGGCGTACGAGCGGGTGGCCCGGCTCGCCGGGCTGACCGCGGGCACCTCCGCGGACAACGAGCGGAGGATGCGGCTGGAGGCGTACGTCCTGGCCGCACGCCTGGAGCAGGTCGCAGCCGCCGCGTCGGTGCGGCTGCTGCGCATGTCGGGCGGCCGCTACACCCTCGTCCACTCCGACGCGAAGGCGAGCGGACGCGGCCGCTCCGGCCTGGGCCTCCACGTCGTGGACGCCTGGACCGGCCGCGAACGCGACACCGCCACCCTGTCGGGCGGCGAGACCTTCTTCGCCTCCCTCGCCCTCGCCCTCGGACTGGCCGACGTCGTCACCGACGAGGCGGGCGGCGTACGCCTGGACACCCTCTTCATCGACGAGGGCTTCGGCAGCCTCGACGACCAGGCCCTCGACGAGGTCCTCGACGTCCTGGACTCGCTGCGCGAACGCGACCGCAGCGTCGGCATCGTCAGCCACGTCGCCGACCTGCGCACCCGTGTCCAGGCGCAGCTGGAGGTCGTCAAACAGCGCGGCGGCTCGGTGGTCCGCCACCACACCGCGGGCCTCACGGACTGAGCGGGCGGCGCGGCAGCGGCGAGGAGTAGACGACGCTGGTCGTGACCGAGCCGAGCCCGGAGATCCGGCCCGCCACCTCCTCCAGGTGTCCCATGGAGCGGGCGGTCACCTTCAGGACGAAGCAGTCGTCGCCCGTGACATGGTGCGCCTCCAGGATCTCGGGGGTGGCCTCCAGCAGGTCGTGGAACGGCTTGTAGTTGCCGTGCGGGTAGCGCAGCCGGACCAGCGCGAGGATGGACTTCCCCAGCTTCTCCGGGTCCACCACGGCCGTGTACCCGGTGATCACCCCGGCCTCCTCCAGGCGGCGCACCCGCTCGGTGACGGCGCTCGCGGACATGGACACCGCCCGGGCGAGCTCGGCGTAACTGGCGCGCCCGTCCTCCTGGAGGGCCGCGAGGATGCGCCAGTCCGTGGCGTCGGGGGAATACTCGGTCATGAGGCAGATGTAGCAGGGGAATCCACGGCGCAACAAGGGGAAGGCCGGGGAAGGACCCTTCCGAGGTGATCATGGCGGGCCGTAGATTCCTGTCCATGACGACGACACCGAAGCCCGCCGCCTCCGACGCCGCCGCTGCGGGGCCCACCGCCGCGGCCGTGAACCCCGTCCTGCGGGTGCCCCCGGCGGCGCCCGCCGCGGCCGCTGCCTACTTCGCCGCCAGCCTTGCCTTCCACGCGGACACGGCCGACGTCGCGGCCGCCTTCCGCGCCCACCGCGAGGAGGGCGCCGACCTGGGCTTCCAGCTGGTCGACTCCCGCTCCACCCCCGCATGGGACCAGGCGCACATCCCGGGCGCCGTCCACCTGCCGACGGCGCTCATCCCCGAACAGGCGGAGCGGGTGCTCGACAAGGCCGTCCCCGTGGTCACGTACTGCTGGGGCCCGGGGTGCAACGGCGGCACCCGTTCCGCTCTCGCCCTCGCCGAACTCGGCTTCCGGGTCAAGGAGATGCTCGGCGGCATCGAGTACTGGATCCGCGAGGGCTTCGAGGTCGAGACCTGGCAGGGCCGGCAGCAGCGGCCCGAAGCCGACCCGCTGACCGCGCCGACCGACTCGGACGACTGCGGCTGCTGAGCCGCCCCCGCCCGGACGGGGCCGCCGCTCCACCGGCGGCCCCGCCGCCGTTACAGGCGCGACAGCTCCTCCACCAGGTCGTCCAGGCCCAGCGACCCCTGCGACAGCGCCGCCATGTGCCACGCCTTCAGGTCGAAGGAGTCGCCGTGCGCGGCGCGCGCGTTGTCCCGGCCCAGCAGCCAGGCGCGCTCGCCCAGCTTGTAGCCGATCGCCTGCCCCGGCATCGACAGGTAGCGCGTCACCTCGCTCTCGATGAACTCCGCAGGCCGGCTGTTGTGCAGCATGAAGAACTCCTGCGCCAGCTCCACCGTCCACCGCTCGCCCGGGTGGAACGGCGAGTCGGCGGGGATCTCCAGGCCCAGGTGCATGCCGATGTCGACGATGACCCGCGCCGCGCGCATCATCTGGCAGTCCAGGTAGCCCAGGCGCTGCTCGGCGTCCTTGAAGTAGCCCAGCTCGTCCATCAGGCGCTCCGCGTACAGCGCCCAGCCCTCGACGTTGGCGCTGACCATGCCGACACTGGCCTGGTAGCGGGAGAGCCGGTCGGCGACGTGCGTCCACTGCGCCAGCTGCAGGTGGTGGCCCGGAACCCCCTCGTGGTACCAGGTGGAGACCAGGTCGTACACGGGGAAGCGGGTCTGCCCCATCGTCGGCAGCCACGTCCGGCCGGGGCGCGAGAAGTCCTCGGACGGGTTGGTGTAGTACGGGGCCGCCGCACCGCCCGGCGGCGCGATCATCGACTCGACCCGCTTGACCCGCTCGGCGAGTTCGAAGTGGGTGCCGTCCAGGTTCTCGACGGCCTCGTCCATGAGGCCCTGCAGCCAGGCCCGGACCTCCTCGACGCCCTCGACGTGGGTGCCGTGCTCGTCCAGGTGCCGCAGCGCCTCCCACGGGCCCGCGCCCGGCAGGATCCTGGCCGCCTCGGTCTTCATCTCGGCGAGCAGCCGGTGGTACTCCGACCAGCCGTAGGCGTACGCCTCGTCGAGGTCGAGGTCGGTGCCGTTGTAGTAGCGCGACCAGCGGGCGTACCGCTCGCGGCCCACCGCGTCCGGCGCTCCGGCGACCGCCGGGGCGTACACCTGCGCCATCCACGCCTGGAGGTCGGCGACGGCCTCCGTCGCGACGGAGGCCGCCTCCGCAAGCTCGGCGCGCAGCGCCTCGGGGCCGCCGGCGGCGAACTCGCCGAAGAAGCCCGCGGAGCCGTCCTCGTCCTGGCCGGCCCAGGTGGCGAGCTGGTCGATGAACGTGGCCGTGGCGCGGGGGCCGGCGTACAGGCCGCGGTCCAGGCCCAGTTGCAGGCACTCGCGGTAGCCGCCCAGGGCCGCCGGGACCGCCCGCAGGCGCTCGGCGATGGCGGCCCAGTCCTCCTCCGTGTCCGAAGGGGTCAGCGTGAAGACCTCCCGGACGGCGTGCGCGGGGGAGTGGATGTTGCTGACCGTGCGCAGGTCCTCGTCCGCCTCGTACACGGCGAGTTCGGCGGTGAGGCGCTCCCGCAGCAGGCGGGCGCAGCGCCGTTCGGCGTCGCTGTCCGCGCCGGGCATCCGCTCGGCGGCGTCGAGGCGGGCGAGGGTCGTACGGGCCAGGTCGGCGACGGCGGCGCGGCCGGCCGGGGAGAAGTCCGGGAGCCTGCCCGAGCTCGACGCGACACCCAGGTAGGTGCCGGTGATCGGGTCGAGTGCGACGAGGTCGTCGACATAGGCGTCGGCGACCTGGCGCGGCAGCCGGGACGGGATGTCGCTGCGGAGGGTGTCTGACATGCGGACATCTTCGTACGGGGGGCGGCCCCCCGTCACCAGCGTTCGCTGTGGGCCTGTGGACCCCGGCCCGTTGTGCCACGGCCGTGCGCCCGGATCGCCTGTGGCAGCTGCCCGCGCGGACACGGGGCCGGGCGACCGCCGTGACCGGGGGGCCGGGCCTGCCGGGCCTGCCGGGCCGGCAGGCCCGCGGGCGGCGGTCGGCGGGCGGCGGCGCGGCCCCGGCCGTCAGTCCGCCGACCGCTGCTGCGCCTGCGGGAGCGCGGCGGCGAGGAGGGGCTCAAGGCGGGCGGTGATCACGAGGGTGCCGTCCTCGACCTGGTAGTCGAGGGGCAGCCCGAGGCCGCGCATGGCCGCGACCATGCCCGTGTTGGAGGCCTGCGTGACGGCGTAGACGCTGCCGCAGCCCGCCTCGACGGCCATCGCGACGAGCCGCCGAAGCAGTTCGGAGCCGATCCCGCGGCGCTGCCACTCGTCCTCGATCAGCAGGGCGACCTCGGTCTCGTCCCCGTCCCACAGCAGGTGGCCGAGGGCGATGAGCCTGCCGGAGGCTGTGGTCGCGGCCAGCGTGCGGCCGAAGCGCGGGCCGAGCAGGTGGTCGAGGTAGCGGTCGGCGTCGGCGACCGGCCCGTGGTAGCGCAGGCCGAGGGTGCGCTCGGAGCAGCGGTCGTGCATGGCGCGGGCGGCGGCCAGGTCGGAGCCGTCGGCGCGGCGCACGGTGATCTCGTTGCCCTCCGGCAGTGTCAGGACGTCCTGGCTGCGCGGGACGCGCGGGCCGAGCCGGGCGTCCAGTTCGACGAGGGCGCGGGCGCGGGCGAACTCGGTCGGGGTGAAGGGCAGGTGGGGCCGCTCCACGGTGATGGCCCCTCCCGAGGGGTCGCGCAGGCGCATCACCGTGGACTCCAGGACACCCTCGGGCGGCACGTCGGCGTCCGTGTTGGGGCGCCCGGACAGGGTGGTCGCCGGCACGGAGTGGATGGTGCAGCGGCCGAGCAGCCGGCGCAGCGACAGCGGCAGTTCGGCGGCGTCCAGGGCGGTGCGGGTGGCGAGGGCGAGCAGCCGGGTCGGCGGGTCGACCAGGTCGTGGGCATCGGCCCGCTCGATCCAGGTGTCGCGGCCGCCGGCGGCCGCGGCGGCGCGGGTGAGGTCGGCGGACGGCAGCCGACCGGGCGCGCGCAGCAGGAACTCGTCGACGGTGCCGCCCTCGGGCAGCGGGTGCGTCTGCAGGGTGAGGATGTCCACGCCGGCCCGCGCGAGCGCCGTGCACAGCGCGGCCAGGCTGCCGGGCTCGTCGCGCACGGTGGTCCGCATCCGCCACAAGGCGGCCGCCGGCTCCGCAGGGGCCCCGGCGGGCCCCGTATCGGAGGGCGCCGTGCTCGCGGGCGGCGGTGCATGGCCGTGGCGACGCGCCCACCAGGTGTGGAACGCCGCCGTCAGCACCAGCACCGCGGCCGAGGCGACGAGCAGGGCGGGGCCGCTCGGGCCGTGCACGACGAGGTTGGCGATGCCGTCGGCGACCGCGACGGCGCAGAACAGCGCGGCCAGTTCGACGACGTCGCGGCGCCAGTGGTGGTGGCGGTGGGGGCGGGCGGGGGCGGAGAGCTGTTCAGTCATGCACCCCACTGTGGCGGAGGGGTGTTGCGTGATCACGAACGGTCTGTGTCCGGCTGGTTAAGTGTCCATCTGGCCGATTCGCCCTGTTTTCGGCGTGACGGAGCCTGCCCCGCCGCGCCGCGCCGCGCCCCGCCGCGCCCCGCCTCAGCCCGTCGCGCGGCCGGTGGTCCGCACGGTGTCGAGAACCACCCGGGCGACCAGCGCGGGGTCGTCGTTCATCGGGACGTGGCCGCAGCCTCGCAGCCGCACCAGCCGGGCGTCGCGGACGACGTGCTTGGCCCGCACCCCCTGGCGGGGCAGGAGCAGCCGGTCCCGCGAGCCCCAGGCGATGGTGACGGGAACGCCCGGGACGTCGTCGGTGAACCGCACCGAGCGGCCCGCCGCAAGCGTCTCCTCGAAGCCGGTTGCCTGGCGCAGGGCCAGCGTCTCGGCGACCACCGCCTCCGGCGAACGGCGTGCGGGGCGGGCGTAGATGGTGCCGGTGAGCGCGGTCCGGCCGGCGGCGCTGTGGGAGAGGCGCTCCAGCGTCGACAGCGGCAGGGCCATCGCGCCGACCCGCATCGCCCGCAGGGTGGCGAAGGCGTACCGGCGCTCGGCCTCGGTCCAGAAGCCGGCCGGGGAGAGGGCCGTGACCGAGCGGGCCAGGCGGTCCCGGCCCATCTCCAGCGCGAGGAGCCCGCCGAGGGAGTTGCCGACGACGTGGGGGCGGTCGGCGCCCAGCACCGAGCAGAGCGAGCCGAGGGCGGCGGCGACGGTCGGCAGGTCGTACGGGACGCCCTCCGGCAGGGGCGCGGAGGTGCCGAAGCCGGGGAGGTCGACGGCGATGACGTCGTGCTCGGCGGCCAGGATGTCGGTGACCGGCTCCCAGGCCTGGAGGTGGTGCCCGATGCCGTGCAGGAGGAGGAGCGGTTCGCCGGAGCCCTTGCGCTCGTAGGCGACGGTGGCGGTGCGGGGGCCCAGGGGTGTGTCGACCGGGAAGGAAACCGTGGCGGTCATGCTGCTCCTCGTCGGGGGAGACGCGTGTGAGACAGGCTGTCAGTAATGACTACGTCATGATTACCGTCCGGTAAGGCGTCACTACAAGCCTGTGGCACGGGCGTGTCGGGGCGGAGCCGCAGCGCGGCGTGGCGGACGGCCAACGGCCCGCGGAGGAGCCCCGGATGGCCCGCAGGGGCGGCTCGGGGCGCGCGCGAACATCGCGTGAACGCCGCGATGCGAATGCCCGGTCTGCCCGGGAAAGGGTGGACCATTGGTCTTGACCAAGGTGCCGCACCGTCCTATCGTCGCAGGGATAGTGCAAGAACCTTTAATAAACAAGGGCGCGGAACTGCCGCTGGAACACGGCGATTGCAGCGATGGCAGGAGGAGTCAGGGTGGGGACCACGCAGCCGGAAACGGTGCCGGAGCCGAAGTACTGGCACCTGAAAACCGTCCTGAGCGAGGCACTCGACCGCGATTTCGCCGTCGGTGAGGTCCTGCCGAACGAGCGGGAGCTCGCCGCCCGCTTCGGCGTGGCCCGGGCGACCCTGCGCCAGGCCCTGGAGCAGCTCGAACTCGAAGGCCGCCTGCAGCGCCGCCGCGGCGTCGGCACCACCGTCGCCCCGCCGCGGGTCGGCGTCGCCGTCGGCGGAGCCCGCCAGGGCTGGCCCGGCGAGGGAGCCGACGGCTGGGAGGCCGTGGACGCCGCGGAGGCGCTCCCGCCCGCCGCGGTGGTCGGCCTCCTCGGCGACGCCGCCGAGCAGCCGGTCCACACCGTGCGGCGGACCCGCGTCACGCACGGCCAGTCCGTCGCCGCCGAGCTGCTCTACGTCCCCACCGACTCCGTGCCGGGCCTGTCCGCCATCGACGCCCCGGCCGGACCGGCCCGCGCCCGCGCCGTCCTGCGCGAACTCCAGCGGCTCACCCTGGAGGGCCAGGACCGCTCGGTCGAGCTCGGCTCGGCCCGCGCCGACGACGCCAAGGAACTGGACCGCCTGCCCGGCGCCCCCGTCCTCGTGGTCACCACCCGCTACTTCACCGCCGCCGGGACGGCCGCCGTCTCCGTCGCCACCTACCGCGCAGACACCTGCCGCCTCACCTTCGGCGACTCGGGCGTGGAGATCGCCCACGAGGACCGCGCCGCCTCCTGACCCCGTACGGCCACCCCGCTCCCCAGCCCCTGCAGCCCGCCAGGGGGAGCTCCGCGCCCGGAGCGGGGCAGCGGGAGCGGCCGGGAGAGCCGGGCCCCCGATCGCGCCCGGTGCTCTGTCGTACCCCACAATCGGAGGGGGCAGGACCGGGAGCGGAGGGGCGGGAGAGCCCACAGCCGCCCGCCCGGGGCTCAGCGGCGGCGGGAGGTGACCGACTTCTCCACGGCGAACAGCTCCTCCTCGACCTGGTCCAGCGCCAGCCGCAGGGCGCCGGTCGCCACCGCGGCCTCGCCGAGCAGGGACTGCGCCACCCGCGGCGGACGCAGGCAGTAGCGCTCCAGCTCCCGCCGCAGCGGGTCCAGGACCCCGTCCAGTCCGGCCGCCCAGCCGCCCACGACCACCAGCTCGGGGTCCATGGCCAGCACCAGCGCGGCCACGTCGTGCACGAGCCGCTGGATGAACCGCTCCACCGCGGCCACGGCCCGCTCGTCCCCCCGCCGGGCCATGGCGAACACCTCGGCCACCGCCTGCTCGTCCAACGGGTGTAGCGGCTCGCCCGTCGTCGAGAGCAGCTTCTCGGGCGTCGCCTCCCGCCCCAGCAGGTGCAGCGCACCGATCTCGCCGGCCGCCCCGCCGTACCCGCGGTGCAGCCGTCCGCCGATCAGCGAACCCGCCCCCGGGCTGAGGCCGGCCATCACGAACACCATGTCGTCGGTGTCCTGCGCCGCTCCCTTCCAGTGCTCGGCCAGCGCCGCCGCGTTCGCGTCGTTCTCCACCTGCACCGGGCAGCGGAACGACCTCCGCAGCCGCTCGCCGAGCGGCAGCCCCGTCCACTCCGGCAGGGCGGTGCCCAGGCGCACGGTGCCGTCCGCTTCGACGATCCCCGGACTGCCGACCCCGACCGCACGCAGCGAGTCCCGGGGCACGCCGGCCCGCCGCAGCAGGTCCGCCACCGCCGCACGCACCTTGTCGAGCCGCTCGTCCGCCGGCGCCGTCTCGGCGACGTCCTTCGTACCGGCTCCGATCACGCGGCCGTCCAGCCCGGACAGCAGGACCGCGATCCGGTGCGAGCCGATCTCGATGCCGAGCAGATGCCCCGCCTCGGCCCGGAACCGGAATCGGCGGGCAGGCCGCCCTTGGCGCCTGGCCCCCTCCTCGGCCTCCGCCTCGACGACGAGCCCGGTGCCCATCAGCTGCTCCACGACGCCCTCGACGGTCGGCCGGGAGAGCCCGGTCACCCGCGTGAGGTCGGTGAGCGTCGGCGACTGGGCGGCCCGCAGCGCGCGCAGGACCACGGCCGAATTGATCCGCCGGAGCAGAGAGGGATCCCCGCCGGTCAGCTGCCCCAACGTCTTTCCTCCCAGCCGGCGAGCCTGTCAGCCGGATCGTACTGCCCTCCCGCGGCAGCGGCGAGAAGCGCCCCCTGGCCGCACCTGCCGGAAAGCGACTCCGCCCCCTCAGGTCGGGGCGACGAATCCCGACTCGTACGCCGCGATCACCGCCTGCGTCCGGTCCCGCGCCCCCAGCTTCGCGAGCACCGCACTCACATGCGACTTCACCGTCTCGGCGCCGACGAACATCTCGGCCGCGATCTCCGCGTTCGTCATCCCGCGGGCCATTCGCCGCAGAACTTCCTCCTCCCGTTCCGTCAACGCCGCCCGCTCCAGCCGGGCCCGCGCCGAACTCGTGCCGTACTCCGCGGCGAGCGACCGCACCGCCGCAGGGAAGAGGAGCGTCTCCCCTTCCGCGACCAGCCGCACGGCGTGCACGATCTCGGACGGCCGGGCCCGCTTCAGCAGGAACCCGTCGGCCCCCGCCCGCAGTGCCCGGTACACGTACTCGTCGTTCTCGAAGGTCGTCACCACGAGGATCTTCGGCGGTTCGTCGATGCTCTTCAGCACCGCCTTGGTCGCCTCGATGCCGTCCAGCAGCGGCATCCGCACGTCCATCGCCACCACGTCCGGCCGGAGCTGCCGCACCAGCGGGATCACGGCTGCCCCGTCCGCGGCCTCGCCGACCACCTCGATGTCGGGCTGGGCGTCCAGCACAGCGCGCAGACCTGCGCGTACCAGCGGCTCGTCGTCGACGAGCAGAACCGTGACAGACATCCGCTCAGCCTATTCCCCTCAACGGCAGCCGGGCCCTGACCCTCCACCGCCCTGCATGCGGACCCGTGTCGGCCGTCCCGCCGAGCAGGGCCGCCCGCTGCCGTATGCCCCGCAGCCCACTCCCGCTCCCGCCGGGGCCCGGCCCGGCCGCCTCCGCATCCGCCGGCAGCGGATTGCTCACCTCCAACTCCACTCCTCTCTGCGTCACTTCCACCCGGACCCTCACCGGGACCGGTCCGCAATGCCGCAGCACGTTCGTGAGTGCCTCCTGCAGGATCCGGTACGCCTCCTGGGAAACGGGCCCCGGCAGCGACTCCAGCGGCCCGGCCAGCTCCGCGTCCACCACCGCGCCCGAGGCCTTCGTGGACTCCAGCAGCCGGCCGGCGTCCGCGAGGGTCGGACGCTGGGACGGCCGGGGTCCCGAATGCCGCAGCACCACCAGCACGCGCTCCAAGTCCTCCAGGGCCGCACGCCCCGTCTCCTCGATGGCATCCAACGCCCGCTCGGTGAAGGCAGGATCGCCCGCGGTGCGGGCCGCCCCGGCCTGAACCACCGCCACGGTCAGCGCGTGCCCGATCGTGTCGTGCAGCTCCCGCGCGATCCGCGTGCGCTCCAGCAACTGCTCGGTCCGCTCCTCCAGGACGGACAGCCGGTCCGCGGTCGACGGCCCCAGGAGCCGCACCGCCACGCCGGTGACCAGGTCGCCCATCAGGTGCACAACCGTGACCAGCGCCAGCGGAGGCAGCGGGACGAGCAGGGCAGCCAGCCAGCGCGGCGGCACCACCGGCAGCAGCTCCGCGTCCGAGAGGGAGAAGCCGAGGGCGACGGCGAGCAGTTCGACGGTGGCCATCGCGAGAACCACGGTTGCGAACATCGCTGCGGCCGCCAGCAGCATGCGCACCTCCAGCCACAGGACCGTCCGCCACCGGTCCCTCCACCGCTTCGACGGCGACGCTGCTATGGCGCCCTCGCCGGAGCTCCATTCGTCCGGTGTGAGCAGGAAGCGGGCCTGCAAACCCTCGGCCATCCGCACCCGCGGCAGCAGACCGAGCGGCGCGATCAGCAGGGCGGGCACCCACAGGTGCCGCGGGTCTATGAACCCCCACAGCGCCACCAGCAGCATGGGCACGCACAGGTGCAACCAGCGCGAGTAGGTGAGCGGTTGGAGAGGCGCCCTGATCAGTCGGTTCATGGCCCCATCGTGTCAGCGGGCGAGCACGCGGCTCCTCCCCCGCACGGGGGAGACGGTCCCCCCGCGCGGGGGAGGACCGAGGACGCCGGCCGCGGCGAGCCTTGAGGCATGAACACGATCCACATCCGGGCACTGACCAAGGAATACGGCGCGAAGACGGCCGTGGACAAGCTCACCTTCGATGTCCTTCCCGGCCGGGTGACGGGCTTCCTCGGCCCCAACGGCGCCGGGAAGTCGACCACCCTCCGGCTTCTGCTGGGCCTTGACCGGGCGACGTCCGGCACGGCCACCGTCGGCGGCCACCGGTACACCGACCTCGAACAGCCCCTCCTGCGCGTCGGTGCTCTCCTCGACGCCCACGCCGCGCACGGCTCGCGGACCGCCCGCAGCCACCTGCGCGCACTGGCAGCCGCCAACCGCATCCCGGCGCGACGGGTGGAAGAGGTGCTGGAGCAGACGGGCATAGCGGCCGCCGCCGGCCGGAGGATCAAGACGTACTCGCTGGGGATGCGGCAGCGGCTCGGCATAGCGGCCGCCCTCCTCGGCGACCCGGGCGTCATCCTGCTCGACGAGCCCGCCAACGGCCTCGACCCGGAGGGCATCATCTGGATCCGGGAGCTGATGCGCGGCCTCGCCGCAGAGGGCCGGACCGTGCTCGTCTCCAGCCACCTGATGTCGGAGACCGCAGCCTTCGCCGACCACCTCGTCATCCTGGGCCGGGGCAGGCTGCTCGCCGATACGCCGACTGCGGCGTTCATCGAGGAGCGCAGCACGCCGCGCGTCCGGCTGCGGACCTCGGAGCCAGGCCGCCTGCGGGCGGCGCTCGCCGAAGCCGGCCTGGAGCCGGTTGAGGGCGCGGGCCACTGGACCGTCGAAGGGGCCCGGGCGGAGCGGATCGGAGCACTCGCAGCCCGCGAGGGCGTACCCGTGCTCGAACTGGCCGACGAGCAGGTCTCGCTGGAGCAGGCCTATCTCGACCTCACCGCGGACCACGCCGAATTCACCTCCAACCCCTGACACCGCCCCCTGCACCTGAGGAGACCTGCCGTGTACGGAACCGCACTGCCCACCCGACCCGCCCTGCACGCGGAATGGATCAAGATACGGTCGCTCCGGGGCACCGTCGGGGCCCTGACCGCGATATTCGTCGCCACTGCCGGCATTCAGGCGCTGTCGGCCGCCGCAGGCACCGTCGAGGACGGCAGCCTGGGCGACGACCCCCTGCTCGCCGCCTTCTTCGGCATCAATTTCGGCCAGATCGCCGCCATGGCCTTCGGTGCGAGCGCCTTCGCCGCCGAGTTCCACGACGGCGGACTGCGCGTCTCCCTCGCCTCCGTGCCCAACCGCACCCGGTTCTACCTCTCCAAAGCGGCCGTGGTCGGGGCCTTGGCCCTTGCTGTCGGCCTGGCCGCGGGGCTTGCCTCCTTCGCGGCCGGGCAGGCGCTCGGCGGGGCGTCCGCGCTGGGATGGGGCACATCCGGCGCGGGCCGGGCCATCGTCGGCAGCGGCCTCTACCTGATGGTGATGGCGCTCTTCGCGGCCGGCCTCACGGCGGTCCTGCGCAGCGGCACCCTCGTACTGGGCCTGCTCATACCAGTGGTCCTCGTCGTCTCGTTCGTCATGGGCGGGCTCGTGGGCGGACCGGCGCAGTACCTGCCGGACCGCGCCGGGCAGATGGTGCTGCGGAGCGTGGAGCACGGGGCACTCGGTCCGTGGACCGGGCTTGGTGTGAGTGCGCTGTGGGCGCTCGCCGCGCTGGCCGGGGGCTGCCTGGCGGTCCGCCGCAGGGACGCCTGACCGGACATGACAGCACGCCAGTTGTCAGTGTCGGCTCGGATACTGACGGCATGACCACGGCAGAGCATCTCGACACCATCGACCGGCTCCGCTTCCAGGGGTTTCCCGAGACGGGTGTGCGGTCCGGGGCCGTGACCAGCGGGCCCGGCTACCACCTGGCCGAGCTCGGCCCGAGCCGCTGGTACGGCGACGAGGACGCAGCAGACCGCGCGGCGCACGAGGACCAACTGGCCGCGGAGTACGGGGCGCTGGTCCGGCTGCTGGAGGACCGCTGGGGCGCCTCCGACATGTTCAGCCTGGCCGGGCTGCGGCTGAAAGAGGGGGGCGGGGAAACCGCCGAGCCCTGGCGGGAGATAGGCAGCACCGCCGACCACCTGCACCTGTGGCGGGCCGGGGACCGGTGGGTCGCCGTGTACGCGGCCCACTGGGGGGCCGACCACTCGCCGCAGCTGATGGCGGCGGTCACGGTGGTCGACCCGCCCTAGCTTCCGCGAGGGGCAGAGGCCGGGGTGCTTCTCGGGTCCTCCGGGGTCCGCTCGGTGGCGTGCCTCGCCAGCTCGGCCCGGAGGTCGTCCGGGGAGAGTGCCCGCAGTTCACCGATGGACCGGTTCCATGAGTCGGCGGCCTGTTCCACCGCGGACCGGAAGCCTTGCTGCACCCGGCGCCCGGCCACCGCCAGGGCGATGGCGGCGACCGGCCGCAGCAACCGGCGCCCGCGCACGGTGAGGGTGACGTCCACCTGCCAGCGTCCGCCGTCCGCCCGCCGCGGCCGCAGGGACAGATGCGCCTTGCCCAGCGGGTGCTTGAGCCGTGCCGTCACCGGGGCACGCGCCGCGGGCGGGGTGCCGGAGGGGAGGCAGGCCGCCGCCCACCATGCGGCCAGGTCGAGCCGGGCCTTACCCGACCCGCGGCGCAGCGCCCCCGAACCCTCCGGGCCCCGCACCCGGCCTTCGGCCTCCAGCAGCCGCGGCCGGTCGGGGGTGCACAGTCGCAGAGCCATCCACGCCGTCACATCGTCCGAGACGAGGCGCTGCTCCAGGGCGATCGCGCTGTGGCGCCGCCACTCGCGAACGAGGACGGTCACCTGGTCCGCGGTACCGGCCTCCCACAGCTCGTACCGCGCGCCGGGCCGCAGATGCCGCCCCCTGACCAGTCGCATGTCCGGGACCGGCCGCCCGTCTGCCAGAACGACCTCCTGCCCGTCGGCCCGGGTGGAGGCGGCGAAGTCGAGGACCAGCCGGGTGAGCGCCTGGAGCCGGTGGGGTTCCAGAGCGAGGACGGAGACGGAGTGTCGGAGAACGGTCATGCGGCCCTCCCTCGGAGTCACACCATACGAGTCGCAACACCATACGAGTCGACGGGCCGCGGCGGGCGAGGGACAGAACAGCTAGCGCTGTGTTCCGTCGTCGGGCGCGGGGGATTCGGCGGCGGCGCGGAGACGGGCGAACTCCGCGGCCATGGTTTCCGCCGTCCAGTGGGCATTGAGTCCGCTCGGGTTGGGGAGGGCCCAGATGCGGGTGCGGCCGATGGTCCGCTCCTGCGGGCCGATGAGCGCCTTCCGCTCGTTGAAGGCGGTGCGGTAGGCGGTGACACCGACGACGGCCAGCCACTGCGGGCGCAGCCGCTCGACCTTGTCGGTCAGGATCCGGCCGCCCTCGACGAGCTCCTGTGCGGTCAGCTCGTCGGCGCGGGCCGTGGCCCGGGCGACGACGTTCGTGATGCCGAGCCGGTAGGCGAGCAGCTCCTGCTGTTCCGCCGGTGCCAGGCGGCGCGGGGTGAAGCCGGACAGGTGCAGGACCGACCAGAAGCGGTTGCCGGGGCGGGCGAAGTGGTGGCCCGTCGCGGCGGAGAGGAGGCCGGGGTTGATACCGCAGAACAGCACGCGCAGGCCGCCCGCGACCACGTCGGGGACGACGCGGTCGCGGGCGGCCTGGAGCTCCTCGGGGGTCAGAGGATCGACCCCGGGGCGTACCCGGCGGCCTCCGGGTACTGCTTCGCGATGTCCTCGACGCGGGCCACGATCGTCGCGACCTGGTCGCCGGCTGCTCCCGTGAAGGACAGCTTGTCGGCCATCAGGGCGTCGAGCTGGGCCCGGTCCAGCGGCATCCGGTCGTCGGCGGCCAGCTTGTCCAGCAGCTCGTTCCGCTCGGCGCCCTGCTCGCGCATGGCGAGCGCGGAGGCCACCGCGTGCTCCTTGATGACCTCGTGGGCGGCCTCGCGGCCGACGCCCGCCCGCACTGCGCCCATCAGGACCTTGGTCGTCGCGAGGAACGGCAGGTAACGGTCGAGCTCGCGGGCGACCACGGCGGGGAAGGCGCCGAACTCGTCGAGGACCGTCAGGAAGGTCTCCAGCAGGCCGTCGAAGGCGAAGAACGCGTCGGGGAGCGCGACGCGGCGGACCACGGAGCAGGACACGTCGCCCTCGTTCCACTGGTCGCCGGCGAGTTCGCCGGTCATCGAGGCGTAGCCCCGCAGGATGACCATCAGGCCGTTGACGCGCTCGCAGGAGCGGGTGTTCATCTTGTGTGGCATCGCGGAGGAGCCGACCTGGCCCGGCTTGAAGCCCTCGGTGACGAGCTCGTGGCCGGCCATGAGCCGGATCGTCTTCGCGATCGAGGACGGCGCCGCGGCCAGCTGGACGAGCGCGGTGACCACGTCGTAGTCGAGGGAACGGGGGTAGACCTGGCCGACCGAGGTGAAGGCCTGGGCGAAGCCGAGGTGGGCGGCGATCCGCTGCTCCAGGTCGGCGAGCTTCGCGGCGTCGCCGCCGAGGAGGTCGAGCATGTCCTGGGCGGTGCCGACGGGCCCCTTGATCCCGCGCAGCGGGTAGCGGCCGATCAGGTCCTCCAGGCGGTCGAACGCGACCAGCAGCTCGTCGGCCGCGGTGGCGAAGCGCTTGCCCAGGGTGGTCGCCTGCGCGGCGACGTTGTGGGAGCGGCCGGCCATGACCAGCTCGGCGTGCTCGCCGGCCAGTCGGCCCAGGCGGGCGAGGACGGCCACCGTGCGGTCGCGGGCCAGTTCGAGGGAGAGCCGGATCTGGAGCTGCTCGACGTTCTCGGTCAGGTCGCGGGAGGTCATGCCCTTGTGGACGTGCTCGTGGCCGGCGAGGGCGTTGAACTCCTCGATCCGGGCCTTCACGTCGTGCCGGGTGACCTTCTCGCGCTCGGCGATCGAAGCGAGGTCGACGTCCTCCAGGACGCGCTCGTAGTCGGCGAGGGCGGCGTCGGGGACGTCGATGCCGAGGTCCTTCTGGGCGCGCAGCACGGCGAGCCACAGCCGCCGCTCCAGCGTGACCTTGTACTCGGGGGACCACAGGACGGCGAGCTCCGGGGAAGCGTAGCGGCCGGCCAGGACATTGGGGATGCGGGGCTTGGCTGTCACGTAAAGGGATTCTACTTGGGGAGGTGCTGTGCGTTTGCGCAGGTAGGGACCCCGTCCCGGTTTGTGCCTTGCTACGAGGGCCGCTCGGCCGCGGCCGCCTCGTACGGGGCCAGCTCCGGGCGCTTCGCGGGCAGGCCGTCCCCGGAGGAGCGGCCCGTCAGGCGGCGGCCGATCCACGGCAGCAGGTGCCGCCGGGCGAACCCCAGGTCCTGCGAGCGGCGGGCCGCCCAGCCCGGCAGCACCGCGGGCGGCAGGCCCGCCTGCCAGTCCTCCTCGGCAGGCAGCCCCAGGGACTGCCACACCGCCTCGGCGACCCTGCGGTGCCCCTCCGAGGTCAGGTGCAGCCGGTCGGCGTCCCACATGCGGGGGTCGCCGAGGACCTCCGCGCCGTACAGGTCGACGACGACGGCGCCGTGCCGGGCGGCGATCTCCTCGACGATGCCGAAGAGCTGCTCCATCCGCGGGCGGAACCGCTCCATCACCGGGCCGTTCCGGCCGGGGGAGCGCATCAGCACCAGCGTCCGGCACGAGGGGGCGAGGAGGTCGGCGGCCTCTTCGAGGTGGCCGCGGACCCTGCCCATGTCGACCTTGGGCCGCAGGGCGTCGTTGAGCCCGCCGACGAGAGTCACCACGTCCGCCCGCATCGCCGCCGCGGCCGGGGCCTGCTCGGCGGCGATCTGGCCGATCAGCTTCCCGCGGACTGCGAGGTTGGCGTAGCGGAAGCCCGGCTCGCGCGCTGCGAGCCGGGCGGCCAGCAGGTCCGCCCAGCCCCGGTAGGAGCCGTCCGGCCGCAGGTCGGACATGCCCTCGGTGAAGGAGTCGCCGACCGCGACGAAGCTGGTGTAAGACGCATTGATCCCCATGGCGCTGCGAGCCTACCGTGCGGTAGCCCCGGGGTGCCGGGCACCCCGGGGCCAGGTCAGGCGGAGGCGGGGCGGCCGAACAGCTCGCGCAGGACGTCCTCCATCGTCACCAGGCCGGTCATCGTTCCGTCCGCGCCCAGGACGGCCGCCAGGTGTGTGCGGCTGCGCCGCATCGCGGTCAGCACGTCGTCCAGCGGGGTGTCCGCCCGGACCTGGGCGATGGCGCGCAGCGCCGCCGGCGGGAACGGCCGGTCCCGCTCCGGCCCGTCCGCGTCCAGCGCGTCCTTGACGTGCAGGTAGCCCAGGATCCGGGCCTGCGCGTCGACGACCGGGAAGCGGGAGTAGCCCGAGGAGGCCGACAGCCCCTCCAGGCCCGCCGGGGTGATCCCCAGCTTGGCGGCGACGACCCGGTCCGACGGCAGGACGACGTCCCTGACGGGCCGGCGGCCCAGCTCCAGGGCGTCATGCAGGCGCTCGCTCGCACGGTCGTCGATCAGGCCGGCCTCGCTGGAGTCCTTGACGATCTGCGCCAGCTCGTCGTCGGAGAACGTCGCCGACACCTCGTTCTTGGCGTCGACCCGCAGCAGGCGCAGCAGCAGGTTCGCGAAGGCGTTGATCGCGAAGATCACCGGGCGGAGCGCCCGGGTCAGCGCCACCAGCGGCGGCCCGAGGAGCAGGGCCGTCCGCACCGGCTCGGACAGCGCCACGTTCTTCGGGAGCATCTCGCCGAAGAGCATGTGCAGGTACGTCGCCAGGGTGAGCGCGATCACGAACGAGATCGCGTGGACCAGCCCGGAGGGCGCGCCGGCGAGCTCGAAGACCGGCTCCAGCAGGTGCGCGATGGCGGGCTCGGCGACCGCGCCGAGCACCAGCGTGCACAGCGTGATGCCCAGCTGGGCCGCGGCCATCAGCGCCGACACGTGCTCCAGGCCCCACAGGACGGCCCGGGCCCGCCGGTCCCCCTGCTCGGCGTGCGGCTCGATCTGGCTGCGCCGGACCGAGATGAGGGCGAACTCGGCGCCGACGAAGAAGGCGTTCACGACGAGGGTCGCGAGGCCGATGAGGAGTTGCAGCAGGGTCATCGTGCGGTCTCCCCGCCCTCGTCGGCCGCGGCGTCGCGGGAGCCGTCCGGTGCGTGCAGCAGGACCCGCGCGGCCCTGCGCCCGCTCGCGTCGACCACGTCGAGCCGCCAGCCGTGCAGGTCCAGGCTGTCGCCGACGGCCGGGATCCGGCCGAGGCCGGTCGCCATCAGCCCGGCCAGCGTCTCGTACGGGCCGTCCGGTACGCGCAGCCCGATCCGCCGCAGCTGGTCGGTGCGGGCGGAGCCGTCCGCCGAGTACAGCTCGCGCCCGGCGCCGTCCCGCCCGGCCGGGGCCAGGTCCGGGGTCTCGTGCGGGTCGTGCTCGTCGCGGACCTCGCCGACGACCTCCTCGACGATGTCCTCCAGGGTGGCCACCCCGGCCGTGCCGCCGTACTCGTCGATGACGACGGCCATCGTCTGCTTCCCGGACAGCCGGTCCAGCAGCCGGTCCACGGTCAGGGACTCCGGTACGAACAGGGGGGCGCGCAGCAGCTGCGAGACGGGGCGGCGGTGGCGCTCCTCGGACGGGAGGGCGAGGACGTCCTTGATGTGGACGGTGCCCACGACGGAGTCGAGGCTGCCGCGGTAGACCGGGAAGCGCGACAGCCCGGTCGCCAGCGTCGCGTTGGCGACGTCCTCGGCGGTGGTCTGCAGCTCCAGGGCGGTGACCTGTACACGCGGGGTCATCACGTTCTCCGCGGTCAGGTCGGCCAGGTTGAGGGTCCGCACGAACAGCTCGGCGGTGTCCCGCTCCAGCGCGCCCTCCTTCGCCGAGTGCCGGGCCAGCGCCACCAGCTCCTGCGGGCTGCGGGCGGAGGCCAGCTCCTCGGCCGGCTCCATGCCGAGCCGGTGCACCATGTGGTTCGCGGTGGTGTTCAGGTGGCTGATGAACGGCCGGAAGATCCGGCTGAAGACCCGCTGCATCGTCGCCACGCGCTTGGCCACGGCCAGCGGTGAGGAGATCGCCCAGTTCTTCGGCACCAGCTCGCCCACCACCATCAGCACGACGGTCGAGACGGCCGTGCCGAGGACGAGGGCGGTGGAGGAGGCGGCGCCGGGCGGCAGGCCCATCGCCTCGAAGGGGCCCCGGAGCAGGGCGGCGATGGACGGCTCGGAGAGCATGCCGATGATCAGGCCGGTCACCGTGATGCCGAGCTGCGCTCCGGAGAGCTGGAACGTCAGGCTGCGTACGGCGGACAGCGCGCTGTCGGCGCCGCGCTCGCCGCGCTCGACGGCGCGTTCGAGTTCGCTGCGCTCGACCGTGGTCAGGGAGAACTCGGCCGCCACGAACACCCCGCAGGCAAGGCAGAGCAACAGCGCCACGACGAGCAGGAGCACTTCGGTCATCGGTCCGTCACCTCCGTTCCATGATCGGACAGGCGGAGGGGCAGCGCGCGACGTCGGCTACCGGGGGGCTCGCCCATGGGCGGACGCTCACACCTTTCGTCGGGAGTGCCGGTCGGAACCGCCGGGCGGCGGTTCGTCCGAGGCGGCCGCCGGGGCGGACGGCCCGGGCCGCGGCTCTGCCAACCATGGTAAAGGGCCGGCAAAATGGCGTGCTGCCCGTGTACGGGAGCCCGCGCGCGGGGCGGTTCCGGCGCGGGCGGCGGCGGGCAGCCCCGTCTCAGGCCGTCGGCATCCCCGCCTCAGGCAGCCGGCGCCGCGCCCGCGGCGGTCGCCGGGGCGGGCGCCCAGGCGGCCTGGAAGTCCTCCGCGGACCAGGTGCCCGACAGCGCCGGCGCGAGCCAGCCCGGCGCCGCCGCCCGGAACTCCGCCGGAGCCAGTGCCCCGGAGCCCTCGGGGACCGCGCCGAGCAGCGGCAGCCCGGAGGAGGACGGGAGGTCGGCCAGGTTGCAGCGGCAGGCCAGGTCGGGGGCGGCGGGCCAGCTGCCCACCACGACACCGAGCGCGGACAGCCCGCGGGCCCGCAGCGCCTCCGCGGTCAGCGTCGTCGCGTTCAGCGTGCCGAGCGCCGCGGGCGCGACGACCAGCACCGGAGCCCCGAGGAGCGCCGCCGCGTCGGCCAGGGTGCGCCCCGCCGGGTCGAAGCGGACCAGCAGCCCTCCCGCACCCTCCACCAGCACCAGGTCGTGCGAGGCGGCGAGCTTGCCCGCGGCCTCCGCGACCTCCTCGGGCGTCACGGCCGCCATCCCGGCCCGCCGGGCCGCAGTGTCCGGAGCGAGCGGCTCCGGGTACCGGGCCAGTTCGACGGCCGTCACGTGCGGGCCGGCCAGCCGGGCCGCCTCGGCGGCGTCCCCCGGAGCCCCCGGCTCCAGGCCGGTCTGGGCGGGCTTCAGGACGGCGACGGAACGGCCCTCGGCGGCGGCCGCGGCGGCGACCGCCGCCGTCACCACCGTCTTGCCGATCTCCGTACCCGTCCCGGACACCACGATCACGCCCATCTCAGCCCTCCCCGGCCGCAGCGCACACGGCGCGGCAGATCCGCGCCAGGTCCTCGTCGCCCGTCACGAAAGGCGGCATCGTGTACACGAGGTCGCGGAACGGCCGCAGCCAGACGCCCTCGCGCACCGCCGCCGCCGTCGCGGCCGCCATGTCCACCTCGTGGTCCAGCCGGACCACGCCGATCGCGCCCAGGACCCGTACGTCGAGGACGCCGGGCACTGCCCGGGCCGGGGCCAGCCCCTCCAGGAGCCCGGCCTCGATCCGCTTGACCTCGCGCTGCCAGTCCTGGCCGAGCAGCAGCTCGATCGAGGCCAGCGCCACCGAGGCGGCCAGCGGGTTGCCCATGAACGTCGGCCCGTGGGCCAGGACCGGCACCTCGCCCCGGGAGATCCCGGCGGCCACCCGCTCCGTGCACAGGGTGGCCGCGAGCGTGAGGTAGCCGCCGGTCAGCGCCTTGCCCAGGCACATCACGTCGGGGGTGACGCCCGCATAATCCGCGGCGAACAGGGCGCCGGTGCGCCCGAAGCCCGTCGCGATCTCGTCCAGGACGAGCAGGACGTCGTACTCGTCGCACAGCTCGCGCAGGACGCGCAGGTAGCCGGGGCTGTGGAAGCGCATGCCGCCCGCGCCCTGGACCACCGGCTCGACGATGACGGCGGCCAGCTCGTCGGCGTGCGCCGCGACCAGCGCACGCAGGTGCGCCGCGTACGCGGGGTCGACGGGGGCGTCGAACCCGGCCGGCGGGACGTCCGCGAAGACCTGCTGCGGCAGCACGCCGGACCACAGCCCGTGCATGCCGCCCTCGGGGTCGCAGACGCCCATCGGCGTCCACGTGTCGCCGTGGTAGCCGCCGCGCCAGGTCATCAGCCTGGTCTTGCCGCGGCGGCCCAGCGACCGCCAGTACTGGAGGCACATCTTGGCCGCGACCTCGACCGAGACGGAGCCCGAGTCGGCGAGGAAGACGTGTTCCAGGCCCTCCGGGGTGATCTCGACGAGCTTCGCGGCCAGCCGGACGGCCGGCTCGTGGGTGAGCCCGCCGAACATCACGTGCGCCATGCGGCCGAGCTGGTCGGCCGCCGCCTCGTTCAGCACCGGGTGGTTGTAGCCGTGGATGGCCGACCACCAGGAGGACATGCCGTCGACCAGCTCGTCGCGGCCGTGCGCCGGCTGCGCGAGGCGCAGCCGGACGCCCGAGGCGGAGGAGACGACGAGCGGCTCCTGGCGCCCCGGCATAGGCCCGTACGGGTGCCAGACGTGCTGCCGGTCCAGCGCGAGCAGCTCGCCGGCCGTCAGCGGGGGGTGCCGGTCAGGCATTGGGCGCGAGGTCCGTCCCGGCGCCTCGGCGGCGCACCGCGACCAGGTCCGGGCGCACCGCGCCGGGCTCCGCCTGCGCGGGCTCGGCGGCGGCCTCGGCCGCCTCGGCGGTGTGCGCGTGGCCCGAGCAGCCGCCGCAGGCCGAGCCGCAGCCGGCCTCGGCCGGCGCGGAACCGCACGGCCCGCGGCCGGCCGCCGTGGCATCTGCGGCGGCAGCGGCCGCGGCCGCGGCGGCGTCCGCGCGGTGCGCGGGCAGGCTCGACGTGCCGGCGCCCTCCACCGTGAACCCGGCGTCCGCGATCATGTCGAGGTCGGCCTGGCCGGCCTGGCCCTCGCTGGTGAGGTAGTCGCCGAGGAAGATCGAGTTCACCAGGTGCAGCGCCAGCGGCTGCATGGTGCGCAGGTGGACCTCGCGCCCGCCCGCCAGGCGGACCTCGACGTCCGGGCAGACGAACCTGACCATCGCGAGGATCCGCAGGCAGCGCTGCGGGGTGAGGTTCCACTCCTTGGCCAGCGGGGTGCCCTCGAAGGGGATCAGGAAGTTCACCGGAACCGAGTCCGGGTCGAGCCCGCGCAGCGAGAAGACGACGTCGACGAGGTCCTCGTCGCTCTCGCCCATGCCCGCGATGAGGCCGGAGCAGGCGGACAGGCCGGCGGCGTGCGCCTTCTGCACGGTGTCGACGCGGTCCGCGTACGTGTGCGTCTTCGTGATCTGCCCGTACGTCGCCTCGGACGTGTTGAGGTTGTGGTTGTAGGCGTCGGCCCCGGCGTCCTTCAGCCGCTCGGCCTGGCCGTCGGAGAGCAGGCCCAGGCAGGCGCAGACCTCGACGCCCTCGTTCTGGTCCTTGATCGCCTCGATGGTCTTGCCGACGCGCTCCACGTCCCGGTCCGTCGGGCCGCGGCCGCTCGCCACCAGGCACACGCGCTTGGCGCCGCCCGCGATGCCGGCCGCCGCGGCCGCCGAGGCCTCGTCCGGCTTCAGCCACGTGTACTTGAGGATCTCCGCCTTGGACCCGAGGCGCTGCGAGCAGTAGGAGCAGTCCTCGGGGCAGAGCCCGGACTTCAGGTTGACGAGGTAGTTCAGCTTGACCCGGCGCCCGAACCACTGGCGGCGCACCTTGCCGGCCGCGGCCACCACGTCGAGCAGTTCGTCGTCGGAGGTCGCCAGCACGGCGAGCGCCTCTTCGCGGGTCGGCAGCTCACGCCGCAGCCCCTTGTCCACCAGGGTGTTCAGCAGGTCCATGACGCCGATCCTGGACCACGCGAGCACTCCCGGCCAAGGAGAGATCGCACAACATGGCCGGAACGGAGTGTGTGTATCGCCACACCTGGCACTCGAGTCGCGGCCGCTAGGGTCGGGCATCGTCTGTGGACAGCCGACAAACCGCGAGGACCCGAATGCCCCAGCACAGCCGCGAGGCCGATGCGCCCGCCGACGTGTTCGCCTGGATCGACGAGGCCGAGCGGGCCCGTGAGCAGGCCGGACTCGTGCGGACCCTGCGGCCCCGCAGCGCCGCCTCGCCCCTGCTGGACCTCGCGAGCAACGACTACCTCGGCCTGTCCCGGCACCCGGAGACCGTCCGCGGCGCGTGCGCGGCGGCCGAGGAGTGGGGGGCGGGCGCCACTGGAGCGCGCCTGGTGACCGGTACGACCGCGCTTCATGCCGAGCTCGAGCAGGAGCTCGCCGACTTCTGCGGTTTCGAGGCCGCGCTGGTGCTGTCATCGGGGTACGCGGCCAACCTGGCGGCCGTCACCGCGCTCGGCGGCCGGGGCGCGCTCGTCGCCTCCGACTCCGGCAACCACGCCTCGATCGTCGACGGCTGCCGGCTCTCCCGCGCCGAGACCGCGGTGGTCCCGCACGCCGATCCGGAGGCCGCCCGCAAGACGCTCGCCGCGCACACCGGCCGCGCCCTGCTGGTCACCGACTCCGTGTTCTCCGTCGACGGGGACGCCGCCCCGCTCGCCGGCTACGCCGAGGCCTGCCGGGCCCGGGGCGCCGCGCTGGTCGTGGACGACGCGCACGGCCTCGGCGTCCTCGGCGAGGGCGGCCGGGGCGCCCTGCACGCGGCCGGGCTGGCGGGGGCGCCGGGGGTGGTCGCGACGCTGACCCTGTCGAAGTCCCTGGGCAGCCAGGGCGGGGCCGTCCTCGGCCCCGCCAAGGTGATCCGCCACCTGGTCAACACGGCCCGCACCTTCATCTTCGACACCGGGCTCGCGCCGGCCGCCGCGGGCGGGGCGCTGGCGGCGCTGCGGTTGCTGCGCCGCGAGCCGGAACGGGCCGCGCGGGCCCGCGAGGTGGCCGCGCTGCTGCACGGGCGGCTCACCGCGGCCGGCCTCGCCTCGGCCCGGCCCGACGCCGCCGTGGTGTCCGTACGGGCCCCCTCGGCGGCGGCGGCCCTCCGGTGGGCCGCGGACTGCCGGGAGGCCGGGCTGTCCGTGGGGTGCTTCCGGCCGCCGTCGGTGCCGGACGGCGTCTCGCGGCTGCGGCTGACCGCCCGCGCCGATCTCACGGGGGAGGAGATCGGGCGGGCGGTCGCGGTGATCCTGCGGACCGCCCCCGCCGGGGCGGCGGACCTGCCGTAGCGGCGGGCCCGCCGGCGCCCGGCGGGCCGGTTCCGGTCAGGCGGGTCCGTACGCCCGTACGCAGGCGAGGAAGCCGTTCCAGGCGGGCCCGGTGAAGAGCACCGCCGGGCCGTCCGTCCGTTTGGAGTCGCGGACGGCCAGGAGGCCGCCGGAGAGCACGGCCGTTTCCACACAGTTGTTCATTCCGGTACTGCGGCTGCTCCGCCGCCACATCGCGCTGATCAGAAGTCCGCCTGTGGAGAGGGGGGTTGCGGACACGGGTGCCTCCTTACGCGCCGTCAGCCAGTGAGCTGATGAGATCCGACGAGTCTTCGGGCGGGAGGGCGTGCGCCTGGATGGTGCGGAACGCGGCGCTGTACGCCTCGAGGTCTTCCTTCCGCTCCAGATAGAGGCTACTCGTCAAATGGTCGAGGACCACCACATCCAGATCGGCGATGTTCGGAAATGAGAAAATTACGAACGGTCCGGTCAGGCCGAGATGACCCCCCACACTGAACGGCAGTACCTGCAGCCGCACTTGGGGCAGCCTCGCCACCGCCACCAGGTGCCTCAGCTGCGCCTCCATCACCCCCGGCCCCCCGATCTGCCGCCGCAGCACGGCCTCGTCGAGCACCGCGCTCAGCTCCAGCGGCGGGTCGGCCCGCAGCACCGCCTGCCTGGCCAGCCGTACGTCGACCAGCGCGTCCACCTTCGGCTCCGGCAGCCCGCCCAGCGCGGCCCGCGTCACCGCACGCGCGTATTCCGGGGTCTGGAGCAGCCCGGGCACCACCGACAGCTCGACCGTCCGGGCCGAGCGGGCGCCGGCCTCCAGGCTGATGAAGTCCCGGTACTCCTGCGGCAGGAGGCCCCGGTAGTCGTGCCACCACTGCCGCTCCCGCCCGGTGCCGCCGCCCGGCCCCGGGCCGGCTGCCGAGACCGACAGCGCCTCCAGCAGGGCCCGCTGCTCGGGGCTGACGACGGCCCCGTACGCGTCGAGCAGCAGCCGGATGTCCTCCGGTTTCACGCCACTGCGGCCCGTCTCGATGCGGCTGATTTTCGACTGGTGCCACCCCACGATCCGGGCGGCCTCGCCGCTGGTCAGTCCCGTGCGGTCGCGCAGCGCGCGCAGTTCCTCTCCGAGTTTGCGCCGACGCACCGCGGGGCCATGCTGCATACCCGCCTCCTTCCACCGGCACAGCTCGCGCCAGTCTGCCGTCCAAATACGCTCTTCCGTAGCAGAGTTCACCGCATCGGGCGACAGATATATGCGGATCCCGGGTGAACGGCGGCAGCGGCGGGACGATGGGTGGCACTCTGGCGTCCAGCACAGATCCGGGGCGGTCACGCCCCGGTGGGAAAGGGACCGTCGCCATGGCAGACCACCAGGAAGCATCCGTCACTCTGCCGAGCGAACCCGCCTCGGTCGCCGCCGCCCGCCGCCACGTCGCCCAGGTGCTCGCCGACTGGGGACTGCCCGACGGCGCCGACACCGCCGACAGCGTCCGGCTGATCGTGTCCGAACTCGCCACCAACGCCGTGCAGCACACCTTCGGGCAGTCGCCCGTCTTCACGGTCGACATCCGCCTGGAGCGCGAGGAGTGGCTCCGCATCGGAGTCACCGACAGCCACCCCCGGTGGCCCCGGCGGCTCCCCGCCGCCGTCCAGCAGGACAACGGGCGCGGCATGGTCATCATCCGCTGGCTCACCGCGGAGGCCGGCGGCCGGCTCTCCGTCAGCCCCACCGAGGACGGCGGCAAGACGGTCTGGATCGCCCTGCCCTGGCCCGTCGGGGCCCACACCCCGGCCGGCCGCGGCAGCTGCTGAGCGGCCCGGCGCACGAACCGGGCACCCGCCCGAAACATGCGTTAACGCAGCGGTAAAACGCGCGCCCTAGCGTGGACCGCCCTCCGGCCGCGCTCCTCCGCGCCGCCCGCCCCGTCCCGGAAACCTGGTGATGACGCATGCACCTGACCCCCCACGAGCAGGAGAGGCTGCTCATCCACGTGGCCGCCGACGTGGCCGCGCGGCGCAGGGCGCGCGGCGTGCTCCTCAACCACCCCGAGGCGGTCGCGCTGATCACCGCGCACGTCCTCGAAGGGGCCCGCGACGGGCGGACCGTGGCCGAGCTGATGGCCTCCGGCCGGACCGTCCTCGGCCGCGCCGACGTCATGGCAGGCATCCCCGAGATGATCCCCGACGTCCAGGTCGAGGCGACCTTCCCGGACGGCACCAAGCTCGTCACCGTCCACGATCCGATCGTCTGAGAGGAGCCGCAGCGTGATCCCCGGCGAGACCGTCCACGGCGGCGGCCCGGTCCTCTTCAACGAAGGCCGCCCCGTCACCCGCCTCACCGTCCTCAACGCCGCCGACCGGCCCGTCCAGGTCGGATCCCACTACCACTTCGCCGAGGCCAACCCGGGCCTGCGCTTTGACCGTACGGCCGCCCGCGGACTCCGCCTCGACGTGCCCGCCGGCACCGCCGTCCGCTTCGAGCCCGGCATCCCCGTCGAGGTGGGCCTCGTCCCCCTCGGCGGACTGCGCACCGTGCCCGGACTGCGCGGGGAGACCGGGGGGCCGCTCGATGGGTGAGCTCGGGCGCGCCGCGTACGCGGACCTCTTCGGACCCACCGCAGGCGACCGGATCCGGCTCGCCGACACCGACCTGTTCATCGAGATCGAGCAGGACCTCGCGGGCGGACCGGGACGCTCCGGCGACGAAGCGGTCTTCGGCGGCGGCAAGGTGATCCGCGAGTCCATGGGCCAGGCCCGCACCACGCGCGCCGAGGGCGCTCCCGACACCGTGATCACCGGCGCGGTCGTCCTGGACCACTGGGGGATCGTCAAGGCCGACATCGGCATCCGCGACGGGCTGATCTGCGGCATCGGCAAGGCCGGCAACCCGGACACCATGGACGGCGTCGACCCGGCCCTCGTCATCGGCCCCGAGACGGAGGTCATCGCCGGCAACGGCAGGATCCTCACGGCGGGCGCCGTCGACGCCCACGTCCACTTCATCTCCCCGACCCTCGCCGACGAGGCCCTCGCCTCCGGCGTCACCACCCTCGTCGGCGGCGGCACCGGCCCGGCCGAGGGCACCAAGGCCACCACGGTCACGCCCGGATCCTGGCACCTCGCCCGGATGTTCGCCGCGCTGGAGGCGTACCCGGTCAACGTCGGCCTGCTCGGCAAGGGCAACACCACCTCCCGCGAGGCCCTGCACGCACAGCTGCGCGGCGGCGCGATCGGCTTCAAGATCCACGAGGACTGGGGGGCCACGCCCGCCGCCATCGACACCTGCCTCGGCGTCTGCGAGGAGACCGGCGCCCAGGTCGCCCTGCACACCGACACCCTCAACGAGGCCGGCTTCGTCGCCGACACCCTCGCCGCCGTCGCCGGACGTACCGTCCACGCCTACCACACCGAAGGAGCGGGCGGCGGGCACGCACCGGACATCATCACCGTGGTCTCCGAGCCGTACGTGCTGCCCAGCTCCACCAACCCCACCCGCCCGCACACCGCCAACACCGTCGAGGAGCACCTCGACATGCTGATGGTCTGCCACCACCTCAACCCGGCCGTCCCCGAGGACCTGGCCTTCGCCGAGTCCCGCATCCGGCCCTCGACGATCGCCGCCGAGGACGTCCTGCACGACCTCGGAGCCATCTCGATCATCTCCTCGGACTCGCAGGCCATGGGCCGCATCGGCGAGGTCGTGATGCGCACCTGGCAGACCGCGCACGTGATGAAGCGGCGCCGCGGATTCCTCCCCGGCGACGGCCCCGCCGACAACCACCGCGCCCGCCGGTACGTCGCCAAGTACACGATCAACCCGGCCATCGCCCAGGGCATCGCCCGCGACGTCGGCTCCGTCGAGCCCGGGAAGCTCGCCGACCTCGTCCTGTGGCGGCCCGCGTTCTTCGGCGTCAAGCCCGACACCGTCATCAAGGGCGGCCAGATCGCCTACGCGCAGATGGGCGACGCCAACGCCTCCATCCCCACCCCGCAGCCCGTGCTGCCGCGCCCCATGTACGGCGCCCGCGGCCGCGCCCCCGCCCTGAACTCCCTCAACTTCACGGCGCAGGCCGCCCTCGACGACCGCCTGCCCGAGCGGCTCGGCCTCGGCAAGCGCTTCGCGGCCATCGACAGCACCCGCAAGACCGGCAAGGCCGACATGCGGAACAACGACGCCCTGCCGCGCGTCGAGGTCGACGCCGACACCTTCACCGTCACGATCGACGGCGAGGCCGTCGAACCGGCGCCCGTGGCGGAGCTGCCCATGGCCCAGCGGTACTTCCTCTTCTGATGGGCGGCCCCGCAGCCCTGCTCGTCCTCGCCGACGGCCGCTTCCCCGCCGGAGGGCACGCCCACTCCGGCGGGGCCGAGGCCGCCTGCAAGGCGGGCCGCATCCGCGACGCCGCCTCCCTGGAGGACTTCTGCCGCGGCCGCCTGCACACGGCCGGGCTCACCTCCGCCGCCCTCGCCGCGGCCGCCGCCCTCGGCCTCGACACCGCCCTCCTCGACGCGGCCGCCGACGCCCGCACCCCCGCGCCCGCCCTGCGCACCGCGGCCCGCCGCCTCGGCCGGCAGCTCCTGCGCGCCGCCCGCACCACCTGGCCCTGCCCCGAACTCGACGCGCTGGCCGCGGCGTTCCCGCGCGGCGCCCACCAGCCGGTCGTCCTGGGCGCCACCGCCCGGGCGGCCGGGCTCGGGCCCGCCGAGGCCGCGCAGGTGGCGGCGTACGAGAGCATCAGCGGGCCGGCGACCGCGACGGTGCGGCTCCTCGGCCTGGACCCGTTCGAGGCGAGCGGCGTGCTCGCGCGCCTCGCCGGCGAGGCCGACGCCGTGGCCGTCCGGGCGGAGGCGGCCGCCCGCGCCGCGCCGGCCGAAGGCCCCGGCGCCCTGCCCGCCGCCTCCTCGCCCCTGCTGGAGATCGCCGCGCAAGCCCACGCCGCATGGCCGGTCCGGCTGTTCGCCTCCTGACCCCTCCCGCCACGCTCCCCGGAGACCCGCATGCACCTCGACCACGCCACCGCCTACCCCGAGCGCCACACCCACGGCGCCGGGCCCCTCCGCGCGGACGGCTCCCGCCGCGCCCTGCGCATCGGGCTCGGCGGACCCGTCGGCTCCGGCAAGACGGCCACGGTGGCCGCGCTGTGCCGGGCCCTGCGCGCCGAGCTGTCCATGGCCGTCGTCACCAACGACATCTACACGCGCGAGGACGCCGAGTTCCTGCTCCGCGAGGCCGTCCTGCCGCCCGAGCGGATCACCGCGGTCGAGACCGGAGCCTGCCCGCACACCGCCATCCGCGACGACATCTCCGCGAACCTGGAGGCCGTCGAGGAACTGGAGGAGGCCCTCGGCCCGCTGGACCTGGTCCTCGTCGAGTCCGGCGGCGACAACCTCACCGCCACCTTCTCCCGCGGCCTCGTCGACGCCCAGGTCTTCGTCATCGACGTGGCCGGCGGCGACGACATCCCCCGCAAGGGGGGCCCGGGCGTCACCACCGCCGACCTGCTGGTCGTCAACAAGACCGACCTCGCCCCGCACGTCGGGTCCGACCTGGACCGGATGGCCCGCGACGCCGCCGACCAGCGCGGCCCGCTGCCCGTCGTCTTCCAGTCCCTGCGCGGAGCGGACGGCGTCGCCCCCGTCGCCGCGTGGGTCCGCGAGCAGTACGCCGCCTGGGCCGCGCGGTGACCGGCGCGCCGCCCGCCGCGGCGCCGGCGGGCGTGCGCGCCACCGCCCGGATCCGCGCCGTCGCCGACGGCCGCGGCGGCACCGCCCTGCCCGTCCTCGCCGGCGAGGGGCCGCTGGCCCTGCGCCGCGTCCGCACCGACGCCGGCTCCCGCGGCGAGGCCGGCGTCATGCTGGTCGGCGCGATGAGCGCCCCGCTCGGCGGCGACAGCCTCGCCGTCGACGCCGAGGCGGGGCCGGGGGCGCGGCTCGCCCTGGGCACGGCGGCCGCCACGCTCGCCCTGCCCGGCCGGGGCGGTGCGCCCGCCAGGTACCGCGTACGCCTGGCCGTCGCCGCGGGGGCGGCGGTGCGCTGGCTTCCCGAGCCGCTCGTCTCGGTCCGCGGCAGCGACCTGGCGGTGCACACCCGCGTCGAACTCGCCGCCGGGGCCCGGCTGGTGCTGCGCGAGGAGCAGGTGCTGGGGCGCACGGGCGAGGCGCCGGGCCTGCTGCGCAGCCGGCTCACCGCCGACCTGGCCGGCCGGCCGCTGCTGGACCAGGAGCTGGCCTGCGGGCCGGGCGCGCCCGGCGGCTGGGACGGGCCGGCGGGGCTGGCCGGGCACCGGGCGGCCGGTCAGCTCCTCGTCGTGGACCCGGAGTTCGCCGCGGCGCCGCCGGCCGCGGCGGTGCTGGGGGAGTACGCCGTGGCGATGCCGCTGGCCGGCCCGGCCGTGCTGGTCTCGGTGCTCGCGCCGGACGCGCTCGCGCTGCGCCGGGTTCTCGATGCGGCGTGTCGTACGTACGGCCGGTGACCGGCGGGCCAGCCTGGGGCGCAGGGTACCGCTCAGCGGTGTCGGCCTGACCGGTTATCGGGTTGGCAAAGAACCCGACCGCGGCCTGTCGGCGGACGAGGACCAGGCGAAAGGATCCTGCCTGCACGCGCACGACCAACCCGACCCGGCCCGGCCGACCTCGGACGGGCCGCACGATGCAGGGGGAACGACCACGTGACAAGCAAAGCGGCGCTGGGGAGCGCCGCCTTCTCCATCACCGCGGCCCTGGCCGCCGGGCTGCTGCTCGCCCCGCCGGCCTCCGCGGCGCCGTCCCGGGGCGGCACCGTTCCGGAAGCGCTCGGCGTGCAGATCGCCGCAGCCCGCGCCGCACGCGCCGGGATCGACTGGAGGGACTGCCCGGCCGACTGGGGCCTCGCCGCCCCGATCCAGTGCGGCTGGGTCAAGGTCCCGCTCGACTACGCCAAGCCGTTCGGCAAGACCATCGACATCGCGGTCGACCGGGCCGTCAGCACGGGCACCAAGGAGGAGCGCCAGGGCGCCCTCGTCTACAACCCGGGCGGCCCGGGCGGCTCGGGCCTGCGCTTCCCCCGCCGGTCCACGACCAACTCGCCGCTGTGGGTGAACACCGCCAAGGCGTACGACTTCGTGGGCTTCGACCCGCGCGGCGTCGGCCACTCGGCGCCCGTCTCCTGCATCGACCCGCAGGAGTTCGTGCGGGCCCCCAAGGCCGACCCGGTCCCGGACACCGAGGCCGACAAGACCGCCCAGCGCAGGCTCGCCGCAGCGTACGCTGACGGCTGCAAGCAGCGCAGCGGCGAGATGCTGCCGCACATGACCACCCCGAACAGCGCGCGCGACCTGGACGTCATCCGCGCCGCCCTCGGCGAGCGGAAGCTGAACTTCCTCGGCGTCTCGTACGGCAGCTACCTCGGCGGGGTCTACGCCACCCTCTTCCCGACCCACGTGCGCCGCATGATCGTCGACAGCGTGGTCGACCCGTCCCGGGAGAACATCTGGTACGAGGCCAACCTCGGCCAGGACGTCGCCTTCCAGACCCGCTGGAACGACTGGCTCGACTGGGTCGCCGAGAACGACGCGGCCTTCCGCCTCGGCGGGACCCGCGCCGCGGTCGAGGCCCGGTGGCAGCAGCTGCGCGCCCAGGCGAAGGCCGACCCGCTCGGCGGAGTCGCCGGCCCGGCCGAGCTCGTCAACTTCTTCCAGGCCGCCCCGTACTACGACTCCTCCTGGGTGCCGGTCGCCCAGGCCTTCAGCGCCTGGGCCGCCGGCGACCCGCAGCCGCTGATCGAGGCGATCACCCCGGACATGTCCGACGTCCGGGGCAACGCCGCCGCGGAGAACGGCAACGCCGTCTACACGGCCGTCGAGTGCACCGACGCCAAGTGGCCGACCAGCTGGGCCAGGTGGGACCGGGACAACACCGCGCTGCACGCCAAGTACCCGTTCCTGACCTGGTCGAACGCCTGGATGAACCTGCCCTGCGCGACCTGGGGGTCGAAGCAGCACACCCCGATCGAGGTCGGCGCCCGCCGAGGCCTGCCGCCCGTCCTCATCGTCCAGTCCGAGCGCGACGCCGCCACTCCGTACCGGGGCGCGGTCGAGCTGCACCGGCGCCTCGCCGGCTCGCGCCTGATCACCGAGCGGGCCGCCGGCTCGCACGGCGTCACGAGCCTGGCGAACCCCTGCATCAACACCCGGGTCGACGCCTACCTGCTGCACGGGAGGACCGACGCCCGGGACGTGGTCTGCGACCCGCACGCCGCCCCGGTCGCACCGGCCCCGGCCGCCGCCCGGTCGCTCGCCGGGGACCCCGCGGCGCCGTTCCCGCCCCGGGAGGAGCTGCCCGTCGTCCGGTGACCCCGGCCCGGCCCCTCGCCCGTGCGGAAGGCGGCTCAGCGCGTCCTGCGCCGGGCCGCCTTCCGCGCCTCCTCCGCCTCGGCCTTCACCTCGGCGGCGTACCGGTCGACGTACTCCTGGCCCGACAGCTCCAGGATCGCGTACATGATCTCGTCGGTGACGGCGCGCAGCACCGCCCGCTCGCCCTCCATCCCGGCGTACCGCGAGAAGTCCAGCGGCCGGCCGAAGCGGATGGTGACCCGCCTGATCCTCGGGATCTTCCGGCCCGGCGGCTGCACCTCGAACGTGCCGACCATCGCGCACGGCACCACGGGCACCCCGGCGCCCAGCGCCATCGCCGCCACCCCGACCTTGCCCTTGTACAGCCGCCCGTCGTGCGAGCGGGTGCCCTCCGGGTAGATCCCCAGCAGCTCGCCGCGGGAGAGCACCTCCAGGCCCTCGCGCAGCGCTGCCCGGCCGGCCTCCCTGCCCGACCGGTCGACGGGGATCTGGCCGGCGCTGCGGAAGAAGAAGGCGGTCAGCCGGCCCTTCAGCCCGGGCCCCGTGAAGTACTCGGCCTTCGCGAGGAAGGTGATCCGCCGCCGGAGGACCGCGGGCATGAGGAAGTGGTCGGAGAAGGACAGGTGGTTGCCCGCGACGATCGCGGCCCCCTCGTCCGGGACGTACTCCAGCCCCTCGATCCGGGGCCGGAACAGCAGCCGCAGCAGCGGACCCAGGAACACGTGCTTGAGCAAGAGGTAGAACACCGGCAGCTCCCGTCGCCCCGTCCCGTCGTCACCGCCATCGTACGGACGGACGGGCCCCCGGGACGGCGCGGCAGCGCGGCGGCACGGCGGCTGCCGGCCCGGCCGGGAACCGGCCCGGGCCGCGGCGCGCGGGCGCCTGGTCAGCCGCTGCGGGCGGCGCCCATGGCTGCGGTGAGGAGCCCCAGGACCACCCAGCCGAACCACAGCCAGCCGTTGCTGCCGAGGGCCACGGAGTAGGTGGCGACGGCGATGAGGGCGGCGAAGGTCATGACGGCCATCGCCTTGACGGAACCGGTCATGCCCCATGGTCGCGCGCGGAGGCGCCCACGCGCTACTGACGCGCGCGGAGCGACGCCAGATAGGCGTTGTACGCCTCCAGCTCGGCGTCGCCGTCGCGGTCGGCGGCACGGTCGGCGCGCTTCGCCGCCCGCTGCTCGGAGTGGTACCACTGGTACATCAGGGCGATCAGCACCAGCACCGAGGGGATCTCGCTGAAGGCCCAGGCGATGCCGCCGCCCCACTGCTGGTCGAGCAGCGGGTCGATGCCGAGCGAGGCCGGCGGGTTGCTGTACGTACCGATCATCGGCTCGCTCGCCATCATCAGCGCGATGCCGAAGAAGGCGTGGAAGGGCATCCCTGCGAAGAGCTCCAGCATGCGCATCACGTAGCCGGGGCGGTGCGGTCCCGGGTCCACGCCCATGATCGGCCAGAAGAACACCAGGCCGACGGCCAGGAAGTGGACCATCATCCCGATGTGGCCGGGCTTGCTCTCCATCAGGAAGTCGAAGAGCGGGGTGAAGTACAGGGCGTAGAGGCTGGCGATGAACATGGGGATGGTGAACGCAGGGTGGGTGACCACCCGCATGTAGCGGCTGTGCAGCAGCGCCAGCAGCAGTTCCCGCGGGCCCTTGCGGCCGCGGCCGGCCGGCGGCAGCGCGCGGAGGGCGAGCGTCACCGGGGCGCCCAGCAGCAGCAGGATCGGCGACAGCATGCTGATCACCATGTGCTGCACCATGTGCACGCTGAACATGACCATGCCGTAGTCGTTGAGCTTGGTGCACATCATCAGCGCCACGCTGAGCACGCCCGCGCAGAAGGCGACGATCCGCCCCGCGGGCCAGGCGTCCCCGCGCCGCCTGAGCCGCACCACGCCCCACAGGTAGAGGCCGAGGCCGACGAGCGAGCCGATCAGGAAGAACGCGTCGAAGGAGAACTCCAGAGCACGGCCCAGCGTGAACGGCGGCAGGTCCATGTGCGTGTGCATGCCCGAGCCGTGACCGCTGTGATCCATCTGTTCACTCCCTTGACCGTGGTGCCCCACCACAGTAGTGCCGCCCCCGTACGCGCTTGCGTCCGGGGGCGGCGACAGAAGGGGAGAAAGGTCACAGAACGGTCTGCGCCTCGTCGTAGCGCTCCGCCGGGACCGTCTTCAGGCTCTCCACCGCGCGGGCGAGCGGCACCATCTCGATCTCCGTGCCGCGCAGCGCGGTCAGCATCCCGAACTCTCCGCGGTGCGCCGCCTCCACCGCGTGCCAGCCGAAGCGGGTGGCCAGCACCCGGTCGTACGCGGTCGGGGTGCCGCCGCGCTGGACGTGGCCGAGGATGACCGGGCGGGCCTCCTTGCCGAGGCGGCGCTCCAGCTCCACCGCCAGGATGTTGCCGATGCCGGCGAAGCGCTCGTGACCGTACTGGTCGGTGCCGCCCTCCGTGTACTCCATGGTGCCGGGCCGCGGCTTCGCGCCCTCGGCGACGACGACGATCGCGAAACGCTTGCCCGCGGAGAAGCGCTCGCCGACGATCCCGGCCAGCTCCTCGATGTCGAACGGACGCTCCGGCACGACGATGGCGTGCGCGCCGGCCGCCATGCCCGAGTGCAGGGCGATCCAGCCGGTGTGGCGGCCCATGACCTCCACGACCATCACCCGCTGGTGGGACTCGGCGGTCGTCTTCAGCCGGTCCAGCGCCTCCGTGGCGACGCCGACAGCCGTGTCGAAGCCGAAGGTGACGTCCGTCGAGGCGATGTCGTTGTCGATGGTCTTCGGCACGCCCACGATCGGCAGGCCGCCCTGCGAGAGTAGGTTCGCCGCCTTCAGCGTGCCCTCGCCGCCGATCGGGATGATGGCGTCCAGGCCGAGGTCCGCGACGTGGCCGCGGGCCCGCTCCACGCCGTCGCGCAGGTGCGCGGGCTGGACGCGGGAGGAGCCGAGGATGGTGCCGCCGCGGGCGAGGATGCCGGCCACCGCGTCGAGGTCGAGCTTGCGGTAGTCCGCCTCCAGGAGCCCGCGCCAGCCGTCGTGGAAGCCGATGACCTCGTCGCCGTGGTCGACGACGGCGCGGTGCACGACGGAGCGGATGACGGCGTTGAGGCCGGGGCAGTCGCCACCGGAAGTGAGCACACCAATGCGCATGGCAGGAAGACCTTTGCAACGTGGGCCGACGACCGGACCACGTCGTCCGGTTGGAACTACCTGTCACCCTACTAGCGGATCGGCACCGCACTGAACCATCGTCCGCATGACGGTCGGGTTCCTCGTACGAACGCACATCGGCCCGGATCCCCCGAGGGGAATCCGGGCCGAACGCCGGGCGTACCCGGGGTTACGCGGGCTGCGTCGCCGCGGCGATGCGCTCCGCTCGCAGCGCGTCGTACCAGCGGTCGTCGATGGGCGGCAGTGCGTTCACGTCGAGGGCCAGCTTCAGCAGCAGGTCCGCGATGAGCGGGTTGCGGGCCATGACGGGGCCGTGCATGTACGTGCCGAACACCGTCTCGTTGTACGCACCCTCGGTGCCGTCGCCCGTGCCGTTGCCGCGGCCCAGGCGGGTGCGGGCGAACGCCTTGGCGCCGGGGCCGAGGTGCGTGACGCCCTGGTGGTTCTCGAAGCCCGTCAGCTGCGGCAGGCCGAGCTGCGGGTCGATGTCCGCGAGGACGTCGCCGACGCAGCGCTCGCCCTCGCCGCGGACGGTGACGACGTCCAGCAGGCCGAGGCCCTGCTGCCGCTCGCCCATGTCGTTGACGAACTCGTTGCCCAGGATCTGGTAGCCGGCGCACACCGAGAACACGATCGCCCCGTTCGAGACGGCCCGCTCCAGGCCGCCGTCGCGCACCAGGCGCTCGGCGGCGAGCCGCTGCGGGCGGTCCTCGCCGCCGCCGATCAGGTAGATGTCGCCCGAGGTCGGGATCGGCTGGTCGCTGCGCACGTCCACGCGCTGCACGTCCAGGCCGCGCCGGCGCGCCCGGCGCTCCACCACGAGAACGTTGCCCTGGTCTCCGTACGTGCTGAGCAGGTCGGGGTAGACCCACACCAGGCGCAGGCTGTTGTCGCTCATGCTCTTGTCCTCTATGGGTGGCTAGTTGCCGACGCGGCGGCGCACGTCCTGGAAGGCGGTGTAGTTGGCGATCAGCTCGATCTGGCCGGGCGGGGCGAGCTGCACGGCCTCGTCGAGGGTCTCGCAGACCCGGAAGTCCAGGCCGGCGACCTCGAGGCGGACGGCCAGGTCGAGCCGGCGGTCGCCGATCACGAAGATCGGGTGGCCGGCGAGGCGCGGGTAGTCCACGTCCCACAGCCACGAGGTGTCCGTGCCGTCGGCGCCGCGGGCGTTGACCGAGAGGATCACCGGGGCGGGCGGCTGGTCGATCAGCGAAAACGTTTCGAGCCAGCCCGCCGGGTTCTTGGCGAGCAGCAGCCGCAGCTCGCGGTTCTGGAACTGCACCACGTCGTACCGGCCGGCGACCGCCTGCACCTGGTACATCCGCTCCAGCGCGACCTGCGGCGGCACGCCGAAGACGGCGGCCACGGCGGCCGAGGTGGCCGCGTTCGCCTTGTTGGCGCGGCCCGGCAGCTGGAGGCTGATGGGCCACGCCGAGCCGTGCGGGTCGAGGACGTGGTCGCCGGAGAGCACCCAGCTCGGGGCGGGCCGGCGGAAGCCGCACTCGCCGCAGAACCAGTCGTCGCCGGGGCGCTGCATCACGCCGCCGCAGGAGGGGCACGACCAAGCGTCGTCCTTCCACTCCTGGCCGGCGGCCACCCACACCACGTTCTGCGAGGAGGAGGCCGACCACACGATCAGGGGGTCGTCGCAGTTGGCGACGATGACCGCCTTGGAGCCGGCCAGCCCCTCGCGCCACTTCTCCGCGAGCATGCGGGTCTCGGCGGCGCGGTCCAGCTGGTCGCGCGAGAGGTTCAGCAGCGCGATCGCCTTCGGGGTGACGTCCCGGGCGACCCCGGCCAGGTACTTCTCGTCCACCTCGATGACGCCGTACTTGGCGTCCGAGCCGCCTGCGAGGGCGGAGGTGATGCCGGCAGGCATGTTCGCGCCGAGGGCGTTGGAGACCACCGGCCCGCTGGCCCGCAGGGCCTCGGCGATCAGGCGCGTCGTCGTGGTCTTGCCGTTGGTGGCGGAGACGAGGACGACGTCGAGGTGCTGCGCGAGCGCTCCGAGGAGGTCGGGGTCAAGTTTGAGTGCGACCTTGCCGCCGATCACCGATCCGCTTCCGCGCCCCGCGGCCCGCGACACCGCCGCCGCGGCCCTGCCCGCCGTCACGGCCAGCTTGGCGCGCGGCGAAAGCGGCTCTGTGTTGCCTGCCATCGTCCCTAGTCCTCCTTGCGTCGACCGGCCCCAGCCTATCCAGTACCGGCCGGGGCCCTGACCGCGGCGCCCCCGGGCCGCCGCGGATCTCCTCATATATTCGCCCGTCGTAGGCTTGGCGCCATGCGACAGCGCGTCATCCCCGGGACCTCCGGCACCGTCCGCACCATGAGCCTCCTGGGCGATCCGGTGCTCCACTCGCCGTGCGCGGAGGTGACCGATTTCGGCCCCGCCCTCGGCGCGCTGGTCGAGGACATGTTCGCCACCATGTACGCCGCCGAAGGCGTCGGCCTGGCCGCGAACCAGATCGGCGTGGGGCTGCGGGTGTTCGTCTACGACTGCCCCGACGACGAGGACGTCCGGCACGTGGGCCACGTCGTCAACCCGCGCCTCGTCGAGGCCGGCGGGGACGAGTACCTCGGCCCCGAGGGCTGCCTCTCCCTCCCCGGCCTGGAGGCCGGCACGCCCCGCTTCGACCGCGCGGTCGTCGAGGGGGCCACCGCGGACGGCGCCCCGGTGCGGATCACCGGCACCGGGTTCTTCGCCCGCTGCCTCCAGCACGAGTGCGACCACCTCGAAG
The DNA here is from genome assembly GCF_003325375.1 of Streptomyces globosus. Classification (GTDB taxonomy): domain Bacteria; phylum Actinomycetota; class Actinomycetes; order Streptomycetales; family Streptomycetaceae; genus Streptomyces; species Streptomyces globosus_A. The sequence continues at coordinate 4,457,088 of NZ_CP030862.1, read as the reverse complement.
GCGCCGTGTACGCGCAGCGGGTCACCGGCATGCGGGGCCGCCGGCTGCGGCGGGCGATCCGCAGGACGCCCTGGGGCGCCCGCGGCCTGCACGCGCTGGAGGACTGACCTCCCTGGGCCGTGCGAACCGGCCGCGCACGGCACGCGTACGGCCTAGGGGGGTTGCTAGAGTCCCGCACGGCACCCAGGACTCTCGCAACGCCCTCAGAAGCCGGGGCCGTCCGCGCGGTCGCCGGCGGTGGCCAGCCTGCCCCACAGCAGGTCGGTCAGGCCCGAGACCAACTCCTCGCGGGTGCACGGGCGTTCGCCGAGCCACCAGTCGCCGGCCGCGTGCATCATGCCGACGATCCCGTGCCCCCAGATACGGGCCAGCCGCTCCCCGCCGGGGCCCAGGTCCACGCGCTCGCTGATCACCTCGGCCAGCTCCTCGCCGAGCCGGCGCAGGAGCGGGGCGGAGTGCCGTCCGACGTCGAAGCCGGTTTCTGCGCCGTGCGAGTCCTCGGTGGGGTGCATCAGGAAGCGGTAGACCTGGGGGCGTGCCTCGATCGCCGCGAGGTAGGTGTGCAGCGTGGACTCCACCCGGCGGCGGCGCTCGGCGGGCGCGTCGAGGGCGGCGCGCAGCGAGCCGAGCAGGGCGTCGGTGTGCCGCACGGCCAGGGCCTGGTAGAGGCCGGCCTTGTCGCCGAAGTGCCGGTAGAGGATCGGCTTGGTGATGCCGGCCTCGGCGGCGATGGCGTTCATGGACGCCTTGGGGCCGTCCCTGAGGACGACGCGGTCGGCCGCTTCGAGCAGCTCCCGGCGGCGGCGTTCGGCCGTACCCGGTTCGCCGGCCTGCTGCGTGGTGTCCATGACGTGTTCTCTCCCCGCCCTTGCGATGGTGCGTGACGCCCACGCAACGTAACACCCCGGGCACCTCGGCAGATGAACCGGCCGGTGCGGGCCGGGCCGCGCTTGACACTGACTACTCGCCGGTAACAGACTGTGGCCACCGTAGAGGTTACCGCCAGTAACGCACTGGCGGGTGCGCTGTTGGAGGGGACATGGCGGAGTTCACCATGGAGCTCAACGAGGACCAGAGGCAGGTCCGGGACTGGATCCACGGCTTCGCCGCCGACGTCATCCGGCCCGCCGCCGCCGAGTGGGACGAGCGGGAGGAGACGCCCTGGCCCGTCATCCAGGAGGCCGCCAAGGTCGGCATCTACTCCCTCGACTTCTATGCCCAGCAGTACTTCGACCCCACCGGCCTCGGCGTCCCGATGGCCATGGAGGAGCTGTTCTGGGGCGACGCGGGCATCGCCCTGTCGATCGTGGGCACGGGCCTCGCCGCCATCGGCGTCCTCGCCAACGGCACCGAGGAGCAGATCGGCACCTGGATCCCCCAGATGTACGGCACCCCGGACGACGTGAAGGTCGCCGCCTTCTGCTCCTCGGAGCCCGACGCCGGCTCCGACGTCGGCTCCATGCGCACCCGGGCCGTCTACGACCAGGCCAAGGACGAGTGGGTCCTCAACGGGACGAAGACCTGGGCCACCAACGGCGGCATCGCCAACGTCCACATCGTCGTCGCCGTCGTCGATCCCGGCCTCGGCACCAAGGGGCACGCCTCCTTCATCGTCCCGCCCGGCACCCCCGGCCTCTCCCAGGGCCAGAAGTTCAAGAAGCACGGCATCCGCGCCTCCCACACCGCGGAGGTCGTCCTGGAGGACGTGCGGGTCCCCGGTTCCTGCCTGCTCGGCGGCAAGGAGAAGCTCGACGACCGGCTCGCCCGCGCCCGCGAGAGCGCCCGGGCCGGCGGGGAGCGCGTCAGGAACGCCGCCATGGCCACCTTCGAGGCCTCCCGCCCCGCCGTCGGCGCCATGGCGGTGGGCACCGCCCGCGCGGCGTACGAGGTCGCCCTCGACTACGCGAAGACCCGCACCCAGTTCGGCCGGCCGATCATCGACAACCAGGGCGTCGCCTTCCAGTTGGCCGACATGCGCACGCAGATCGACGCGGCCCGCCTGCTGGTCTGGCGCGCCTCCTGGATGGCGGTCGCCGGGCGGCCGTTCACCTCCGCCGAGGGCTCCATGTCGAAGCTGTACGCGAGCGAGGTGGCCAAGAAGGTCACCGCCCAGGCCGTGCAGATCCTCGGCGGCAACGGCTACACCCGCGAGTACCCGGTGGAGCGGATGCACCGCGACGCCGCCATCTACACCATCTTCGAGGGCACGAGCGAGATCCAGCGCCTCGTCATCGCCCGCACCCTCTCCGGCATGCCGATCCGCTAGCGGGTCGGCCGGTCCAGCGGCCGCAGGCAGCGCAGGGAGCCGTCCTCCGGGGTGTACTCCAGGGCGGCGATGTAGTCGCCGTTCGCGCAGGGTGCCCCGTGGACCCGGTACTGGGCGTCGGGCGAGGAGCAGTCCACGACCAGCAGTTTCTGCTCCTTCCAGTCGCCGACGTTGCGCACGCACCGGTCGGTGGCCAGCGGCTGCGGCTTCTCGTCGCCGCCCGCCAGCAGGCCGATGACGATCAGCGTCGGCAGGGCGAACGACACCAGCACGACCGCGGCGAGGACGAGCAGGGCCGGGGGACGCCGCCACAGCGGCTTCCCCGGGTCCAGCGGCCGCAAGATGCCGTTCGCCGGGGGCGGAAGCCGGTAGTACGCCGCCCGGGGGCCCAGGTTCATCAGCAGGGTCACCGGGGTGATGAACAGCGACAGCGGCCCCCACCAGCCCTGCCACAGGGTGTCCGACTGCATCCCGCGGTAGGTGGCCAGCCCGCAGTCGCGGCACAGCGGCCCCTCCGTCCGCAGGAAGCGCATCAGCACGAACATGCCCTGGTGGCCGCGCACCGTCCCGCGGACCGCGGGCACCGAGCCGCAGATCCGGCAGTCCGGCACCCCCGCCGGGCCCACGGGCATCCCGTACGGGCCCTGCGGCGCCACCGGAGGCGGCCCGGGCACCGGCGGGTACGGCCCCGGCCCCTGCTGCGGGACGTGGGAGCCGTACGGCGGCCCGTACTGCGGCCCGTACTGCGGCCCGTGCTGCGCGTACGGGCCCGCGCCGTGCTGCGGGGGCGGTGTGGCCACGGGTTCCTCCTCGGTGCTGCGGCGGCTGCCGGAAGCGGTGATCACGGAACCCTAGCCCGGCATGTCAGGTACGCAGCAAATGGACAAGGGCGCGCCCGAACACCAGCCGCCCGGCCGCCGCGACCAGCGGGTCGAACGGCCGGCCGAGCCCCCGCACCCGCAGGTCCTCGCGCCACAGCACCTCGGCCCCGCCGCCCTCCAGGGGACGCACCTCGATCTCCGCCCACCCGAGCACCACCCGGCCGCACTTCACCAGCCGCACCATCCCCGCGCGCCCGCCCGACGGGGGCCGCCACAGCCCGACCTCCATCGGGTCGTCGAACGTGATCCGGCCCACACCGGTGCGCGCCGTGAAGCGGGTCCCGACCCCCGTCGGCGGCGGCGTCTCGACGGTCGTCCGGGTCAGCGGGACGTGCGCGCCGTGCCGCTCCCAGTCGGTGAGCCGCCGCCAGGCCTCGCCGGGCGGCAGACACGTACGGTGAACGATCCGGATACCGGGCATGAGCGCATGGTAACCGGGCATACACACCCCGAACCGGACGGCCGAAACGGGTTCCGTCCGGGGGTGGCCATCGGCAATACTCACGGCCACCGTGGATCGCGGAACCGACCGGGTGACCGCCGGCCTCCCGCGCCACACAGCGAGGAGGTGCGCCATGTGCTCCCACCAGCCCCCCTGCCCGTCCGCCGACAGCGCAGACCACGATGCCGCCCGTGTGGTGGCCTCCCACCCCGAACAGGGCTGGAGCCTGCTGTGCAACGGCCTCCTGGTCTTCGACGACACCGGCGAACTGCTCCCCGACGGCCGCGTGGTGGAACCCCGCCGCCCGGTCCTGGTCTGAGCGAGGAGGCCGCATGCGCCAACAGCTGATCCGCAAGCCCGTCCCGAAGCCCGCCCCCCGAGACCTGGACCTGCGCACGCCGTCGGGAAGACCGCTCCCGTACTGACGGGAGCCCCTCGGCAGCACCTCGGCAGCACGTCCGCCGCAGTGCCTCCGGCTCCCGCCGGCTGCCGGTCAGCCCGTGGGAGCCGCCGCGCCGCCCAGGAAGGCGCTCTCGTAGGCCGCGTCGCCGATCGCGGCCCGGGCCTGCCGCTCGCCCTGCTCGCGCAGGGCCGTCAGCGAGGGTGAGCCCATCTGCGGCCGCCCCACCGTCCGCCACCAGGCGTGCCCCGCGCCGAGCAGCCGGGCCGCGAGCTCGCCGTCTCCGAGCGCCGCCACCGCCGCCGCGAGCAGGTCCAGGCCCAGCGCGATCCCGGTGCGGTCGCCCAGCAGCCGCTTCCCCGACAGCATGGCCCGCACGTGCCGGGCGGCCTCCTCCGGGTGGCCGAGCCCGAACGCCGCGACGGCCAGGACGTAGTCCGCGTACGCCCGCAGCCAGCGCTCGTCGAGGTCGGCGCACGCCTCGCGCAGGCCGCGCGCCTCCGCGGCCGCCTCCTCGTACCGCCGCAGGTCGCACAGGGCGTACCCGGTGACCAGCCGGCACAGCAGCCGGCCCGGCCCGTCCTCCGGTCCGCCGTGCCCGGCCCGGGCCCGCGGCCCTGCCAGCTCCAGGGCCCGCCGCGGGTCGCCGGGCAGCATCACCGCCGCCGCGTACAGGTGGGCGGCCCGCAGGGCCCGCTCCGGGTCCTGCGCACCGTCCGCCAGGCGCGTGCACTCCTTGCCCAGCCGCCGTGCCGTGTCCATGTCGCCCTGGAGCAGGGCGGTCAGCCCGAGGGCCCACTGCGCCTGGGCGCGGACCGGGCCCTCGGGCGGTCCCTCCTCCAGGGCCCGCTCCAGGAAGCCGCGGCCCTCGTGGACGTGCCCGCAGGCGAACCAGAAGAACCACAGCGCCCCCGCCATCTCCAGGGCCGCCGCCGGGTCGGTGCCCAGCAGGTGCTCCAGTGCCGTCCGCAGCTGGGGGTGCTCGGCGGTCATCCTGCGGTACCAGTCGACCTGCCGCGGCCCGATCCAGCCGCGGTCGGCCGCCCGGGAGAGCGCGGCGTACCAGTGCGCGTGCCGGTCGGCGACCGACCGCACCTCGCCCAGCTCGCCCAGCCAGTCGTGGCCGTACTCGCGGATGGAGTCGAGCATCCGGTAGCGGGCCCCCGCGCCCCGCTCCTGCAGGCGCCGCACCACGGACTTGGCGACGAGTCCGGAGAGCACCCGCTCGACACGGGCCGCGGACAGCGGGCCGCCCGAGCAGACGGCGCGCGCGGCGGCCACGTCGAAGTCGCCGGTGAACACGGACAGCCGGGCCCACAGAAGCCGCTCCAGCGGCTCGCACAACTCGTGGCTCCACCCGATCGCGGTACGCATCGTGCGGTGGCGGGGCGGCCGTCCGGGCCCGCCACCGGAGTCGGCCAGCACCTCGAAGCGGTCGCCGAGGCGCTGGGCCATCCGCTCCAGCGGCCACGTCCGCAGCCGGGCCCCGGCGAGTTCCAGGGCGAGCGGGATCCCGTCGAGGCGGCGGCACACCTCGGCGGCGAGGGCCGTCCGGGCTGGGTCGTCGAAGACGGCGGCCGTGCGCGGGGAGGCGGCCAGGGCGCGGTCGCGGAAGAGGGCGAGGGCGTCGCTGTCGGAGCCCTCGCAGGGCAGCGGGGACAGCTCGACGACCTTCTCGCAGGGGCTGCCCAGCGGTTCGCGGGAGGTGACGAGGACGGTCAGGTCCGGTGCGGACTGCAGGAGTTCGCCGGCCAGGTGGCGGCAGTCGGCCACCATGTGCTCGCAGGTGTCGAGGACGAGGAGCAGCTCCTTGTCGGCCATCCAGGCGCACAGCTCCTCGTCGAGGGGGCGTGCGGAGTGGTCGGCGAGCCCCACGGCGTGGGCGACGGTCATGGTCAGCAGTGCCGGGTCGCGCAGTGGCGAGAGGTCCACCCACCAGATGCCGTCGGGGCGGGCCTGTTCGGGGTCGGAGGCGGCGCACAGGGCGAGCCGGGACTTGCCGACGCCGCCGACGCCGGTGAGCGTGACCAGCCGGCGGGTGCGCAACAGGAGGTGTAACGAGGTGAGCTCCTCCTCCCGGCCGATGAAGCCGGCGGGTTCCGGCGGGAGGTTCCCCGGTGGTGCGGAGACTGCGGGACCGGGGTCGCCGTCCGCGGAATCCGCCGGTCTGTTGTTGAACGAGTACTCTCCGAACACGGGAGTATTGTGCGTGATCTTCGCGATCCGACGTGCCGTTACGCCCGGATCGCTGTCAGCTCGCCGATGTGCCTCCGGGTCGTTCATCCCGCCAGCACGATGCGCCGGCGCTCGGAGAAGGCGCCCCAGGTGCCGTCCGGCAGCCGGGCGCGCAGCCGCAGTTCCCACACGGTGCCCGGCGGCTCGGTGACGGTGAGGCGGTGCCTCGCCTCCCGGGCCGGCACCGCACCTGCACCGAATTGGATGACGGTGACGGGCCTGCCGTTGACGTGCAGCTCGTACGCCTCGGTGGGCCGGCCGGTGCCGGGGGCCGTCCAGGCGAGGTCGACGGCGCCGGGGGAGGGGGTCGCGGTGAAGCCGGCGGGCGCGGTCTGCGGCCCCTGCTCCGCCGAGGGCGGGGTGGTCACGGCTGCGGGCGGGCCGTCGGGGGAGGAGTTGTCCGCGCCGTCGCGGGCCCGGACGGTGAAGGTGTAGGCGGTGTCCGGCTGGAGGTCCGTCAGCGGGGTGGAGGTCTCGGCGGGTCCGGCCGTGTGGATGCGGATGCCGGCCTGGTAGACGTCGTACGCAGTGACGCCGGTGTCGTCGGTGGCGGCGGACCAGCTCAGGGTGACCGTACGCGGGCCGTCGGCGCGGGCCTCGGTGCGGTCGGGCGCGGTGGGCGGCCGGCGGTCCTCGGCTGCGGCGGCGGGGGTGGCGGTGCGGGCGGCGGCGCTGGGCGCGGAGGTGTTCCCCGCGGCGTCGCGGGCCCGGACGGTGAACGTGTAGGAGGTCTGCGGGGCCAGGCCGGTGATGTCCGTCATCGTCTTCTCGGCCGGCAGGTCGCGGACGAGCCTCCCGTCCTGGAAGACCTGGTAGTTCGCCACCCCGTCGGCGGCGGCCGCGGCGTCCCACATCACGTGGACGGAGGTGGCGCTGCCGGCCTGGGCGGTGAGGCCGGCGGGGGCCGCCGGGGCGGTCGTGTCGCCGCCCGCGCACCCGGCGAGCAGGGCGGCGAGTCCGGCGGCCAGGCCGGGGCGGAGCAGGGCGGCGGTGCGGGGCACGGGCCCTCCTCGGCGGCCGTTCCTCGTAAAGGTCTAGACATATATGGCATGCGGGCGGGCGGCCGGGCAAGACCCGGACGGCCCCGGCTGCGTGCGCAGGCGGCGCGGTTGTGCCCGGTTCGTCTTCTTCTGCGCCTCTCTGGCATTATTGCGATCTCTTTGCAACAGCAGTCGATCGCAAACTGCTGGACATTCGGCAACACAGGGAAGTGCACAGCATGACGGCCCGGACAGCACGGGGAGCGGCCGCCGCGGCGCTCGCCGCCGCACTCATCGCAGGCGCGGCGGCCTGCTCCAACCCCGCCGGATCCGCCGCGGCGTCCGGGGCGGCCGACTCGGTCGTCGTCGGCATCGCCAACGAGCCGGAGACCCTCAGCCCCCTGCTCGGCTACGGCAAGGACGGCAACTCCAAGGTCTTCGACGGGCTCCTCACCCACGACGCGGACATGAAGCTGCAGCCCGCCCTCGCCGAGGCCCTCCCGGAGGTGTCCGCCGACGGCCTCACCTACACCTACCGGCTGCGCCGCGGGGTGACCTTCAGCGACGGGGCGCCCTTCTCCGCCAAGGACGTCGTCTTCACCTACCGCACGATCCTCGACGCCCGCACGAACAACGCCTCCAAGGCCGAGCTCGACGCCGTCGCCGCGGTCGAGCAGCAGGGCGAGGACACCGTCGTCTTCACCCTGAAGTACCCCTACGCCCCCTTCGCCGAGCGCACCGTCCTCCCCATCGCCCCCGAGCACATAGCCGGCCGGCAGGACGTCAACGCCGGGGACTTCTCCACCCGGCCCGTCGGCACCGGCCCGTACGTCCTCACCGGCTGGTCCAAGGGCGAGAAGCTCACCTTCAAGGCCAACCCCTCCTACTGGGGCGGCGAACCCGCCGTGAAGAAGCTCACCATGGCCGTCGTCAAGGACGACGACGTCCGCGCCACCCGCCTGCGCTCCGGCGAACTCGACGCGGCCGTCCTCCCGCCGAACCTCGCCCAGGGCTTCGCCGGCGACAAGGCCCGCACCACCCTCGCCGCCACGTCCTTCGACTACCGCAACGTCACCCTCCCCACCCACCACCCGGTCACCGGCGACCCCGCCGTCCGCCGCGCCCTCGACACCGCCGTCGACCGCAGGGCCATGGTCGACCGGCTGCTGGAGGGCGCGGGCAAGCCGGCCTACGGGCCCGTCCCCACCGACAGCCCCTGGTTCGCCGCCGGCACCGAGCGCACCCACGACCTCGGCAAGGCGAAGAAGATCCTCGACGACGCCGGCTGGAAGCCCGGCGGCGACGGCATCCGCGCCAAGGACGGCGTCCGCGCCTCCTTCCCGCTCTGGTACCTCTCCGGCGACAAGATCCGCCAGGACCACGCCCTCGCCTTCGCCTCCGACGCCAAGAAGGCCGGCATCGAGGTCAAGGCCGAGGCCGGCACATGGGAGGCCATCGAGCCGCGGATGAAGACCGACGCTGTCCTCGCCGGCGGCGGCTCCCCGGCCGACCCCGACTTCGACCAGTACCTCCTGCTCACCTCCTCCCTCGGCGGCGACGGCTTCAACAACATGGCCCGGTACGACAACAAGGCTGTCGACCGCGCCCTGGAAGAGGCCCGCCGCAGCGGCGACCCGGCCGTGCGCAAGGCCGCCTACGACACCGTCCAGCGCGAACTGGCCCAGGATCCCGGCTACGTCTTCCTCACCCACATCGACCACCTCTACGTCGTCGCCGACAGGTGGGAGGGACTCACCACCCAGGTCGAGCCGCACGACCACGGCCTCGGAGCCGGCCCCTGGTGGAACATCGAGGACTGGAAGCCGAAGCAGAAGTGACCGCCCGCCCCGGCCGCACCCCCTGGGGGCCGATGGCGCGCATGGCGGGCCGGCGGGCACTGCTCGCCGGCCCCGTCCTGCTCGCCGTCACCTTCGGCGTCTTCGCCGCCGCCGACCTGTCCCCCTTCGACCCCGTCAGGGCGTACGCCGGCACCGCCGGCCTCACCGCCCCGCAGGCCGAGCTCGACCGGCTGCGCGCCAACCTCGGCGCCGACCGCCCGCTCGTCGAGCGCTGGTGGGACTGGCTCACCTCGGCGCTCGGCGGCGACCTCGGCACCTCCGCCTCGCTGCGGCAGCCCGTCGCCGACGCCATCGCCGAGCGCGTCGGCTGGTCCGCCCTGCTCGCCGCCACCGCCTTCGCCGCCGCGCTGGCCGCCGGCACCGCCCTCGGCGTCCTCGCCGCCCGCCGCCGCGGCGGCCTCCTCGACCGGACCGCCACCGCCCTCGCCTACACCCTGCAGGCCGCTCCCGCGTTCTGGCTCGGACTGCTCGCCGTCTGGCTCTTCTCCGTCCGCTGGGGCGTGCTGCCCTCCGGCGGCCTGACGGACGCCGGCAGCGACACCGTCACCGCCGGCCAGGTCGCCCGGCACCTCGTCCTCCCCGCGCTCGTCCTCGCCCTCTCCCAACTGCCCTGGTTCTACCTGTACGTCCGCCAGGGCGTGTGCGACGCGCTCGCCGAGGACCCCGTCCGCGGCGCCCGCGCCCGCGGGCTCGGCGAGCGGCGTGTGCTGCTCGGCCACGCCCTGCGCTCCGGGCTGCTGCCGGCAATCACCCTGACCGGCTCCCGCATGCCCGAACTGATCACCGGCGCGCTGCTCGTCGAGACCGTCTTCAGCTGGCCCGGCATCGCCGCCGCCACCGTCCAGGCGGCGACCTCCGTCGACTTCCCCCTGCTCGCCGCGCTCACCGTCCTCGCGACGGCCGCCGTCCTCGCGGGCAACCTCCTCGCCGACCTCCTGCACGGACTCGCCGACCCACGGGTGGGCTTCGATGGCTGACCCGCTCACCGCCCCGGTGTGGCGCCCCGCCGGCGGCCGCCGCGGCCGGCGCCCCGGGCGGCGGGTCCCGGGGCTGCGGCTGTGGGTCTGCGCCGCCGTCGCGGCCGCAGCCGTCCTCGCCGTGCTGCTCGTCCCGCCGCTGGTCCGGCTCGACCAGCAGGCCGTGGACCTCTCCGCCCGCCTCCTCCCGCCCTCCGCCGCCCACCCCTTCGGCACCGACGACCTCGGCCGCGACCTGCTGCTGCGCTGCGTCTACGGCCTGCGGGTCTCGCTGCTCACCGGCGTCGTCGCCGCACTCGCCGCCACCGTCGTCGGCACCGCCGTCGGAGCGGCCGCCGCCGCCCTCGGCGGGTGGACCGACCGGCTCACCATGCGCGTCGTGGACGGCTTCGCCTCCGTCCCGCCCCTGCTGCTCGGCGTCTTCGCCGTGGCGCTGTTCCGGCCCGGGGTGTGGCCCGTCGTCGTGTCCGTCGCGCTCACCCACTGGCTGTCCACGGCCCGCATCGTGCGCGCCGAGGTGCTCTCCCTGAAGTCCCGGCCCTTCGTGGACGCGGCCGTCTCGGGCGGCGCCTCCCGGTGGCGGGTCACCGTACGCCACCTGGTGCCCGGGGTGCTCCCGCAGGCCGGGCTGGCCGCCGTGCTGATGGTCCCGCACGCGGTGTGGCACGAGTCCGCGCTGTCCTTCCTCGGCCTCGGCCTGCCCGCCCACCAGGCCAGCCTGGGCGGCCTCGTCCAGGCCGGGCGCGGCTCGCTGCTCGCCGGCCACTGGTGGCCCACCCTCTTCCCCGGCCTCTTCCTGATCCTGCCCACCCTCGCCGTCGCGGGTCTGGCTGCAGCCTGGCGCGAGCGCCTCGACCCGCGCCGCCGCTCGGAGCTGACGCTGTGACCGACGCTGCCCCCGCCCTCGACGTACGCGGGCTGAGCGTGCGCTTCCGGATGCCCGGAGGCCGGTACGTGGCCGCCGTCTCCGACGCCTCCTTCCGGCTCGCCCCCGGCAGCTGCCTGGCCCTGGTCGGGGAGAGCGGCTGCGGCAAGTCCGTCCTCGCCTCCGCCCTCCTCGGCCTGCTGCCCGGCAACGCCGACACCGCCGGCTCCGCCCTGCTGCCCGACGGACTGGACCTGCTCACCGCAGGAGAGGCGGTCCTCGCCCGCACCGTCCGCGGCCGCCGCATCGGCCTGGTCCCGCAGAGCCCCGCCGCCCACCTCACGCCGGTCCGCACGATCCGCTCCCACCTGGAGGAGGCCGTACGCGAACTCGCCCACCCGACCGCCGCCGCCCGGGGCCGCCGCGCCGCCCGCGAGGCCGTACGCGCCGCAGCCGAGCGGGCCGCCGAGCGGGCGGCGTTCCCCGCGAGCCACCTCGACCGCCACCCGCACGAGCTCTCCGGCGGGCTCGCCCAGCGCGCCGCGACCGCCCTCGCCCTCGTCGGCGACGCCCCCCTGCTGCTCGCCGACGAGCCGACCACCGGCCTCGACCGCGACCTCGTCCACCGCACCGCCGACGAACTGCGCGCCCACACCCGGGACGCCGGCCGCGCCCTGCTGATGATCACCCATGACCTCGCCGCGGCCCACCGCATCGCGGACACCGTCGCCGTCATGTACGCCGGCCGCATCGTCGAAACCTGCCCGGCGGACGCGTTCTTCGGCCGGCCCGGCCCCCGCCACCCGTACGCCCGCGGCCTCCTCGACGCCCTGCCCGAGCGCGCCTTCACCCCCATCCCGGGATCCCCGCCCGAACTCGGCGCCCTGCCGCCCGGCTGCGCCTTCGCCGCCCGCTGCCCGGGCGCCGACGCCCGCTGCCGCACCGAACTGCCCGCACCCGCCTCGGGGGTGGCCTGCCACCATGCTTGAACTCCGCGACATCACCGCCGGATACGAGCGGCGCCGGCCCGTCGTCGAAGGCGCCCGCCTCACCCTGCACCCCGGCGAATCCCTCGGCCTCCTCGGCCCCAGCGGCTGCGGCAAGTCCACCCTCGCCCGGGTCGCCGCCCTGCTGCACCGCCCCGACCGCGGCACCGTCACCCTCGACGGGCACACCGCGACCGGCTTCCGCCACCGGGCCCCGCGCTCTCTGCGCACCGCCGTCGGCGTCGTCTTCCAGCAGCCGCGCCTCGCCGCCGACCCCCGGATGCGGCTGCGGGACCTCGTCGCCGAACCCCTGCGCGCCACCGGACGGCGCGCCGAGGCGGCCGGCGCCGTCGCCGACCTCGCCGGGCGGGTCGGCCTCGGCGCGGACCTCCTCGACCGGCGCCCCCACGAGGTCAGCGACGGCCAGCTCCAGCGCGCCTGCCTGGCCCGCGCCCTGGTGCTGCGGCCCCGCTGGCTCGTCTGCGACGAGATGACCGCCATGCTCGACGCCTCCACGGCCGCGGCCCTGGTCGGCGTCGTCGAGGAGTACCGGGCCGACACCGGCGCCGGCCTGCTCGCCGTCGGCCACGACCCGGTCCTCCTCCGGCGCTGGTGCGACCGCACCGCCCACTGGAAGGAGATCGCCGGGCCGCACTGACCGCGGGGGCCGGCGGCGAGTGGTTCACTGGCCGCATGCCCCTGGAGAACTACGGCGTGCTGTCCGGCACCCTGCACCGCCACTTCCGCGACCGGCCCGACGACCAGGGCCGCTGGTACCACGTCCACCTGGAGGTGGACACCCCGGAAGGCCGCTATGCCTGCGCCGTCGACGTGGACAGCAAGAAGTCCGCGGTCGGCGTCCAGTGGAAGGTGTTCACCCTGCACCCCTCGGTGCTGGAGCCCGTCGACGCGCCGTCCCCCGGCTACCACGACCTGGCGCGCACCTCCGGATCGGGCGCGATCGACTACCAGCGCCACCCCGCCCTCGCCGAGCGCACCGGATGCCTCTTCGTGCGCCGCCCTCCGGGCTGGGTGCAGCGCATCCTCGACCGGATCGACCCGCCCCGCCCCTGGACCGCCGGCAGCCACCTGGAGGCCACGGCGGCGCTGGAGCCGATCCTCGTCCCCGGCCGGCCGGTCCTCGTCTTCGGCGAGCCCTTCGACGAGGGGCTCGGCATGCACAACATCCACCAGAACCAGGGCGATCCGGCCGGCAGCCAGTGGTGGGACGAGAACGGCACCTGGCAGGACGGCGCCACCATGACCCGCCGCCCCGACGGCCTCTACGACGTCTTCCTCTCCAAGTTCTCCACCCAGGCCGACACCACGGACGCCGGCGGGCACCCGGTGTAGGGCGCCCGCCGGCGGCCGGTGCTGCGGGCGGGGTCAGCCGCGCGGCGGCACGTGCTGCGGCCGGCCCCGGCCGCGCGTCAGGGAGTACCCGAACACGCCCGCCAGGGCCGCCAGTACGCCGCCCGCGGCCGTCCACACCCAGCGGTCGGACCAGCGGCCGCCCGACCAGCCGCCGTCCGGCTCGCCCACCGCGGCGGGCCGGTCCCCGCCGGCCGGGCCCGCCGCGCCGCCCTCCGCCTCGGCGGCGAGCCGGGCCGTGATACCGGGCACGAGCGGCTGGGCCAGCGCCCCGTCCACCGCGAAGGCGCCGCCCGTGTCGCGGGTCTCGGCGGAGACCTCCACCCGCACCGGCTGGCCGAGGTCCTCCTTCGCCACCTCCGCTGCCGTCAGCCGCACGTAGTAGCTGCCGGGCAGCGGGTCGTGGGCCCAGGGCTCCGCGCCGGGGCGCACCGTGCGCAGCGTGCAGGACAGCTCCACCGAGGCGGCGTCCTTCGCGGCGGTCGCGCTCTGGGCGCCGTACGTGCAGGCCTGCCGGCGGCGCAGCCCGTCGTACACGTCGATCCGCCAGGTCGAGGCGGCGTGCCGGGAGGCCGCGGGCGGCAGCTTCACCGACGCCTTGACCGTGGCGCGCTGCCCCGAGTCCAGCGGCAGCACCCAGTACAGGTAGTCGCCGGTCGACGCCTCCGCCGTGGCGCGCAGGCCCGGCTGGAGCGGCGTGGCCGTGCGGAACGCCGTACCGGCCTCGGTCGGTCCGGCGGCCCCGCCGCCCGGACTCGCGCTCGCGTTCGCGGAGGGGGAGCCGGCGGCGGCCGCGCCGGCCCCCGCGAGCAGGCCGCCCGCGGCCAGTGCCGCGGCGGTGAGCATCCGTACGGTACGCATCAGTTGGTCCTCCAGACCGAGATACGCCAGCGGGAGATCCAGCCCCACACCAGGCCCGCGAGCAGTCCGGCCACGGCCAGGACGCCGAGCAGCCACCAGCCGCGGCCGAGGCCGAAGGAGGCGGCGTCGGAGGCGCCGTCGGGGCCGTCCACCAGGTCGACCACCAGCTCGACCGGCATGCCCGGGGCGGCCTTGACGGAGGCCGGCGCGGAGAAGGAGTTGCTGACCTGGAGGCACACCGTCTCCACGGCCTGCCTGTCGTCCTCTTCCTCCGCGTCCGCCCCGCCCTTGGGATAGCGCAGCCCCGTCGAGATGACGTCGGTGCGGCCGTCGCCGGCCTCCGAGCCGCGGACGATCTCCCGCCCGTGGACGGTCACCGCGCGCAGCATGACCCCGTAGTCGTTGTTCACGGCCCGGTCCGCGGCGATGCTCACGGAGGCCCGCAGCTCCTGGCCGGGCCGGACGTCCACCTGGTACCAGCGGTGCTCGCCGAACGGCTCGCGGTCGGTGTACAGGCCCGCGCCGAGCTTCGGCGCTCCCTGGCACTGCTTCGCGCCCTGGGTCGCCACCGGGGTGACGACGGGGGTCGCGGCCCGGTCGACCAGCTGCTTGACGCGGCCCGACAGCTCGTCCGTGTGCCGGACGGAGGTGTACGTTCCGCCGGTCGCCTCGGCGATGCAGACCAGCTGCTCCCGCGTTTTCGCGTCGGGCACCAGGCCGAGGGTGTCGATCACCAGGTGGATCCCCTGGGCGGCGATGTCGCGGGCGACCTCGCAGGGGTCGAGGGGGGCGCAGGTGTCCTCGCCGTCCGTGATCAGCACGATCCGGCGGGTGGCGTTGCCGCCTTTGAGGTCCTCCGCGGCGCCGAGCAGGGCCGGGCCGATCGGGGTCCAGCCGGTGGGCGCCAGGGTCGCGACGGCCGCCTTCGCCTCCACCCGGTCGAGCTTCCCGACCGGGTAGAGCTGTCTGGTGTCCTTGCAGCCCTGCTGGCGGTCGTCCCCGGGGTAGTCGGCGCCGAGCGTGCGTATCCCGAGCCGCACCTCGTCCGGAGTGGCGTCGAGCACCTCGTTGAACGCCTGCTTGGCGGCCGCCATGCGGGACTTGCCGTCGATGTCCGTCGCCCGCATCGAGCCGCTGACGTCCAGCACCAGCTCGACCTTGGGGGAGTCCTTCGCCGCCGGCTCGCCGGCCGCCGCGCTCGCCGGGAACAGCCCGGCCGCGAGCGCGGTCAGCAGGCCGCACGCCCCTGCCGCCGCCCATTTTCTTGTGATCATCGCCGGATCGTATTGAGGATCGTGCGGCAATCCAAACCCCTGCCGCCCGCCGGCGGCCTGCGAGCCGCACGCCGCGCCCCTATCCTGGGCACAGGGGCCGAGCCGCTCGCGCGTCGGCCGGAGGCGACACCCATGAGACGACGCCATCACTTCCACATCGACCACGCCGGCCACTCCGTCAGCGCGACCGTCGAGACGGGGCACCGCGTCGAGGTGGAACTCCTGGTCGACGGCAAGGAGACCGGCCACGGCACCACCCGCGGCGACCGGCCCGTCGCCGTCCGCGTGGAACTCCCGACCGAGCCGGCGACGCCGGTGACCGTGCGCGTCACCCCCGGCCCCGGCGTCCCCCGCTGCGTCCTGGTCGCGCCGGGCGCCGACCCGATGGTGATGTCGCCGCGGCCCTACTGAAGGCCCGGCACGGCCGGCAGCGGCGCGGGGAGCGGCGACCCGCTCCCCTCGACGAGCCCGGCGACGTGCTCGGTCACCATGGCGAGGATGCCGGCTGCCGCCGCGTCGTCGCCGAGGACGAGGAAGTTCAGGGTGAGCCCGTCCGTCACGGCCGCCAGGTAGCGTGCCAGCACCGGCACCGGTACCCGCAGCTCCAGGCCGAGGGTGCCGCGCACCTCCTCGACGAGGCCCGCGTACACGTCGCGGTACAGCTCGTGCTGCCTCCTGGCGAGGTGCTCGAATCCCGGCCGGCGCAGGGCGTACTGGGTCAGCTCGTAGGTGAGCATGTGCTCGGCGGGGTGGGCGCGGACGTGGTCCCAGTACGCGGCGAAGCCCGCCTCCACCGTCTCGCGCAGGGTGGCCCGCGGGCGGATGGCCTCCTTCACCACTGCGAGGTAGTGCTCCGTGATCGTCTCGATCACCGACTCCAGCAGCGCCTCCTTGGAGTCGAAGCAGTAGTGGAAGACGCTCAGCGACACCCCGGCCTCGGCGGCGATGGAGCGGGTCGTGGTGCGGGAGACGCCGTCGCGGGCCATCGCGCGGATCGCCGCCTCGGTGAGCAGGCGGCGCCGCTCGGCCAGCGGCATGCGGGGCATGTGTGTCCTTTCCTGTCACCGCGCGGGGTGCGCGGTCCGGTGGGGCGGCCGGGCCGCATGAGCGGACCCGGCCGCCCCGGGGCCGTCAGCTGCTGTACACGCCGAGCTCGTACAGCGAGTAGCCCCACTGCGTGCCGCGGCCGAGGCCGTGGACGCGTACGTGCCGGGCGGTCACGCCGTCGAACCGGGCGGTGTCCAGGCCGCCGTCGCCGGTGGTGGTGGACCACACCGTCCGCCACCGGGCGCCGTCGTCGGACACCTCGATCCGGTACTCCCGCCCGTGGGCCCGCTCCCAGTCGAGGGTGACGCGCTTGACGAGGGCGGGCGAGCCGAGGTCCACGGCCAGCCACTGGTCGTCGCTCCAGCCGCTCGCCCAGCGGCTGGAGCGGCTGCCGTCCACGGCACGGCCGGCCGCGTAGCTGACGAACGGGTTCCATTCGGTGGAGCTCGCCGACGCGGCCGCGCCCGCGGCGAGGTTCACGCCCGCCTTGTGCCGCTCGGAGGCCCCCCAGGTACGCAGGTAGGACTCGGCGCCCTTGAACAGGTCGTCGACGACCTCCTGTCCGCCGACGATCCGGACGTCCTCGATCCAGTCGGGGACCATCCCGTAGTGCGCGGCGCCGTCGGTGTTGAGGTCCCAGGTGCGCTGCCCGGTGGTCTGCCGGTCGATGACCGAGCCGCCGTCCGTGCTGCGGAAGGGGTAGCGCACCGGGTTCGGGGTGTCCGCCCCGCGCGGCGCGGGCCAGCCGCCGACGCCGTTCATGTCGGTGCCGAAGCCGTAGCCCACGCCGTACTTCTCGCGGAGGGCGTCGGTGCGCTTGGCCTCGGCGCTGAAGCTCTCGGCGCCGTTCATGTAGCCGGTGGCGAAGCCGCCCAGCCTGTAGAGGCGCTCCAGCCAGCCCATGTCCATCCAGCTGTGCGAGGAGATGACACCGGGGTAGGACTCGGACTCCAGGATGTCGAGGGCCCGGCCGGCGGCCTTGACGCTCATGTGGTCCACTTCGAGCATCATCTTCCGCTTCATCATGCCGCGCAGCGCGTACTCGCCGAGCTCGGTCAGACCGCGGGTGTTGCAGCGGGCCTCGGCGGAGTAGGAGGGCATCGACACGCCCGCCGGGAGCTGCTTCTGCGCCGAGGGCGCCGCGGCCAGGCCGATCGGGTTGTCGTGCTGCGGGCCCGTGCACTGCTCCGTCTGCCAGAAGGTGCCCGTGGACAGGAACTGGCCCACGTTGATCGCGGTGCCGAGCGCGCCCTCGTCGAAACGGACCCCGCACAGGGCGTTGTCGAACTTGTGGCACAGGAACATGCTGCGCACGCCGAGCCGGTGCAGCTCGTCGAGGCCGCGGTCGATGTCCTCCCGGCTGCACTGGGCGATGTCCAGGATCTGCTTGCACCCGAACGGCTCCGAGGTCTCCACGCCGAGGACCACGGCGAGCTTGCCCTGCTTGACCACCTCGCGCGCCTGCTCCGAGTCGGTGACGATCCGGAACCAGCCCTTTCCGGGCCCGCCGTACATCTTGTCGACGTAGGCCTGCATGTCGTACGTCTTCTGCGCCTCCAGGCGGATGGCGGTCATCTCGTCGCAGCCGCGGTCCTTGAAGAAGTAGACCGAGCAGATGACCCCGTTGGTGACGAGGTCGTTGACGAGGACGCGCTGGCCGCCGCGCCAGGCCCGCTCGATCCACGTGTAGTAGTTCTGCTGGTGGGTCAGCGAGTCGTGCGCGGGCCAGTCCTTGAAGGTCGGCCAGCCGTTCGGGTCGTGCCTGCCGTCGCCGCCCTTGGTGATGAAGTCGAAGACGGCGAGGGTGCCGTCGGGGTAGTGCTCGGGGCAGTCCTTCAGCGCGTCGGCGATGCCCTGTTCGGAGAACGGCCGGCCGCAGATGAGGCGGCCGCCGAAGCCCTCGTTCGACATGATGTGGTCGTGTGCGTCGACGAACCCGCGCACGTTCCCCTGGGCGTCGGTGCCCTTGAAGGGCTCGCCGGTGACGTTGATCTGCGAGTCGGGTGCGGGCCGGGCGGTGGGGGCCCACCAGTCGGCGTCGGCCGAGGCGCCGGGCGCGGGGCCGAGCGACACGGCCAGCGCGGCGGCGAGGAGCAGGGCGAGCAGTGTGAGTGGTCGGCGGCGGACGGGGCGGCGTCTGGTCATGGTCACACTCGCGTCATCGGGAGTCGGCGGGGCGCGGTCGAGGACGCAGGGCCGTGTCGGAAAACCCGGCTGATTGTCATGTCCCGCGCGAAAGGTGCGTCGAGAATCCCGACTGCCGCGCGGAGAGTCAAGAGTCCGGGTCAAGCGACCTGATGAAACATCAGGTCTCCCTCCGGCGTGTATCCCTGCCGGTCCCGGCCGTGATCCCGTGCCCCGCCCCACCCCCGCCGGCCGGGGGTGGGCGGCAGCCCTCAGGCGCCGTCCTCGCCGAGCACGCCGGCGACACCGCGGGCCACACAGGCGATGCGGTCGGCGGGCAGCCCTGCGATGTTGATGCGGCCGGCCGTGGTGCCGTAGACCGCGTACCGGCTGCGCAGCCGCAGCATCTGCGGCGCGGTGAGCGGCAGCATCGAGAACATGCCCTTCTGCCGCGCGAGCACCGCCGCCTCGGCCGGCCGGCCGAGGCCCGCCAACTGCTCGGCCAGACCGGTCCGGTTGGCCTCGATGCGGGCCCGCATGCCGTCGAGCTCGGCCCGCCACAGGGCCCGCAGGCCGTCATCCTCCAGGACCGCCGCGACCACCGCCGCGCCGTGCTCCGGCGGCATCGAGTACAGGGTGCGGGCAGCGTTCTGCAGGGCCGTCTCCACGTGCCGCAGGGACGCGCGGGAGGCGCCGAGGACGATCGCGCAACCGGTGCGGTCGCTGTAGAGCCCGAAGTTCTTGGAGCAGCTCACCGCGACGAGCATCTCCGGCACCCGGTCCGCGAGCAGCCGGGTGGCCGCCAGGTCGGTCTCCAGGCCGTCGCCGAGACCGTGGTAGGCGAGGTCGACGAACGGGACCCAGCCGTTCCGGGCCGCCAGCCCGGCCAGCTCCTCCCACGCCCGCGCGGAGGGGTCCACGCCGGTCGGGTTGTGGCAGCAGCCCTGGAGCAGCACCACGTCGTCCCGCTGCGCCTGCGCCAGGTCCTGCAGCAGCCCCGCCGTGTCGGAGCGGCCCTCCGCGTCGACCCAGCGGTAGGTGCGGACCGCCAGGCCGGCGGCCTCCAGTATCGGGCGGTGGTTGACGTACGCGGGGTCGCTGATCCACACGGTCGCGCCCGGACGGGTCCGGCACACGAGGTCGGCCAGCAGCCGCAGCGCGCCGCTTCCGGCGACGGTCTGCACGGCGACCGCCCGGTCGGCCGCCCCGCCGCCCTCGCCCAGGACCATCGCCAGCATGGCCCGGTTGAACGCCGTGTTCCCCGACAGGCCGCGGTACTCCTTGGACGCGGAGCGCTCCGCCAGGCGCAGCTCCGCCTCGCGCACGGCGGCCATGACCGGCGTCGTGCCCGTGTCGTCCCGGTAGACGCCGAGGACCAGGTTGAGGCGTTCGGGCCGGGCGTCGGCGCCGTATGCCTCGGTCAGGTCCCACAGGGGGTCGACGGGCGGGGGGAGGAGGAGCTCAAGCATCTGCGGGAAACCTCGGACTGGGCTGGACGGGAGCGGGAGAGCGGGAGCGGGAGAGCGGGAGCGGGAGGGGCGGCCCGTCAGGGCCGGGAGGGCGGCGCCGCCGGCGCGGGGGCGGCCCGGCCGGCGGTGCGGTTGGCGAGGAAGACGCCCGCCGCGATGAGGGGCACGCCGACCAGCACCGCCGCCGTCGGCGACTCGCCCAGCAGCGGCACGGCGAGCAGGACCACCAGGACCGGGCTCAGGCTGCCGACGGCCGAGCTGCGCTCGGCGCCCAGCCGGCGGATCGCGAAGGCGTACAGCAGCCCGGCGCACAGCCCGACCCCGAGCCCCTGCACGACGGTGAACACGGCGATGTCGGACGCGGTCGCCGAGGCCAGGCCGCTCGGCAGCGCCCCCGTCAGGACGAGGGCGGCCAGCACGGCGAACGACGGCAGGCACAGCAGGCCGATCGAGCCGACCGGGTCGAGCGCGACCTCCTTCAGCCCGACGGTGTACAGCGCCCACAGGCCGCTGGCGGCGAGCAGAATCCCCGACCCCGCGAGGACCGACGCGTTCAGGGGGAAGACGTGGCGCCACACCAGCGCGACCACGCCGGCCGCGATCAGCAGGAGGCCGGCCGCCTGGGTGCCGCGCGGGAGGCCCCGCCCGGAGGCGGCCACGAGGGCCGCGACGAACAGCGGCACCATGCCGGGCACGATGGAGCCGACGAACGCAGCCGACGTGAGGGAGCCCCCGTACATCGCCGCGAGGAAGAACGGCACCCCGGCCCCGCAGGCGACCTTGAGCGCGACGGCGGGCCGGACGGCGGCCAGGGCGCGGCGGCGCCGCCACAGCGCGGGCGCCAGGACGGCGAGCGGGATGCCGAAGCGCAGCAGGCCGGCGTCCGCAGGCAGCAGGGTGGAGGAGCCCAGCGCGCGGGCGCTCAGCGCGAACGCCGCCCAGATGAGGACGGTCAGCGCCAGCGCCGCCATGCCCTGCGCCTGCGGGCTGAGCCCGCGCAGCCCCGCCGTACGGGCCTGCGGGGGCGCCGCGGCAGGTGCGGTGTTCACGGCGACCACAGTCGTTCCTCCAGCCTGAAGAGGGCCGTATCCGGCCACGGGGCAACGCTAGACCTTTCGCCAGGGCAGCCGATTGCCACTTCTGCCCTCCAGGCGTACGTTGAGGGCAGAATCTGCCAAGGAGGGGCCGTGGATGCCGTGGATCTGCAAATCATCAGGGAGTTGCAGGCCGACGGCCGGCTCTCGAACCAGGAGCTCGCCGACCGGGTCCGGCTCTCGCCCTCGCCCTGCCTGCGCCGGGTCCGGCGGCTGGAGGAGGCCGGACTGATCAGGGGCTACACGGCGATGGTCGACCAGGTGGCATTCGGGCTGCCGATCACCGTGTTCGTCCGGATACGGCTGGAGCGCCACACCGGCGAGGCGGTGCGGATCTTCGAGGAGCACGTCGCCGTCATCGAGCACATCCAGGACTGCTACCTGATGGCCGGAAGCAGCGACTACCTCCTGCGCGTCGTCATCGAGAGCCTGGAGGCGTACGAGGCGCTGGTGCGCCACCGCATCCACGCGATCCCCGGCATCGCCTCCATCGAGTCGAGCTTCGCCTTCGGCAGTGTGAAGCAGTCGAGGGTCTACCCGGCCCCGAAGTGACTCCGCCCCCCGCGGCGGCCGGACGGAAGGGCCGGGCCGCCCGTGCGGCGGCAGCTCCGCCCGGCCCGGCGCGCCCCCGGCAGCCGCTTCGGGCACAGGGCATCAGAAGCCGCATCCCGCAGGCTTACCGGCCCCGGCGGCGAATCCGACACGGGTGCCCCTTGAAGGATCAAAGTACGAGGGGGTTAGCATATGAGCGCCGCCTAGCTCGAAAGATAAACCTGTGACTGTCAACGAGGACTCGTTCACCAACTGGAAGAACCGCGAGGAGATCGCGGAGTCGATGATCCCGATCATCGGGAAGCTGCAGCGCGAGCGGGACGTCACCGTCCTGCTGCACAGCCGCTCCCTGGTGAACAAGTCGGTGGTCAGCATTCTCAAGACCCACCGGTTCGCCCGGCAGATCGACGGCGAGGAGCTGTCGGTCACCGAGACGATGCCGTTCCTCCAGGCCCTCTCCGCGCTCGATCTCGGCCCGTCCCAGATCGACATCGGCATGCTGGCCGCGACGTACAAGACCGACGACCGCGGCCTGTCCGTGGCCGACTTCACCGCCGAGGCCGTCGCCGGCGCCACCGGTGCGAACAAGATCGAGCGCTCCACCGGCCGGGACGTCGTCCTCTACGGCTTCGGCCGCATCGGCCGCCTCGTCGCCCGCCTCCTCATCGAGAAGGCCGGTTCGGGCAACGGCCTGCGCCTGCGCGCCATCGTCGTGCGCGGCGGAGGCGAGCGCGCTGCCGAGGACATGGTGAAGCGTGCCTCGCTGCTGCGCCGCGACTCCATCCACGGCCAGTTCCAGGGCACCATCACCGTGGACGAGGCGAACAGCACGATCATCGCCAACGGCAACGCGATCCGGGTGATCTACGCCAACGACCCCTCCGAGGTCGACTACACGGCGTACGGCATCAAGGACGCCATCCTCATCGACAACACCGGCAAGTGGCGCGACCGCGAGGGCCTCTCCAAGCACCTGCGCCCCGGCATCGACAAGGTCGTCCTGACGGCGCCGGGCAAGGGCGACGTCCCGAACATCGTCCACGGCGTCAACCAGGACATGATCAAGCCGGACGAGCGCATCCTCTCCTGCGCCTCCTGCACCACGAACGCGATCGTCCCGCCGCTGAAGGCCATGGACGACGAGTACGGTGTGCTGCGCGGCCACGTGGAGACCGTCCACTCGTTCACCAACGACCAGAACCTGCTGGACAACTACCACAAGGCCGACCGCCGCGGCCGCTCCGCGCCGCTCAACATGGTCATCACCGAGACCGGCGCCGCCTCGGCCGTCGCGAAGGCGCTGCCCGACCTCAAGGCCCCGATCACCGGCAGCTCGATCCGCGTCCCCGTCCCGGACGTCTCGATCGCCATCCTCAGCCTGCGCCTGGGCCGCGAGACCACCCGCGAGGAGGTCCTGGACTACCTGCGCAACGTCTCGCTGCACTCGCCGCTGAAGCGCCAGATCGACTTCACGACCGCGCCCGACGCCGTCTCGATGGACTTCGTCGGCTCGCGCCACGCGTCGATCATCGACGCCGGCGCCACCAAGGTCGACGGCGACAACGCGATCCTGTACCTCTGGTACGACAACGAGTTCGGCTACTCGTGCCAGGTCATCCGCGTCGTGCAGCACGTCTCCGGGGTCGAGTACCCGACCTTCCCGGCGCCGCAGGCCTGACGCCGGCGCTGCCTCCTGCAGGACGGGCGCCCGCCCCGGGAGCGACTCCCGGGGCGGGCGCCCGTTTCGTCACCGCGCCCGGCCGCGGGGCGGTCCTCAGCCGAGGGCGACGTCCTCGCCGCGGGCGTGCGCGGTGACGCCGTCCGGGCCGACCGACACCTCGGAGGCGTGCAGGCCCCACGGCAGGGCGGGCAGCTTCCACTGCTTCTCCGCGAGTGCCTGCCTGACCATCGGCATCGCCGGGTCGACGGACGTTCCGGCCAGCGTCGCCGAGGTGGCGTGGAGGGTCACCGTGTCGCCCTGGAGCCGGAGTTCGGCGGTGACCGCGACCGGGACGCCGAGCACGCGGCGCTCGATCCTGAGCCGGCCGCTGCCGGCGTCGGACAGGGTGGCCTTCCCTCCCGCCTCGCCGGCCAGCGCCTCGAAGGGGACGGTGAAGCGGGCGTCGACCGCCGACGCCGTGTAGCCGTCCTCGTTCCGGGAGACGTCCTCCAGTTCGACGTCGGCGTTCACCGGCCGGCCGTCCGGCGCGTGTCCGCCGGCCCTGACCCGGACCTCCGGGTGGGCGCCGCGGGCCGCTCCGAGCAGGAACGGGTAGCCGCCTATCTCCACCTGCGGCTTCGACCGCAGGTCGGGGTGGCGTGCGGCGATGCGGTCGGCGAGCCTTCCCTCGCCGCGGTGGCGGGCGAAGGCGTCGGCCGCGGGCAGGGCGAGCAGGACCGCCAGGGCGGCGGCTCCGGCGATCACCGCCCGCCGGCGCCGGCCGGGGCGCGGGTGGTCGGGGGCGGTGGCCGCGGTGGCGGGGGCGGTGGCGGGGGCGGTCGGCGCGTCGGCGGGCATGGGCTCCGGGTTCCTCACGGTGCGGGGGTCGGCTCGGTGGCGGCGGGTCCGGGCGCGGCCGGGTGCGGGCGCGTCGTGCCGCGGCCCGTGCCCTCGCCCTCGATGTCCAAGCGGGGCAGCAGGCGGTCCAGCGGTCCGGGCAGCCACCAGTTGCGTGTGCCCAGCAGCACCATCCCGGTCGGGACCAGCAGCCCGCGGACGACCGTGGCGTCGAGGGCGACGGCCGTGGCCAGGCCGACGCCGAACATCTTCACCACGGGATCCGCGGACAGCAGGTAGCTCAGGAACACGCACACCATGATCGCTGCTGCCGAGGTGATCACGCGCCCGGTCCCCGCGAGGCCCTCGATGACAGCGCGCCGGTTGTCCCCATGCCGCAGGTACGCCTCGCGGACAGAGGTGAGCAGGAACACCTCGTAGTCCATGGAGAGCCCGAACAGGACGGCGAACATCAGCAGGGGAACGTACCCGGGGATCGGCACCGGCCCCTCCAGGCCGAGCAGCGGGGCGCCCATGCCCCACTGGAACACGGCGGTGAGCACACCGTACGCGGCGGCCACCGACAGCAGGGCCACCACGGCGGCCTTGACCGCGACGACGGGCGAGCGGAACGCGAGCAGGAGCAGCAGCGCGGCCACGGCGACGACGGCCCCGATGACCGCGGGCAGCCGCTGCGCCAGGCGGTCGTTCAGATCGGCCTGGGCGGCGGCGGATCCGCCCACGTGGGCGGCCGTGCCGCTGCCCGCCGTGGCCGCGGGCAGGGCGGACTCCCGCAGCCGGTCGACGAGCGCGGCGGTCCGCGGATCGCCGGGGCCGGTGTCGGGGACGACCTGCCAGCGGGCGGTACGGGCGTCCGCGGCGAGCTGCGGGCCGCCGGCGGAGGCCACCCCCGGGGTGGCCTCCAGCGCGGAGGTGACCGCCGTGAGGCGGCCGTCACCGGGGCCGGAGGCGGCGGTGGGCAGGGACGCCGTCACCTGGAGGGGCCCGTTCACGCCGGGGCCGAAGGCGGCCGCCAGCCGGTCGTGGGCGGTGCGGCTGTCCGTTCCCGCGGCCTTGTCGCCCGCGTCGAGAGCGCCGAACGCCAAACCGGCCGCGGGGACGGCCAGTACGGCGAGCAGGGCCAGGCCGGCGAGGAGGTGGCGCCACGGCCGGTCGGCGACGTACACGGCGATCCGGTGCAGGCGGGCGCCGTGCTCCGGGCCGGCCCCCTCGGCGGCGGCAGCCGGCCCCGCCGCGGCCGGGGCGAGCCGCCGCCCGAGCAGCGCGAGCAGCGCCGGCAGCAGAGTGAGCGCGGCCGCCACGGCGACCAGTACGGCGATCCCGGGCGCCAGCGCCAGCGCGTACAGCAGGGGCAGCCCGCCGAGCGCCAGCCCGGCCAGGGCGGCGACCACCGCGCAGCCCGCGAAGGCGGCGGCCTTGCCGGCCGTGGCGGTCGTGCGCGCGGCCGCGTCCACGGCCCCGGCGCCCCCGGCGAGGAGGGAGCGGAAGCGCATCAGGCAGAACAGGGTGTAGTCGATGCCCACCCCGAGCCCGATCATGGCGGCGATCGTGGCGCCGGAAGCGGGCATGTCCACGAGGTGTCCGAGGAGGCCGACGGCCGCCAGCGAGACACCCAGGCCCACCACCCCGACCGCGATCGGCAGTCCGGCGGCCGGGGCCGAGCGCAGTCCGAGGAAGAGGACGGCGGCGGCCGCGGCGAGGCCGATCAGCTCGCTGTGCCCGGTGGACCCCTTGTCGGCGGCTGCGGCGAGCTCGCCGCCCGGGGTGACCTCGATGCCCGCCTGCCGGGCCGGTTCGGCGGCCGCCTCCACGGCCCCGGTGGTCTCCGGTGTGATGTCGCGGGCGGCGACGTCCAGGCCGAGCGTCAGGTAGGCGGTGCGGCCGTCCGTGCTCATCGCCGCCCTGCCGGCGGGGGCGTAGGGGGTGGTGACGGCCGTGACGTGCTCGACGCGGGCGATCCGCGCGGCCGCCGCCTCGACGGCGGACCTCATGGCGTCCGAGGTCAGCGGGGCACTGCCCGCCGGCGCGTGCAGCACCACGGGCTGGTTGCCCGACGGCGGCCCGGGGAAGGCGGCCGCCGCGTCCCGGGCCGCCTGGCTGTCGCTGCCCGGGATGGACACGGCCTCGCTGGTGGCCCGGCCGAACACCAGGACCGCGGAGGCCAGCGCGAGCAGCACCGCCAGCCAGGCGGCGAGAACCCGGCCGGGTCTGCGGGCGCAGCTGCGCCCCAGGGCGTGGAACATCGTCGCCTCTCACCTCTCGTCCGCAACAACTTGCACTGCGAGTGCACATTTACGCTTGCACTTCGAGTGCAACAATGTCAATGCGAGGAGATCGGGAGGGCGAGTGGAGAAACGACCGGAGTCGGCGGCCGACGGGCGGACCGAACGCGGCCGGCAGACGCGCGAGCGCATCGCCGACGCGCTGCTCGCCCTGCTCGACGAGGGGAGCACCGAGTTCCCGGCGGACAAGGTGGCGGCCCGCGCCGGGGTCTCGCGGCGCTCGGTGTTCCACCACTTCGCCGACATGTCCCAGCTGGTCGACACCGCCATCACCCGGCGGCTGGAGCAGCTCGCCGAGCAGATCAGGCCGCTGCCGACCGTCGGCCCGCGCGCCGAGCGGGTCGCCGCGCTCGCCGAGCAGCGCGCCCGGATCCTGGAGTGGATCACCCCGGCCCGGCTGGCGGTGATGCGGATGGACCACCCCTCGCCGCGCATCCGGCAGGTGATCGACGAGGCGTTCGCCGACGGCCGCCGCCGTATGGAGGCCGTCCTGGCGGCGGAGCTCGCACCGCTCCCGGAGGACCGCCGCCGCGACCTCGCCGACGGGCTTGACGCCGTCACCACCTGGGGCGCCTGGCACCACTGGCGTTCCACGGGCCTGAGCGCCGAGCAGGCCCGGCACGCCATGGAGGCCACCGTGCTGAACCTGCTCGCCTCCGCCGACCCCCGGCCGGCAGGCGGCTGAGCGGAGCCGGCGCGGTCCTTCAGGCCGCCGCCGGCTCAGCCGGGGCGCCCCGCCCGGGCGGCGCGAGGCGCCCGGTGCGGTCCATGGCCAGCAGCGCGCCCGCGCACAGCACGCCGAGGGCGAGGAGCGCGAGCCAGGGCAGCGACGGCACGCCGGCGTCCCGGGCCGCGTCGAGCGCCGCCCCGGTGAGCAGGTTCCCCACCGTGATGCCGATTCCGCAGACGGTGTTGTACAGCCCGTAGTGCGTGGCCACGAGCCGGTCCCCGGACAGCCCGACGAGGGTGTCCATCTCGAACGGGTACGCCACCATCGTCCCCACCGCGAGCAGCAGGGCGGCCAGTACGGGCACGCCCGCCGCATGCAGCCACCGCCACGCGCCCCCGTCCGGCAGCGGCAGCGCGGACGCCAGCAGCAGCGGGGCGAAGGCCCCGGCCATGGCCAGCAGCCCCCAGACGAGGGCCCGCCCGGACGTCGTGCGGGCCCGGCACCAGGCGGTGACGCGGGTCTGCAGCAAGATCGTCAGCAGCCCCGGAGCCGCGAACAGCGCAGCCGTCGCCGCCGTGCCGAACGGCCCCGGGCCGGCCAGCCGCCGCACCTCCAGCGGCAGCGCCAGGTACACCTGGTAGGAGAGGACGTACGAGCCGGCCATGGCCGTCGAGAACAGCACGAACGGCCGGTTCGCGAGGATGCCCCGCCACTGGGCGAGGACCGACGGGCGCGGCGCGTCCCCGCGGCCGGCCGGGCCGTCGGCCCGCCGGGGCGGCAGGCGGCGGATCTGCACGGCGCCGAGCACGGCGAAGATCCCGGCCGCGGTGAGGCAGGTGAGGCGGAAGCCGGCGCCCGTGAGCAGCATGCCGACCGGCGGGCCGAGCAGGATGCCGGCCTGGTAGAAGACGTTGAACAGGGCGAACGCCTCCACCCGCCGCTCTCCCGCCTCGACGGCGAGGTAGGCGCGCGACGCCGGGTTGAACAGGGCGCCCGCGAGGCCGACGGCGGCCGACGCCGCGAGCAGCGCCGGCAGCGAGCCGACCAGGCCGAGTGCCGCGAACCCGGCGGTCCGCAGCAGCAGCCCGGCCACGATCAGCGGCTTGTAGCCCAGCCGGTCGGCGAGGGTCCCGCCGACCAGGAACATGCCCTGCTGGCTGAAGTTCCGCACGCCGAGGACGAGGCCGACCGTCCAGGCTGCCAGGCCGAGCGTCCCGGACAGGTGGACCGCCAGGTACGGCATCAGCATGTAGAAGCCGAGGTTGATGGCGAACTGGTTCACCATCAGCAGCCTGACGCCCGCCCCGTACGAGCGGAGCGGCGCGAGGGGCCCCCTCACCGGGACGCCTCCCGCACCCCGTCCGCGCGCCCGGCCAGGGGGTCGACGACGGAGGCGCAGCGGGTCCAGCGGACGACCTCCTTCTCGTCGGCCCGGCCGACGACCTCCGGCTCGGCGGCCGGGGGCGCGTCGAGGAGCCCGCGGGCGGCGCACCAGTCGTCGTCGTACACGCTCCCCAGGTAGCGCTGCGGTCCGTCGGGGAAGACCGCCGCGACGCGGGTGCCCTCCGGGCGGGTGCGGGCCAGCCAGCCGGCGACCAGCGCCACGGCGCCGACGCTCCAGCCGCCCGTCGCGTAGTGCGAGGACGCCAGCCGCCGGCAGGCCCACACGGCCTCGGCCGGCGCCACCCAGTGCACCTCGGCGAAGCTGCCGTAGGCGACGTTGCGGGGGTGGATGCTCGATCCGAGGCCGCGCATCAGGCGGGGCCGGGCCGGCTGCCCGAAGATCGTGGAGCCGACGGTGTCGACGCCGACCAGCTCCAGCCGCGGGTAGAGCTGCCTCAGGACCCGCGAGAGGCCCGCGGAGTGCCCGCCGGTGCCGACGCTGCACACCAGGACGTCGATGTGGCCGAGCCCGGCGGCGAGTTCGAGGGCGAGGGGGGTGTAGGCGGTGGTGTTGTCGGGGTTGTTGTACTGGTCGGGGCACCAGGCGCCCGGGTTCCCGTCCAGCAGCCGCCGCACCCGTGCGCGGCGGGCCTCCTGCCACCCGCCGGCCTGGTGCGGCTCGGAGACGACCTCGACCCGGGCCCCGTACGCGGTCAGCAGCCGCTTCATGGAGGGCTCCAGGCCGGGGTCCGTCACGAGGGTGACCGGGTGCCCGTACACCATCCCGGCCAGGGCGAGGCCCAGGCCGAGGGTGCCGCTGGTGGATTCGATGACGCGGGCGCCGGGCCGCAGCTCTCCGCGGGCGCGGGCCCGTTCGACCATGTGCAGGCCGGGGCGGTCCTTGATGCCGCCGGGGTTGAACCCCTCCAGCTTGGCCCAGAAGCCGCGGCCGCGGGGCGCGAACGGCTCGGACACGCGCAGCAGGGGGGTGTTGCCGACGAGCCCGGACAGGGCGGCGCCGGGGGAGGACGGCGCGGCGGCCGGGGGGCGGGGGGCGGTGGAGGACATGCGGGGGCTCCGTTCGGGTTCGGTAGGTCCTGGCGGCGGGGGGTGAACGGGCATGCCGAATACCGGCCTCGCCGCCGGCATTTCCCGGCGGAGTTCGGCAGCGGCAGGCCGCGGCGTCGCCGGGGCGGGGAATTCGCGGCGTAAACGGCCAGGGAATCACCGGGGGAAAGGGCGGGTAATTCGCTGCCGCGGGCAGGTCGGCGATACGCGGGCGGACGGGACCGCACATGCGGGGTGCGGATACCCCTGTCCCGGCGCCGGGCAATTCCGGCGGGCCGGCCACAGCACTAGATGCGCAGCACTCCGGGGGTCAGGGGAGGTGCGGCGCCATGCGTCTGCGGCTGTCCCGGGGCGGCGGGGGCGGCGGAGGAGCCCGCGCGGGCGGCCGGCCGGCCGGCGGGTGCGTCCGGGCAGCCTGCGAGCACTGCGCCGCCGTCCGTCCGGCCGGGTGCGCAGTGCTCGCCCTGGTGTCCGGCGCCGCCTCCGCCGTGTACGCGGTCCTGGTGCGCGGCGCGGGCCACGGGCCCTGCCGCGGAATCCGGCGCGGATACCGAGGCCGTTGCGGCGGCGGGCCGGAAGTGGTGTG
This sequence comes from Streptomyces globosus, assembly GCF_003325375.1. GTDB lineage: Bacteria > Actinomycetota > Actinomycetes > Streptomycetales > Streptomycetaceae > Streptomyces > Streptomyces globosus_A. The sequence goes on along the minus strand of NZ_CP030862.1, from coordinate 4,426,898 downwards.
CGGTACTCGCGGTTTCCCCGCCGTGCGCGCAGAGGAATCCGACCAGCAGCAGGACCAGCCACAGCGGCGCCGCCGCAATCCGGCGGACCCGGATCCACGGCGCGCAGAAGGCGGTTTCCGCTGCTGTCACGCCGTCATCGTAGCCACGTCTTCCGTGCTTTCGGCAGATGCGCCCCGCACGATGGCCCGAACCTTTCCTCGAAAAGAGGCGCGGTCCGGATACCGGTGAATACGCGGCCCCGGTCCGTTCCTGCGGTTGTCGTGGCGTTCCGCCGCGCACGCAGGGCCGGCATGCGACGGTGGAACCGGCCGGACCCGCCGGCCCCGGCCCGAGGAGGCACCCTGCCGTGAACTGGACCCTGGAAGTCGTCCCCGTCCCCGTCACCGACATCGACCGCGCGAAGGAGTTCTACGCGGAGAAGGCCGGCTTCAAGGTTGACGTCGACAGCGAGGTCGCCCCCGGCACGCGCATCGTCCAGCTGACACCGCCCGGATCCCGCTGCTCGATCGCCATGATCCAGGGCATGCCCGCGATGCCCGGCACGAAGGAGACGGCCCCGGGCGCCCTGCACGGCCTCCAGCTGTGCGTCACGGACATCGAGGCGGCCCGGGCCGAGCTGGTCGCCCGCGGCGTCGACGTCTCGCCGGTGCGCCACTTCGGCGAGTCCGGCTGGGAGGACGGCAGGGGCGGCACCTGGAACTCGTTCATGACCTTCCGCGACCCCGACGGCAACGGCTGGCTCGTCCAGGAGGCCCCCTCGGAACTCTCGGAGCGCTGACCGCGCTCCGCCGCGTGGCGATCAGCGGCAGACCGGCGTTCTATTGGAGTGGGGGAGCGCGCCCGGACGGTGCGCGGCCCGGACTGGCGGAAAGCGTTCGCGGTGCATCGTCGTGGGCCCTCCACACGCATCCACCACCCACGCCTCTCACGCAGCCCCGGGAGTCGCCATGACGAACGGTCCGCACACCGCTGTCTCGAACCAGCCCGTGGAACTCACCGCGCCCGCCGCCGAGCAGGCCTTCTTCGAAGGCCCGTCGGAGGGTGCGCAGGGCGGCAGCCCCACCGCGTTCACCTCCGACGGGCTGGAGCAGGTCGCCGGCCGCACCCGCGCCCTGTCCGAATCCGTGCCCGCCGAGGCGTGGACGGCGCCGTCCGCGCCGCTGCCGGACATCGGCGAGGCCTCCTTCGGCCCGCCGGACCTGCTGGAGACGGTCCACGGCCCGGACGACCGGGTCCAGATCACCGACACCGCGGCCTACCCCTGGCGGGTCAACGCCTCGCTGCTGGTCACCGCGGCCGACAACTCGCAGTGGATCGGAACCGGCTGGTTCATCGGCCCGCACACCCTGGTGACCGCGGGCCACGTCGTGCACATCAAGCACAGCGGCGTGCCGGGCCGCGACGGGTGGGTGAAGTCCATCCAGGTCATGCCCGGCCGGAACGGCACCTTCCTGCCGTTCGGCGCCGTCACCAGCACCAACTTCCGTTCCGTCACCGGCTGGACGGCCGACGGCGACGAGAACTTCGACTACGGGGCCCTCGTCATCCCCACCGAACTCGGGGCGACCACCGGCTGGTTCGGCTTCGGCTCCTGGCCCGACGCGGACCTGCTGAAGACGAGCGTCAACATCTCCGGCTACCCCGGGGACCAGCCCCCGGGAACCCAGTGGTACGACGGCCGCGGCGTCAGCTCCGTGAACCCGCTGAAGGTCTTCTACGACATCGACACCGCCGGCGGGCAGAGCGGCAGCGCGGTCTACCGCATCCACAACGGCGGCCGGTACGGCATCGCGGTCCACGCGTACGGCGGGCTGACCACCAACTCCGGCACCCGCATCACGAAGGCGGTCTTCGACAACCTGGTCCTGTGGAAGGCGTGATCTGCGCCCCGCGCGGCCTGCCGGCCGGGCCTGCGGGCGGGGGGCGGCGATGACCGCGCCCGGCGGCCCGGCCGTCCGCCTCGTCACCGGAACCGTCGTCGGCGCCGACGGATCGCCGGTGGCGGGCGCCGCCGTCCACCTGGCCGACGGCCCCGGACCCGTCCCGGACATCGCCGCGCTCACCGGCCCCGACGGACGGTTCTCGTTCCCGGTCGGCGCCGACGGCGTCTACACCGTCGCCTGCCGGACCGCGGACGGGCGCACCGCCCGGGCGGCCGTCGCCGTCGGCCCCGCCGGGGCCCCGCCTGCCGAGCTGCGCCCGGTCTGAGGCCGCTACCAGCCGAAGCGGCGGTCGACCACCGCGGCGAACTCCTCGAAGGTGAGGACGCGGTCGCCGTTCTGGTCCGCGGCGTCGAAGAGGGCCGAGGAGTCGTCCGCGCCGCCCACGCCCCAGACGGGGATGACGCCCTGCGCGGCGAGCGTGGGGCCCTTCGCCCGCAGGGCGGCGATGACCTCGGTCCGCGTCAGCGTGCCGTCGCGGTCGAGGTCCAGTGCGTCGAAGAGGGTGCGGGCCTTGTCGCTCATCACATCGTCCTGCTTCCTGGTGCTGCCGCCCGTCCGCGCCGGACGGGCCGGTGCGTCTTCCTGCCGGGAGGGACGCGGTGCGGCGCCGCGGGGTTGCCCGTACGGGGCCCGTGTTCGGCCGGAGCAGGAAAAGGGCGTACCGGCCGCTGCCGGCCGGTACGCCCCTCGGGGGATGCCAGGTGCATCGACCGGGCCGGTCAGGACCGGCCCGCGCGCTCCAGGCCCTTCCCGCCCGCTGCGGCGCGCTGGGCCGCCTGCGGGTTCCGGGACTTCAGGACCGCCCAGCCGACCGCCAGGCAGACCGCCCAGCCGGCGCCCACGTAGAGGGAGATGCGGCTGTCCGGGTCGATGGCGATCATGCAGGTGACCAGCAGGAGGAAGGCGACGGCGATCCAGCTGCACACCGTTCCGCCGGGCGCCGGGAAGGACGAGGCGGGCAGGCGGCCGGCGACGACCTCGCGGCGGTAGCGGATGTGGCTGATGAGGATCATCATCCAGGTCCAGATGCCGGCCGCGGTCGCGACCGAGGTCACGTAGCCGAAGGCCTTCTCCGGGACGACGTAGTTCAGGACCACGCCGATGCCCATCAGGGCGACGGAGAGGGTGATGCCGAGCGCCGGGGTCTTGGTGGAGCTCAGCTTGCCGAGGACCTTCGGCGCCTCGGAGTTGGAGGCCAGGTCGCGCAGCATGCGGCCGGTGGAGTACATGCCGGAGTTGCAGGACGACAGGGCTGCGGTCAGCACCACGAAGTTGACGATGGCCGCGCCGGCCGGGATGCCGATCTTGGCGAACGCCGCCACGAACGGGCTGACGCCGGGCTGGAACTCGGTCCACTTGACGACCATCAGGATCACGCTGAGGGCACCGACGTAGAAGACGATGATGCGCCACGGCAGGGTGTTGATGGCCTTGGGGAGGGTCTTCTCCGGGTTCTCGGACTCGCCCGCGGTGACGCCGACGAGCTCGACCGCCAGGTAGGCGAACATGACGCCCTGGAGGGTCATGAGGCTGGAGCCGACGCCCTTCGGGAAGATGCCGTCGAAGGCCCACAGGTTCGAGACGGCGGCGGTGTCGCCGGCCGCGCTGAACCCGAACGTGATCACGCCGATGCCGATCACGATCATGCCGAGGAGCGCGGTGACCTTGACCATCGAGAACCAGAACTCGATCTCGCCGAAGATCTTCACGGAGATCAGGTTGGCGAGGTAGAGGACCACCAGGAAGACGAGGGCGGTCACCCACTGGGGCACCTGCGGGAACCAGTAGTGCACGTAGATCGCCGCGGCGGTCAGCTCGGCCATGCCGGTGACCACCCACATGAGCCAGTACGTCCAGCCCGTCGCGAACCCGAAGAACGGGCCGAGGAACTCGCGGGCGTACTCCGCGAAGGAACCGGACACGGGCCGGTAGAGGAGCAGCTCGCCGAGCGCCCGCATGATGAAGAAGACGATGACGCCGGCGAGGGCGTACATCAGGATGAGGCTGGGCCCGGCCTTCGCGATGTTCGCGCCCGCGCCGAGGAAGAGGCCGACGCCGATGGCGCCGCCGATGGCGATCATCTGGACCTGGCGGCTGCCGAGTCCCCGCTCGTAGCCCTCCTCGGGCGTGTCGCCCTGGGTCGAGCCGTCGCCGTGGTGCTTGTCGACCTGCGTCGAGGTCATGCTGTGGTGCGCCTTTCCGCTCCATGCCGATCCGCGCCGCGCTCGGCCGCAGACCGGGTTCCGATCCCCCGGATGCTGATGGAGTTGCATGCCGGCGATCGGCCGGCTCCAGCGCCCCTGCTCGGACGTGGGTGGTGTCCGGCAGGCGGTCGTGAAGATGTACCACGGAGATCGGCGCGCCATCGGGGCGAGCATCACGGGCATTTCGGTCATTCACCTGCAACCGGGTCGAAAGACCCTTGTGTGGTGACATGATCGTTATCGGGATCTGAGCGTCCTCTGAGCGAACACCGCATGACATCGGGGCAGACCGTGCCAGGTTGGACACGCACCATTCCTGTGCGGCTGCACAACGTGACCGGTGGTGGGCTGTGAACGGGGCCCGGAGCGGCGCACTTCGGCTCCCGGGCCCGGTGATTGCGCGATGGCTCCTTCCCCTCCTCCAGGGCCTCAGCGGCCGCCGTGCCGGTCCGGGCCCTGCCGGTCCGGGTCCTGTCCGGAGGTCGCGTCGTCCCTGCGCCTCCGGTCCAGGGCCGTGTCGCCGGAGTCGCGCGGCGTCCCGGCCGGATGCGGCGGGTCCGCGTCCGGCGAGCGGTCGCCGACCTGCTCCTCGCGCCCCTTGCCCGGCGCCTGCTCCTTGTCGCCCATGCCGCCGCCCCGCCTGTCGCCGTTCATCGCCGCACGCTCCTCGCCCCGGCTCCACCCGGCTTGCTCCGGCCCGTGCCGGTCCGGTGGCCACCAGGCGGCTGTCCCCGTACGCGCCCCCCCAAACCGCATCCGGCCGACGTGTGCAGCCCGGACCTGGTCACCGTCGGCCCCGACGACGACATCGACAAGGCCGTCGACCTGATGCGCTCCCGCGCGCTGCGCCGCCTGCCCGTGACGGAGGGCGGCAGCCCCGTGGGCGTCGTGTCCCTGGGCGACCTGGCCATCGGCAGAGACGGCTCCTCCGCCCTGGCGGACATCAGCCAGGCGCCGCCGAACACCTGAGCCGCCGACTCAGGGGAGGAGCTGGCGGACCAGGCTGTCCGCCGCCCACCGCTCCCAGCGGTCCGGGGTCCAGCCGCGCCGTCCGACGAGCAGGCCGTAGGTCTCCGGGCCGAGGACGGCCAGGGCGGCGTCCGCCGCGGAGTCCGCGTCGTGGCCGCCGCGCAGGCCCCCGCCCGCGCCGTCGGCAGCGCGGCCGCCTCCGCCCTCGAAAGCCGTTTCCCCGGCCGCGTCGTCATCGCCGGCCGCGACGCCGCGAAGGCGGCACGGCTGGGCGGCGTCCGCGCCGACGTCGGCGACCCGGCCGGATTCGGGCGCACGCTGGACGGCCTCGGCGACGTGGCCGCTGCCGTGATGTGCGTGGAGCCCCCCGACGGTGCCGCCGCCCGCGCCTGCCTGGAGCGCGGCACCGGCCTCGTCGACGTGGGCGCCACCCGCCGGCTCCTCGACGACGTGGCCGGCCTGCACCCCCTGGCGGCAGCGTCGGGCGCGACGGCCGTGCTCAGCGTCGGCGTGGCCCCCGGACTGACGAACCTGCTCGCCCGGCGCGCGCACGAGGATGTCGGCGGTGCCGAACGCATCGACCTGACGGTCCTGCTGGGCAGCGGCGAACGCCACGGCGCCGACGCCGTCCGCTGGACGGTCGACCACCTCGCCGCACCCCCGGCCGCCGGCCCGCTGCGCACCGCCCTGCCCGGGTTCGGGTCGCGCACCGCGTACGCCTTCCCCTTCTCCGACCAGTACACGCTGCCCCGCACCCTCGGCACGCCCCGCGTGGCCACCCGCCTCTGCCTCGACTCGCGGCCGCTGACCGCCGCCCTGTTCGGGCTGAGGCGGGCCGCCCGCCGGCCCGCAGTGCGCCGCGCACTGAACGCGGCGTTCCGCCGCATCCACCTCGGAGGAGACGGTTTCGCGGTACGGGCCGACGCCCACCGCGGAAGCCGCCACTGCGCGTACGCGCTCACCGGCCGGGCGCAGAGCCGGGTCACGGGCCTGGTCGCCGCCCACGTCACCGCGGAACTCCTCGGCGGGGCCCTGCCGGCCGGCGTGCACCACATCGAGGAGCTGCCCGTGTTCGCCCGCCTCCCCGAGTCCCTCGCCGAGCACGGCGTCACCCTGCACCGGCCGGCGCCCGGCGGCGGCTCCCTCAGGGGGTGAGGAGGGTCTTGACCATGCCGTCCTTCTTCGCCTGGAAGCGGGCGTACGCGTCGGGCCCCTCCTCCAAGGGCAGGACGTGCGTGGCGAAGCCCTCGACGCCCAGCGGGTCGGCGTCGGTGAGCAGCGGCAGGATGTCGTCGGTCCACGCGCGGACGTTGGCCTGTCCCATGCGCAGCTGGATCTGCTTGTCGAACAGGGTGAGCATCGGCATCGGGTCGACGGCGCCCCCGTAGACCCCGGACACCGAGATCGTGCCGCCGCGCCGCACCAGTTCGATGGCGGTGTGCAGGGCTTCCAGCCGGTCGATGCCCGCGTGTTCCAGCAGCGGCCGGGCCAGCGCGTCGGGGAGGACGGCGGTGGCCTTCTGGGCGAGGGCGGCGACGCTGCTGCCGTGGGCCTCCATGCCGACGGCGTCGATGACGGCGTCCGCGCCCCGCCCGTCGGTCAGGTCGCGGACCGCCTCGACGAGGGCGTCTCCCGAGTGCTGCCGCAGGTCCAGGGTGTGGGCGCCGTGCTCGCGGGCCCGCTGCAGGCGCTCGTCGACCAGGTCGATCCCGATGACGAGGCGGGCCCCGCGGTGCCGGGCGATCCGGCAGCACATCTGGCCGATGGGGCCCAGCCCGAGCACCGCGACGGTCCCCGCGTTCGGCACCCCGGCGTACTCCACGGCCTGCCATGCGGTCGGCAGGACGTCGGAGAGGTACACGAACCGCTCGTCCGGCGGCCCGTGCGGGACCTTCACCGGCAGGGTGTCCCCGAACGGCACCCGCAGGTACTCGGCCTGCCCGCCCGGGACCTGCCCGTACAGCTTGGTGTAGCCGAACAGCGCCGCGCCCTTGCCGTACTCGCGGACCTGCGTGGTCTCGCACTGCGACTGGAGGCCCTGGTCGCACATGAAACAGGCGCCGCAGGAGATGTTGAACGGCACCACCACCCGGTCCCCGCGGCGCAGGGTGCCCACCTCGGGACCGGTCTCCTCGACGACGCCCATCGCCTCGTGGCCGAGGACGTCCCCGCGGTCGATGTACGCGCCGAGGACGGCGTACAGGTGCAGGTCGGAGCCGCAGATCCCGGTCGACGTCACCTTGACCACGATGTCGGAGGGCTCCTCGATGCGGGGGTCGGGGACGTCCGCGATCCGGACGTCCTCCCGGCCCTGCCAGGTCAGTGCGCGCATGACGTTCCTCCTCGGGGGCTGGCCCTCAGGCGGCGACCGGCTGCGGCAGCGGGTGCCGCAGCGCGCTGCGCCCGTTCGTCCAGGCGGTCAGGATGTGGTCGGCGAGGCGGTCCTCCAACAGGACCGTCGCGTCGCAGCCGAACGCGATCCGCGGCTCCAGCGCCGGATCGTCCTCCAGGAGCCCGCCGATGACCTCCCGGCGGACGATCTGCTCGTGCACGGCGTCCGCGGTGACGTGCTCGGTGTAGAAGCGGATCGCGGCCGGACCGGCCCCGCAGGCGGCGAGGGCGTCGGCCATGCGGGCGGACCCCGGGGACGACGTGGTCTCCACGCAGGCGAAGTGGCCGACGAGCGCGGCCCGCCAGGCCCGGTGCAGCCCGAACAGGGACATCAGGTTGACGGTGGCCAGCGCGGCGGCGGGAACGGCCGGCAGGTAGCGGTTGTAGCCGGCGCCCAGGCCGAGGTCCTCCATCAGGTCGGCGAACAGCCGGGCGTGGACGGCCTCGGCACGGCCCGCGCCGAACTCGTCGTACTCGATGGCGACGAACGCGGCCTTGGCCCGCCCGGTCAGCCGAGGGATGGCCCAGGCGTGCGGGTCGGCCTCCTTCAGGTGGTACGGGGAGCGGAGGACGGCGTACTCGCGGGCCCGCCACAGCCCGCCTGTCCCCGCGATGAGGCCGCTGACCCCGCCGGCCCGGTCGGAGGGTGTCGTCAGCAGCGGGCCGAACGACTCCTCGACGGTCCGCGGGGACGGCACCGCTTCCCGAAGGGCGGCCAGGAAGCACTGTTCGAGGGCGGCGCGCACGCCCAGCAGCCCCGGATCCCACTCCCTGTCGTCCGACACCCCGTCAAGTCCCCGGTAGTGCAGCTCGTACAGCAGGTAAAGGGCGAAGTGGAGGTCGTCGCCCCACGGGTCGACAGCCGGGCCGCCGGCGGCCCGCTCCAGGCCGGGCGGCGCCTCCCGCCCGTGGCGCAGGCAGTCCGCCAGCGCCGCCGACACCTCGCCGCGGGGTTCGGCGTACCAGGCGGCCTCCGCGGGTCCGACGGCGCTCACCGGCGCCGCTCCCGGGGCCGGTGGCTGGTGTCGCACCACGGGAGGGTCCGGCTGCGCCGGCAGGTGCACAGGGCGACCATGAAGCGGTCGCTGCGCCGGATCCCGTCGGGCGTCTCGACCTCGACGGGGCCCTCGACGAGGACCGGCCCGTGCGGGTCGACCAGGACGCGCCGGGGGGTGCGGGGCTCAGGGGCGTTCGGCACGGATCACCACCAGTTTCTCCCTCGTTGCCGTTGCGGGCGCCAGGCCGCGCTCGTGCAGCCACGACCTGCGGGACGACAGGACGGGCCCCCAGGGGACGTCCGCCCGCAGCACGATGCGGGCCGCCAGGCCCTCCGACCGGAGCTTCGCCACGGTGGTGGCCGCCCCGCACAGCGCCGAGTGCACCAGCAGCAGGACGCCGCCGGGCCGCAGCAGCCGAGCGGCCCGCGCGCAGATCCGGTCGACGACCGCGCGGCCGTCGGCGCCGGCGTCCCAGGCCAACGCCGGGCCGGAGCCGCGGCTGCTGCGCGCGGGCACGTACGGGGGGTTGCTGACGACGAGGTCGAAGCGGCGGCTGGGCGCGCACGTCGCCGCGTCGGCCAGCTCCACACGAACGGGCAGCCGGGCCCGGTGGGCGTTGAGGCGGGCGGTCCGCACGGCCGGCCACGACACGTCGACGGCGGTGACGGCGGCCCCGCGGGCGGCGGCCAGCAGGGCGAGGACGCCGCTGCCGGTGCCCACTTCGAGGACGCGGCTCCCCGGCGCTATCGGTTCGGCGTCCAGGGCCTGGGCCAGGAGCCGGGTGTCGGCCTGGGGGCGGTAGACCCCGGGCAGCAGGACGAGTGCGGTCATACGCTGCGGCTGCCCGGCGGCCGGACCGGTATGCCCCGCACCGCAGTGCGGTTTCGTCGAGCGGGGCCCTTCCCGGGCTGTCAAGCCCCGAGTTTCCGGAACGTGTCCGGGGCGGGGCGTCTCGGGCCTACTGGTTGTGCGCCCCCACCGGAGCGAGGGAAGCCCCCCAAGGACCGGGACCCTCCCTGATTCCCCGCAAGGGCCGCACCGAGAGAGCACCCATCCCCGGAACACGGCAGGAGAATCCCATGAACCGCACCATGCAGAACGCCGCCACCGCCACCGCCACCGGCTCCGTGCGCCCCAGGCGGCGCAGCCTCCGTCTCGCGACGCTGGCCGCCTCGGCCGCGGTCGTCACCGGCGGGGTCCTCCTGCCCGCGGCCACCGCTTCGGCCGCCCCGATGCCCGCCCAGGTGGCGTCCGCGCTCCCGGCCGCCGGAGGCGCCGGAGGCGACGGCGGGGCCGGAGGGTCCGGCCTGGTCGGCGGCGGTGGCGGCGCCGGCGGCGCCGGCGGCGGCAGCGTCACCGGCGTCGGCGGTGCGGGCGGCAGCGGCGGCGACGGCGGCAGCGGCCTCCTCGGCGGCGCCGGCGGCGTCGGCGGTGCGGGCGGCAGCGGCGTCATTGGCGGCGACGGCGGCAAGGGCGGCAACGGCGGCTTCGGTGTCTTCCAGGGCGGCGACGGCGGCAAGGGCGGCTCCGGCGGCTTCGGCATCTTCGGCGGCCTCGGCGGCGCCGGCGGCAAGGGAGGCGGCAGCATCTTCTGACCCGCGCCCGAACCGAGCCTGACCCGATCCGCGGGGTGGAGGCCGCCGGCCTCCACCCCGCTCCACCCCCACCCACCCACCCGTTTCCCCGAGGCGGAGAACCCCATGTCCACCAGCTCCTGGCACCGTCCCCTCATCCTCGCGGCGGCCTCCCTGGCCTTCCTCACCGGCACGGCCTGCTCCGCCCACGCCGCCCCGCCCCCCGCCACCGCCGGACAGCTCCCCCCGTACTGCGCCGCCGGCGGCGAAGGCGGCAAGGGGGGCGAAGGCGGCAAGGGCGGCGCCCCCGGACAGCCCGGCGAGCCCGGCAAGCCCGGACAGCCCGGCTGCCTCCGCTTCGAAGCCCTCCCCGACAAGCCCGCCGACCAGCTCAACCCCGCCGACAAGGTCCACATCGTCTTGGCCCTCCTCGCCGACGGCACCGACACCCGCAAGAAGGACATCGCCCGGCAGTACGACATCCCCGTCCAGCAGCTCGACACATGGAAGAAGCACTACCTCGAAGGCAACTGGATCGCCCTGATGAACGGCAGCAGCCTCCGCTGCTCCTGAAGGAGCCGCCTCATGCAGGCGCCCCGGCCCCCACCGGCCGGGGCGCCCCCGCGCGCGGGGGCACCCCCGACAGGTGCCGCATAGACTCTTCCGTATGGGCACGCCGTCGAGCCTGAGCGTGTACGCGGGTCAGCCCTCCGGCCTGATCGGGAAGCAGATCGCCGGCTACCGGGTCGAGCGGATGCTCGGCCGCGGCGGCATGGCGGTCGTCTACTGCGCCAAGGACCTGCGCCTGGACCGCACGGTCGCGCTCAAGCTGATCGCCCCCGAGCGCGCCCGGGACGACACCTTCCGGCGCCGGTTCACGCACGAGTCGCGCGTGGCGGCGTCGATCGAGCACCCGCACATCGTGCCGATCTTCGAGGCCGGCGAGACGGACGGCGTCCTGTACATCGCCATGAGGTACGTCCCGGGGGCCGACCTGCGGGCCCTGCTGGACCGGGAGGGGCCGCTGCCCGTCGCGACGGCCCTGCGCATCGCCGCCCAGGTGGCGTCGGCGCTCGACGCCGCCCACGAGCACGACCTGGTGCACCGGGACGTCAAGCCGGGCAACATCCTGGTCGCCGCAGGCCCCGACAGCGAGCACCCCGAGCACGTCTACCTGACGGACTTCGGCCTGACGAAGAAGGCGCTGTCGCTCACCGGCTTCACGACGGAGGGGGAGTTCGTCGGGACGCTCGACTACATGGCGCCGGAGCAGATCTCGGGACGGCCTGTGGACGGCCGGTGCGACCAGTACAGCCTCGCCTGCGTCGTCTACGAAACCCTCGCGGGCGGGCCGCCGTTCGAGCGCGAGGAGGACGCCGCACTGCTGTGGGCCCACCAGTTCGACCAGCCGCCGCCGCTGACGGAGCGGCGGCCGGAGATCCCGGACGCCGCCGACGAGGTGCTGTCCAGGGGGCTCGCGAAGGTGCCCGAGGACCGGTACGGGTCGTGCCTGGAGTTCGTCGCGGCCCTGCGCGCCGCCACCGCCGGCGCCGGGACGCCCGTACGGCCCCGGCACGATGACGGGCAGTCCGCCGGAACGGAAGAGCCCCCCGGGCCGCCGCCGGAGCCGCCGGAGTGGGCCCGGCCGGTCTTCGGCGGCACGCCCGGAGGGACGTGACCTTACCCCGCCCCCGCCCCCGCCCCCTCCTCCTCACCCCTTCCCGCTTCAGCCGGCGGGCCGCCCTCGCCCCGCCGTCACAGCCCCAGGGCGATGGCCAGCCGGGTCAGCTCCGCCGTGCTGTTGACGCCCAGCTTGGCGCGGATCCGCCGCAGGTAGGCGTCGACCGTGTGCTTGGAGAGGCCCATGTGGCGGGCGGTCTGGAGGTAGGTGCGCCCGGCGGCGATGTGCCGCAGCGTCTCCTGCTCACGCGGGGCCAGGGCGGCGGCGGTGGTCTCGTCGTGCACGGTGGGGGTGGTGAGTGTGAGGCTCATGGCTTTTCCTCCGCCGAATGGGCTCGGCCGTCACTGCTCACGTCCTCGGAAGCAGAGGGACTCGTTACTGAATGTCCCTTTTGTCTCTTATGGAAAAGCCTGGCTCGGGACCTTCACCGCCGTGTCCCCCGACTGTCACAGGCGCGTCACAGGCGCCCCGTCCGCTGGTCAGAACCCCAGGAGGGACTGCTCCGCCCAGATCGTCTTGCCCACCGCGGCGTGCCGCGTGCCCCAGCGCCGGGCGAGCTGCGCGACCAGCAGCAGACCCCGCCCGCCCTCGTCGAAGGTCCGGGCCCGCCGCATGTGCGGGGCCGTGCTGCTCGCGTCGGAGACCTCGCAGATCAGCGTCTTCCCCTCGTGGATCAGGCGCAGCTGGATCGGCGGCTCCCCGTACCGGATCGCGTTCGTCACCAGCTCGCTGACCAGCAGCTCCGTGACGAACGACGCCTCCTCCAGCCCCCACGCCGCCAGCTGCTCGGCGGCGTTGCGGCGGGCCTGCCCCACCACGGACGGATCGGAGGAGAGGTCCCACACCACGACCTGGTCCGCGTGCAGCGCCCGCGTCCGCGCCACGAGCAGCGCCACGTCGTCGTCGGGCTGGTGCGAGAGCATCGCCGTCAGCACCCTGTCGCACACCGTGTCCAGCGTCGAGGCCGGCCGGGCGAGCGCCCCGAACATGCTGTCCAGCGCCTCGTCGATGTCGTGGTCGCGCGCCTGGAGCAGGCCGTCGGTGTAGAGGGCGAGCAGGCTGCCCTCCGGCAGCTCCGTCTCCACCGTCTCGAACGGCAGGCCGCCCAGGCCCAGCGGCGGCCCGGCCGGCACGTCCAGCAGGTACACCGACCCCTCCGGCGAGACCACGGCCGGCGGCGGGTGCCCGGCCCGGGCGACGGTGCAGCCCCGGGTCACCGGGTCGTAGACCACGTACAGGCAGGTGGTGCCGATGCCGAGCGCCGCCTCCCCGGTGCCCTGCCGGTCGCCGTCGTCGGCGGACAGGTGCAGGACGAGGTCGTCGAGGTAGGTCAGCAGCTCGTCGGGCGGCAGGTCCACGTCGGCCAGGGTGCGCACCGCGGTCCGCAGCCGGCCCATCGTCGCCGTGGCCCGGATGCCGTGCCCCACGACGTCGCCCACCACCAGGGCGACACGCGCCCCGGACAGCGGGATCACGTCGAACCAGTCGCCGCCCACCCCGGCCTCCCCGCCGGCGGGCAGGTAGCGCGAGGAGATGTCCAGGGCGGCCTGGTCCGGCAGCGTCTGCGGGAGCAGGCTGCGCTGGAGTGTCATCGTGGTCGTGTGCTCGCGGGTGTACCGGCGCGCGTTGTGGATGCTGACGGCGGCGCGCGTCGCCAGCTCCTCGGCCGCCCACAGGTCCTCCGACTGGAACGGCTCCCGGTGCTGGTGCCGGCCGAACACCGCCACGCCCAGCGTGATCCCGTCGGCGCGCATCGGGACGACCATCGTCGAGTGCGTCCCGTACTCGCTGATCCAGGACGCGCCGGGGTCCTCGGCCGCCCACGCGGCGATCGCCGGGTCCGACGTCGCGTACACGGCGCCGCGCCCGGCCGCCAGGCACTCGGCCGCCGGGGACAGCGGCGGGTACACCGTCGTCTCCCCGACCGACACCCGTGACTCCGGGCTGCCCTCCAGGATCGACTGCACCGCCATCCGGCACACCGCGACCGGCCCGGCCGACAGCCCGGACGACGGCTCGTCGCCGCGCGGCGGGGGGTCCAGCAGGTCGACGACGGCGAAGTCCGCGAGCCGGGGCACCGCGACGTCGGCCAGCTCCTGCGCCGTGCGCGAGCTGTCCAGCGTGGTGCCGATGCGCGTGGCGGCGTCGTCCTGCGGGACGAGCACCTGCTGCCGGGTCCCCTCGATGCCCGTCCTGTCGTGCGCGGCGAGGCACACGGCGTGCACGCGGCCCTCCGGGTCCCGCAGCGGGGCCAGCGAGGTCACCCAGCCGTGCTCGGTGCTCGCCCCGGCCGGCCGGATGAAGGCGTCCACGACCTGCGGCTCCCCGGTCTCCAGCACCTGCCGCATCCGCCGCTCCGTCTCGTCGCTCACCGGGTCCGGCGCGATCTCCGGCAGGCGCAGTCCCAGCATCTCCGGCTCCGTCAGGGACAGGGTCCGCTCCATTCCGGCGTTCGCCCGCACCAGCCGCAGGTCCTGGTCGAAGACCGCGAGGAAGCAGGGCGACTGGGCGAAGGCCCACTCCCGCAGCGGCTCGCCCCAGCCGAGGCCCGGCGCGCCCGTCACTGCGGACACCACGAACCACTTCGCCGTTCCGCCGCTCGAGGTCCAGCGGTGCGCGAGCAGCCCCGCCTCCAGCCGGTGGCCGTCCCGGTGCCGCAGCGCGACGGTGCCGCTCCACCGGTCCTGCCAGGGCGCCAACCTCCGCGCCGACTCGGCCGGATCGTCCGCGAGCAGCCCGGCGGCCGGCCGGCCCACCGTCTCGGAGGCCTCGTAGCCGAGCAGCCGGCGCGCGCCCTCGCTCCACTCGGTGACGACGCCCTGCTCGTTGACGGTCGCCGCGGCCGTGTACGCCGGCCCGGACGGCGCCTCCGTACCCGCAGGCCGGTCACCAGGAGAGGTGGGAAGTCGCTCCATCGCCGCTCATCTCGCCCTCGTTCGTTCCCCTGCCGCTGTCCCACGGGAACCTGCACGGCCAGGGGCTCCACACACCAGCATGATCCAGCGCGGCAGGGAGCACCAACGCAGTGCCACCGCCGGTCGCCGCCCGGCCGCCGAGCAGCGGGGTGCGGCGCCGGGCGGCTCCGAAGACGCGGCCCCGGTCCGCCCCGCGGCGGCCTCCTCCGACACGGCCTGTCGGGACCGCCGGCCGACTGCGGTGCTGCGTGCCGTGGCCCCCGGTGCCGTCAGGAGTTCTGCTGCTGGTCGCCGGGCTGCTGCTGCTCGGGCTGCTGCTCGCCGGGCTGCTGCTGTTCGCCGGGGCCCTCCGGGGCGGGCGACTGCTGAGCGGGGCTCTCCTGCTCTGCGGGGGCCGACGGCTGCGCCGGGGAGGGCTCGGGGGCGGGGGCTCGGACTGCGTCTCCCGCAGGTTCGGGCGCTCCTGCGAGGGGGGTGCGGTCGGCTCCGGTGCGGGGCTCTCCCCGGAGGGCGCGTCCGGGCGCTCGGTCTCGGCGTCCCGGAGGTTCGGACGCTCGGGCGACGCGGGCGCGGACGGCGACTCCCGGTCGGGGGACTCGGGCGCGGGCGGCCGGCTCTCCCGTACACCGGGGCGCTCGGAGGCCGGCGACTCCGGGGCCGGGCTCTCGGGCTTCCCGGTCTCGCGGCCCGGGGTCTGCGGGTCGCGGGTCTCCTTCCCCGGCGAGCGCGGGTCGCGGGTCTCGTGCCCGGGGGAGTGGGGGTCGCGGGTCCCGTGGGGGGACTTCGTCGCGGGCGGCTCGGTCGCCGGCGGGGCCGTCGGAGGCAGCGGCCAGTGCTTCGGCGGCGGCTCCGCCTTCCTGTCGCGCTTGCCGTGGTCGCCCGAGTACCGGCTCACCCACTGCCGGTCCTTCTGGTCGAAGATGACGAAGACCTTGACCGCCGTCTCCGAGCGGTTGACCACGACGACGTTCTGCGGCCGGTAACCGGGCCAGCTCTTCCCCTTCTGCTCGGGGGTGCCGGCCTGCGGGACCGCGCGGCTCAGCGGGTTGCCGCAGGCGCAGCGCACCTTCGGCTCGCCGTGGCTGTCGACCAGGACGGCCGTGCCGGACTGGAGCACCGCCTGGTAGCCGGTGGCCGCGCCGTTGCGGTAGCCGTGGTTGGTGACGCGGGTGTCCGAGCGGAGCTGTACGGGCGTCAGCGAGCGCAGGTAGCCGGGTACGGCGGACTCCTCCACCTTCAGCGCGGAGGCGAAGGCCCTGTTCTTCGCGGGGTCCGAGCCGAGGTAGCGGATCTGCTTCTCCACGTCGCAGCTGGCGAGGTTTCGGCTGCCGCCGTACAGGCCGGGCTCCGAGCCCGCCACGCTCGTGAGGGTCCGGGCGGCCGTCGGGGCAGTGCGGGGCGCCGCGGCCGGCAGCGCGGTCGTCGCGTTCGCGGTCGACGGGGTGAACGGCTCTTCGCCGGTGGACCCGGTGGGCTCCAGGATCACCTCTCCCGCCGCCGTCTGCTGTCCGCCGCCCCCGCCGTCGGGCCGGGTGAAGACGACCGCCAGGACCCCGGCGACCACCGCCGCCCCGGTCACGGTCGCGATCCGCGGCACCGAGCGCCACCACGGCCGCCCGCCGCCGCCCGGCTGCTGCTCCGGACCGCCGGGACCGCCCGGACCCCCGGGCCCTCCCGGCTCATCGGGCCCGCCCCCGCCCCCGCCTCCCCCGCCGCCGGCCGTCGGCGGGGGAGGCGGGGGGATCGGCCTCGTCGCATCGCCGGACGGGCGTCCGGAGAGCGGGCCTGAGGGCGGGCCGGTGGGGCGCTCGGAGCGCGGTTCGGAACTCACCGTTTTCCCTCCCACCCGGCACCGGCACCGGCGCCGCGCGCCCGACCGGTCGTCCCGGCCGCACCCGTGCCGCCTGCCCTGCCCTTGGTGTGGGTTTGTCTGCTAGCACACATTGTGCGCCCCGGTCCCGCGGAATCCCCAACCGATCAAGGCGCGACCTGTCCCGCCCCGCCGCGCACTTCACCGACCACCACCCGTCCGAGCGCGCGGAACGAGCCTGACCAGCGCATTCCCCGCCGCTGACCCATCGTGATCTTCCTCTCCCGGAGCGTCCGGGGCCGTGCAGGTGGCGTAGATTTGCCCCGTGGCCGGCCGGCCCGGAAGCGACCACGCGTCGCGCCCCCGGGTCCCCGGCCGGTGAGCGAACGGGGAGGGGGCCTTGTGTTCGGTCGGTTCGGGCGGGGTGTGGAACGATCACCGCGCACGCGGAGGGACCGGCTGCGCGACGCGCAACTGCGCGCCCACAGCCGCTGCCTGATGAGGCGGCTGGAGCCGCAGCTGCCGCTCAGCGTCACCGCGCTGTGCGAGCGGCTCGGCGAGATGCGGGGGACGCCGATCAGCCTGCTGGAGTGGGACCTGCCGGCGGACGGCCCGTTCGGCATCCTGATCTCGCGCCGGCACGAGGACGTCATCGCCTACCAGGCGAAGACCACCAAGGCGCACCAGGCGCACATCATCCTGCACGAGGTCGGCCACATCATCGCCTACGACCTCGCAGGCGAACGGCCGGAGCAGGTGCAGCTGCGCACCTGCTACTCCGACAGGGACGAGCGGGACGCCGAGATCATCGCCTCGACGATCATGAACCAGGCCATCTCCATGAGCCGGCGTGCGCGCCGCTACGGGCTCGACGAGCCGTGGCGGCCCTCGGTCTACAACAGCCTGGTCCTCGCCGACGGGCCGACGTGAGCGTTCTCAACCTGGTCGCCATCGTCACGCTGCTCGGCGGGGCGGCCTGGATGATGCCCGCACTGGTCCAGCACCGCTTCCGCGACCCCATGAGGCTGCACCTGTTCCTCTCGCTGTTCCTCATGGGGATCGGGAACGTGCTGGCCCAGCCGCCGGTCCTTGCCCGGGTCGACGAGCACACGTTCCCCGGCTTCACGAAGATCACCTTCAACGTGGCCATCCTGATCGGTCTCGGCCTCATGGTCGGGTTCCTCCGGGAGTGCCCGCTGACCGGCTGGCGGGGGCCATGGCCCTGGGAGGCCGTCGCCTGCGCGATCTGCCTGTCCGTGATGACCGCCATGACCGCGGCCCTCCCGCCGCACTTGCGCAACCACGTCCTGACCTCGGAGTACCTTGTCGACTGGCGGGTGCGCACCTTCTACAACTTCGGCAACTTCTACCTCTTCTTCGGGTACGCCGCCTGCGCACTGCTCGCCGCCCGGCACGCCCGCAAGGGCCGCTCGCTGCGCCGGCTCTCGCTGAGTGTCATCTCCGGCGGTCTGACAGCGCTCGCCCTCACCTGCGTGTTCCGCTTCCTGTGGGTGAACCTGCCGACTCTGCGCGAGCCGGGTCGGGCGATCACGTACGCCGACGACTTCGTCTTCGGCCAGGTCGCGACGATCGTGGTGTGCGCGGGGCTCAGCCTGCCCTGCTTCGTCAGCGTCGTGCAGATCGTGCGCGAGCGGCTGGACCACCGCGCGCAGTTCCTCGGCCTGGAGGAGCTGTGGAACCGGCTGGTCGAGATCCACCCGGAGCTGGTCCTCGACCACCACCGGCGGCGGCGGAACCGCCTGCTCGTCAGCGCTTCGGCGGTCTACCGCCGGTACGTGGAGTGCCGCGACGGGCTCACCCGTCTCGGCCCCTACCTGCGGCTCGTCGCCGAGGAGTCGCAGGGGGCGGTGCGGGAGGACGACCCGCGCACCTCGGCCTGCCTCGTGGACCGCGCCCTGCGCCGGCTCCGCGAGCAGGACGGCGCGGGCGGCGCGCCGTCGTCGGCGTCCGTCTTCGTCCTCGCCCCCGGCTCCGGGGGCCGCGCGGGCGGCACCGACTACGAGGAGGACCTGGGCGCCCTGGTCAGGCTCTCCCTCGAACTGCGCACGATGCGGGCGGCGCCGCGCCCGGCGGGCCTCTGCGGGGGCATGGGCGGGCCTGCGCCCGAGACGGTCTAGGAGTCCGGTGCGCCGTCGCGCCCGGACGGCTGCTGCTTCCGCGAGGCGTCCAGCACGTCCATGATCGAGAGCAGCTGGTCGCGCAGCTCCGGCGTGAACTGCCCGGCGCGCAGGGCGATCGAGCGGACCTGCCGGTCGGCCAGGGCCGCCCACTCCTCGGGCAGTTCGGAGGTGCGCGCGGGAGGCTCCTCGTCGATGAGGGCGCTGACCGAGACGGGCAGGGTCATGTCCCGTCCCTGGAAGTACGTCACGATCGCCGACAGGACGCTGACCGTGGGGTTGGTCTGCGAGCCGTTGCGGAGGGCCGTCAGGTAGCTCCGGGAGATCGTCACGTTGTGCCGGGGGTCCTCCGAGATGGCCTGGGCGACCTCGGCGGTCGACGGCTCGCGCAGCCGGCCCACGGCGTCCGCCGTGGCGGCATCGGCGAACCATGCGTTCAGGCGTTCCGCCAGCGTTGCCATGCGACCGACCTCCGGTGCTTTCGTCGGGTTTCGTCAGTGAGCACAGAGGCCTTCACGCTCGACCGTCTTCCCGTGCACGCGCACTCTCGCTTGTCACAGCGGCGCTTGCGGAAAGTATAGCACACATGACGCCCTGCAAGCGTTGCTGCTACTATATTCGACGAGGCGCCGATGGAAACTTCTCTTGCCCTGTCATATGGCGCTCGAACTGGAGGGGACATGCGCAGCGGTACTGCTTTCACTCAGGGGCTCCGCCAGGCCGTCGGCGACGGCCCGGCATGGACGGTCGAGGCCGTCCGCCAGGTGCGTTACCACGTCGTCAGCTCCGACGGCCTCTTCGAACCCGGCAACACGGCGCTGCTCGACGGGTGCCCCGACGTGCCCATGAAGCGGGGCGAGCGGCGCCTCGTCGTCATCGACGAGAACGTCGACGTGCTCTACGGGGCCCAGGTGCGCGACTGGTTCGCCGCCCACGGCATCGAGGCCGCCGTCGTCCCGCTGCGCGCCGACGAGACCGTCAAGCAGTGGGACGCCGTCTCCCGCGTCGTCGACGCGATGAACGACTTCGGGATCGACCGCCGCCGCGAGCCCGTCCTCGCGATCGGCGGCGGCGTGCTCACCGACATCGTCGGCTTCGCCGCCAGCCTCTACCGGCGCGGAACGCCCTACATCCGGATCCCCACCACCCTGATCGGCCTGGTCGACGCCGGAGTCGGCGTCAAGACCGGCGTCAACTACGAGCGCGGGAAGAACCGGCTCGGCACCTACGCGCCGGCCACGGCGACCTTCCTCGACCGGACCTTCCTGCGCAGCCTGCCGTACCGGCACGTCAGCAACGGCCTCGCCGAGATCCTGAAGATGGCCCTCATCCGCTCCGAGGACCTGTTCCGCCTGCTGGAGGAGCACGGCCCGGCCGTCCGCGCCGACCGGTTCCAGGGCACGACCCCGGAACTCGCCGCCGCCTCCGACGCCATCGTCGCCGAGGCCATCCACCTCATGCTCGAAGAACTCCAGCCCAACCTGTGGGAGTCGGAGCTGGAGCGCTGCGTCGACTACGGCCACACCTTCAGCCCCACCCTGGAAATGCACGCCCTGCCCGAGCTGCTCCACGGCGAGGCCGTCGTCATCGACATGGCGCTGACCACCGCCATGGCCACACTGCGGGGAGACGTCACCGCCGCCCAGGCCGACCGCATCCACTCCGCGATCCGCGGCCTCGGCCTGCCCGCCTGGAACGACGTCCTGCACGACACCGCCCTGCTGGAGGACGCGCTGCGCGACACCGTCCGCCACCGCGACGGCCGGCAGCGGCTCCCGCTGCCGATGGGCATCGGCCGCCACCGCTTCGTCAACGACGTCACCCCCGGCGAACTCCGCGACGCCGCCGCCCTGCTGTGGGAGCACCACCGCCCCGCCGAGCCCGCCGCCGCGGCGCCGGCCCGCGTCCCCGAGCAGGTGGGCGCATGACCTCCCCCGACCGCACCGCACCCCCGGCCACCGCGGTCGTCGTCGGCGGGTCCACGGGCATCGGCCGAGGCATCGCCGACGCCTGGGCCGCCCGCGGCATCGAGACCCACGTCTTCAGCCGCAGCCGCCCGGCCGGCCCGGGCGGCGACGCCCTGGTCTGGCACCCCCTGGACTTCAGGGACGCCGGTGCCTCCGCCGAGGCGCTCCGCTCCGGCCTGCCCGCCCGCGCCGACCTCGTCTGCTACTCGGCCGTCTACTTCACCTCCCGGCGCGAGCCGTTCCTGGAGACCGGCGAGGCCGACTGGCTCGACCAGTTCGCCGTCAACGTCCACGGCCTGGCCCGCACGCTGAGGGTCGCCATGCCCCTGCTGCGGGCCGCCGCCCCCGGCCTGTTCCTGCACGTCTCGTCCGAGGTGGTCTACAACGCCGGCCCCGGGCGCGCCGGTTACGCCGCGACCAAGGCCGCAGCCGACTCCCTCGTCCGCTCCCTCGCGCAGGAGACCGACCCCGCCGAGGTCCGGTTCGTCCAGGCGCTGCCCGCCGGCATGGTCGACACCCCCGGTATCCGGGCCCGCCGCCCCCAGGACTTCGACTACAGCGGCTACATGGCCCCGGCCGCCTTCGCCCCGCTCGCCGACCGGCTCGCCCGCACCCGCGGAGCGGCCGAGCACGGCGAGGCACTCGTGGTGCAGCCCGACGGCAGCTGGTCGCCGGTCCGCGAAGGACTCCCGGCGTCCCAGTCGCGGCCCCTGGACGCCCCGCGCCAGTAGGGCGCCACCCCCAGCACGGCCGGGCAGCCCGGCGACCACGACCCAGGAGGACCCTTGTCAGACATACCCACCTCGGCGCTGCTGTTCGACATGGACGGCACGCTGGTCGACTCGACCGGACTCGTGGAGTCCACCTGGGCCGGCTTCTGCACACGCCACGGACTGGACCTCGCCGAGGTACTGGCCTACGCCCACGGCCGCCCCACCCGGGAGACCGTCGGCCGCTTCCTCGCCGACCCGCCGCTCGCCGAATCCGAGACGCGGCGGCTCGTCGCGCACGAGGAGTCCGAGACCTCCGGCATCACCGCCGTCCCGGGCGCCGCCGAACTCCTCGCCGCCCTGCCGCCCGGCTCCTGGGCCGTCGTGACCTCGGCCGGCCGCAGGCTGGCCGAGGTCCGCATGGCCGCCGCCGGACTGCCGCTGCCCGCGCTCATGGTCACGGCGGACGACGTCGAGCACGGCAAGCCCCACCCCGAGGGCTTCCTGCGCGCCGCCGCAGCCCTCGGGGCGGACCCGGCCTCCACCCTCGTCTTCGAGGACTCGCCCGCCGGAGTCCGGGCCGGCCTGGACAGCGGCGCACGCACCATCGTCATCGGCGGCCTCACCGCCCACGACGGCGAAGCCGAGCGGTACCCAGACTTCCGCGGCTTCCGGGCCGCCGCCTCCCCGGCCGGCCCCGCCCGCCTGGTCCTGACCACCCCCGAGCCGGCCGCCGCCCGTACGGGGGAGGGCCGGTGACCGCGCCCCCGGCTGCGCCCCCCGGGACCACGGCCGCACGCGCGACCCTCGCGGCCGACATCGGCGGCACCTGGACGCGGCTGCGGACCGGCGGGCCCGGAGCCCCCGTCGAACGGCTCCGCTCCCCGAGCCGGCTCAACCACCCCGGCCGGCCCGTCACCGAACTCCGCGCCGACATGGTCGACATGCTGTGCGCGGCCGCCCCCCGAGGCGCCGCCGCCGCACTCTCCTTCGGGGCGGCCATCGACCACCTCACCGGCACCGTCTACGGATCGGCCCCCCTGTGGGGAGCCGAGGCCGAGCCCTACGACCTCGGGGCGGAACTGCGCCGCCGCCGCCCCGACGTCGCCTGGAGCCTCGTCAACGACGTCACCGCCGCCCTCGCCGACTTCGTCGTCGAACACGCCCGGCACGGCACCCGCCGCATCGGCTACCTGACGATCAGCAGCGGCATCGCCCTGCGCGTCGCCGACCTGGACAGCCGCCGGATACCCGTCGACGACCGCGGCCTCCAGGGCGAGGTCGGCCACCTCCCCGCCATGGTCACCGGCGCTGCGCCGGAGCGGACGGGCCTGCTGTGCGAATGCGGGGCACCCGACCACCTCGCCTCCGTCGCCTCCGGACCCGGCATCGCCCGCGTCGCCGCCCGCCTCGGCATCGACGCGGGCCCCGGCCTCCCCGCCTGGCTGCCCGCGGCACTCGCCGACGGCGACCCCGCCGCGCGCCGCCTCCTCGAACTCTGCGTCGAACCCGTCGCGAACCTGCTGCGCACCCTGTGGTGCCTAGACCCCCACCTCGACCTGCTCGGCCTCGGCGGGGGAGTCGTCGAAGGGCTCGGCGCCCGCTACGCCGACGAGCTGCGCCGCCAACTCGCCGCCCCCGCCTCGTACGCCGACCCGGGCAGGGACGGCGCCTGGCTCGCCGAGCGGCTCGTCTTCTGCGGGCCCGGCGCCGTGGACCCGCTCCAGGGCGCCGAGCGGATCGGGCGCTGGCTGCCGGGGATCGTCCGATGAGCGCGGCGACCCACCGCGCGCTGCGGCGCCTGCCCGCGGACGCCCGCGGCCGTACCCGCGTCGAAGTGGCCGAGGTGCCGACGCCTCCCCTCGCGCCCGGCGACATGCTGCTGGCCCCGCTGACCGCCGGCATCTGCGGCACCGACTGGCAGATCCTGCGCGGCCTGCGCCGCGACCCCAGCCCCGTCCCCGGCCACGAGGGCGTGGCCCGCGTCGTCGAGCCCGGCGACTCCGGGCTGCCCGCCGGCCGGCTCGTCACCGTCAACCCCACCCACCCCGGCGACCCGTCCTTCCTCCTCGGGCACAACCTGCCCGGCCTGTGGGCCGAGCGCACCCGCATCCCCGCCGCCGCCGTCCGCGCCGGGCTGGTCCTTCCCGTCCCGGACGGCGCCGCAGCGCCCCGGGCCGCCGCCCTCGCCGAGCCCCTCGCGTCCGTCCTGTACGGGCTGCGGATCGCCCGGCACACGGTGCGGCCCGCCGCCCTGGCCGTCTGGGGCGACGGCACCGTCGGCCGGCTCGCCCGCGAGGCCTGGCGGCGCGAACTCCCCGGCCTGCGCACCCTGCTCGTGGGGCACGGCGCCGACGCCGTCCACCCGCTCGACCCCGGCCTTCCGCACATGCTGGCCGGGCTCCCGGGGCCGGTCGCCGCCGTGATCGCCACCCCGCGCACCGGAACGCGGCAGGCGCTGGCCGCCCTCGACCGCCACGTCCGGGGCACCCTCCTCGTGGACGTGCACGCCGGCCTGCCGGAAGGCCCCGTCCCACTGACCGCCGGGCCCGTCGACGTCGCGGCGCTGCGTGCGGACAACTGCGGGGGCCGGCCCTGGCCGCCCCGGGTGCACCGCCTCGACCGCCCGGCCGGCCCCCTGCTGCTGTACGGGCACCGCGGGGTGGGCGGAGAGCACCTGCGGCAGGCCTTCGACCTCCTCCTGGCCAGCGGCTCCGCACCGGCGGGGGCCGGCGTCCTCACCCACACCGTGGACCTGGAAGGCGCCGCCGGCCTCGTCAACTCCGTCCTCGACGCGGACGACCGGTCCGCAGGCGGCCGGCGGGTCCTCAAGGCCGCCATCCTGATCGGCGGGCCGGCATGACCCCGGCCGTCGCCGCGCCCCAGTGGCGGATCGGCACCGACCGGCGCCGCGCCGCCCGCACCGCACTCGCCGCCGGGGCGGACCTGCTGCACCTGGACTACGGCGGCGCCCACCGCGGCACCCCGCTCGGCGAACCCGCCGCACTGCGCGAAGCCGCGGCGATCGCCGGGGACATCCCGGTGCCGGTCCTCGCCGTCAACCACGTCAACGACCTCGGCCTCGCCGAGGAGCGGGGCACCGCCAACCCGGCGGCGCTCGCCCTCCTGGAGCGCGCCCAGGACTGCGCGCTCCGCCTCGGCGCCGGGGTGCTGCACGTCCCCGGCTTCCGGCGCAGCACGCCCGCCACCGCAGGACTGCGCGCCGGCACCGCCGATGCCCTGCGCACGCTGTGCGAACGCGCCGCGTCGGCGGGCCTCGTCCTCGCCTACGAGTCCCCCCTCGGCCACCGCGACCTCCTCGCCCTGGCCCGCCGCGTCGACCACCCGGCCCTGCGCCTGGTGCTCGACACCGGCAACCTCCGCGACGCAGGCGAGGACCCCCTGGCCTTCGCCCGCGAGGCCGGGGCGGCCGGGCTGCTCCTGCCCGACCTGCACGTGAAGGACCCCGCGGCCGGCCCGGCGGCCCCCGGCTCGGCCTTCGCGGAACTGCCCGCACTGCTGGCACGGTCCGCGGCCCGCTCCGTGCTCGTGGAGAACGACTACCGGGGCGCGGGGGCCGCCCGCCTGCCCGAGGACATCAGACTGTGCCGCGCCGCGGCCGAACCCACCCGACCCGAGGATCCACGATGAAAGCCATTCAGCTCACCGGCCCCCGCGCGGTGTCCGTCGCCGAGGTCGAGCCGCCCGCACCCGGCCCCGGGGAGGTGCTGGTCCGGGTGGCCCTGCTCGGCCTGTGCGGAACCGACCTCGGTTTCTACGACGGCACGAGCAACTACCTCCGCGACGGCTGGAAGAGCTACCCCTTCGTCCCCGGCCACGAGTGGATCGGCACCGTCGTCGGCCTCGGCCCCGGCGCCGACCCGGAGCTGGCCGGACAGCGCGTCTCCGGGCACAACTTCCGGCCCTGCGGCACCTGCCCGCACTGCCGCGCCGGCCGCATCCGCTACTGCCCCGACCGCAGCGAGATCGGCGTGCTCGGCGACTGCCCGGGAGCCGGCGCCGAACTGATCACCGCGCCCGCGGACACCCTGACCCGCATCCCCGACTCCCTCTCCGACGAGGCGGGGGCCCTGCTGGAGCCGACCGCCGCCGCCGTCCACGCCATCGACCGGCTCGCCGTCGGCGCCCGCGACCGCGTCGCGGTCCTCGGCGGCGGCACGCTCGGGCTCGCGGCCGCCCAGGTGGCCCGGGCACTCGGCGCCGACCCCGTCGTCTTCGACCCGCAGCCCGCGGCCCGCGACCTGGCGCGGCGGCTGGGACTGCGCGCCTCCGCCGCACCCGCGGGCCCTGACGAGGAGCGCTACGACGCCGTGGTGGAGGCCTCCGGCAGCACCGCGGCCGTCCGCGCGGCCGTCCGCCTCGTCGCCGCGGGCGGCCGGATGGCCCAACTGGGCACCCCGCACCACGCCGTCGACGGCTTCGACGCGGCCGCCCTGGTCATCCGGGACGCCACCGTCCACGGCGTCCTGTCCGGCATCGGCCACTGGGACCGGCTCGTGGCCCTCGTCGAGGAAGGGGCCGTGGACCTGGACGCCCTCGTCGACCGCGTCTTCCCGCTCACCGCACCGGACGCCGCCTTCGCCTGCCTCGCGGACGGCGCGCGGACCCGCCCGAAGATCCTCGTACGGATGGACGCCGCCGCGGCCGGTGCGGGCCGATGAGCCCTGCGGCGGCCACGGCGGCGGCGCGCCGGCCGGCCGGCGCCACCGCGGCCCGGCTGGCGGTGCTCGCCGCGGCCACCTTCGTGTATGTCACCTTCGAGGTCTTCCCCGTCGGGCTGATCCGCGACATCGCCCGGGACCTCGACGTCTCCGAGGGCCGGGTCGGCCTGCTGATCAGCGGATACGCGGTGGTCGCCGCGGTCGTCACCGTCCCCGCGGTGGCGCTCGCCTCGCGCATGTCGCGCGGCACGGCGCTGGCGGCCTCCCTGGTCGTGCTGTTCGCCGCCGAGGTGCTGGCCGCCGCCTCGACCGGGTTCGCGATGATGGCCGTCAGCCGGGTCGCCGCGGCCCTGACACACGGGGTGCTCTGGTCGCTCGTCGCCCCGGCGGCCGCGGCCATGGTGCCCCGCGGGCAGGTGGGGAGCGCCACCGCCGCCGTGTTCGGCGGCGCGTCGCTCGCGGCGATCGTCGGGAGCCCGGGCACGACCCTGGTCGGCGGTCTCATCGGCTGGCGGGCCACCGCCCTGCTGCTGGCGGCCGCCACGGCGGCCGTCACCTGCGCGCTCGTGTGGGCCGTCCGGCCGGGAGCGGCCGCCGCGGTTCCGGAGGACACCGCTCGGGCCGGGGCCGGGGGGGACGCGCGCGGGCAGGTGGACTGGCCCGCGGTGCTGCGGCTGTGCGGCACCGCGGTCGCCCTCGTGACCGCGCACTTCCTCAGCTACACCTACTTCGCCGTCATCGTGGCCGACGCCGCGGGCGGCGGTGCGGGACCGGTCACCGCCCTGCTTGCGGCCTTCGGTGTCGCGGGGGCCGTCGGGACGTACCTGATCGGCCGGCACGGCGACCGGGCGCCGCAGCGCGCGGCGGCCGTGACCATGGCGGCTTTCACGGCCGGAGTGGCCCTGCTCGCGCTGGCGTTCGCACCGGTGCCGCCCGCAGCGCGCCTGGCCGCGGCCGCCGTCGCCGTGGCGGTGTGGGGCGGTGCCTTCGCTGCGGCCGGGCCCGTCTTCCAGACGGGAGTCATGAGGCTGGCCGCGGGGGACGCCGACCGTGCGTCCTCGGTGTACGTCACCGGCTTCCAGGTGGGCATCGCCGGCGGATCGGCCCTCGGAGCCGCCCTGTTGGGCGGCCCCACGGCCCTGCTGCCGGCCGTCTCCGCCGTGCTTGCGGCGGCGGTGCTGGCCGTGGTGCTGCTGAGGCGGCCGATTCCCTCGGCGCGCCTCACGTAGCTGCCGCCTGCACAGGCGAACGAGCTCGCGACGACGACAGCATGAGCCCTCCATCGTTCATACTGCTTGTATAGTGGCCAAGTCGCCATTAAGCTGATCATTGGGTTTCGATAGAGACTCCGATACCGGTAGCGGCGACAGGCGGTGCGCAGCGCGAACTGCCCGCGCCGCCCCACCGGTCGAAGTCCGGCGGCCTGCCCGCGCACCGCCCGCGCGCCCGTCCACCGCCCGCCGCCCCGCTGCACACGAGAGGCATTCCATGCGGTCCCGTATGGCTGTACTGATCCTGGCCATCTTCTGCGTCGGCACCGCCGAACTCGCCCCCAGCGGCATGCTGGGCGACCTGGCCGAGGACCTGTCGGTGACGATCCCCACCGCGGGCCTGCTCGTCACCGTCTACGCGCTGACCGTGGTCGTCGCAGGACCGCTCGTCACCGCGGCGTCCACCCGGATCCGCCGCAAGTACCTGCTGGTGGCGCTGCTGCTGGTGTCCGTTGCCGGCAACGTCCTCTCCAGCCTGGCGCCCACCTTCGCCCTGCTGGTCGCCGGCCGCATGCTGACCGCCGTCATCCACGGCACCTTCCTCGCCGTCTGCGTGGTCACCGCGGGCGGCATGGCCGCCGAGGGCAAGGAGGGATCCGCGGTCGCCGCCACGCAGCTCGGCGTGAACCTGGCGACCGTGCTCGGCGTCCCCCTCGGCACCCTCGTCGCCCAACAGCTGCACTGGCGCGCCACCTTCGGCAGCGTCGCCGTGCTCGCCCTGGCCGCCGCAGCCCTGATCCTGCTGGTCATCCCGGACGACGGCCGCACGGCCGGCTCCTCCGCCGCGCACGAACTGCGGGTCTTCAAGGAGTGGCAGGTGGTCGGCACCGTCCTCGCCACCGTCCTGTGCTCGGCCGGCATGTTCACCCTGATCACCTACATGGTGCCGCTGCTGACCGACGTCGGCGGCTTCCCCGCCGCCTGGGTGCCGGCCGTCCTCGTGGCCTACGGCATCGGCTCCGTCGCCGGCAACGCCCTCGGCGGCAGGTACGCCGACCGGTCCGCGGACCGGGCCGTACTCCGCCTGTCCTGGACGCTCGCCGCCGTCTGCCTCCTGTACTGGGCCGCCGCGCCGTACGCCGCCGGCGGCGCCGTCTTCCTGCTCCTGTTCTCCATGGCCACCTTCGCCCTGATCCCCGGCCTCCAGACGAAGGTCCTCTCCGCGGCGGCGGACGCCCCGACGCTGTCCCTGACCGCCAACATGTCCGCCTTCGGGCTCGGCGCCGCCCTCGGCTCCTGGGCCGGCGGCCGGCTCATCGACCAGGGCCTCGGAACCCGCGCCGTCACGCTCGGCGCCGCCGCGTTCACCGCCCTCGGAGCCCTGCTGATCGCCCAGACCGTGTACGCCGGCCGGCGCCGGGCCGCCGCCACCGCCGCGGCAGCCGAACCCGCCACCGCCACCGCCGCCACCGCCGCGCCGGCCTCCTGAAACAGCGCCCACCGAACGAGGAAGGCAGCACCGCCCATGCCCAGCAGCCCCGTGCCTCCCGCCAGACCCCCGCTCCCCTCGCTGACGGGCCTGCGGTTCGTCGCCGCCGCCCTGGTCTTCTTCTTCCACGCCTCGCTGGTGTTCATCTCCATGAACCCCTTCGCCGACGAGGACGTCGCCGACGGCTTCCGCTGGCTGTTCAGCAAGGCCGGCTGGATGGGCGTGTCGTTCTTCTTCGTCCTCAGCGGCTTCGTCCTGACCTGGTCGGCCAAGCCCGGCGACACCGCCACCGGGTTCTGGCGCCGCCGCCTGCTGAAGATCTTCCCCAACCACATCGTCACCTGGGCCGCCACGATCGTCCTCTTCGCCGGCACGGCCGTCCCCGCGCACGTGTGGCTGCCGAACCTCTTCCTGATCCAGTCCTGGTTCCCCGACCCGGCCGTCCACATGGGCCTCAACACCCCCGCCTGGTCGCTCTGCAGCGAGCTGCTCTTCTACCTGCTCTTCCCCCTGCTGATCGGGCCCGTGCTGCGGATCAGGGAGCGGGCGCTGTGGGGCTGGGCCGCCGCCATGGCCGCCTGCATGGCCCTCGTACAGCTCGCCACCGACTTCCTCGCACCCGCGAGCCCGCCCGCCCCGGGCACCGACGTGACCGTCTGGCAGTTCTGGTTCGGCTACAACTTCCCCCCGATGCGCATGTTCGAGTTCGTCCTCGGCATGCTGCTCGCCCGGCTCGTCCTCGCCGGGGCCTTCCCCCGCGTACGGGTCCTCCCCGCCGCCCTGCTCTGCGTGGCCGGCTACGCCGCCGCCCTCGAAGTGCCGTTCCTGTACGGCCTCACCCTCACCAACATCGTCCCGATCTCCCTGCTGATCTGCGCGGTCGCCCGCGCCGACGCCGACGGCACCCCGACCGGGCTGCGCAGCCGCACCATGCAGTGGCTCGGCGAGGCATCCTTCGGCTTCTACCTCGTCCAGCAGATCGTGCTGTCCTTCACCCGCACCACGCTGATGGACCACCGCACGTACTCCGTCCCCGTCGGGATCGCCGTCATCGCCGCGGAGTTCGCCGCCTCCCTCGTCCTCGGCCGGCTGCTCCTGCTGTGCGTGGAGCGCCCCCTGATGCAGCGCTGGGCGCGGCCCCGGAGGAAGCAGCCGGCCGCCCCCGCCGAAGCCCCGTCGCAGCGCTCCCTGACCCACGCCTCCTGAAAGGGCCGACCGCCCATGACCCCGCCGTCCCCGATTGCCGCCCCCGGCACCGCCCCCGGGCCGTCCAGAGCCAAACTGCCCTCGCTGACGGGCCTGCGCTTCATCGCTGCCGCCCTGGTCTTCTTCTTCCACGCGACCTTCAGCGACCCGCCCATGAACCCCTTCGCCGACCAGGCCTGGGAGGAGGGTTTCCGCTGGCTGTTCAGCAAGGCCGGCTGGATGGGCGTGTCGTTCTTCTTCGTCCTCAGCGGCTTCGTCCTGACCTGGTCGGCCAAGCCCGGCGACACCGCCACCGGGTTCTGGCGCCGCCGCCTGCTGAAGATCTTCCCCAACCACATCGTGATGTGGGCGCTCGCCATGGTGCTGTTCGCCGGAGCGATGACACCGCTGTCCGCCTGGCTGCCGAACCTCTTCCTCGTCCACTCCTGGTTCCCGCAGCACGAGACCTTCATCAGCGTCAACCCGCCCAGCTGGTCGCTCTGCAGCGAGCTGCTCTTCTACCTGCTCTTCCCCTTCCTGATCGGGCCCGTGCTGCGGATCAGGGAGCGGGCGCTGTGGGGCTGGGCCGCCGCCATGGTCGTTTGCATGGTCGCCGTCCAGCTCGCCACCGACTTCCTGCTGCCGCAGAACCCGCCCACCCCCGAGGGCTTCGGCATCTCCCTGTGGGAGTTCTGGTTCGGCTACAACTTCCCGCCGGTCCGCATGTTCGAGTTCGTCCTCGGCATGCTGCTCGCCCGGCTCGTCCTCGCCGGGGCCTTCCCCCGCGTGCGGATCCTCCCGGCGGCCCTGCTCTGCCTGGCGGGCTACGCCGCCGCCATGGCCGTGCCGTTCCTGTACGGCCTCAACGTCGCCACCATCATCCCGGTGTCGCTGCTGATCTGCGCCGTGGCCCGGGCCGACGTGGACGGCGCCCCGACGGTGCTGCGCGGCCGCACCATGCAGTGGCTCGGCGAGGTCTCCTTCGGCTTCTACCTCGCCCAGTACGTGGTGATGTACTACGGCCGCACCGCGCTGATGGACGAGCGGCTCTTCGCACCGCTCCCCGGCGTCCTGGTCCTCCTGGGCTTCTTCCTCGCGACGCTGCTCGTCGGCCGGCTGCTGCTGGTGTGCGTCGAACGCCCCGTCATGCGGCGCTGGTCCCGGCCGCGGCCGCGGCTGCCCCAGGCCCCCGGGGCACCTGCCGAAGAGCGCGAGCCCGCCCCGGCGCTGCGCTGAACCCCGCCCACCGACCCCCTCGCGGACGGCATCCCGTCCGCGCCCCCTTCGACAGTGAGGAGCCTCCCGTGCCCACGATCGACGTCAACGGCACCCCCGTCCACTACACGGTGCAGGGCAGCGGTCCCGCCCTGCTCTTCGTCCACGGCACCGGCGGTGACGGCGAAGCCCAGTTCGGCCACATCCGGGAGCACTTCAGCGACCGCTACACGGTCGTCACCCCGGACTGCTCCGGCAGCGGCCGCACCCCGCTCCACGCCGACGAGCTGAGCCTGGACGAGCTCGTCGAACAGGTCGTCGGCACCGCCCGGGCGGTCACCGACGGGCCCTTCGACATCGTCGGGTTCTCCCTCGGCGCGGTCGTCGCGGCGGCCGCCGCCGCCCGGCACCCGGAGCTCGTCCGCCGCCTCGTCGTCATCAACGGCTGGGCACGCAACGACGACCCGCGCCAGCAGCTCGCCGTCGACCTGTGGCGCCGCCTCCCCGACATCGACGGAGAGGCCTTCGCCGCCTACAGCGCCCTGCTGATCTTCTCGCCGGCCTTCCTCGCCGGCTTCGGCGGCGACGGCGTCAAGGCGACCGTCGCCGGGATCAAGGCCGAGGCGCACACGCTGCGGCAGATCGAGCTGGACCACCGCGTCGACATCAGCGACCGCCTCCCCGCCATCACCGCGCCGACCCTCGTCATCGGCTCCACCCGGGACGCCCTGATCCCCGTCGAGCACGCACGCGAGATCCACGCCGCCGTCGCGGGCAGCGAGTACGCCGAGCTGGAGAGCGGCCACATGGTCATCTTCGAGAAGACGGCCGAGGTCGTCGAACTCCTCGGCGGCTTCCTCGACCGGGACTGACCCGGCAGCACGCCCCGCGGGACCGGAGCGGGCCCGGCCGCACCACCGGCCGGCGCCCGCCCGCCCCGGCGGGCCGGCCCCGCCCATCCACGCACCCTCCGGAGAGAGCCCGTGTCCACCACCGCGGAACCCGCCGCGACACCGACGGAGCGCGCCGCCGAGCCCCGACAGGCCGTGCACGGCCGGCTCCCCTCACTGACCGGCCTGCGGTTCATCGCCGCCCTGCTGGTGTTCTGCTACCACTCCTCGCTCGCACTGCCCGCCCTCAACCCGTTCGCCTCGAAGGACATCGCCGACGGATACCGGTGGCTGTTCGGCAACGCGGGCTGGGCCGGGGTCAGCTTCTTCTTCATCCTCAGCGGCTTCGTCCTGACCTGGTCGGCCCGGCCCGGCGACCCGCCGCGGCACTTCTGGCGCCGCCGCTTCTTCAAGATCTACCCCAACCACCTGGTCACCTGGGTGCTCGCCCTGGCGCTGCTGTCCGGGGCCACCACCCAGTGGTGGCAGGCCGTGCCGAACCTCTTCCTCGTCCACGCCTGGATCCCCGAGTTCTCCGTCTTCCTCGGGGTCAACCCGCCCAGCTGGTCGCTCGCCTGCGAGCTGTTCTTCTACCTCTGCTTCCCGCTGTTCCTGCACGGGATCAAGCGCATCCCGCCCGCGCACCTGTGGCGCTGGGCCGCCGGGACCGCCGCCGCGGTCGTCGCCGTGCCGACCCTGGCCTACCTGCTGCTCCCGGGCGACCCGCCCATGCCCGAGGGCTCCCCGGCCTCCGTCTGGCAGTACTGGAGCGTGTACATGCTGCCGCCGGTGCGCGCCCTGGACTTCGTGCTCGGCATGCTGATGGCGCGGATCGTCGTCACCGGCCGCCGGTTCGGCGTCCGCCCGCTGCCCGCCGCGGCCGCGTGCCTCGCCGCGTACGCCCTGTCCCTGTACGTGCCCTGGCTGTACGCCCTGGACGCGGTGTTCGTCATCCCGATGGCGCTGCTGATCCCGGCCGTCGCCCTGCAGGACGTCTCGGGCCGGCCCTCGCCGCTGCGCGGCCGGGCGGCGGTCTGGCTCGGCGAGGTCTCCTTCGCCTTCTACATGGTCCACCTCATCCTCCTGAACGTCGTCCGCGAACACCTCCTCGGCCCCGACACGTTCTTCGGTACCGCCGCCGGCATCGGCGTGCTGGTGCTGGAGGCCCTCGCGACGCTCGCCGTGGCCTGGCTGCTGTACGCGGCCGTCGAGAAGCCCGCGATGCGCCACCTGGGACGCACACGAAAGGCACAGCCTTGAAAGCAGTCACCTTCAGCTCCCACGGCCCGCCGGAAGTCCTCGCCGTCACCGAGCGGGACATCCCGCAGCCGGGCCGCGGGGAGATCCTCCTCCGGGTCGCCGCGGCCGCCGTGAACCCGGTCGACCTGGCCGTGCGCCGCGGCGACATCCCCTCCCCGGTGCTGCCCGCCGTCGTCGGCTGGGACGTCTCCGGCACCGTGGCCGCCACCGGCCCCGCGGCAGGCCGCTTCCGGCCCGGCGACCGCGTCGTCGCCCTGCGCCCCTCACTGGCCGACGGGGCCGG
Source organism: Streptomyces globosus (assembly GCF_003325375.1). Lineage (GTDB taxonomy): Bacteria > Actinomycetota > Actinomycetes > Streptomycetales > Streptomycetaceae > Streptomyces > Streptomyces globosus_A. The sequence continues at coordinate 4,393,382 of NZ_CP030862.1, read as the reverse complement.
CGTGTCGGCCGAGTACGTCGCCCTCGACGAGCGGCTCGCGGTCCCGGCGCCGGCCGGCGCCCCGCTGGAGCACGCGGCGGCCCTGCCGCTGGCCGCGCTCACGGCCGAGCAGGCCCTCGACCGGCTCGGCCCCGGCTTCGCGGGCCGGCTCCTCGTCTGCGGCGCCGCCGGCGCGGTCGGCGGATACCTCGTGCAGCTCGCCGCCCTGCGCGGCCTGCACCCGGCCGCCCTCGCCCGCCCCGACGACGCGGACACCGTACGCGGGCTGGGTGCCGCCGAGGTGTTCACCGGGGCCGCGCCCCCGCCGGCAGGCGCGTACGACGCCGTCATCGACGCGGCGGGGCGGCCGCGGACGGTCGAGGCCGTCCGCGACGGGGGGCGCTTCGTGTCCCTGACGCCGTTCGCCGTTCCGGAGCCCGAGCGGTCCGTCGACGTCGAGGTGTACGGGGTGCGGACCGACCCCGCCGTGCTCGACACCCTGGCGCGCCGCGTCGAGCAAGGGCAGCTGGCGCTGCGGATCGCCCGCGTGCTGCCGTTCGAGGAGGCGCCCCGGGCGCACGCCCTGCTGGAGGCGGGCGGGACCCGCGGGAAGATCCTGCTGGCCCCGGCGCCCTGACGCCCTGCGGGAACCACCCCGGCCGCGGCCGGGGCGGGCCTCAGCGCCTGCGCGGCCAGGCCGGGCGGCGCCTGGAGGTGCGCGGGCCCCGCCCCGGCAGCGGGGCGGGGGCCAGGGCGAACGAGACCGCGATGTGCGCGCCGCCCAGGGGGCTCCGGCCGATGCGCACGGAGCCGCCCGTGGCGGTGGCCGCCCGGTGCGCGATGTCGAGCCCCAGACCGGTGGAGCCGGTGCTGCTGCCGCGGGACAGGGCCCGGTCGGGATCCGGGATGCCGGGCCCGCCGTCCTCCACGACCAGTTCGACGGCCAGCGCCGACCGCACGACGCGCACGCCGAGCGGCGTGCCGGGCGGGGTGTGCCGGAAGACGTTGCCGATCAGGGCGTCGGCCACCGCCGCGACGTCGTCCTCGGAGAGCGCCACCGGCGTGGGCTCCGGGGTGAGGTCCAGCAAGCACTCCCGGTCCTGGTGCCCCGCCAGCACCGTCCAGAACGCCGTCCGCCCGCGCACTGCCTCGGCCGCCTCGCAGCGCGGCCCGGCCCCCGCCGCACCGGCCGGCCCCCGCCCGGCGGCGGGCTCGGCGCCGAGGAGGCCCTGGCCCATGGGGCCCACCGCGAGCGGGGTGCGCGCCGCGGCGATGATGGCCTGCAGCTCCGCCTCCAGTTCGCCGACGGCCGTCTCGACCCGCGCGGACTCCGGTGTGCCCGCCATCCGCTCCGACGCCAGGTGGAGGGCGGTCAGCGGGGTCCGCAGCCGGTGCGACAGGTCGGCGACCAGCTCGCGCTCCACCGCCAGCAGCTCGGTCATGCGGTGCGCCATCGCGTTGAACGCGACGCCCGCCTCGCGGAGTTCCTTCGGGCCCATCGGGTCCACGCGGGTGTCCAGGTCGCCCTCGCCGAGCGCGCGCGAGGCCTGCGCGAGCCGCTTCGAGGACCGTACGACCTTCGCGCCCAGGCGGTCGGCGACGAGGACCGAGCCGGCGATCAGCCCGACCGCGAGGAACGCCATGACCGCCCAGGACTCCGCGACCCCGCGGGTCAGCTCCTCCTCGGGGACGAAGTTCTCCACGACGGCGACCCGGTCGCCGGGCAGCACCACCGGCTGGAGGCACATCCAGCCGCCCGGCACCTCCTGGGAGATCGACTCCCGCCCCCTGCGGGCCCGTTCGAGGAGCGCGGCGGGCGCCTTCGACCTGCCGAGCGCGCCGGCGTCGGGGAGGTGGACGACGAGGTGCTCGCCCCCGTCCAGGCTGGCGGCCGATTCGCGCAGGGCGGCCGGCTCCGTGGTCAGCGCGAGGACCGGTGCGAGCGCGGCGGCGCGCTGCTCGGCCTCGTTGACCCCCTGCTCCTTGACGAGCGACATCACGAGGAGGGCCAGCGGTATGAGGAAGGACAGCGCGACCATGGAGGTCACGGCGAGCGCCACTCCGGCCAGCGAGCGCCTCAACGGGGGGCCACCAGCTTGATGCCGACGCCGCGGACGGTCCTCAGGTAGCGGGGGGCCGCCGCGCGTTCGCCGAGCTTGCGGCGCAGGGACGACAGGTGCACGTCGACGGTCTGGTCGTCCACGTACGGCTCGCGCCACACCTCGGTCAGCAGGCGTCGCTTGGAGACGACCTGGCCGGCGTGCCGGGCCAGGAACGCCAGCAGGTCGAACTCCCTGCGGGTGAGCCGCAGCTCGCGGCCGGCGAGGAAGGCGGTGCGGGCGCCGGGGTCGACGACGAGCTCGCCGACGGTGGCCGGCCGCGGCGCGGCCGATGCGGCCGCCGGGGCCGCGCCGGCGCCGGCGGGCGGGACGTGGCTGGTGCGCCGCAGAACGGCGGCGAGGCGTGCGATGAGCTGCCCGCCGGAGAACGGTTTGACCAGGTAGTCGTCGGCGCCCGCGTTGAGAAGCTTGATGATCTCCGCCTCGTCGTCCCGTGCGGTGGCCACCAGCACGGGCACCGAGGATATTCCGCGGATCATGCGCAGGGCGTCGCCGCCGTCGAGGTCCGGCAGCCCCAGGTCGAGGACCACCGCGTCGACCGGCGTCTGGGTGAGCTCCCGCAGGCCGCCGAAGCCGTCGGCCGCGCTGCGCACGGCGTACCCGTGCTCCGCCAGGACCTCGATCAGTGACTGGCGGATGCTGGGGTCGTCTTCCACGACCAGGACGCTGGGCATGGGGGACACCTTAGGGGTTGGGCCGGAGCGGTCCGAGGGGAGGCCGCCGCCGGCCGGGGCGGGCGGGGCAGGCCCTTCCGGCCACGGCTAGCGGGGCCCGAACACCGGGCCGTCGGCGGTGATGCGCAGGTGGACGGGCCGGTCGGAGACCGGGATCGTGCAGCCTTCCTCGGTGCTGCAGCTGGCGTAGCCGAGCAGCACGGTGGCCTCTCCGGTGCCGTCGGCGCGGACCGGCAGGGTCGTGGTGACCGGGCCGTCCGGGTAGACGGGGACCGGGGCGCCGACACCGGGCACGCTGATCGTGCGCACGTCCGCGGCCGCGGTCAGCTTCCCCTCGGCGCGGAGCACTCCGGTGACGGAGACCGCGGTGGGCCGGCCGACGCCCTCGACGCCGGTGGCCGGCAGGTCGGTGCTGTACAGGTGGAACCCCTTCTCCTCGGGGGTGAAGACGGCTTTGAGGGTGCCCTTCGCGTCGCGCCAGTCGGCGATCGAGAGCGTGACGGTGACGCCCTTGTCGGTGAAGCTCGCCGTGGGCGCAGAGGCGGCGCCGTCCGCCTGCCCGGCGTCCTGGCCGCCGCAGGCGGTCAGCCCGGCCAGGCAGAGGAGGGCGGCGGCGAGGCGCGCCGGGCGTGAACGGCCCGTCCGGGCGGCGGCGTTCGAGCGGGTGGTCTGGGGCATGTGTGTCACCTGTGTCGTGTGTGCCATGTGTGCGTTCTTGTGTCGTGTGGTCCGGTCCGGGAGAGGGGTCAGAACGCCGCTGCGGAGTCCGCGCTCCACAACTGCAGGCGGTACACCAGGTCGTTCCACACGCCGGTGACCAGCAGGACGCCGACGAGCACCAGCATGCCCCCGCCGATCCGCAGCACCCACCGGTAGTGCCGCTTGACCAGCCCGAACGCCCCCAGCGCACGCCGGAAGGCGAGCGCGGCCAGGACGAACGGCAACCCCAGCCCCAGACAGTAGGCGGCCATCAGCAGCGCCCCGCGCGCGGCACTGGCCTCCGTCCACGCGAGGGCCTGTACGGCCCCCAGCGTCGGCCCGATGCACGGCGTCCAGCCCACCGCGAACACCGCGCCCAGCAGAGGGGCCCCGGAGAGACCCAGCGCAGGGCGCCGGCGGCTGCGGAACTCCCGCTGCGTGACGCCCGGCAGGAAGCCCGTGAACGACAGGCCCATGACGACGGTGAAGACGCCGAGCACCTGGGTGAGTGCCTCCTGGTGCGCCAGCAGCGTCCGGCCGAAGTAGCCGAACAGGGCGCCGCCGGAGACGAAAACCGCCGTGAAGCCGAGGACGAACAGCAGCGCGCCTGCGGCCATCCGGCTGCGGTGCCCGCCTCGCGCGTCTGCCAGATCGGCGACCGACAGGCTCGTCACGTAGCTGAGGTAGCCGGGGACGAGCGGCAGCACACACGGCGAGAGGAACGAGACGAGCCCCGCGGCGAAGGCGACGGGAGCCGCGATCAGCAGTGTGCCGTTGACCAGCGACGGCGCATCCGCCAAGGCGAGGGCGGCGGCGCCGGCCCCGAGGCCGGCGGCGGCCGTCACGAGGCCTCCCCGGCGACCCGCGCCACCAGCGGCCGCAGCTGCTCCTCGGTGACGGAGCCGCCGATCGCCGCCGCGACGCGGCCCCGGCGGTCGACCACCAGCGTCGAGGGGACGGTCTGCGGGTTCAGCACGGACGGCGGGAAGCGGAGCAGCAGCGCGCCCTCCGGATCGTGCAGGCTCGGGAAGCCCAGGCCGTGCGCGCGGACGAAGGAGCGGGCCGCCTCGCGGTCCCGGTCGCGGATGTTGATCCCGAGGAAGCGGACGCCGTCGCCGCGGGTCTGCCGGCTGACGCGCTCCAGGTCGTCGGCCTCCGCCCGGCACGGCGCGCACCAGGAGCCCCACACGTTCACGACGACGACCTGGCCGCGCAGGCCCGCGAGGTCGACCTGCCGCCCGTCGAGGTCCGCTCCGGCCAGCTCGGGGGCCGCCGGCCGGGCGCCCGGATCCGCGACCGCGGGCGCCGCCCCGGTGCCCGTACCGCCGGCGCCGCCCCGCCCTTCCGCGGGCCCGCCGCCGGGGGCCCACGCGGCTGCCAACGCGAGGCCCGCCGCCGCCACAGCGGCTGCTGCGACGGCGGCGACCGGCCGTCTCACGACGCCCACTGGCGCAGGAAGGCGTTGATGCCGTCCGCGGTCAGCGGCGGGTTCCCGGTGACGTGGGTGTCGGTGCGCACCGACCCGGAGGGGGAGACGACGACCAGCACGGGCATCCTGTACGTGCCCCCGGACGGGCTGTACTTGCCCAGCAGCGCCGAGTTGGCGGAGCTGCTGCCACCGATGTCGACCTTGACCAGGTGGTACGAGGCCCCGAGGAGCGCCGTGGTCTGCGGCTGGGCGAACACCTTGTCGGCCGCCTTGCAGTTGCCGCACCAGTTGGCACCGAAGTCGAGGAGCACCATCCGCCCGTCGGCCTTGGCCGCGCGCAGGGCCGCGTCCACCTGCTTCTGCGCGTCGGCGGAGGCGTCGTAGCCGGGACCGGGCACCCGGGCCGGGGCGGGCGGAGCCGAGGTGCGCGGCGCGGACGGCTTCCTGGAGGCGGCCGCCGAGGCGGACTTGGAGGGCGCGGCCGAGGGCTGCGCACTGGCGGACGCGGAGGCGGAGGGGGCCGTCGACGCGGTCGCGGAGACCTCGGGCGAGCCGCTCGCGGACTCCGCCCCGGCGGGGAGGCCGTCGGCAGGCAGGGATCCGGCGGACTGCCGGGCCGCGGACGGGAAGGCGGCCCCGGCGGGCTGGGAGGACGGTCCGCAGGCGGCGGTCAGCCCGGCCGCGAGCACCGCCGCTGCGACCGCCGGCAGCCGCCTCCCGCGCGCCCGGGCGGAGCGGGCCGACGCCGTCCGGAGGTCGGCGCGGACGGATCGGAGCATGCGAGAAGTCATGGCGAAGTCACCCCAGGGCACGGTCGGACTGCGGAAGGGCCGGACACCCTTCCGGCGCGGTGGAAGCGGCGGCCGGACCGGTCGGGGCGGCATGCCCCGGCACCTGCGGCCGCTCTGCTGACGCGAGCATAGGACCGCCCCGGGCGGCCGGAACCCCCGCGGCCGGATCTTGAGGTTGCCCTAAGGAACAGCTCACCTTCCGCTTCGCCTGCGGCCGCCCGGGGCCGCCCGGGGTTGCTCAGAAGGAGCTTTCGCGGACGCTGGCCTTCGCCCGGGGCTCGATCGTCGCGGTGATGGTGGAGCGGTGGTCGTCGCTGGTGAACGTCACGGTGAGAGTGTCGGCCGAGGGCTGTGACGTGCTGGTCTTGAAGCCCCGGTTCGGAACCGCGGAGATCAGGCACACCCCCCGGCTGCCGTAGCGCACCGTGGCCCGGCCGCCCTGGGAGGGGACCGTGTGCAGCCCCACCCCGCCCTCCTCGCAGTCCGGAGAGGACTTCACGGCGGCGGACCGGGAGGCGCCCGCCGAGGGCTTGGCCGGGGTCGGGGTGCCCGCCGACGGGGACGGCCGCGGCGTGGCGGCGGAGGAACCGGGGGAGGGCGACGGCGAGGGGCTCGCCGACGGGTTCGTCACCGCCAGCCACGCGGGCGGCGTGTTGACGACGACGGGGGCGGACCGTGCGACCGGGGGCGTCTGCCTGGTCGAACCCACCACGAACTGGACCGTGCCGAGCACGGCAGTCACACTGGCGGCTGTGCACGACAGCCATATCAGCAGGTAGCGCGAAGTTCGAGGCACGGCCCCATAGTGGCCGACGCGCCGCCCGGCCCGTCACCGCCTCCCCCCGAGAGCCGCCTCCCCCCGAGAGCCGCCTCCCCCCGAAAGCCGGCGTCCCCCGCACCCGGGGACGGGTGCGGGGGACGCCGGCCATGGGGGGCAGGGGTTACCTCGGCGCGCCGAAGTTCTGGGTCCACCAGGGGCCGCCGTCGCCCTTGTGGACGCCTATGCCGATCTCCTTGAAGGCGCAGTTGAGGATGTTGGCCCGGTGGCCGGGGCTGTTCATCCACGCCTTCATGACCGCGTCGGCGTCCGCCTGCCCGCGGGCTATGTTCTCGCCGAGACGGGACCAGGCGTAGCCCGCGGCCTCCACCCGGCTGGTCATGGTCGACCCGTCGGGGCCGGTGTGCGACATGACACCGCTGCGCGCCATGGTGTCGCTGTAGGCCCGGGCCGCGGCGCTCAGCTTCGCGTTGGAGGACAGCGGGCCGCATCCGGCCGCGGCGCGCTCCTTGTTGACGATGGCGAGGACCGCGGATTCGGCATCGGTGTTCACCGTGCCCGAACCGCCGGAGCCGCCCGAACCGCCGGAGCCGCCGGAGCCGCCCGAACCGCCCGAGCCGCCGCCCGTCGCGGGCTTGCGGGCCGGCGCCGCCGGGGAGGCGGGCGCCGCCTTGGCCTCGGTGCTGCCCTCCGCCGACGGCTCGGCGGGCGACGCCGACGCCGACGCGGACGCGGACGCCTCGGGCGTGGCGGACGGGCTCGGGCTCGCCGAGGCCGACGCGTCGGCGCCCGGGGCCGGCGGGGTGGCCGACTCCGCCCCGGCCCCGGCGGCGGCCGACCCGGACGCGGCACCCGCCGCGCCGCCCGCCCGGCGCTCGGTGCGCGCGTCGCCGTCGGAGTCGGCCACCGCGACGCCGACCGCCACGACCGCGGCCGCCGCGGTGACGGACAGCACGATGCGCGAACGCACGGCCTTCCGGCGTCGCGCCTCGGCGCGGGACACGGTTTCGGGGGTACGGCTGCGGCTCATGCCGGTGACACCTCACTGGGGGGACGGATGGGAGTCCGCCCGAGCCTAGGTGTGTGACCAGCGAAAAAAGCCCCCGGGAAGGGTTCTTCAAGGTCCCTTAAGGAAGCCCTCAGGATCAACACAGGGACCAGCCGGGCATTCCGCCCAACTCGCCCCGGCGGGCAGCGAGTCGGAGGCCGCGGCCGACCGTCATCCGGACCCGCGCGCGGACCCCTTCGACAGCGAGGCGCGCACCAGGGCCGCGGCGAAGCGGGCCAGGTCCTCCGCAGCTACCAGCGCGGCGAGTCCCTCCGCCGAGCGGGGCAGCCCGAGCTCTGCGGCGGCGGCGCGGGACCGCTCGTCGAAGAACGGCCGCAGCTCCGGCCAGACGGCCTGCGCCTCACGGCAGAAGATGTCCGCGCCGACCGGGCCGATCCGGGGCACATCCATGAGCCGTGCCCGCAGCGCGCCAGTGTCGCCCCCTGCCTCCTCCCGGAGCCTGCGCAGGTCGCCGCGCCAGCGGTCCAGCAGCAGCCGCGCCCCCTCGCCGAGCGCGGTCGCGGTGCTTTCGTCGTAGCGTACGTAGTGGGCGCGCCCGAGCGCGTCCACCCGGTCCTGCCAGGCGGAGTCCGCCATCGCCCGGGGCGTGCGCAGGCCCGCCGAGAAGAGCTCGCGGGCGGCCGCGGTGGCGATGTCGGCCCGGATCCGGGTCGAGCACAGGACCGCGAGCACCAGAAGCCGGTACAGCGGGGACGGCTTGTCGCGGAGCCGGATGCCGGCCTCGTCGGCGTAGGTCCTGCCGTGGTCGCGCAGGAGTGCGGCGGCCACCTCGGCGGTTCCCATCGCGGCGCTCCTTCCTCGTACGCGGGGAGCGCCTACCCCGCACGCCCCGCGCGTACCCCTCCCGCGGGCCGGGCGTCAGCGGCTCGCCGCGGAGGCCCCCCGAACCGCCGCCCCGGACTCCGCGCCCGATTCCGCGGCCCTGGCGATGAGCAGGTCCAGCAGGGCGAGCAGCACGCCGCGGACGTCCTCCCGCTCGCGGGCGTCCAGCATCAGGACGGGCGTCACGGGATCGCGCAGGTGCAGGGCTGCGGCGATCTCCTCGGCCGTGTATGCCTGTTCGCCGTGGAAGCAGTTGGCGCCCACCACGAACGGCAGCCCGCGGCTCTCGAAGAAGTCGACGGCCGGGAAGCTGCGGTCCAGGCGGCGGGTGTCGACAAGGACGACGGCCCCGAGGGCGCCGTTCAACAGGTCGTCCCACATGAACCAGAACCGCTCCTGGCCGGGGGTGCCGAACAGGTACAGCGCGACCCCGGCGTCGGTGAGGGTGATCCGGCCGAAGTCCATGGCCACGGTGGTGACGGCCTTGGACTCGATGCCGTCCAGGTCGTCGACGCCGACCCCGGCGGCCGTCAGCCGCTCCTCGGTGCGCAGCGGCTCGATCTCCGAGACCGTCTCGACGAGGGTGGTCTTCCCGACCCCGAAGCCGCCGGCCACGAGGATCTTGACGGGGGCCGCCTGCCGGGCGGCGTTCTCATATGCGGGCAAGGTTGTCCCTGATTCTCCTGAGCAGGTGGACATCGGCGGCCTCCGCCCCGTCCAGGGGCGGCCGGTGGTGGATCAGCCCGCGGTCGGCGAGTTCGCCGAGGAGCAGCGCCATCGGGGTCAGGCGGATGTGCATGCGGGCCGCGATCTCGGCGACCGCGCGGCCGTCCGGCGCCGGGCACATGGCGAGGACGGCCCGCCACTCGCTGGGCAGCCCGCTCCAGGCGTCCTCCGGGACCGCCGCCGTGATCGTCGTGTCCATGGTCATGACGGTGCAGGGGGCGGCGGTCCGGCCGTCGGTGAGGGCGTACAGGCGGGTCCGGCGGCGTCCGCCGGACCGCGGCGCGAGCGGCCCGCCGCCGTCCGGCGCCGGGTCCGCTGCGGCGTCCGCGGCCTGCTCCGGCTCCGGTCCGGGGTCGGGTACGGCGTCCGCGTCGTCCTGCGGCATTACGCGGGGGAGGCGGGAGGCTGCGCCTGCGTGCGCTCAGGGGTGCCCAGCCACTCGCCGAGCGCCTGCGCCGTCCGGACGGCCTCGCCGCCCAGCTCTCCCAGGCGCGCCTTGCGGGAGGTCACCACGATGAGGGTGCTGCCCTCGCCGCATCCCACGATGCAGAGGTAGCGCTCGTCCATCTCGACGAGCTGGCGGATCACCCGGCCGCCGTCCACCTCGCGCGATATCGCCTTCATGGTGGAGGCGACCCCGGAACAGGCGGCGGCGATGCGCTCCGCCTGGTCCCGCTCAAGCAGGTAGGCGCTCAGCCCGATCCCGTCGTTGGACAGGAGCACGGCGCCCTGGATGCCGGCGATCCTGCTCAGGTTGTTGTCCAGAACGCTGTAGATCATGTCGTTCGATGTCGTCGTCATGGCTGATCCTGTCGGAGCTCTTCTTCCACTTTCCGGGTCCCCTGTTCGTAGTCCGCCCAGGCGTCGGCCACCTCTTCGGGCGTGGCCGGATCCTGGCGGTCGGTCGTCTCGGGCGTCCGCGGACCGCGCAGCTGCTGCGACATGTGCGTCTGCGGTACGCGTTCGGGCAGGGCCGGCCGGGCGGCCTCCCGGGCCGGGAGCGCGGGGCGCGGGACGCCCTCTGCGCGGGCGGGCGGCGAGGGGTCGGTGCGGCGCCGGCTCGGCAGCCCGGCCGGGGTCGGCACCGGCGCAGGCTCCACGGCCCGCGGCCCCGTCACGCGCGCCGGTACGGGCTCCCCGGGGTCCGCGGCGGACGGCGCGGGCACGGGCTCCGCCGTGAGGGCGGGCTCCAACGTGAGCGCGGGTGTGCGTGCGGCCTTCCGCACCGGGGCGGCGGAGGCCACGGCCTTCGGTGTGTCGGCGGTGTCCTCCGCGGCCGGGCCGGGCTGCGCGGGCTGCGCCGCGGGCCGGTCCGCGGGGGCCAACAGCCCGCCCGGCAGCACGACCACCGCCGAGGTGCCCCCGTACACCGAGCGCCGCAGCGTGACCGTCGCGCCGAGCTGCTCGGCGAGGTGGCCGACCACGAACAGGCCCAGCCGGTGCGCGTTCTCGGCGAGGACGGCGTACGGCGGTGCACTGTGCAGGCGCCGGTTCATCTCCTCGTACGTGGCCGACGCGACCCGCGGCCCGCGGTCCTCGATCTCCACCGACAGGCCGTCGGCGACGAGTTCGGCGCGGATCACCACCTTCGAGCGCGGCGGGGAGAAGCGGGTGGCGTTGTCCAGAAGCTCCGCCAGCAGGTGGCTGATCTGGCTGATCACATGCGGCTGCACGCTCGCCTCGTCCAGCGCCTGCCGCTCGATCCGCCGGAAGTCCTCGACCTCGGCGGCGGCTTCGCGCAGCAGGTCGGCGATGCGCATGGGCTCGGTGTGCGGGTCGGGGATCTCGCCGCCCGCGAGGATGAGCAGGTTCTCGATCTGCCGCCGCATGCCGACCGTGAGCTGGTCGGACCGCATCAACTGCGCGAGCAGTGACTCGTCGTGGCCGAACGCGTCCTGGATGTCCTCGGTCAGGGCCAGCTGGCGGCTCACCAGGTTCCCGGTGCGCGAGGCGATGCCGGAGGCGAACATGCCGAAGCCGTGGCGCTCCGCCGCGAGCTGCCGGTGCCCGTCCACGGACACCGCGACGACCCGCGCGAACGCGTCGTTGATGCGGCCGACCTCGTCCCGGTGCCCGGTCACCCTGGGCAGCACGGACTCGTCGACGGGCCGGCCGCTGCCGAGCTGCGCCACCACGTCCGGGAGGATGCGCTCGGCGACCGCCACGGTGCGCCGGTGCAGGCCGTCCAGGCGGCGCAGTACCGACCGGGTGCTCGCCACCACGATCGCGACGACGAGCAGCAGCCCGGCGCCGCTGCCGCCGATCAGCCAGGCCACCTCGGTCTGCAGCCGGTCCGCCTTCGCCTCGCCCAGGGCGAGGACCTGCCGGGCCCGGTCGATGTTGAGGGTGGCCATCTGCATCGAGAAGTTGCCGTGCGCCGCGCGCCATTCGCCGACGTCGGAGGGGAGCCGGATGCCGGTGTCGGAGTCCTTGTTCTCGAAGATGATCGCGTTCTCGATGCGGGTCTTCGTCTCCCAGGCCGGGGAGGTGGTGATGCGCTCGTAGAACCGCCTGTCCCGCTCCGGGAGGTACGGCACGACCCAGGTCTCGTACAGGTAGCGCTGCGCGCCCACGGCACTGGTGAACTGGTCGAAGGCGCTGGCGCCCAGCTCGCGGGAGGGCCCGGCCAGGGCCAGCAGGGCATCCTGGCGCGCCACCATCTCGGAGGCGGAGAGCAGGGACACCACGGGGCGGCTCGCCTGGGTGAGTTCGGCGTCCTCGGAGTGGCTGAACTCGTGCTGGTACACGCGGATGATCTCGTTGACCAGCGCGGTGTAGTAGGCGAGCAGGCTGTCGGGGGTGCCGGTGCGGGCGTCCGCGCGCCCGCGGTAGACCGCCAGGTCGCCGAGCTGGCGCACCACTTCCCCGACGGACACGCCCGCCTCGGCGGCCGCCCGGCGGAACTCGGCCGCCGCGCGGTCCGTCGCCTGCCGCCGCTGCCGGAGCTCCTGCTCGGCTCCGGGGCTGCCCGCCCACAGGGCCGCCGAGGCGGTGCGCTCGGCCTGGAGGTCGACGAGGAGCGTGTACAGGGGGACGCCCGTGTGCTCACTGGCCGCCACATCGGCGCGCAGGTGGGCGGATTGGTCCAGGAGCCGTTCGGCGGTGACCACCGTCTGCGTTCCCATGGCCACCGTGGGCACGACCGCGAGGCACACCAGGAGCGTGCGCAGCCGCACGGTCCGCCGCCGCGGCCCCTGCTGCCGGGCCGTCATGGCCGCCGGTGGGCCTTCGGGTTCTGTCGAAGTCATCGTTCCTCGGGGGCGGCTGGGCAGGGGAGGGGAGCGGGGGACGACAGCCAGTCGGAAGGGGCTGATCATAACCAGCCACACGGTCGAAACCGATACGTTGTTTCGATAATCGGAGCATGTTATGAGCGGCGCGCCCGTTGCCAACCGGAGTCCTGATCGGAACCCGATCGCGATGCGCCGCGGGGGCCTTCGGGGCGCCGGCCGTGCGGCCGTTGCCCGGTGTCATCCGGCCAACGGGTGCCGACGTGCGCCCTTCAGGCCGGCGCATCCGCCCCCTCGCGTGTTACCCGGTGGTAGGGAATGATGGCGGCCGACCACACACGCGGCTGGGCGGGGGTAGCGGTGACGGCATTCGAGATACGGACCGGTGTGCACGCCTTCCGGGACGACGCCCTCGGCGAGCACGACGCCGTGGGCCTCGCCGACGCGATCCGGCGGGGCGAGGTCGGCGCCGCCGAAGCCGCCCGCGACGCGGCCGAGCGCGTCCGCGCGGTCGACGCCCGGCTCCGCGCGGTCGAGGTGCACAGCAGCCCTCCGGCCTCCGGCGGTGCGCCGGGCGGCGGCGTCTTCGCCGGGGTGCCGACCTTCGTCAAGGACAACACCGACTACCGCGGACTGCCCACCGGGCACGGGAGTTCCGCCTTCCGCCCGCGGCCCGCCCGCAACCACGCCCCGTTCGCCCGGCAGTTCCTCAGCACCGGCGTCACCGTGCTGGGCAAGACCCGCCTCCCCGAGTTCGGCTTCAGCCCGACCACGGAGTACGAGGGCGCCGAGCCGGTCCGCAACCCCTGGCACACCGGGTACTCGGCGGGCGGCTCCTCCGGCGGCAGCGCCGCCCTCGTCGCCGCAGGAGCCGTCCCCCTCGCGCACGCCAACGACGGCGGCGGCTCCATCCGCATCCCCGCCGCCTGCTGCGGGCTCGTCGGCCTCAAGCCGACCCGCGGCCGGGTCGTCGCGAACGCGCAGAGCCGCATGCTGCCCCTCGACATCGTCGCCGACGGCGTCGTCAGCCGCTCGGTGCGCGACGCTGCCGCGTTCCTCGCCGCCGCGGAGGCGTACCGGCCCCATCCGAAGCTGCCGCCCGTCGGCTCCGTGGAGGGCCCCGCGAAGCGCCGGCTGCGGATCGGGCTGCTGCCCGACTCGCCGAACGGGGTGCGCACCGACACCGCCACCCGGGCCGCCGTCCTCGCCACCGGGGAAGCGCTCGAACGGCTCGGGCACACCGTGGAGCCGGCGGTCGTCGCCGTCGACCCGCGCTTCACCGACGACTTCCTCGCCTACTGGGGGATGCTGTCCTTCCTGATCGGAGCCACCGGCCGGAGCCTCGGCGCGGACTTCGACCGGCGCCGCATGGACCCCCTCAGCCGCGGGCTCCGCGAGTCGTACCTGGCCGTCTGGCGGCAGACCCCGGGCGTGCTGCGCCGGCTGCGGAGCACGGCCGTGGCGTACGCGGCCGCCTTCCGCGGCTTCGACCTCCTGCTGTCGCCCGTGCTCGCGCACACCACCCCGCGGCTCGGGCACCTCAGCCCGACCGTCCCCTACCCGCAGCTCATCGAGCGGATCCTCACGTACGTGGCGTTCACGCCCGTCGACAACGTCGTCGGGACGCCGTCGATCTCCCTCCCGTCGGCGCACGCGACGGACGACGGCCTGCCCGTCGGCGTCATGTTCGCCGGCCGGCCCGGGGCGGAGCGCACGCTCCTGGAGATCGCGTTCGAGCTGGAGGCGGACCGGCCCTTCCGCCGTATCCAGGACCTGTGAGGCGGCGGCGCGGGCGGGCGGGAACGCGGCGGCGGGGCCGGGCGTTGTAGGGGTGACGGCGGGACGGCGAGCGGCCGTCCCCCGGTGACGGGTGGAGGTGTCCCATGTCCAAGCGCGCGGGAGTCGCGGCTGCCGGTGTCCTGGCGGCGATCGTGTTGTTCGGCCTGGTCGGGTTCTGGGCGGGGCTGCTGGTGCTGATCGGTGTGCCGGCGGCGGCGTACCTGCTGCTGGACCCCTCCCAGCGGCGCCGCGTGCGGGACGTCTCCCGCAGGGAGCTGGGCCGCTGACCGGCGCGGTCCCGACGGGGCCGGACCGGGCCGGGCCTCAGGCCCCTCAGTAGTAGCCGCGCATCAGCTCGGTGGCCCACGCGGGCTGGCTGACCTCCCCGCGGGGACCGAACTCCGCCATGTACGGCTTGATGTCCAGGACCGGCGTGCCGTCCACCGCGTCGAGACCCTCGACGCGGATGTCCAGGCCGTCGACCGCGACGATCCGGCAGCGGGAGACACCCAGCCGGTTCGGTCGGTTCTTGCCGCGCTGGGCGAAGATCCCGACCAGCGGCCAGTCCGGGTTGCCCCGCGGCCGCCGGGCGCCCGACTCGACCTCCTCGGGCGGGACCCGGTCGAAGTGGTAGACGACCTCCGCATGCGAGAAGGCGTCCAGTCCGTACAGCGCCTCGGGGCCGAACCGCGCGGCGTCCAGCCGGATCACGGCCGTCTCGCACCCCCAGTCGTCGTCCACCACGTCCGTCCGGCCGCCGACCACCACGGCGACCGGCTCCCATTCCACCGGCACGGCGTTCACCCCTCCTCCAGGCGCCCCGTCACACGGGGCGTACAGCCACCCGGTCCAGCGCCTCCAACAGCCCCGGCAGGTCCGGGAGCCCGCCGGGCCCGCCGTCCGGAACCGGGAGGACCTCGCCCGGCTCCTCGTCCAGCAGGACGAAGGCGCTTCCGCCGGTTCCGCCGGTCCCGCCCGTCCGGGCGACCAGCGACCAGCCGGGGCCGTCCGCCCGGAGGGTGCGGGCGCCCTCGCCCGCGAACGCCGACCGCACCCGGCCCGCCGGCGGCGGCGTCCGCGTGTACGCCCCGGCCTCCGCCAGCGCCCGCGCCAGCCCGGGGTGCGCCGCTGCCGCCGCGCCGCCGTCCGCGGCGGCGCGCCCGCTCCACTCGGCCCACTCCCGGGCGACCTGGTCGGCCCCCAGCCGGCGCTGCACCGGCCCCCAGCCGTCCGCGGACGGCGGGGCCAGCGGCACCCGCCCGGTGCCGTCCGCACCCTGCTCCGGATCATGCGGCTCCGGCAGTCCCGACGCGGCCACCGTCAGCTCCAGCGGCCACCCGGCCAGCGAGGCGACGACCGTCCGCTCGTCGGGCGAGAGGTCGTACTCCATGCCGCAGTCCCAGGCCGCGACGGCGGCGGCGACCAGCGAGACGTCGTCCACGACGACCGTCCAGCGGGCGCCCTCCTCGTCCTGCCCGAGCACCAGCCCGTACCCCTGCGGGTCGGGAGCCACCCCGAGCAGCGCGCACGCCTCGGGGAAGTCGTCGCCCAGCACGCTCGGAAACCCGGCCGGGGTCAGCAGCACCGCGGTCAGCACCCACAGGGAACCGCCGCCCTCGTCCTCGGACACCTGGCCTCCCGGTCTCTTGCCGCCCGTCGGCGCACCCTAACCAGCCGGTAACCTCCCCGTCGAGAGCCCGTCGGCGCCGATTTCCAAGGTCCCCACCTGCACGTAGAGTTGGGAGCCCGCCACAGAAAGGGGCATCCGGTGCAGCGCTACGACCGGCTGAGGGAGATCCTCCGGCTGGATCCGGACAAGGACTTCCTCGCCATCTACCGGCTCACCGCCACCTACGAGTTCCCCTGGGACTTCACCCGCGCCCTGGAGCTCGCCCTCTTCCGGACCTACGCAGTCCCCGGCATCGGCCGGCTGCTGGCCGAGACGGCGGAGTTCACCGAGCGCGCACAGAAGCGGTACGACGACACGGCGCTGCTCCTCGACGCCGTCGTCGAGCACGGCTTCGCGCACGAGACGGCCCGCACCGCGATCCGCCGCATCAACCAGATGCACCGCAGCTACGACATCCCCAACGACGAGATGCGCTACGTGCTGTGCACGTTCGTGGTGATCCCGGCCCGCTGGCTGGACGCCTACGGCTGGCGGAAGATGACCCACCACGAGCGCCGGGCCTCCGCCAACTACTACGCCACCCTCGGCCGCCACATGGGCATCCAGGACATCCCCGGCTCCTTCGAGGAGTTCGAGGCCGTCCTCGACGCCTACGAGGCGGAGCACTTCGCCTGGGACGAGGGCGGCCGCCGGGTCGCCGACGCCACCCTGGACCTGCTGGCCTCCTGGTACCCCGCCCGGCTCGCCCCCGCCGTGCGCGGTGCCAGCCTCGCACTCCTGGACGACGCCCTGCTGGACGCCTTCCGCTTCGCACGGCCCCATCCGCGGGTGCGCGGCCTCGTCCGGGGCGCGCTGCGGCTGCGGGGGCGGGCCGTCCGGCTGCTGCCCCCGCGCAGGGCCCCGCACTACGCCCGCCAGAACCCGGAGATCAAGGGCTACCGCGACGGCTACGACGTGGGCGAGCTCGGAACCTTCCCGCTGCCCGGCTCCGGCGGCTGCCCCGTACCGCACCAGCGCCGGTCCAGCGGAGCCGGGACCCACCCCACGGCGTGATCCCGGGCGGCTCCGCGGACCCCGCGCCCGGGGCCTTCGTACGTCCTCAGCGGCAGCGCACGGCGACGGCCAGGAAGCGGCTGTCGAGGTCCGCGTACGAGACCAGCTCCCAGCCCGAACCGGCCAGCAGCGGGCGCAGGTTGTGCTCGGCCCGCAGATCGTCCGGGGTGAGCTCGCGGCCCTGCCGCGCTGCCAGCGCCGCCCGCCCGATCGGATGGAACAGGGCCAGCCGGCCGCCGGGGCGCACCACGCGGGCCAGCTCGCGCAGGCCCGCGGCCGGCTCGGGCAGGTGCGCGACCAGCCCGGACGCGAACACCGCGTCCAGCGCCGCGGCCCGCAGCGGCAGCCGCGCCGCGTCCGCGAGCAGCAGCGCCCCCTGGGCGTCCCGGCCGGCCTGCCGTGCGGCGTCCAGCATCTGCGGCGTGAGGTCGACACCGAGGACGGTCCCCGCCGGGCCGACGGCGGCCCGGAGTGCGGGCAGCGCCCGCCCGGTGCCGCAGCCCGCGTCGAGCACGCGGTCGCCGGGCCGCAGCCCGAACTCGGCCACGGCCGCGGCGAAGGCGGGGCCGTCGTCGGGGAACTTCGCGTCCCAGGCGGCGGCCCGCGCACCGAAGAACTCCTGTACGTGCGTATGCGTGTGCGGGACGTCCGGGGCGGGAGCCGGACGGGCTGCGGGTTCGGAAGGGTGCGTGCGGTCCTCGGTCATGGGCACATGATCCCGCACCGTCCCGCCCCGGTCCGCCGGGCAGGCTGTCGCGCACTGCGGTCGGACCCTGACGTTTCTCTGTCATATTCCAGCAGTTCCAGCGGCTTTCGAAATGCGTCCCCTGTTCGCGCCCTCACCCGGACTAGCGTCCCGGGGCCATGGGACACCTCGACCACGCGGCGTACGGCTGGCTGACGCCCGTCCTGTCATACGTGATGGCATCCGTGGGCGCCGCCCTCGGCCTGCGCTGCACGGTCCGCGCGCTCGCCGCGACGGGAGCCGCCCGCCGCAACTGGCTCCTCACCGCGGCCTCCGCCATCGGCACCGGCATCTGGACCATGCACTTCACCGCGATGCTCGGCTTCCACGTCACCGGCACCGAGATCCACTACGACGTGCCGCTGACCGTCCTCGGGCTGGTCGTCGCCGTCGTGGTCGTCGGCGCCGGGGTGTTCGCTGTCGGGTACGGGCAGGGCCGCGGCCGGGCCCTGGCGGCCGGCGGCCTCACTACCGGCCTCGGCGTCGCCGGCATGCACTACCTGGGGATGGCCGCCCTGCGCCTGCACGGCAGCGTCTCCTACGACCCCGCCGCCGTCGCGCTGTCCGTCGCCGTCGCCGTCGCCGCGGCCACCGCCGCCCTGTGGGCGGCGCTCCACACCAGGACGCCCGCGGCCGTCGCGGTCGCCTCGCTCGTCATGGGCGCCGCCGTCAGCAGCATGCACTACACGGGGATGGCGGCCGTCGCGGTCCGGGTCGTCCCCTCCGACCGGGCACTCCCCGGGGCGACCGCGATGCAGTTCGTCTTCCCGCTCGCCGTGGGGCTCGGCTCGTACCTCTTCCTCACCGCGGCGTTCGTCGCGCTCTCCCCGACCGCCGCCGGGCGGGCGGGCGCCCCCTCCGCCTCCGCGCCCGCCGCGTCCCCGGCCGCGGCTGCCCGCTGACCAGACCCGACCCGCCCCGGAACGAGGAGCAGATGCCCACACCCCGGAGACAACCGGACGCAGCAGCGCCGCCGCAGTCCGCGCCCCGCACCCGCCGGCTCCCCCGTCCGGCGACCGTCCGCGCGAAGGTCGTCTCGCTCCTGATGGTCCCGGTCGTCGCGCTGCTCGCCCTCTGGGGCCTCACCACCGTCGGCACCGCCCGGGACATCGCCCGCATGAGCCGCGTCCAGGACATCGACCGGCAGATCCGCACGCCCGTCGCCGCAGCCGTGACGGAGCTCCAGGCCGAACGGCGCGCCGCCGTGCGCCTCCTCGCGGCCGCCGCACCGGCCGGCGAGCGCGCTGCCGACCTGGAGAAGCAGATGCGCCGCACCGACGCCGCGGTCCGGCGGCTCCGCCTCGGCGACCGGCACACCGTGGCCGAATCCGGCGGGCAGCGCACCGCGGTCGCCGTCCGGCTGCGGGAGTTCGTCGCGGGCGCCGAAGGGCTCGCCGCCGTCCGCAGGGACACCGCCGACCGCCGGGCCACCCCGGATGCCGCCTACGAGGCGTACAACCGCGTGGTCGACGCCGCCCTCGGCGTCCTCGGCGCCCTCGCCGGCGGCGACCGGCCCGACCTCGGCACCGAAGCCCGGGTCCTGCTGGAGTTCACCCGGGCGGGGGAGCTCCTCTCCCGCGAGGACGCGCTGATGGCGGCGCCCGGCCCGCGCACCGCCGAATCGGTTCGCCGTCTCGCCGGCCTCGTCGAGGCCCGCCGCACCCTCACCGCCGTCGCAACCGGCGACCTCCCCGCCGCCGGGCAGGCCGCCTGGCAGTCCGCTGCCGGGAGCTCCGCGTACGCCGAACTCACTGCCGCCGAGGACCGCGCCCTGGCGGCGGAGCCGGAGCCGTCCGGGGGCCCGGCCAAGGACACCGTGAAGGCCGCGGCCAAGCAGGCAGCCAGGGAGACCGCGCAGCAGCCGCCCGCCGGCTGGGACGCCGCGTACGCCTCCGTCAGCGCATCCCTGCGCGACGCCGAAGCCGCCGCACACGCCGCCGCCGCGGACCGCGGCGACCCCGTCGCCCGTAGTGTCCGCGGCCCCGCCGGCGCGGCCGTCCTGCTCGGACTGCTCGCCGTCGGCGCCGCGCTCGCGATCTCCGTGCGCATCGGCCGGGGCCTTGTCGTCGAACTCGCCGCCCTCCGCGACACCGCGCTGGACATCGCCCGCCGCCGACTGCCCCACGCCATGGAACGCCTCCGCGCCGGGCAGGACATCGACATCGACGCCGAGGCCCCGCCCGGGCCGACCGCGGAGGGCGAGATCGCCCAGGTGGGGGAGGCGCTGGCCACCGTGCACCGGGCCGCGCTCGGAGCCGCCGCGGAGCGGGCCGAGCTCGCCGGCGGCATCGGCGGCGTCTTCGTCAACCTCGCCCGCCGCAGCCAGGTCCTCGTCCACAAGCAGCTCACCCTGCTCGACTCGATGGAGCGCCGCGCGGACGACCCCGCCGAGCTGGGCGACCTCTTCCGCCTCGACCACCTCACCACCCGTATGCGGCGGCACGCCGAGAGCCTGATCATCCTGTCGGGCGCTGCCCCGGGGAGGGCCTGGCGCATGCCGGTCCCGCTGTCCGCGGTGGTGCGGGCCGCGGTCTCCGAGATCGAGGAGTACCAACGCGTCGAGGTGCGGGGGCTCGCCGACGCCGCCGTCGCGGGCGCGGCCGTCGCCGACCTCACCCACCTCCTCGCCGAACTGATCGAGAACGCGGCCCAGTTCTCCCCGCCCCACACCGCGGTCCGGGTCAGCGGCGAGCCCGTCGGCGCCGGGTACGTCCTGGAGGTCGAGGACCGCGGACTCGGCATGGGCCGGGAGACCCTTGACGAGGCCAACCGGCGGATCGCGCAGTCGGGCGCCCTGGACCTCTTCGACAGCGACCGGCTCGGGCTCTTCGTCGTGAGCCGCCTCGCGGCCCGGCACGGCGTACGCGTCCACCTGCGCCCCTCTCCGTACGGCGGCACCACCGCGGTGGTGCTGCTGCCGCAGCCCCTCCTCCGGGGCGCACCGGAGGAGGAGCCCGCGCCGGAGCCGGCCGTGCCGTCCGCCGCGGGGCCCGGCTCCACCGGGGCCGGCGGCCTGCCGGAGGAGGGCGCCGCAGTGGGCGCGGCGCCGCCGGTCCTGCCGCAGCCGCGTACGGGACCGTCCGTGCGCCCGCCCTCACCCTGCCCGGCGGCGGCCGCCGCGCCGGCAGCCTCGAGGGGCGGCCTGCCGCGCCGGACGCGCCAGGCCGGCCTGGCGCCGCAGCTGCGCCGGCTGCCGCAGGAGCCGCAGGCCGCGGCCCGCCCCGCCGAAGAGGCCGAGGGGCCCAGCCCGGAACAGGCCAGGGACCGGATGGCGGCCTACCGGGCCGGCTGGGTCCGGGGTGCACAGGAGAAGCCCGCCCGCCCGGGCGGCGAAGGAGACACACGATGAGCGAGCACCAGGCACACGGCGGCGTCGCCGGCATCCCCGGGAGGGTCGGCCTCGACTGGCTGCTGGACGAGCTGGTGGTCCGGGTCCGGGAAGTCCGCCACGCCGTGGTCCTCTCCCACGACGGGCTGGCGGTGGGCGCGTCCAGCGCACTGGACCGCGAGGACGCGGACCACCTGGCGGCCGTCGCCTCCGGCTTCCACAGCCTCGCCAAGGGCGCGGGCCGGCACTTCCACGCCGGGGGCGTGCGCCAGACGCTGGTGGAGATGGACGAGGCGTTCCTCTTCGTCGCGGCCGCCGGCGACGGCTCGTGCCTGGCCGTCCTCAGCGGCGCCGGCACCGACGTCGGGCTGGTCGCGTACGAGATGGCCCGGCTGGTGAAGCGCGTCGGCGAGCACCTGCAGACCCGGCCGCGGTCCGCCGCCCGTCCGCCGGCCGCAGGGTGAGCGGCACGGCCGGGCCGGCGGACGACGGCCGCTGGTACGACGCCGACGCGGGCCCGCTCGTGCGGCCGTACGCCGTGACGGGCGGGCGTACGGAACCGGGACCGCACGGCGTCCGCTTCGACCTGATCGCCCTGGTCGCGGTGGAGGCCGGCGCCGCCGCGGGCACCCTGCCGGGGCCGGAGCACGAGGCCCTGCTGCGCCTGTGCCGGGCGGGGACGCAGTCGGTGGCGGAACTCGCCGCCGACGCCGACCTGCCCGTCGGGGTGGTGCGGGTGCTGCTGGGCGACCTGTTGGAGGCGGGACACGTCCGGGTTGGCCGGCCGGTGCCGCCGGCCCGGCTGCCGGAGATGCGGATCCTGCGGGAAGTCATCGAGGGATTGAGAGCACTGTGATGGGACGACACGATGTGGCCGCAGGGCCGGAGACGGCCGCCGGGGCGGACGAGGGTCCGGACCCCGCTGCGCTGGCGCTGAAGATCCTCGTCGCGGGCGGCTTCGGGGTCGGCAAGACCACGATGGTCGGCGCGGTCAGCGAGATCAGGCCGCTCCGGACGGAGGAGCGGCTCAGCGAGGCCGGCGAGCTGGTCGACGACACCGGAGGGGTGGAGCGCAAGACCACCACGACGGTGGCGATGGACTTCGGGCGGATCACCATCCGGTCCGGGCTTTCCCTGTACCTGTTCGGGACACCCGGCCAGGACCGGTTCTGGTTCCTGTGGGACGAGCTGGCGCAGGGCGCACTCGGGGCGGTGGTGCTGGCGGACACGCGGCGGCTGCAGGACTGCTTCCCCGCGGTGGACTACTTCGAGCACCGGCGCATCCCGTTCGTCGTGGCCGTCAACTGCTTCAGCGACTCCGGGCGCTACGCGGCGGACGAGGTGGCGCGCGCCCTGGACCTGGAGCGGGGGACTCCGGTGGTGCTGTGCGACGCGCGGGACCGCGATTCGGGGAAGGAAGTGCTGATCAGGCTCGTCGAGTACGCCGGGCGCGTGCACACGGCGCGGCTGCTGGAGGCCGTGGAGGCGGGGCCCGGCGCCGGCTGAGGGCAGGCCCGTCCCGCCGGGCAGCGCGGCGTTTCGAGTCCTCCCCTTCTCCGTGCGGTGTCCTCCTTGCCGGGGAGCCACTGGTGGGGAAGGCTTGCGGCACTGGTACGCGGGGTGTGGCGCGGCCGCGGCGGCGCCGACGGGGAGGGGCTCGACATGGCATGGGACAAGCAGCTCGACTGGCTGCTGGACGACCTGTCCCGCAGGGTCCGGCAGGTGCGGCACGCGGTGGTGCTCTCCAACGACGGCCTGGTCACGGGCGCAAGCGCAGGCCTGGTCCGCGAGGACGCCGAGTACCTGGCCGCCGTCGCGGCGGGGCTCCAGAGCCTGGCCAAGGGGTCGGGCCGGCACTTCGGGGCGGGCGAGGTACGGCAGACGATGGTCGAGTTCGACGAAGGGGTCCTCTTCGTCATGGCGGCCGGGGCGGGCAGCTCGCTGTGCGTGCTGAGCACGGCGGAGTCGGACGTCGGCCAGGTCGCGTACGAGATGACGCTGCTGGTCAACCGGGTGGGGGAGCACCTCGGGGTGGCCGAGCGGCGGATCACCGGGGGCTGACGGGAGGCCAGGCCGCGGCGGTGCGGGGCGGGTTGTCCACAGGCCTCGCGCGGAGGGGCGGCGGCAGACTACCTTCGTCACACAGAGTAATCGCGATGTGTGAGGGGGACGGCCATGAAGCTCGCGACGCAGGAGCGCCCGAGGGGCGGGGAAGCCGCAGGCCCGGAGGACGGCGGGGCCGCAGCGGCGGGGCCCCTGCCGCCGGGAGCGGCGGTCGGCGGAGTGCGCGCCGCCGGTGAACTCGGCCTCAACAGGAGCGAGTTCGCCCGCGCCGTACAGCTCGGCATCGTACGGGCCGGACCGCCCGCGCCGGGCGGTGCGGCGCGGTACGCGCGGGCGGAGCTGGAGCGCGTCCGGGCGGCCGAGGGGTTCCCGGAGACGCTTCGGGCGCAGGTCGAGACGGTGGCCGGGGCGGGCGCCGCGTCCGCCGTGCTCGGTATCGGACCGACCCGGTTCACGCGGCTCGCCCGGTGCGGGCACCTGACCCCCGTCGGCTACCGCATCAACCGGTACCGGGCGGTGGTGTGGCTCTACCTCGCCGCGGAGCTGCGGGAGTTCGGCGAGCGCCGACCGGCCCTGCTGCACGGCGGCGTCACCCCGGAGGACCGGGAGCTGATGGCCCGAGGGGCGGACCTGCGGCCCCGCCGCTGGCGGGGAAGGCATGTGGAGCTGCTGCTGGGCCGGACCGCCGACCTCTGGGAGCGGGCCGCCGTCCTGGCCTCCGTCCTCCCGGAGGAGGAGCTGGCGCGGGCCGTCCCCGACCCGGCGGAGCGGATGGTGCTCGCCGCGCTCGGCCCGCCCCCGCCGTACGGGCACCCGCAGATCCCGGCGGCCGCGGCCGTGGCGCAGCGGCTGCTGCCGGCGGACCAGCCGGACGAGGTCCGGTGGTACCGCACCAGTCTGGACTTCGCCCTCACCGGGGCGCGGGCTCAGTCGAACGCGACCGGGGAGAGGGGACCGACGTAGACCCAGGCCCCGCCCTCCCGGCTGAACGCGCTGTTCTCGTGCAGCGAGCCGGTGTGCCGGCCCTCGCGGTAGTGCGCCCGGAACTCCACCGAGCCCTCCGTCTCGAACAGCCCGCCGCGGTCGGTACCCAGGATGTCCAGCTTCACCCAGCGCTGCTCCGGGTCGAGGTCGAGCCGGTCGGGGCGGGTGGCAGGGTGCCAGGAGCGCATCAGGTAGGAGGTGTCGCCGACGGCGAAGGCGCTGAAGCGGGAGCGCATCAGCAGCTCGGCGGTCGGGGCCTGCCCCGCGCCGGAGTGGAAGCGGCCGCAGCAGTCCGCATAGGCGGCGGGCAGCCCGCAGGGGCAGGGGTGGGCCGGGGTCGGCATGGGTGTGCTCAGCTCTTCGGGGTCGGTTCGGCGGAAGCGGCCGGCTGCGGCCGCCCGGACGGGTAGGGGCGGAAGAGCCCTTCCTGGACGACGGAGACCAGCAGCCTGCCCTCCAGGTCGTAGATGCGGCCGCGGGCCAGGCCGCGTCCGCCGTGCGCGATCGGCGACTCCTGGTCGTAGAGGAACCACTCGTCCGCGCGGAAGGGCCGGTGGAACCACATGGCGTGGTCCAGGGACGCCATGTCGAAGCCGCGGGTGCCCCACAGGGGCTCCACGGGGAGGCGCACGGCGTCGAGGAGGGTCATGTCACTGGCGTAGGTGAGGGCGCAGGTGTGCACCAGCGGGTCGTCGCCCAGCGGGCCGACGGCGCGCATCCACACCGCGCTGCGCGGATCGGCGCCCTTGAGCTCCTCGGGCGTCCAGCGGAGCCGGTCCGCGTACCGGATGTCGAAGGGCTGGCGGCGGGCCATCCGCTCCAGTGCCTCGGGCAGTGCGCCGAGGTGTGCGCGGATCTCGTCGGCGACCTTCGGCAGCGTGTCCGGGTGGGGGAAGTCGAGGCGGGGAGGCAGCTGGTGCTCGATGCTGCCCTCCTCCGGATGGTGGAAGGAAGCGGTGAGGTTGAAGATCGTCTTGCCTTGTTGGACGGCGGTGACGCGCCGGGTGGTGAAGGACCGCCCGTCCCGGACCCGCTCCACCTGGTACACGATCGGCACCCCGGGGATGCCGGGGCGCAGGAAGTACGCGTGGAGTGAATGGACGGGCCGGTCGCCCTCGGTGGTACGGCCGGCGGCGACGAGGGCCTGGCCGGCGACCTGCCCGCCGAAGACCCGCTGGAGGGACTCCTGCGGGCTCGCGCCGCGGAAGATGTTGACCTCGATCTGCTCCAGGTCGAGCAGGTCGACCAGTCTCTCGGCGGGGTTCGTCATCAGAGCCTCTCCACTGTCGGGTCCGGCGGGTCCGGTCGGCCGCGGGTGTCGGTCAGCGCGCGCCGAGCTCGCCGACCGAGGTCAGCCGGATCACGGCCCGGCCCTCCTCGTCGGAGGCGGCCAGGTCGACCTCGGCGCTGATGCCCCAGCCATGGTCGCCGTTCGGGTCGGCGAACGTCTGGCGGACGCGCCACAGGCCGTGGGCCGGGTCCTCCTCGATCTGCAGCAGCTTCGGCCCGCGTGCGTCCGGGCCGGTGCCGAGGTCGTCGTACTCGTCCCAGTAGGCGTCCATCGCCTCGCCCCACGCGTCCGCGTCCCAGCCGGAGTCGCCGTCGAGTTCGCCCAGCTCGTCGACCCGGTCCAGGGCGGCCAGCTCGACCCGGCGGAACATGGCGTTGCGGACCAGGACGCGGAAGGCGCGCGCGTTCGCGGTGACCGGCTTGACCTGGTCGGCCTTCTCCTGGGCCTCCTCCGCCGTCTCCAGCTCCGGGTTCGCCAGCTGCTCCCACTCGTCGAGCAGGCTGGAGTCCACCTGGCGGACCAGCTCGCCCAGCCAGGCGATGAGGTCCTCCAGGTCCTCCGACTTGAGGTCGTCGGGGATGGTGTGGTCCAGCGCCTTGTAGGCGCTCGCCAGGTACCGCAGCACGATGCCCTCGGTGCGGGCGAGCTCGTAGAAGGAGGTGAACTCGGTGAAGGTCATCGCGCGTTCGTACATGTCGCGGATGATCGACTTGGGGGAGACGGGGTGGTCGCCGACCCAGGGGTGGCTCTTGCGGTACACGTCGTAGGCGTGGAGCAGGAGTTCCTCGAGGGGCTTGGGATAGGTGATGTCCTGGAGCCGCTCCATCCGCTCCTCGTACTCGATCCCGTCCGCCTTCATCGCGCCGACCGCGATCCCGCGCTCCTTGTTCTGCTGCGCGGCCAGGATCTGGCGCGGGTCGTCCAGGGTGGACTCGACGACGGACACCATGTCCAGCGCGTACGACGGCGACTCCGGGTCCAGCAGGTCGAAGGCGGCCAGCGCGAACGTCGACAGCGGCTGGTTCAGCGCGAAGTCCTGCTGGAGGTCGACGGTCAGCCGGATCGTGCGGCCCTCGGCGTCCGGGGTGTCGAGCTGCTCGACCACCCCGCCGTCCAGGAGCGAGCGGTAGATCGCGATCGCCCGCCGGATGTGCCTCAGCTGGGCCTTGCGCGGCTCGTGGTTGTCCTCCAGGAGGCTGCGCATCGCCTGGAAGGCGTCACCGGGGCGGGCGATCACCGACAGCAGCATGATGTTGGTGACCTTGAACCGGGAGGTGAGCGGCTCCGGCTCGGCGGCGATCAGTTTTTCGAAGGTGGTGTCCGACCAGGCGACGAAGCCCTCGGGCGCCTTCTTCCGGACGACCTTGCGGCGCTTCTTCGGGTCGTCGCCCGCCTTCGCCAGCGCCCGCTCGTTCTCGATGACGTGCTCCGGCGCCTGGGCGACGACGAAGCCCGCCGTGTCGAAGCCCGCCCGGCCGGCCCGGCCGGCGATCTGGTGGAACTCGCGGGCGCGCAGCGTGCGCACCCGGTTGCCGTCGTACTTCGTCAGCGCCGTGAACAGCACGGTGCGGATGGGGACGTTGACGCCGACGCCGAGGGTGTCGGTGCCGCAGATCACCTTGAGCAGGCCCGCCTGGGCCAGTTTCTCCACGAGGCGCCGGTACTTGGGCAGCATCCCCGCGTGGTGCACGCCGATGCCGTGCCGGACGTAGCGGGAGAGGTTCTGGCCGAACTTCGTGGTGAAGCGGAAGTTGCCGATCAGCTCGGCGATCCTGTCCTTCTCCTCGCGCGTGCACATGTTGATGCTCATCAGCGACTGCGCCCGCTCGACCGCCTGCGCCTGCGTGAAGTGCACGATGTACACGGGCGCCTGCCGCGTCTCCAGCAGCTCGGTGATCGTGTCGGTGATCGGCGTGGTGACGTACTCGTACGACAGCGGGACGGGCCGGGTCGCCGAGCGGACCACCGAGGTCGGTCGGCCGGTGCGGCGGGTGAGGTCCTCCTCGAACCGCTTCACGTCGCCGAGGGTGGCCGACATCAGGACGAACTGCGCCTGCGGGAGCTCCAGCAGCGGGATCTGCCAGGCCCAGCCGCGGTCCGGCTCCGCATAGAAGTGGAACTCGTCCATCACGACCTGGCCGATGTCGGCGTACTTGCCGTCCCGCAGCGCGATGGACGCCAGCACCTCGGCGGTGCAGCAGATCACCGGGGCGTCGGCGTTCACCGAGGCGTCGCCGGTGAGCATGCCGACGTTCTCGGTGCCGAACAGCTTGCACAGGTCGAAGAACTTCTCCGACACCAGCGCCTTGATGGGCGCTGTGTAGAAGGTGACCTTGTCCTGGGCGAGCGCGGTGAAGTGCGCGCCCGCCGCGACGAGGCTCTTGCCGGAGCCCGTCGGGGTGGACAGGATCACGTTCGCTCCGGAGACGACCTCGATCAGCGCCTCCTCCTGGGCCGGGTACAGGGTGATGCCCTGGTCCTCCGCCCACGAGGAGAAGGCCTCGAAGAGCGCGTCGGGGTCGGCGTTCGGCGGGAGCTGATCAATGAGGGTCACACCCCCCATCTTGCCTGCCTTCCGCCCGGATGAGGGAACCGGCGGAAGGAAAGAAGATCATCGCAGGTACGCTGAGCCGTCGATCGGGACCGCGCGAGGCGTTCGGCGGGGCCCGCGGGCACACGACCTGGGGTGGGGTAACGAGCATGATGGGTCCGGCGCACTCGCTGTCCGGGGCGGCCGCCTGGCTGGGGGTGGGCGCGGCCACGGCGGCCGCCGGGCATCCGATGCCCTGGCCGGTCCTCGTCGTCGGCGCGCTGATCTGCGCCGGCGCGGCCCTCGCCCCCGACCTCGACCACAAGTCCGCGACGATCTCGCGGGCCTTCGGCCCGCTCTCCCGCGGCCTGTGCGAGGTCGTCGACAAGCTCTCGTACTCCGTCTACAAGTCCACGCGCTCCCGCAAGGACGCCCGCCGATCCGGAGGCCACCGCACCCTGACCCACACCTGGCTGTGGGCGGTGCTGATCGGCGCCGGCTCCTCCGTCCTGGCCGCCGCCACCGACCGGTGGGGCGTCCTCGTCCTGCTCTTCGTCCACCTGGTGCTGGCCGTGGAGGGCCTGCTGTGGCGGGCGGCCAGGATGTCCAGCGACATCCTCGTCTGGCTGCTCGGGGCGACGAGCGCCTGGATCCTCGCCGGAGTCCTCGACCAGCCCGGCAACGGCGCCGACTGGCTGTTCGGCCCCGAGTACGCCTACGTGTGGCTGGGCCTGCCGGTCGTCCTCGGCGCCCTGGTCCACGACATCGGCGACGCCCTGACGGTGTCCGGCTGCCCGATCCTGTGGCCGCTGCCCATCGCCGGGAAGCGCTGGTATCCCGTCGGGCCGCCCAAGGGGATGCGCTTCCGGGCCGGCAGCTGGGTGGAGCTGAAGGTGCTCATGCCCGCGTTCATGCTGCTCGGCGGTATCGGCGGAGCCTCCGCCCTCGGGTTCATCTGACCCCGCCTACCTGCCCCGGGCCCGGACCGGGCGTCCCGCGGAGGCCGCGGTGCGCCCCGGTCATCCGTGCCAGGATCGCCACAGCGCCGCGTACGCGCCCCCGGCCGCGACCAGCTCGTCGTGTGAGCCGAGCTCGCTGATCCGCCCGGCCTCGACGACGGCGATCACATCGGCGTCGTGCGCCGTGTGCAGCCGGTGGGCGATCGCGATGACCGTCCGCCCGTCCAGCACCCGGGCCAGCGAGCGCTCCAGGTGCCGGGCCGCCCGCGGGTCCAGCAGCGACGTCGCCTCGTCCAGTACCAGCGTGTGCGGGTCCGCCAGCACCAGCCGGGCCAGCGCCACCTGCTGCGCCTGCGCCGGCGTGAGCGCCGTGCCGCCCGAGCCGACCTGCGTGTCGAGCCCGTCGCCCAGGGCCCGCGCCCAGCCGTCCGCGTCGACCGCGCCCAGCGCGGCCCACAGCTCGGCGTCCTCGGCGTGCGCCCGGGCCAGCCGCAGGTTGTCCCGCAGCGAGCCCGTGAACACGTGGTGCTCCTGGTTCACGAGGGCCACGTGCTCGCGGACCCGCTCGGCCGGCATCCGCGACAGCTGCGCCCCGCCGAGGGTCACCTCGCCGGTCCGCGGCGCGTAGATGCCCGCGAGCAGCCGCCCGAGGGTGGACTTGCCCGCGCCCGACGGGCCGACCAGCGCCACCCGGGTACCCGGCGGCACCGCCACCGACACCTGGTGCAGCACGTCCACGCCCTCCCGGTAGCCGAACCGGACCTGCTCGGCGCGGACGTCCCGACCCTGCGGGCGGACGGCGGCGTCGCCCGCGTCCGGCTCGATCTCCCGCACGCCCACCAGGCGGGCGAGCGACACCTGGGCGATCTGGAGCTCGTCGTACCAGCGCAGGATCAGGCCGATCGGATCGACCATCATGTGCGCGAGCAGCGCACCCGTCGTCAGCTGCCCCACCGACAGCCAACCCTGCAGCACGCAGTAGCCGCCGACCAGCAGCACCGACCCGAGGATCGTCACGAAGGTGGTGTTGACGACGGGGAAGAGGACCGTCCGCAGGAAGAGGGTGTACCGCTCCCATGCCGTCCACTCACTGATCCGCCGGTCCGACAGCGCGATCCGCGCCGGGCCGAGGCGGTGCGCCTCGACCGTTCGCCCGGCGTCCACCGTCTCCGTCAGCACCGCCGCGACCGCGGCGTACCCGGCGGCCTCCGAGCGGTACGCCGCCGGGGCCCGCCGGAAGTACCAGCGGCAGCCGGCCACCAGAACCGGCAGGGCCACCAGCGCGGCCAGGGCGAGCGGCGGAGCGGTCACCGTCAGCGCCCCGAAGAGCAGGCTGACCCAGACCACGCCGATGGCCAGCTGCGGCACGGCCTCCCGCATCGCGTTGGCCAGCCGGTCGATGTCGGTGGTGACACGCGACAGCAGGTCGCCGGTTCCGGCCCGCTCCAGCACGCCGGGAGGCAGCCCCACCGACCGGACGAGGAAGTCCTCCCTCAGATCGGCGAGCATCTCCTCGCCGAGCATCGCGCCCCGCAGCCGGACGAGCCGCACGAACACCGTCTGCACCACGAGCGCCGCCGCGAACAGCAGCGCCGTCCGCTCCAGGTGCAGCTCGCGCGATCCCGCCGCGAGCCCGTCCACGACCCGGCCCAGCAGGTACGGGCCCACCATGGAGGCGGTCACCGCGACCGCGTTGACCCCGACCAGGACGCCGAACGCCCGCCGGTGCCGCCGCAGCAGCCCCCGCACGTACCCCCGTACGGTCGCCGGCGAGCCCACGGGCAGGGTCGCGGCCGACTCCGGGGCCGCCGGGTCGTGCGCCGGCGGCGCCACGCCGATCATGCTGATTCCTCGATCCCTGTGAGTTCTTTCCCGAGCCGGGCCGGCCCGAGGCGGGCGACGCGCTGCTCCTCCTCCGTCTCCCTGGTGACGACGGCCCGGTAGCGCGGTTCGCACCGCAGCAGTTCGCGGTGCGTGCCGGTCGCGGCCACCGTGCCGCCGTCGACCAGCACCACGTGGTCGGCGCGGTCCAGCAGCAGCGGCGAGGAGGCGAGTACCACGGTCGTCCGCCCGGCCCGCAGGGCCGCGATCCCCTCCGCGATGCGCGCCTCCGTGTGCGAGTCGACCGCCGAGGTCGGCTCGTCCAGGACCAGCACCTCCGGGTCGGCGGCCAGGGACCGGGCGAGGGCCAGCCGCTGGCGCTGCCCGCCCGAGAGGGACCGCCCGCGCTCGGTGATCCGGGCGTCCATCGGGTCGTCCACCCCGTCGGGGGCCGCCTGGAGCAGTGCGTCCAGGACGTCTCCGCAGTGTGCGGCGGCCAGGGCGGCCGCCGGCTCCACCTTCCCGGAGGAAGGGACGTCGAACAGCTCCCGCAGGGTCCCCGACAGCAGCACCGGGTCCTTGTCCTGGACGAGCACCAGCCGGCGCGCGGTGTCCAGCGGCAGCCCGTCCAGGGCGACCCCGCCCAGCAGCGCCGCGACGCCGTCGGGGGCGGCGCCGTCCTCCTGCCCGGTGTCCGCGGCGTGCCCGCCGAGCCGCTCCGCCAGCCGGCCCGCGGCGTCGGGGTCTCCGCACACCACCGCGGTGAGCCGGCCCGCGGGGGCCACGAGGCCGGTGGCCGGGTCGTGGAGGTCGCCGACCGGATCGGGGCCCCCGCCGCCCTCCCCTCCGGCATCCGCCCGGCCGGGGCCGGTGCGCGTCAGCGACAGGACCCGGGCGGCCCGCTGGGCGGAGGGGCGGGAGAAGGAGTACGCCATCGCGATCTCCTCCACGTTCCGCAGCGGGTAGAGCATCGTGGCCACCGCGCTGAACGCGGCGACGAGCCCGCCCACCTCCAGCCGCCCCTCCTGGACGAGCGAGGCCCCGTACCAGACGATCGTGACCAGCAGGGCGCCGGGCAGCAGCACCTGGACCGCCGCAATCAGCGCCCACATGCTCGCGCTGCGCACGGCGGCCTCGCGGACCTGCTGCGAGGCCTCGCGGTAGCGCCCGAGGAACAGCTCCTCGCCGCCGATGCCGCGCAGCACGCGCAGGCCCGCGACGGTGTCGGAGGCCAGTTCGGTCGCCTTGCCGGCCTTGTCCCGCTGGACGTCGGCGCGCCGGGTGGCGTGCGGCAGCAGCGGCAGGACGGACAGGGCGAGCACCGGCACCCCGACGGCGACGACCACGCCGATCGACGGGGCGAGGAAGAGCAGCCCGACGCAGATCGCGACGATGGCGCAGGCGGCGGCCAGGAACCGGGAGACGGCCTCGATGAACCAGCCGATCTTCTCCACGTCGCTTGTCGAAACCGCCACGACCTCGCCGGCGGCGACCTGCCGGGTCAGGGCGGAGCCCAGTTCGGCAGTCTTGCGGGCCAGCAGCTGCTGCACCCGCGCGGCCGCGGTGATCCAGTTGGTGACGGCCGTGCGGTGGAGCATGGCGTCGCCGACGGAGATCGCCACTCCGGCCAGCAGCAGCAGCGCGCCGGCCCGGAGCAGCCCGGCGCCGTCCCGTTCGACGACCGCGCCGACGCCCGAGCCGACCGCGTAGGGCAGCCCGGCGATGCCGCCGAAGTGGACCAGGCCCCAGCACAGGCTCCTGGCCTGCCCGCCGAGTTGGCCGCGCCCCAGCCACAGCAGGAGGCGCGGACCGGAGCGGGCGTCGGGCACTCCGGGATCCGGATACGGAAGATCGCTGATCTGCATGACGCCCCATGACTGGTCGAGGAGTTCAAACCGTGCAAGGTTCGCCTCGCGCAGCCCTTCGGGGCAATCGAATTTGCGTCGGCCAGAGCCTCACCCGCAGTGCCTGCACCGGCGCTGCGCCGGCGCGTTCCCCCAGGCCCGGCGCGGTCCCCCGGGCCTTCCGGCCGGGGGGCCGCGCAGGCCGGGTCAGGGGCGCGTCGCCCGCTCCAGTTCGACGAGCACCGAGCGGTAGGCCCGTCCGGTGGCCCGCTCCATCCCCACCTCGCACATCCGGTTCGCGGACAGGTGCGCGTCGAACGCGCGGCCTCCCACCTCCTGCGCCTCGCGCGCCGTCGCGGCCGCCGTCAGCTCCGGGTGGAGCATGCCCCGGTCGCCGGCGAAACCGCAGCAGCCGGCGTCGTCCGGGACGACCACCTCCGCGGCGCAGGCGGCGGCCACCTCCCGCAGGTGCCCGTCCGTGCCGAGCCGGTTCATGGAGCAGGCGGGGTGCAGCACGGCCGAGCCGGCCGTGCGCAGGATCCGCAGGCCGGGCAGCAGCTCCCGCGCCGCCCAGGTGACCGAGTCGACGACCGTGAGCTCCGCGTGCAGCGCCCGGTTCCCGTCCGTCAGGTAGGGGACGACCTCCTGCGCGATGCCGAGCGTGCAGGAGGAGGCGTCCACGACGAGGGGGAGCAGCCCGCCAGCCGTCCAGCCCCAGGCGGCCTCCACGATCCGGTTGGCCATCAGGCGGGTGCCCGCCCCGTAGCCCTTCGAGTGCCAGATGGTCGCGCAGCAGGTGCCGGCCGCGTCGCCGGGGATCCACACCGGCTTCCCCGCCCGTTCGGAAACGGCGACCAGCGCCTCCCGGACCGAGAGGCCCGGATCGCCCGGCGGGCCGCCTAGGATCCGGTTGACGCACGACGGGTAGTAGACCGCGGCGGCCCCGCTGCGGCGTGTCGCAGGGGGCTTGCGGGCCGCAGCGCCGGGCAGCTGGGGCAGCCAGGCGGGCACGAGGTCGGGCCGTACGAGCCGCCGCGCCGCCCCGGTCACCGCGGCCGGGAGCCGGCCCCCGGTGGCGCCGGCGGTACCGTCGGCGGCGGCCGCGGCGAGCCGCGCCGCAGCCTCGACGGCCCGGAAGCCGCGGGCGGCGAGTTCCGCGGCCCGCTCCTCCAGGGGGCCGTGCCGACGGCGGCGGAAGTCCTTCATCAGCGCGCCCGTGTCGATGCCGACCGGGCAGGCCAGCCTGCATGCGGAGTCGCCGGCGCAGGTGTCGACGGCGTCGTACCCGTACGCGTCGAGGAGGGCTTCCTGGACGGGGGAGCCGGGCTTCTGGCGGACCATCTCCCGGCGCAGCACGATGCGCTGGCGCGGAGTGGTCGTCAGGTCGGCGCTGGGGCAGGCGGGTTCGCAGAACCCGCACTCGATGCACGGGTCGGCGACGGCCTCGATCCGCGGGATCGTCTTCAGGCCGCGCAGGTGCGCCCGCGGGTCGCGGTCGAGGAGGACGCCGGGGGCGAGGACGCCCTCAGGGTCGACGAGCCGCTTGGTGCGCCACATCAGCGCGGTCGCGGCGGGACCCCACTCCAGCTCCAGGAAGGGGGCCATGTTGCGGCCCGTGGAGTGCTCGGCCTTCAGCGAGCCGTCGAAGCGCTCCACCACGAGCCGGCAGAAGGCGTCCATGAACGCGCCGTACCGCTCCACGTCGGCCGGCCGGGCCGCGTCGAAGGCGAGGAGGAAGTGCAGGTTGCCGTGGGCGGCGTGGCCGGCGACGGCGGTGTCGAAGCCGTGCTCGGCCTGGAGGTCCAGCAGGGCCGCGCAGGCCTCGGCGAGCCGGGCCGGCGGCACGGCGAAGTCCTCGGTGACCAGGGTGGTGCCGGCCGCGCGGGCCCCGCCGACCGCGGTGACGAAGGCCTTGCGGGCCTTCCAGAACCCGGCGATGACCGCCGGGTCGCGGGTGAAGGCACCCGCGGCCGAGGGAACGGGGGTGGCGAGGTCCAGCCCTGCCAGCACGCCGGCGGCCCGGTGCTCGCACTCCGCGAGCGCGGCCGCATCCGGGGCGCGGAACTCCACCAGCAGGGCGGCGGTGTCCTTCGGCAGGCCGGCCCAGTCGGCTGGGGCTCCGGCGGTGCCGGCGCAGGCGCGCAGGGTGTTGCCGTCCATCAGCTCGACGGCGGCGGCCCCGGCGTCGTTGAACTGCGGAACCGCCGCCGCCGCGGCGGGCAGCGAGGGGAAGAACAGCAGGGCGGCGGCGGCCGCGCGGTGCAGCGGCAGGGTGTCGAAGACCAACTCGGCGAGGAAGCCGAGCGTGCCCTCCGAGCCGACCATGAGGCCGCGCAGGATCTCCACCGGGGTGGAGCCGTCCAGGAAGGCGTCGAGCCGGTAGCCGGTGGTGTTCTTGATCGCGTACTTGGCCCGGATGCGGGCGACCAGTTCCGGATCGGCCTCGACCTCCCGCTTGAGGGCGGCCAGCCCCCGGCACAGCGCGGGTTCCGCGCGGGCCAGCTCCTCGTCGGCGAGGGGGTCGGCGGTGTCGACGACGGTGCCGCTCGGCAGGACGAACGTGAGCGAGGACAGGGTGCGGTAGGCGTTGCGCGTCGTTCCGGCTGTCATGCCGGAGGCGTTGTTGGCGACGACCCCGCCCACCGTGCAGGCCGCCGCGCTGGCCGGGTCGGGGCCGAGGACGCGGCCGTACCGGGCGAGGGCGGCGTTGGCGCGCGCGACGGTCGTTCCCGGCCGGATCCGGATCCGCCGCCCCTCCTCCAGCACCTCCGCGCCCGTCCAGTGGCGGCGCACGTCGACGAGGATGTCCTCGCCCTGCGCCTGGCCGTTCAGCGACGTGCCGGCGGCGCGGAAGACCACGTCCCTGCCGTGGCCGCGGGCGTAGGACAGCACGGCCGAGACGTCGTCAAGGTCCTCCGCGAGGACGACGGCCTGCGGCACGAACCGGTACGGGGAGGCGTCGGAGGCGTAGCGGACCAGGTCGGAGGCCTTCCACAGCACCTTCCGCGGCCCGAGGAGCTCCGTCAGGCCGCCCCTCAGCGGCTCCGGCGTGCCCGCCGCCAGCCGGTCGGGCAGCCGGTCGGGGGAGGGGCCCCGGATGCCGGCGGGGCGCAGGGCCCCGGGCTCGGGTTCCAGCAGCGGCATCGGCGACCCCTCGCTCCCGTCAGCAGTCGCGCCCCCGCGGGGCGTCCGTCAGCGCGTCCAGCAGGCCGCCGAGCTGGTCCCGCTGCTCGGCGGTCAACGGGGCAAGGATCTCCTCCGCGGCGTCGGTCCGCGCGCTGCGCAGCCGGCGCAGCGTTTCGCGCCCCGTGTCCGTGAGCTCGATCCGTATGACGCGCCGGTTGGCGGGGTCGGGTGCGCGCCGCACGCAGCCGGCGGCCTCCAGCCCGTCCACCAGCGTCGTCACCGCGCGGGGCACCACTTCGAGGCGGGCGGCGAGGTCCGCCATCCGGGGCGGCCGGTCGCCTTCGGCGTACGAGACCAGGCGCAGCAGCCGGCTCTGCGCGGGGGTGATGCCCAGCGGCTCCAGATGGCGCTTCTGGATCCGGTGCAGGCGCCGGGTCAGCCGCAGCAGCTGCTCGGCGAGGACGCCGTCCGTGCTGTCGGTCTCGGGAGCGGTGCTCATACTGGGAAACAGTACCAGGACCGGGCTCATTGTGAACCTAGGTAACAATGACCTATGCTCAGTGGGAGTCCCGCCAGAAGGAGGCCCATGCGCCCCGAGGAACCGAACTGGACACCGCCCGAGGAGCCCCTCGACCCCCGCCGCCCCGGCCCGCAGGAGCGGCCGCGCGAACTGCGCCGGATCGTCGGCCTCTTCCGCCCCTACCGCGGCCGGCTCGCCGTGGTCGGGCTGCTCGTCTGCGCCTCCTCGCTGGTCGGCGTCGCCTCGCCGTTCCTGCTGCGGGAGATCCTGGATGTCGCCATCCCGCAGGGGCGGACCGGTCTGCTCAGCCTGCTCGCCCTCGGCATGATCCTGACCGCTGTCGTCACCAGCGTCTTCGGCGTCGTCCAGACGTTCGTCTCGACCACGGTCGGCCAGCGCGTCATGCACGACCTGCGCACCGCCGTCTACGCGCGCCTCCAGCGGATGCCGCTGGCCTTCTTCACCCGTACGCGCACCGGCGAGGTGCAGTCCCGCATCGCCAACGACATCGGCGGCATGCAGGCCACGGTCACCTCCACCGCGACCTCGCTTGTCTCCAACCTGACGGCCGTGATCGCGACCGTCGTCGCGATGCTCGCCCTCGACTGGCGGCTCACGCTGGTGTCGCTGCTCCTGCTGCCGGTCTTCGTGTGGATCAGCCGCCGCGTCGGGAACGAGCGCAAGCAGGTCACCGCGCAGCGGCAGAAGCAGATGGCCGCCATGGCCGCGACCGTCACCGAGTCCCTGTCGGTCAGCGGCATCCTGCTGGGCCGTACCATGGGCCGCGCCGACTCCCTGACCCGCTCCTTCGCCGACGAGTCCGAGAAGCTCGTCGCGCTCGAAGTGCGGGCCAGCATGGCCGGGCGCTGGCGGATGTCGACCATCGGCATCGTCATGGCCGCCATGCCGGCGATGATCTACTGGGCGGCGGGCATCGCCCTCCAGTCCGGCGCGCCCTCGCTCTCCGTCGGCACGCTCGTGGCCTTCGTGACGCTCCAGCAGGCGCTGTTCCGGCCCGCGGTGAGCCTGCTGTCGACCGGGGTGCAGGTACAGACCTCCCTCGCGCTGTTCGCCCGCATCTTCGAGTACCTCGACCTGCCGGTGGAGATCACGGAGCCGGAGCACCCGGTGCGCCTGGGCCGGGCCCGGGGCGAGGTGCGGCTGGAGGGCGTGGACTTCGCCTACGACGACCGCAGCGGCCCCGCGCTGAAGGGCATCGACATCACCGTCCCGGCCGGCGGCTCCCTCGCCGTGGTCGGTCCGACCGGCTCCGGCAAGAGCACCCTCAGCTACCTGGTGCCCCGGCTGTACGACGTCACGGGCGGGCGGGTCGCGATCGACGGCGTGGACGTGCGGGACCTCGACTTCGACTCGCTGGCCCGCTCCATAGGCGTGGTCTCCCAGGAGACCTACCTCTTCCACGCCTCGGTCGCCGACAACCTCCGCTTCGCCAAGCCGGACGCCACCGACGAGGAGATCGCCGAAGCCGCCCGCGCCGCTCAGATACACGACCACATCGCGTCCCTCCCCGAGAGGTACGACACCCTGGTCGGCGAGCGCGGCTACCGGTTCTCCGGCGGGGAGAAGCAGCGCCTGGCCATCGCCCGGACCATCCTGCGCGACCCGCCGGTGCTCATCCTCGACGAGGCGACGAGCGCCCTCGACACCCGGACAGAGCACGCGGTGCAGCAGGCGATCGACGAGCTCTCCGCGGGCCGCACCACCATCACCATCGCGCACCGCCTCTCGACCGTCCGCGACGCCGACCAGATCGTCGTCCTGGACCAGGGCCGCATCGCCGAGCGCGGCACCCACGACGAACTCATGGCAGCCGGCGGCCGATATGCGGCCCTGCTTCGGCGGGACCGCGAGACCGCCCGCGCACCTCTGGGGCCGCCCCCGCCCGAGGAGCCGAGCGAAGTCGGCGGGCCCGGCGGGTCCGGCGCCTCCGAGGGGGAACTGGCCCCCTCCGCGCCGGGTGAACGTGTGATCGTATGACAGGCTGCGGGGTGTGGTGCCGGGAATGTCGCCCTTGCCGGGTTAGCGTGCCGGCATGCGTCGTCATGAGTACCGTCCGCCACGGCGCCGCTCCCGGCTGACCCGCCGGGGCCGTCTGGCGCTCTTCCTCGGCATGCTGCTCGCCACCGGCGCGCTCATCGCCGTCCCGATTCTGCGGGGCGCCGACGAGGCCGCCGAGAAGCCCCGCCACCTCCTGATTCCGGAAGGCCGGCGCGCCCCCGAGGTCTACGCCGCGATCGACCGCGTCCTCGGCCTGCCCGCCGGCTCCGCCAAGACCGCCGCCGCGACGGCGGTGCTCGACCTGCCCGCCGAGGCGAAGGGCAATCCGGAGGGCTTCCTGTTCCCCGCCGCGTACCCGGTCACCTCCCGCACGACCCCCGCCGAACTCCTCACGGCCATGGTCCGCACGGCCAACGAGAAGCTCGCCACGAAGGCCGTCGCCGACGGCGCCCGGGCCCACGGCATGACCCCGTACCAGACGGCCACCCTCGCCAGCATCATCGAGGCGGAGGCCGACTCGGCCGCGGACATGGGCAAGGTCGCCCGGGTCGTGCACAACCGGCTGGCCAGGTCGATGCCGCTCCAGATGGACTCCACCCTCAACTACGCGCTGAACCGGCACACGGTGGACACCAAGCTCAGCGAGACGCGCATCGACAGCCCCTTCAACACCTACCGGAGGCAGGGCCTCCCGCCGACCCCCATCGACAGCCCCGGACTCCGGGCCATGGCCGCGGCGGTCGCGCCCACCCCGGGCAAGTGGCTGTACTTCGTCACCGTCAAACCCGGGGACACCCGCTTCTCGGCGACCTACGAGGAGCACCGCAAGCACGTGGCCGAGTTCAACCGGCTCCGCACCGCCGACGCCGGCACGCGCATGGTGGCCGGCCGCGCCCAGCAGCAGCCCGGAGCGCGCACCGGCTAGTGCCGTGCCGGGCGCCGCGCCACGGTGGACCCTTCCGGCCGCGGCACCGGACACGGACGCTCAGGAGGCCTCCGCGGGGACCGGCTCCCCTGCGCGGCCGCCGTCGCCGGCGGCGCCTTCGCGGGCCAGCAGGCGGCGGATCTCCCGGGCCGCGGCGCCGCCCGCCCGGTTGGCCCCGATCGTCGACGCCGACGGCCCGTAGCCGACCAGGTGGACCCGCTCGTCCCGGACCGCACGGGTCCCGTCGAGCCGTATGCCGCCGCCCGGCTCGCGCAGCCGCAGCGGCGCCAGGTGGTCGACCGCCGCCCGGAAGCCGGTCGCCCACAGGATCACGTCCGCCTCCACATGCCGCCCGTCCGCCCAGGCCACACCGCTCGGCGTGATCCGGTCGAACACCGGCTGCCGCTCCAGGATCCCGGACGCCAGCCCGGCGCGCACGGCCTCGTTCAGGGCGAGCCCGGTCACGCTGACCACGCTCTGCGGGGGCAGGCCGCTGCGGACGCGCTCCTCGACCAGCGC
The DNA here is from genome assembly GCF_003325375.1 of Streptomyces globosus. Lineage (GTDB taxonomy): Bacteria > Actinomycetota > Actinomycetes > Streptomycetales > Streptomycetaceae > Streptomyces > Streptomyces globosus_A. The sequence continues at coordinate 4,353,928 of NZ_CP030862.1, read as the reverse complement.
CACCGCGGCCCGCCCTTCGGCCTCCCCGAACGGCCCCGCGCGGAACACCGGCGGCCGGCGCGTCACCCAGGTGGTCTCCGCCGCCACCTCCGCGATCTCCAACAGGTGCTGCACCGCGGAGGTGCCGCCGCCGACCACCACGACTCGGGCCCCGGCGAACGCCTGCGGCCCCGGGTACTGCGCCGTGTGGAGCTGCCGTCCGCGGAAGGACTCCTGGCCCGGGTAGCGCGGCCAGAACGGCCGGTCCCAGGTCCCGGTGGCGTTGACGAGGGCCCGTGCGGACCAGGTGCCCGCCGGGGACTCCACGCGGAGCCGCCCGGCCCGCCCCTCCCGTACGGCGGTGACGTGCACAGGCCGGCGCACGTCCAGTCCGAACCGCTCCTCGTAGGCGGCGAAATACGCACTGATCACCTCGGAGGAGGGGCGCAGCGGGTCGGTGCCCCCCGGCTCCATGCCGGGCAGGGCGTGCAGGCCGTGGACCTTGCCGTACGTGAGGGAGGGCCAGCGGAACTGCCAGGCCCCGCCGGGGCGCGGTGCGTGGTCCAGCACGACGTGCCCGATCCCGGCGCGGGCCAGGTGGTAGGCGGTGGACAGGCCGGCCTGCCCGGCGCCCACGACCACGACGTCGACGTCCCCGCCGGACGCCCCGGCCCGCACACCGCGCATGATGTCGTTCACGGTTCTACCAACCGACCTGCCGGCCGGGATCTTCCCGACCGGCTCCCGGGCCGGTCAGGGCTGCCGCAGCAGCGCCGGGACCGGCCGCGCGGGCTGGAGCGTCAGCCCGGGGAAGACCGGCACCGGCTCGGGCCCGGTGTCGAGGTGGAAGCGCCGGGCCAGCACGGCCAGCACCAGCGCGGCCTCCACCAGCGCGAACCGCGCCCCGAGGCAGGCCCGCGGTCCGCCGCCGAACGGAATCCACGCCTGCTCGTCGGCCTGGCCCTCGGCGCCGGCGTCCCACCGCTCCGGCCGGAACGCCTCCGGTTCCGGGAACCACCGCCCGTCGCGGTGCATCGACCAGGGGCTCGTCCACACGGCGGTCCCCGCCGGCACCGCCCGTCCGCCGATCGCCGCGCCGTCCCCGGCGACCGCGGAGATCAGCCAGACCGGCGGGTACAGCCGCAGCGCCTCCTTGACCACCTGGCGGGTGAAGGGCAGCCGCTCGTAGTCCTCGTACGCGGGAAGCCGGCCGCCCAGCACCCGGTCCAGCTCCTCCGTCAGCCGGTCCCGCGCCGCGGGCGCCCCGGACAGCAGCTGCCAGGCCCAGGTGAGGGTGGTCGAGGTGGTCTCGTGGCCCCCGATGTACAGGGTGATCGACTCGTCCCGCAGCTCCTTGCGCGTCAGGGGCGCCCCCGTGTCGTCGCGGGCGGCGAGGAGCCGGCTCAGCAGGTCGTCGCGTTCCGTGCCGCCGGCGCGGGCCGCCTCGTGCTCGCGTATGACGTGGTCGATCTCGCGGTCCAGCACGGCGACGGCCTGCCGCAGCCGGCGCCGCCCCGGCGTCTGCACCCACGGCGGCAGGAACAGCGTCACCCCGCGGAACTCCGCGCCGAGCTCCCGCTGGGCCGTGGCCATGGCCGCGCTGATGGGCGCCTCGCGCCCCGCGGCGTCACTGCCGAAGAGGGTGCGCACGGCGATCCGCTGGGTGAGCCCGGCCATCTCACGGTGCACGTCGATGCGGTCCCCGTCGGACCAGCCGCGGACGAGAGCGTCGGCGCACTCGACCATCGTCGCGGCGTACGAGCGGACCTGGCGGGGCCGCACCGCCGGCTGCACCAGGGCGCGCTTGCGCCGCCACTCCTCCCCGGTGGCGACGACGACGCCGTCCCCGAGGAGCTGGTGGAACGCCCAGCCCAACTCCATCGGCCGGAACGTCTTCTCGACGGCGCCCAGCAGCTCGCCCGCGTGCTCCGGCCGGGAGACCAGCACGTTGCGCTTGGGGCCGAGCGCCCAGGGCACCCAGTCGCCGTGCCCGTCGCGCAGGGACTCGAAGAAGGCCAGGGGGTCGCGGGCGAAGGCCGGCAGGTTGCCCACGAGGGGCCACCGGCGCGGTCCGCGCTCGGCGCCCGGGGGCGTCAGGGTGGCTGTCACGCACGCATCGTGGCAGTGGACGGCCCGCCCCACCAGATCCCCGTCGGCCCAATCCGGCCATGTGCGGGGAGGGTTGGGCCGAGAACACACTGTCGTCCGGCGGACCCGGTCAGGGTTTCCGGGCGGCCCGTCCGACCGCCTCCACCAGCGGCAGCAGCCGGTGCGGGACCCGCTCGCGCAGCGCCACCTCCGTGCGGGTGCGGACCACGCCCGGGAGGCGGATCAGCCGCTGGATGACGTCCTCCAGGTGCTCGTTGTCGCGGGCCGCGACCCGCGTGAGCAGGTCCCCGCCGCCGGTGATGGAGAACGCCTCGATGATCTCGGGGACGGCGGCGAGCGCCTCGCCGACCTCGTCCAGGTGCCCCTGGGTGACCTCGACGTGCACGAACGCCAGTACCGGATGCCCGAGCGCGGCCGGCGACAGCACCGGCCCCGTCCCCGTGATCACCCCGGTGCGCTCCAAACGGTCCAGCCGGGCCTGGAGCGTGCCGCGCGCCACCCCGAGGATCCGGGCGTACTCGCGGATGCTGGTACGCGGCTGCTCGATCAGGAGCCGCAGGATGCGGGTGTCGAGTTCGTCCACCGCCATGCGGCGACTGTACCAACGGCCCGCCGCCCGGCCGCGCCCCCGCCGCGGCCGGCGCATCCGCGCGGACCGGAGCGGCCGAATCCCGTACGGGACCGCGCCGCGGAGGACTTCCGCGGCGGGGCCGAGGAAGCGGCGGGGACGACGGAAGGAGAACCATGGCCGGCCTGCACTGCCTGGTCACCGGCGCCACCGGCTACATCGGCGGCCGCCTCGTACCCGAGCTCCTGGACGCGGGCCACCGCGTCCGCTGCCTGGCGCGCTCCCCGGAGAAGCTGCGCGACCACCCCTGGGCCGGGCGGGTGGAGGCCGTCCGCGGCGACGTGGGCGACGCCGCCTCCGTCGCGGCGGCCATGCAGGGCGTCGACGTCGCCTACTACCTCGTCCACGGGCTGGGCGGCGGCTCCGGCTTCGAGGACCGCGACCGGGCCGCCGCCCGGATCTTCGCCGACGCCGCCCGGGCGGCCGGTGTCCGCCGCATCGTCTACCTGGGCGGCCTGACCCCCGCGGGCGTCCCCGTCCGCGGCCTCTCCCCGCACCTGCGCTCCCGCGCCGAGGTCGGCGACATCCTCCTCGACTCAGGCGTCCCGACCACCGTGCTCCGCGCCGCCGTCGTCATCGGCTCCGGCTCGGCGTCCTTCGAGATGCTGCGCTACCTCACCGAGCGGCTGCCCGTCATGGTCACGCCCAGCTGGGTCGGCACCCGCGTCCAGCCCATCGCCGTCCGCGACGTGCTGCGCTACCTCGTCGGCAGCGCCGCCATGCCGCCCGACGTCAGCCGGGCCTTCGACATCGGCGCGCCCGACGTGGTCACGTACGAGGAGATGATGCACCGCTACGCCGTCGTGGCCCACCTCCCGCCGCGGTTGATCCTGCGCGTGCCGATGCTGACCCCGCGGCTGTCCAGCCACTGGATCGGGCTCGTCACCCCGGTGCCGCGGGCCCTGGCCCGCCCGCTCGCCGAGTCCCTGCGCCACGAGGTCGTCTGCGCCGAGCACGACATCGCCCGCTTCGTCCCCGATCCGCCGGGCTCGCCCATCGGCATCGACCAGGCGCTGACGCTCGCCCTCACCCAGGTCAAGGAGGCCCGCGTCGCCACCCGCTGGTCCTCGGCCGGCACCCCGGGCGCCCCCAGCGACCCGCTGCCCACGGACCCGGACTGGGCGGGCGGCAGCCTCTACACCGACGAGCGCGAGCGGGACGTGGACGCCTCCCCGGCCGCGCTGTGGCGGGTGGTGGAGGGGATCGGCGGCGAGAACGGCTGGTACTCCTTCCCCCTGGCCTGGGCGGTACGGGGCTGGCTGGACCGGCTCGTCGGCGGTGTCGGCATCCGCCGCGGCCGCCGCGACGCGGCCCGGCTGCGGGTGGGCGACTCCCTCGACTTCTGGCGGGTGGAGGAGATCGAGCCGGGCCGGCTGCTGCGGCTGCGCGCCGAGATGCGGCTGCCCGGACTGGCCTGGCTGGAGATGTACGCCGAGCCGGCCGGCCCCGCCGGGACGCCCGCCGGCCGGCGGTCCCGCTACCGGCAGCGCGCCCTGTTCCACCCCCACGGCCTGCTCGGCCACCTCTACTGGTGGGGCGTCTCCCCCTTCCACGCCGTCGTCTTCGGCGGAATGGCCCGCAACATCGCCAACGCCGCGAGCCGCCTGGAGGAGCAGCCCGCCGCCCCGGCCGGCGCATCCGCGGGCCGCGCCCCGGCCGAAGGAGGGGGCGAGGGGAATCCTCCCGGATCCCCGCACGACCCGGAGCGGAGCCCGAAGCCATGAACGTCGCGGTGGTCCTGTTCACCTCCGACCTGCGCCTGCACGACCACCCGCCGCTGCGCGCGGCCCTCTCCTCCTGCGACCGGGTCGTCCCGCTCTTCGTCCGCGACCGCGCCGTCGACGCCGCGGGCTTCGCCGCCCCCAACCGGCTGGCCTTCCTCGCCGACTGCCTGGCAGATCTCGACGCCGCCCTCCGGGACCGCGGCGGCCGCCTCGTCCTGCGCTCCGGCGACGTGACCCGCGAGGTGTGCGCCCTGGTCCGCGAGTGCGACGCCGACGAGGTCCACATGGCCGCCGGGGTCAGCAACCACGCCCGCGCCCGCGAGGAGCGCCTGCGGGCCGCCCTCGAAGCGGAGGGCCGCCGGCTCTACGTCCACGAGGCGGTCATCACCGCCGCCGCCCCCGGGGCGGTGCTGCCCGCCTCCTCGGACCACTTCGCCGTCTTCACCCCCTACTTCCGCCGCTGGGCCGACCTCCCGCTGCGCCCGGTGCTCGCCGCCCCGCGCACGGTGCCCGTCCCCGACGGACCGGGCTCGGAGCCGCTGCCCCGCCGCAGTGGCGCCGCGGGCGTCTCCCCGGGCCTGGCCGCCGGCGGCGAGCGCGAGGCGCGCGCCCTCCTGACGCGCTGGCTCCGCAGCGGCGCCGCCCGCTACGAGGAGGCCCACGACGACCTCGCCGGCGACGCCACCTCGCGCCTCTCCCCGCACCTGCACTTCGGCACCCTCTCGGCCACCGAGGCCGTCCAGCGGGCCCGCGCGGCCGGCGGGACCGGGACGGACGCCTTCGTCCGCCAGCTGTGCTGGCGCGACTTCCACCACCAGGTGCTGGCCGCCCGCCCCGACTGCGCCTGGCGCGACTACCGGGCGCGCGGGGACCGCTGGCGCAGCGGCAGGGACGCCGAGGAGGAGACCGAGGCCTGGAAGGAGGGCCGCACCGGCTACCCGGTCGTGGACGCGGCGATGCGCCAGCTGCGCCACGAGGGCTGGATGCACAACCGCGGCCGCCTCCTCGCCGCGAGCTTCCTCACCAAGACCCTGTACGTGGACTGGCGGATCGGCGCCCGGCACTTCCTCGACCTCCTCGTCGACGGCGACCTCGCCAACAACCAGCTCAACTGGCAGTGGGTCGCCGGGACCGGCACCGACACCCGGCCCAACCGGGTCCTCAACCCGGTCCGCCAGGGGCTCCGCTTCGACCCCGAGGGCCGGTACGTGCACCGCTGGGTGCCCGAGCTCGCCCGCCTGCCCGCGCCGCAGGTGCACGAGCCGTGGCGGCTCCCGGAGGCCGAGCGGGCCCGGTACGACTATCCCGCGCCCCTGATCGGGCTCGCCGACGGCCTCGACCGCTTCCGCCGCGGCCGGGGCTCCGAGTGAACCGGCGGGCCGTATCGTGAGGGAGATGGACGCCACGCCCCCGGCATCCCCGGCGCAGCCCGCACCCCCGCCGCCCGAGGGGGCGGCGGAGGCGCCTCGGCCGGCCCCGCCCGAGGCCGCCCTGAGCACCGGCGCGGTGGCCCGCCGCCTCGGCGTCTCCCCGACGACGGTCCGCTCCTGGGAGCGCCGCTACGCCATCGGCCCGGCCCACCGCGAGGACGGCCGGCACCGCCGCTGGACCCCGCAGGACATCGCCCGCCTGGAGCTGATGTGCCGGCTCACCGCGCAGGGCGTCCCGCCGGCGGAGGCCGCCCGCACCGCGCTCGGCGGCGCCGGCGGGCCCACCCGCCCCGCCGCGGCGCCGGCCCCCGCTCCGGAGGAGGCCCCGGGAGGGCCCGGCGGGGGCCTGCCGCTGGGGGCGGTCCGGCCGGAGTGCCGCGGCCTGTCCCGGGCGGCCGTACGCCTGGACGCGCCGACCGTGGCGGAGCTGCTCGACGCGGCCCTGGCCGAGCACGGCCTCGTCACCGCCTGGGAGGAGGTGATAGCGCCCACCCTGCACGCGGTGGGCCGCAAGTGGGCCACCGCCGGGGAGCGGTACGTGGAGGTCGAGCACCTGCTGTCCTGGCACGTCTCGCAGGCCCTGCACCGGGTCCGGCCCCGGCCCGCGCCCCCGCACACCCCGCCCGTCCTCCTCGCCTGCGTTCCCGGGGAGCAGCACACCCTGCCCGTCGAGGCACTGAACGCGGCCCTCGGCGAGCGCGGCATCCCGACCCGCATGTTCGGCGCCGCGCTCCCCGCAGAGGCCCTGCACGACGCCGTACGGCGCACCGGCCCCCGGGCCGTCGTCCTGTGGGCCCAGTCCCGTACGACCGCGGACCAGGCCCTCGTCCGGTCCCTGGCCCGCATCGAGTGGGGGCTCCGGGGGGCGCGCACGCAGTCGGCGCTGCTGCTCGCGGGCCCCGGCTGGGGCGCGGGCACACCCGTACCGGGCACGGTGCGGCTGCACGGGCTGCGCTCCGCCCTCGCCGTCATCGGAGCGCAGGCGCCGCCTCCGGCAGGGTGCGCCGCAGCTGGTGCAGCGCCCTGCGCATATGGCTCTTGACCGTTCCCAGCGGCAGCCCCGTGCGGTCCGCGATCTGCACCTGCGTCAGGTCGCCGTAGAACGCCAGCCGCAGTACCCGCTGCTGCGCCGACGGCAGCCGGGCCAGCTCCCCGAGGACCACCAGCCGGTCCACCGCCTGCTCCGCGACGGGCCGCGGCGCGCCCCACGCGCTGTCCGGGGCCGGGGCCACCCGCGCGGCCGCGGCCGCCGCCCGGGCCCGCCGGGTCCGGGCCTCCAGGGCGTCCGCCACCTTGTGGCGGGTGATGCCCGTCAGCCACGCCCCCAGCCCTCCCGGTCCCGGCCGGTAGCCGTGCCGCCCGCGCCAGGCCGCGAGGAACACCTGCTGCGTGACGTCCTCGGCCTCGCGCTCGTCGCCCAGGCTCCGCTGGGCGAGGGCGTGGACCAGGGGCCGCCAGCGCCGGTAGACGGCCTCCATGCACCGCTCGTCACCGGCTGCGAAACCGGCTGCCAACCGCTCGTCGTGCTCCGCTGCATCCATGGGCAGAGCCTCCCGGCAGGCGGCCCTCCGGGCCACTCGCATCGTTTTCGCAGCGAATACCCGCTGCCCCGTACTCGGGCGCCGTCCCCCGCGGCACCGGGCCCGCACCCCTGCGACCCGCTATCGTCCGGAGAGTGAGCGACCTGCTGCTGGTGAGGCACGGCGAGACCGAGTGGAGCGCCTCCGGGCGCCACACGGGGCGCACCGACATCCCCCTGACCCAGGCGGGCGAGGAGCAGGCCGCCTCGCTCGCCCCCTGCTTCAGCGCACTGAGCCCCGCCCTGGTGCTGGCCAGCCCGCTGCGCCGGGCCGTCGCCACCGCGGAGCTCGCCGGCCTGCCGCCCGCCGCCACCGACCCCGACCTGCACGAGTGGGACTACGGCGGCTACGAGGGAGTCACCACCGCGGACATCCACCGCACGCGGCCCCACTGGTCGCTGTGGACGGACGGCGTGCCGCCGGGCGGCGACGGCCGCCCCGGTGAGGACGCCGCCGGGGTCGGCGCCCGCGCCGACCGCGTCCTGGCCCGCGTGGCCCCCGTCCTGGCCGAGGGCCGCGGCCCGGCCGTCCTCGTCGCCCACGGCCACTTCCTGCGCGTGCTCACCGCCCGCTACCTCGGCCTGCCGCCGCAGGACGGCCGCCTCTTCCTGCTGCGCACCGGTACCGTCAGCGCGCTCTCCACCGAGCACGGCCTCCCCGTGATCGCCGCCTGGAACACCCGCCCCTGACGCTGGTCCGCTGGCCCGGAAGCGGCCCGTCCCACCGTCCCCGGACCGGGCCATTGGCCCAGTGATCCGGGGCCGTGTTGAGCCAGCGGGCCTCCGGATGGTTATCTGTGGCCTATCCATGTACTCAGGCGCCGCGCGGCGCCGGGCGGCAACGAGGCCGGTCCCGGAGCGCGGTGCCTTCGCCGTGTCCGCCCGCCCACCACCCCCGGGCCGGCCGCCGGACCGGCGCGCACCACCTTGAGGGGGGCGGCACACCGCCGTGAAGAGGATGTTCACTGCTCCGGATCCGGGGCGTCTGAGACTGCGCAACTCGCTGCGCGCCGTGATCGGCGTCTGCGCGGCCGTGGCCGCGGCGGAGCTGTCGGGGCTCTCCCTCACCGCCTCCATCACCGGCGGCCTCGCGGCGCTGCTGGCCCTGTTCACCGTGCTCGACACGAGCGTCCGCGCCCAGCGCGCGACGACCGCCCTGCTGCCCGTCGCCGGCTTCCCCGTCCTGGCCCTGGCCACCACGCTCCACGGCATGCCGGCCGTCCGGGACGCCGCCTTCCTTGCCGTCGTCCTCGCCGGGGTGTACGCCCGCCGCTGGGGGCCGCGCGGGCACGCCCTCGGCATCTTCGCCTTCATGATGTTCTTCGTCACGCAGTTCCTGCACGCGCTGCCCGCGCAGCTGCCCGAGCTGTACGCCGCGGTCGGCCTGGCGCTGCTCTCCGCCGGCGCCGTGCGCTTCCTGCTGTGGCCGATCGAGCGGCGCACCCCGCCCGCGCCCGCGCCGCCCGCCCTCCCCGGCCGGGGGCTGGCCCGGCCCACCACCCGGCAGGCCGTCCAGGCGACCGCCGCCTGCGCCTTCGCCCTGCTCGCGGGCCAGGCCCTCTCGCACGAGCGGTGGTACTGGGCCGTCGGCACCGCCTGGTGGATCTTCGTCAACACCGCCTCGCGCGGCGAGACCCTCGTCCGCGGCTTCCGGCGGGTCCTCGGCACTGTCGTCGGGATCGCCGCAGGCCTGCTGATCGCCGTACCGCTGGACGGCGCGCCCGCCCCCACCGCCGCCCTGGTCGCCGTATGCGTCTTCGGCATCTTCTACACCGCCGCGCCCTCCTACTCCTGGATGATGTTCTTCGTCACCGTCATGGCCGGCCTGCTCTACGGGCTCCTCGGCGTGCTCCACCCGGGCCTGCTGCTCCTGCGCTTCCAGGAGACCGCCGTCGGGGCGCTCGGCGCGGCGCTCGCCGTCGTCCTGATCCTCCCCGTCACCACCCATGCCGTGAACGACGCGTTCATCCAGCGCGCCCTGCACTGCGTGCGGGCGGCCACCGCGGCCGCCCTCGACCGGCTCGCCGGCGACGCCGCCGCCGACCCCGCGCCGCACGCCGCCGAACTGGAACTGCTGCTGGGACGCGCCCGTACCGCGCTCGCCCCGCTGGTCCACCCCCTCAGCCCGCTGCGCGCCCGCAAGGCCCGCGCCCGCCAGGTACTCGCCCTCCTCGACGACTGCGCGCGCGAGGTCCGCGGGCTGGTGGCCGTCGCCGCCGACCCGCAGGCCTCCCACGACGCCCGCCTGGCCGCCGCCTGCTGGCGCGTCGAGGCCGCCGTCGAGGCCCTGACCGCGCCGCACGGCGCCGCCGGGGCCGAGACCGCCGGCGGGCCGCGGCCCCACGGCCGGCCTGCGGCCGCCGAGCCGGCCCTGGCCCACCTGCACGGGCTGGAGCACGCCCTGGTGGCGCTGCACGCCCCGCTGCGCACCGACCCGCGTTCCCCGCTCGTCATCAGCGCCTGACCGGATCCGGCTCCCGGGGCGTCCCCGCCTGCGGCCGGAGGCGGGCCCGGCCACCGGCCAGACCCGGCCGGTGACCGGGGCGGATCCTACGCCCCGTCAGGCCGCCGCGCAGGAGGTTCGGTCGAAGATCACTCGCCGGTGTGTTCCGGCACCCGGCGCGCTGACTCCGCCCACCTGCGGCCTGTACAACGGGTCACTGTTCACTGCGTGTGCATCCGCCACGCACAGGGTGGATCTGTCCGGACAGGGGGTAACGGCCCGGGATGGAAAAACTTCGGGAACGCTCGACCACGACGCAGGTGTGGGCCGCGGCTGAGGAGTTCGTCCGCCTCTTCCACCGGGAGAACCCGCAGGCAGGCGATCCGCAGGCGCGGCTCGCCGCCGTGCGGGCCGAGATCGCGGAGACGGGCACCTACCGGCACACGCCGCAGGAACTCGCCCACGGGGCCCGCGTGGCCTGGCGCAACAGCAACCGCTGCATAGGCAGGCTCTACTGGAACTCGCTGCGCGTGCGCGACCGCAGACACATCGGCGACGCCGACGCGCTCGCCGAGGAGTGCTTCGCGCACCTGCGCGAGGCCACCAACGGCGGACGGATCAGACCCACCATCACCGTCTTCGCCCCCGACACCCCCGACCGCCCGGGCCCGCTGATCTGGAGCGAGCAGCTGATCCGGTACGCGGGCTACGGCGACCACCCCTCGATAACCGTCGGCGACCCGCGGAACGCGCCGCTCACCAGCGCGCTGCTCGCCCTCGGCTGGCGCGGCGGGGCGGGCACCCCCTTCGACCTCCTCCCGCTGGTCGTCCAGGGCGTCGACGACAAGCCGCGCTGGTTCGACACCCCCGCCGACGCGGTGCTGGAGGTGCCCATCGAACACCCCGACGACCCAGGCTGGGCCGAGTGGGGGCTGCGCTGGCACGCCGTTCCGGCCATTTCCAACATGTGCCTGGAGATCGGCGGCATCCACTACCCGGCCGCCCCGTTCAACGGCTGGTACATGGGCACCGAGATCGGCGCCCGCAACCTCGCCGACACCGACCGCTACAACCTGCTGCCCGCCGTCGGCCGCCGTCTCGGCCTCGACACCTCCAGCGACCGGTCCCTGTGGAAGGACCGCGCCCTGGTCGAACTCAACCGGGCGGTGCTGCACTCCTACGACCGGGCGGGCGTCACCATCGCGGACCACCACAGCGAGTCCCGGCGGTTCCTGACGCACCTGGCGCGCGAGGAGCGCAAGGGCCGGGAGGTCGGCGCCGACTGGTCGTGGATCGTCCCGCCCATCTCCGGCGCGGCGACGCCGGTTTTCCACCGCACGTACGACGACCGGCCGAGCGCGACCGCCTACGTGCACCACCCGGGCGCCCAGGAGCGGGCCCAGGGCCGCGACTTGGTCTAGACCTTCTGTTACCGTCGGCCCGAGGAAGCGGGCAGCGGCGGAAAGGGGCATCCGTGGACGGCACGGCAGGCGCGGGCGGGGCGGACGGCGTCCGCGGCACCGGCGGAGAACCCCGGACCCCGGCAGGGACGGGCTCCGCCCCGCCGCGCGTCCACATCGGCTCGTTCACCTCGGCCGGCGGCCGCGGGATCACCACCGCGGCCGTCGACCCGGCCACCGGCGCGCTCACCCCGCTCGCCACCACCGGCGACGCCCTCGCCGACCCCTCCTACCTGGCCGTCGACCACGGCAGCGGCCTGCTCTACGCCGTCAGCGAGACGGAGCGGGGCGCCGTCCGGGCGTTCCGTCCCGAGGGAAGCGGCCTCGCCCCGCTCGGGCCGGCCGTCCCCGTCGGCGGCGCGGGCCCCACCCACGTCAGCCTCGCCGGGCGCACCCTGCTCACCGCCCACTACACCTCCGGCAGCATCAGCAGCCTCCGGCTCGCCCTGGACGGCAGCCCCGCCGGCCCCGCCGCCGTCCTCACCCACCGGGGCGGCGGGCCCGACCCGGACCGCCAGGAGGGGCCGCACGCCCACCAGGTCCTGCCCGACCCCAGCGGCCGCTGGGTCCTCGCCGTCGACCTCGGCACCGACTCCGTGCGGGTGTGCCGCCTCGGCGACGCGGCCGCCGCCGCCCTGCTCCCGCACGCCGAGGTCCGGCTGCGCCCCGGCAGCGGGCCGCGGCACCTCGCCTTCCATCCGGAGGGCGGGACCGCGTACGTCGTGCACGAGCTGGAGCCCCTGCTGACCGTCTGCCGCTGGGATCCGCGCTCCGGGCGCCTGGAGCCGCTCGGCGAGGTGCCGCTCGCCCCGGCGGCCGCGCCCGGCGGCGTACGGGCCTATCCGTCGGCGGTGCTGGCCTCGCCCGACGGGCGCTTCGTCCGGGTCGCGGTGCGCGGCGCCGACGCGATCGCGACGCTCTCCCTGGCAGACGGCCCGCGCCGGCCCCGCCCCGCCTTCAGCACCCCCTGCGGCGGGACCTGGCCGCGCGACCTGGCCGCCGACCCTGCCGGGCTCCGCCTGTACGCGGCCAACGAGCGCTCCGGTGACGTCACCTGGTTCGACACCGACCCGGCGACCGGCGAGCCGCACCGGGCCGGCGCCGTCGCGGTCCCGGCGGCCACCTGCGTCGTCTTCGCCTGACCGGCGGCCCCGCCCGCGCCCGGGACGCGGCGAGGGCCCGCACCCCGGCTTCGCGGGGTGCGGGCCCTCGTACGGACGCGCCGGCCGGGGTCAGCGGGCGGTGGCGCCCTGCGGGATTCCGAGGGCGGCGGCGTACTGGGTGACGACCAGCTTGCCGAGCGCGCCGTACGCGCCGAGCACCTCGGAGACCGCGCAGTCGGCCTCCTTGGCCGCCGTGTCCAGCAGGCCCTCGGCGGCCTCGGGGCCGATCAGGTACGGCGCCAGCGCGAGCTGCGTGGAGCCCTCGCTGCGCAGCTGCTCGGCGACGGCGGCGACCGCGCCCTCCTGGTCCAGGGCGGCGGCCTTGACCGGCACCGCGAGGCGGGCGGCCAGCAGCATGCCGGTGACGCCGGCGACCTGCACTGCCTCCTCGCCGCCGGTGGTGGCGACGATGATGCCGTCGGCAGCGGTGGTCACCGTGAACAGCCGCGCGCGGTCGGCGCGGGCCAGGCCGGCCTCCGACAGCCGCACGTGCAGGCCCTCGGCGAGCAGCGGGTGCGGCCCGAGCACCTCGGCCAGCTCCACGGCGGCCGTGGAGTCCATGACGGCCTGGCGGATCCGGCGCAGCAGGTCGGCGTCGGGGCCGGCGAGCAGCGGGACCACCACGGCGTCCGGGCCGGACTGCTCCGGAACCTCGTGCCCCGCGGCGCGCGCGAACTCGGCGCGCGCGACGCGCTCGGCCGCGACGGCGCTCAGCACGCCCGACAGGGCCGGGAACTCGGCGCCGTCACCCTCCAGGAAGCCGATGCGGGCCTCCAGGCCGGGCAGCTCGGAGCGGCCCATGCTGATGATCTCTTCCGCGAGCCCGCGCGAGGCGGCAGAAGGCGCGCCGGGCACGGCGAGCACCAGCGTCGGCGCGCCCTCGGGGGCCACCGCGGGCTCGGGCCGGCGGTGGCGTCCCGTCTGGCGGGGTCGCGGCATTCGTACGGGCAGGCCATTTGCGGGCCCAGTGGGGGAGCTCATGGCGCCGCATGCTACTGGCTTATCGGAAGCAGGTGTTCGGGCAGGGTCCGGCCGGGCGGCATCTGTCCGTATTTATCCGATGAATGTCGTATACGGTTCAACCGAAAGATCCACTTGCGGACGGATCAGACCCCGGTAGGCAGCCGCCAGTCCACCGGCTGGGCGCCCTGCCGGGCCAGCAGGTCGTTGGTCCTGCTGAACGGCCGGGAGCCGAAGAACCCGTTGTCGGCGGACATGGGGGAGGGGTGCACGGACTCCACCGCCGGCAGGTCGCCCAGCAGCGGCCGCAGGTTGCGGGCGTCGCGGCCCCACAGGATCGACACCAGAGGCCTGCCGCGCGCCGCCAGCGCCCGGATGGCCTGCTCGGTGACGGCCTCCCAGCCCTTGCCGCGGTGGGCGTTGGGCTTGCGCGGCGCCGTGGTCAGCGAGCGGTTCAGCAGCAGCACGCCCTGCCGGGCCCACGGCGTCAGATCCCCGTTCGCGGGGCGCTGGACGCCCAGGTCCGCGTGGAGTTCGCGGAAGATGTTGTCCAGGCTCGGGGGAACCGGGCGGACCTCCGGGGCCACCGAGAAGGACAGGCCCATCGCGTGCCCCGGCGTCGGGTACGGGTCCTGCCCCACGATGAGCACCTTCACCTCGTCGAAGGGCTGCTGGAACGCGCGCAGCACGTTCGCCCCCGCCGGCAGGTAGGTCCTGCCGGCCGCGATCTCCGCGCGCAGGAAGTCGCCCATGGCGGCGATCTGCGCCGCCACCGGCTCCAGAGCACGGGCCCAGCCCGGCTCGACGATTTCTTTCAACGGTCGTGCAGCCACGGGGAGTCACTCTACTGGCCCAACGCCCGGCCCCGTGCGCCGCACTCCCCGTGAGGGCCGTTCAGGCGGGCAGCACCGCGGCCCGCACGCACAGCACGTCCGGCAGGTGCTCCGCGAGCAGTTCCCAGCTGTCCCCTTCGTCGCGGCTGGCGTACAACTCGCCGTTGCGGTTGCCGAAGTACACGCCGGCCGGGTCGGCGTCGTCGGTGCACAGGGCGTCGCGCAGCACGGTGCCGTAGTGGTCGCCGTCCGGCAGGCCGCGGGTGAGCGGCTCCCAGGTGGCGCCCGCGTCGGAGGTGCGGAAGACCCGGCACCGGCGCTCTGCCGGGACGCGGTCCGAGTCGGCGTTCAGGGGGAAGACGTACGCCGTCCCGGGCCGGCGGGGGTGCGCGGCGACGGCGAAGCCGAAGTCGGAGGGCAGCCCGGCGCCGATGTCGGTCCAGCTTCCGCCGGCGTCGTCGCTGCGGTACACGCCCCAGTGGTTCTGGAGGTAGAGCCGGTCCGGGTCGCCGGCGTCGCGGGCGACCTTGTGCACGCACTGCCCCCACTCCGGCTGCGGGTCCGGCAGGAACACCGCCGACACGCCGCGGTTGGAGGGGGCCCAGCTGCCGCCGCCGTCCTGCGTACGGAAGACCCCGGCGGTGGAGACCGCGACCGTGACGGCCGCCGGGTCGGCCGGGTGGGTCAGCACGGTGTGCAGGCCCTCGCCGCCGCCGCCCGGCATCCAGTCCCCGCGGGTCGGGTGCTCCCACAGCGGGCGGACCAGCTCGAACGACTCGCCGCGGTCGGCCGAGCGGAACAGCGCGGCCGGCTCGGTCCCCGCGTACACCACGTCCGGCGCCTCGGGCCCGGCCGGGTGCAGCTGCCAGACCCGTTCCAGGGAGGCCCCGGTGTCCTCGGGGAAGCGCACGGCCGGCCGGGCGGGCTCCCGCCACGTCGCCCCGAGGTCGTCGGAGGTGAACACGGACGGCCCCCAGTGCGAGCTGTCCCCGCCGACGAGCAGCCGGGGCACCGTGCGGCGCCGGTCGACCGCCACCGCGTAGACGGCCTGGGCGTGGAAATGCGGCCCCTCGAACCGCCACGGCCCGCCGTCCCTCCTGCGGCCGACGAAGAGCCCCTTGCGGGTCCCCGCCAGGAGCAGCACCTCTGCCATGATCGACACCTCCGGCCGTCCTCGGCCCGGCCGCACTTCCGCTCGTCCCGCCGGTCGCCTTCCGGCCAGTCTGCACCCGCGCCCTGGCTGCGGCCCGGCGGCGTGGCCGTGGCCCTGACCGGCTGACCGTCGGCGATCGACCGGCGCGGCAAAAGTGTGGCTACTTGATCGTAGGAGGCCGAAAGGGGTTGACTTCCAGCCTCAGCCACTGCTCGCGAGAGGCAATACGTGGTCACAGAGCACCTCTCCCCGCTCGACCTCGCCTTCTGGCGGATCGACTCAGCCGGCCACCCCATGCATCTCGGCGCCCTCGCGGTGCTCGACTCCGCCCCGCCGGGCCCCCGCTCCGACACCCCTCCCGCCACCGCCGCCCTCCCCGACCCGGCGGCCCGCGCCGCCGAACTCCTCGCCGCCCGCTGCGCCCGCGTCCCCGGCCTGCGCCGCCGCATCCACGACGTGCTCCTCCCGGTGGGCGCGGCCGCCTGGGCGCCGGACGCCGACTTCGACCCGGCCCGGCACGTCTTCCTCGTCCGCACCGACGACCCGCCGGCCGCCGCCGGCCCGCTGATGGCCAGACCGCTGGACCGGGACCGGCCCCCCTGGGAGGCGCACGTCCTGGCGGGCCCCGACCCGCGGTCCTTCTGCGTCCTGTTCAAGTTCCACCACGCGCTGGCCGACGGGCTCGCCGCCCTGGTCCTGGCCGCCCACCTCTTCGACGAGGGGCCTCCGCCCGGCCGGAGCGCCCCGCGGCCCGTCCCCGCCCAGGCCCCGGCCGGGTCCCTGCGCAGCCTCCAAGGCGCCCTCGCCGCGCGCCTCCAGGGCGTCGGCCAGGCGCTGGAGATCGGTGCCGCGGTGGCCCGCTCGGGCCTGCCGATCGGCGTCCCCGCCGCCCTGACGGCCACCGCGGGCGGAAGCGGCACCCGCGCGGTGGCCGCCCTGGCACTCGACCTCGACGACGTCAACCGCATCCGCAAGGTCGCCGGCGGCACCGTCAACGACGTCCTGATCACCCTCGTGGCGGGAGCCCTGCGGCGGTGGCTCGCCGGCCGGGGCAGCCCGGCCGCCCCCGGGGCCGGGCCGAGGGCGCTGATACCGGTCTCCCGCCGCAGGCCCGGCGTGGGCGCGAAGTACGGCAACCGGCTCTCCGGCTACCTGCTCCGGCTCCCGCTCGACGAGCCCGACCCGCTCCGCCGGCTCCAGCGGGTGCGCAGCGGCATGGACCGCAACAAGGACGCCGGCCCGTCCCGCGGGGCCGGGGCGGTTGCCCTCCTCGCCGACCACGTCCACCCGCTGGGGCACCGGCTGGGCGGCCCGCTGGTGGCGCAGGCGGCGCGGCTGCTCTTCGACATCCTGGTCACCAGCGTCCCCCTGCCCGGGTTCACCTTCTCCCTCGGCGGGAGCCGGGTCCGGGAGGTCTACCCGCTGGCGCCGCTGGCACAGGGGCACGCGCTCGCCGTCGCGGTGTCCACGTACAAGGACACCGTCCACTACGGGCTCGTCGCCGACGCGGAGGCGGTCCCCGACCTGGCCGCGCTGGCCGAGGCGCTGCGCACCGAGCTGGAGGACCTCGTCCGCGAGGTGTCCTGACGCCCCGTCCGGGCCCGGCCGCCGCGCCCGGGCCCGGACGGCCCGGGCGCGGCGGCGGGCCGGGTGTACTGCCCCGTGGAGCAAGGAGCGGCGTTCGGTGCGCGCCGAGGTTGCCCCGCGGCGTCGCGGCGCCGCGGGGCAACTCAGTACAGGCTTCAGGCGGACGGGGCGGCGGCGCGCGCCTCCGCGCCGGCGGCCGCCCGCCCCTCCGCGGCGGCGAGCAGCCCCGCCCAGTCCGGGATCTTCACCGAGCGGCGGCCGAGCGACCGGCCCAGATCGGCCTCGGCGGCCTCGATGGCCAGCCACCCGGGCCACTCCACGGGCCGCAGCCCGGCCGCGCGCAGCGCGTCCAGCGGGTCGCCGGGCAGCTCGCGGCGGGCCAGGGCGCCCGCGTCCTGGAGGAGGGAGGAGGCCGTCTCCTTGGCGCACGGCCGGTTGGTGCCGATCACCCCGGTCGGGCCGCGCTTGATCCAGCCGGCCACGTACTCCCCGACCGAGGCGCGGCCGTCCCGCAGGACCCGGCCGGCCGCGTGCGGGAC
Organism: Streptomyces globosus; assembly: GCF_003325375.1. Lineage (GTDB taxonomy): Bacteria > Actinomycetota > Actinomycetes > Streptomycetales > Streptomycetaceae > Streptomyces > Streptomyces globosus_A. Next base: position 4,336,341 of record NZ_CP030862.1, on the reverse strand, counting down.
GGTCGCCTTCGCCGGGTCGAAGGGCAGGCCGGGCAGCGGCACGCCCCGGTAGCCCACCGAGCGCAGCACCAGCTGCGCCTCGACGTCCTCGTACGTGCCGGTTCCGGTGACGCCGCCGCGGCCGTCCGGGGCGGTCCGCTCGAAGCGGAGCCCGGCGGCCCGCCCGCCGGGCCCGGCGAGCACCTCCACCGGGCGGAGGTAGAACCGCAGCGTGATGCGGCGTTCCGCGGGACCGGCCGGGCGGTCGCCCTCGGGCTCGGCCCAGCCGCGGAGCACCTCCAGGTTGCGCCGGGCCACCGCGGGCAGGGCGGCGGCACCCTCCGGCCCCGCCGCGTACGCGGGGTCGAGCGCCAGCTCGGCGGGATCGGCCAGGGCCGCGACGCCGGGCAGCGTGCCCAGCTCGCGCAGCTCCTTGGTGGTGAACCTGGCCTGGGAGGGGCCGCGCCGGGCGACCATCGACACCGCGCGCACCCCGCTGCCGGCCAGGACGCCGAGCGCCGGCTGCGGCATGTCGGTGGGCGCGAGCTCCGGTTCGCCGCGGGCGAGCATCCGGGTGACGTCCACGGCGACGTTGCCCGCTCCGACGACCACCGCGGAGCGGACCCCCGACAGGTCGAAGGCTCTGTCCGCGACGTCCGGGTGCCCGCTGTACCAGGCGACGAACTCCGTCGCGGAGTGCACGCCGGGCAGCTCCTCGCCGGGGATCCCCATCAGCCGGTCGCGGGCGGCCCCCACGCAGTACACGACGGCGTGGTAGAGCTCCAGCAGCCGCGCGGTGGACAGCTGCGGCCCGCCGGCCTCGACGTTGCCGAGGAAGCGGATCCGCTCGTCCTCCAGCACGGTGCGCAGGCTGCCCTGCAGCGACTTGATCTTCTCGTGGTCGGGGGCGACCCCGTACCGCACGAGCCCGTAGGGCGCCGGCAGCCGGTCCAGGACGTCGACGCGCACGCCCGGCACCTCCCGCTGCGCGACCAGCGTCTGGGCGGTGTAGACCCCGCTCGGGCCCGATCCGACGACGGCGACACGAAGCACGGCGGTACTCCTCCCGCAGGGATCTCCAGCATGGCACTGCGGCAGCGGGCCGTCAGCCCATGGCCCGCATCCGGTGGATCTCGGCGCTCTGGGTGGCCACGACCTCGTTGGCCAGCTCCTCGACGGCTGCGTTGTTGCCGCCCTTCAGGACCTCTCCGGCCATCGTGAGGGCGCCCTCGTGGTGGCGGGTCATCAGGGAGAGGAAGAGCCGGTCGAAGTCGGTGCCGCGGGCCGCTTCGAGGTCCTTCAGCTGCTGCTCGGTCGCCATGCCCGGCATCGCGCCGTGGTCGTGGCCGTCGGCTCCGTCGGGTCCGGGATGGCGGGCCAGCCAGGCCCGCATGACGGCGATCTCCGGCGCCTGCGCCGCCGAGATCCGCTCGGCCAGCCGCTTGACGGCGTCTTTGGCGGCCCTGTCCGGGGCGAGCGCGGTCATCCGGATGGCTTGTTCGTGGTGTTCGACCATGTGCCGCATGTAGGCCCGGTCGGCGGCGTTCGGGCTGTCGTCGGGCCGGCTGCGGGCGGCCTCCTCGGGGGAGAGGGTGCGCGCCTTCTCGCCTGGCCGGCCTGGGGCGATGACGGCGGCCGCGTCGTCGGAGGCGGCCGCGTCCCCGGAAGGAGCCGAGCCCCCTCCTCCCGTACAGCCGGTGAGGGTGAGGAGGATGCAGGCGCCCGCCGCGGCGGGACCGAGGAGCCGGCGGATTCGACCGGGTAAGCCCTTTGCCATGTCCATGATGAGGAACATACTGCGGTCGTCCGCATTCCACTCCCACCCAGAGCGGAATCGACCGGACAGCATGGGAGGGCACAGTGACCCCGAACCACACCGCAGACCCCCGGCGCACCGGCCGCGGCAGCAGGAGGGCCCGCACGGCGGCCGCCGCGGCGGGCGGCCTCCTCGCCGCCCTGCTCGCCGCACACCCCGCGGCCGCCACCCCCGACCCCGGGGACCTGTCGCCCGGAGCAGGAGCCCCGCGCAGTGCGGCCCCGCCGGCCGGCCGCGTACTCCCGCCCGGCGGGATCCCCGGCCAGGACGAGATCGTCCACAGCCCCAACATCACACCGCTGGCCAACATCCCCCGCGCGTTCCCGAACGACATCAACACCGACCTGGCCTTCCAGGGCCGGTACGCCTACGCCGGCAACTACGGCGGCTTCACCATCTACGACATCGCCGACCCCAAGGCCCCGAAGACGGTCAGCACGGTCCTGTGCCCGGGCGGCCAGAACGACATCTCCGTCCACGGAGACCTGCTCTTCCTCTCCACCGACTCCTCGCGCAGCGACGACTCCTGCAACAGCGTCTCGCAGCCCGCCACCGAGAAGTCCTCCTGGGAGGGAATCAAGATCTTCGACATCAAGGACAAGAAGAACCCCCGCTACATCAAGTCCGTCGAGACCGCCTGCGGTTCGCACACCCACACCCTCGTGCCGAACGGCCGGGACATCTTCGTGTACGTCGCCTCCTACTCCCCGAACGAGGCCTTCCCCGACTGCCGCCCGCCGCACGACGGCATCTCCGTCGTGAAGGTCCCGCGCAAGGCCCCCACCCGGGCCGCCGTGGTGGGCTTCCCCGTGCTCTTCCCCGACGGCGGCAACCCGGGCGCGCCCACCAACCCGGGCGTCTCCAAGACCACGGGCTGCCACGACATCACCGTGCTGCCCTCCAAGAGGCTCGCCGCCGGCGCGTGCATGGGCGACGGCATCCTCTTCGACATCCGCGACCCGGAGCGGCCCCGGGTGATCGACCGGGTCCAGGACAACACCAACTTCGCGTTCTGGCACTCGGCGACCTTCAACGAGAAGGCGGACAAGGTCGTCTTCACCGACGAGCTCGGCGGAGGCGGCGGCGCCACCTGCAACGAGGCCACCGGCCCGAACCGCGGCGCGAACGGCATCTACGACATCACCGGCCGCGGCGACCACCGCAAACTGGCCTTCCGCAGCTACTTCAAGATCCCGCGCCACCAGGCCGACACCGAGAACTGCGTCGCCCACAACGGCTCGCTCGTCCCGGCCGCCGGACGCGACATCATGGTCCAGGCCTGGTACCAGGGCGGCGTGTCCGTCTGGGACTTCACCGACTCCGCCGAGCCCCGCGAGATCGGCTACTTCGAGCGCGGCCCGCTCGGTTCCGACGCGCTGTCCTTCGGCGGCTCGTGGTCCGCGTACTACTACAACGGCCACGTCTACTCGAACGACATCGCCAAGGGCCTCGACGTGCTCCGGATCGACGACCGGCGCACCGACAGCGCCGCGCGGGTCCGGCTCGACCGGCTCAACGTCCAGACCCAGCCCGTGTACCGCTGACCCGGCCCGCCGCCGGCCCCGGTCACCGGGCGGCGGCGGGCATCCCCTCCGGCGGAGCCGCCTCCGGCGGGAAGCCCAGCTCCCAGTCCAGGCCGTACCGCTGGAACAGCTCGGCCCGCAGGCGGGCCGCCGGCATCGGCGCGCCCGGCAGCAGGACCGCCACCACCGCCCCCATCAGCAGCGCCCGCAGCAGCGGGTAGTCGGTGTCCACGTCGGCCGAGCCGTAGCGCTCGACGGTGTCCCGGAGCAGCGCGGCAAGCCGCTGCTGCTCCGGGCACTGCACGAAGCCCTCGGCCTGCAGGATGCCCGCCATGTGCGTCCGCATCAGCAGCGGCCGCTCGCGGGCCAGCCCGAGCACCGCGTCGACCGCGCGGGCGAGGCGCTCGCGGCCGTCGTCGCTGCGCGGCTCCCGCTCCAGGGCCGCCTCCAGCGTGAGGTGCATCAGGCGGTGCACCGCCGACTGGAGAAGCTGCCGCTTCCCCGGGAAGTAGTACGAGACGAGGCCCCGCGCGGTGCCCGCCCGGTCGGCGATGTCCCCGAGTGTCGTGGCCTCGTAGCCCCGCTCGGCCACCAGCTCCACCGTGGCCTGGAGAAGCCGCTCCCGGGAGCGTCGCCGCAATTCTTCATTGACCGATGCGCTGCGCGGCGACATGCTTACTCCTGCGTTGACTGGCTTCCAGCCAATATACTCGGCGCACGGCGCCGGCTGCTCTGCGCGACGCGGGGGATCGCGCAGGGCACGCCCGCGCCGGGACACCGTCAGCGCCGGCGTCGCAGCTCCAGGGTGGCGACGACCGCCACGCCGAGAGTGACGTGCATCAGCGACAGGGCCGCGACGGTGCCGCCGTCGGTGTCCGACATCAGCGGACCCGCCACCGACAGCAGCGCCAGCCCGCCGCCCGCCCACTGCGCGATCCGCAGGAAGACCGGCTTCCACAGTGCGAGCAGCAGGGCGGCGCCCACGCCCGCGACCAGCGGGACGACCGAGGACCCGACGACCCCGGCGGCCGTGACCGGGTGCTCCTGCCCGCGGTCCATGACGGTGAGCGAGGCGCCGGCCGCTCCGGCGACGGCGAGGACGACCAGGTTGACCACGGCCGATCCCGCCGCGCCGGCTGCCAGGAGCTTCCACCAGGCGAGGCGGGGGCGGCGGGCCGGGGCGGCGGCGGACGCGACGGGGGCGGGGCCGGGAACGGTGCTGCTCGACATGGGACTCCTCCACGAGACGAAGTGCCGCGCCGGGCTGCGGCGGCGGCATGGGAGGAAGCCTCCGACCGCAACCGCACTTGAGGTCAAGTCCTGCCCGAGAGCTCCCGGCGCCCGTCCTCCGCAGGCGCCGTACGGCGCACCCGCAGGGGCACCGTGATCGCCAGGGCCGCCAGCCCCGCCCCCAGTGCCCAGCCGCCCAGCACGTCCGACGTCCAGTGGACCCCGAGGAAGACCCGGGTGAAGCCGACGCCGAGCACGGAGACGGCTGCCAGGACCGCCGCAGCAGCCACGGCCCACGCCGGCGCTCGCGGCACCCGCCGCAGCAGCAGCCACAGCAGCATCAGGCACACCGCCGCGGCGGTCGCCGCATGGCCCGACGGATAGGCGGCGTAGGAAGCGGAATCCACGGGATCCGGCCACTCCGGCCGCTCGCGCCCCATCAGTGACTTCATCCCCTGGTTCACCAGGGCCGCCGCCGCCGTCGCCGCCGCCACCCGCAGGGCGAGCTCGCCGCGCCTGCGGCGCCACAGCCACACGCAGGCCGCCACAGCCAGGACCCGCATCGTCCACGGGTCCCAGACCAGGTCGGAGAGGACCCGCACCGCGGCGGTGGCCTCAGGGTTCCGGACGGCGTACGCGTGCAGCCGCACCGCCACCGCGCCGTCACCGGACAGCAGCGGCCGCCATCCCACCGCCACCAGGACCGTCAGCACCACCCAGAGCACCGCACAGCCGACGCCAGTCCACCGCACCCACCCGCATCGCATGCGGCGATCCTCGCACCATCCCGCCCGCGCCGCCGGTCGCGCCACAGCCCCGTGCCCTGTATCGGGTTGCCCCGAGGCACAGCCGGGCAACCCGATACAGGCCCTACTGGGCGAGCGCGCGCAGCCCCGGCACGAACGCCACCAGCAGCGGAACCGCCGGGACGAGCGTCGCCAGCGCCGTCAGCCGCAGCCGGCGCACGGGCGACAGCCGGGGCGTCGCCGAAAGCAGCCGCCGCACCCGCTCCGGCACGTGCGGTTGCGGGGCGGGCGAGGGGCCGAAGACGCCCCGGTCCTCGTTCAGCCCCACCAGGGCCAGCGCGATGGTCAGCCGCCCGAACCGGCGCGACGCCACGTCGTCCGCGGCCAGCTCGACCAGCCGGTGCATCTCCGCCTCGAACGCCGCGAACACCGGGACCTGCGGGAACCCGCCGGCCAGCGCCCGCGCGCAGTGCAGCAGCCAGTCGTGGCGGGCCGCCGCATGGCCCTGCTCGTGCGCCAGGACGGCGTCCAGCTGGCTGCCCTTCAGCCTGCCGAGCGCAGCCGTCGTCACCACCAGCTGCGGCGCCGGGCCGGGCAGCCACCACGCATCGGGCCGCGGCCCCTCCAGGACGACGAGCCGGGCACCCGGCGCCGGCGCCTCCCCCGGCAGCAGCGGCGCCCGCACCAGCAGCTCGGCGCCCCGCGCCCGCCGCCCCGCCCGCGCCCGCAGGACCTCCCGGGCCAGCCGCACCCCGGTCCACAGCCCGCCGCCCGCCAGCAGCAGCGCGGTGCCGACGGCCCACGGGCCGCCCGTCGGGCCGAGACCGTACGCGTCGACCACCCCGTGCGGGGCCGCCGCGAAGAGCCGGCCGCGGACCGCCAGCCATGCGGCTGCCGCGCTGAACACCATCGACAGTGCGAAGCACAGGAGCACCGCCCCCACCACGCACTGCCACGCCCAGAGCGCGACGACCGGTTCGCGCTCGGTCCACTGGGCCCGGGCCAGCAGGCGGGGAGCGAGCACCGCGGTCAGGGCGCCGAGCAGCAGGAGAACGGCGGGGACCATCATGGCGCCAGCCTATGAGGGCCGGACTACCGCCGGGTACGCACTGCGGCGATTGGTGACGCAGGACACGTTTCCCCGCCCTCACATCAGCAGCAGCATCGCCAACATGCCGGTCCCCATGGCGAGTCGGCAGGCGCGCGCCACTTCCCCGGCCTCCCGGCCGCGCCCCGCGCCCGGCCCCGCCGCCGCGGCGGACACGGCCGGCCCCGCGGCCACCAGCCGCGCCCCGCCGAGCAGGACGTACGCCGCGTAGTACAGGAGCAGTGCCCCGGTGACGAGCGGCGGCCCAGCGGACCCGCCGCCCCCGTGCCCCCCGTGGCCGCCGCCCGCATACACGGCCAGTGCCATGTACGCCATGGCCAGCGACCCGACCAGGTGGTGCGTGTGGTGCAGGCCCCGCCGCAGCAGCCAGACGGCGTGCAGCGCGGCCCCGCAGCACAGGACCGGCAGGATCCGCGCCCCCCACGGGGCCGTCCCCGGCGGGAGGGCCATCACCGCCATCCCCACCGCCATCACCGCCTCGCCCGCGGCCGGACCGCGCTCCGGCCGCCCTGCCGTGCACGCCCGGTGCAGGCAGCAGCCGCCGCTCACGGCGCACACCAGCACGGTCAGCCAGGCGGGGAGCGCGGCGGCGAAAGAGGACCAAGAGGACATCGCTGGACCGTGCACGGCTGGCCCCCCGGTTCTCGTCGGCGTCAGGGGAAGAGATGCCCCGGCCGGACGGCCCCCACGCGGCGCCCGGTTAGGCTGTCCTCGCCCCACCGGCATGCCGCATGCCGCTGAGCACGCAGAACGGAGCCCGCCGATGCCGACCGCCCAGCCCGCCGAACTGGAGTTCCGCCCCGCCGTCGAGGCCGACGTGCCGGAACTCGTGGCCCTCGTCGAGTCGGCCTACCGGGGCGATGCGAGCCGCGCGGGATGGACCACCGAGGCGGACCTCCTGGACGGGCAGCGCACCGACCCGGACGGGGTCCGCGCCGTCATCCGGACCCCCGGCAGCGTCCTCCTCGCCGTGGAGCGCGACGGCGAACTCGTCGCCTGCTGCCAGCTCGAACACCGCGGCGACCACGCCTACTTCGGGATGTTCGCGGTTCGGCCCGGCCTCCAGGGGGGCGGCCTCGGCAAGGAGGTCCTCGCCGAGGCCGAGCGCCGCTGCCGCGAGATGTGGGCGGCCAAGGAGATGCGGATGACGGTGGTCAGCCTCCGGGAGGAGCTCATCGCCTACTACGAGCGCCGCGGCTACCGGCGCACCGGCGAGCTGAGCCCCTTCCCGTACGGCGACGAGCGCTTCGGCGTCCCCCTCCGCGACGACCTCGCCTTCGAGCTCCTGGTCAAGACGCTGTAGCGCGGCGCCGCCCGCGGGCGGGCTCAGGCCGTGAACCGGCCCGTGCTGCGGATCTCCGGGAAGTCGGTGGCCGCGCCGTCCAGTTCGAGCGCCCGCGCCAGCCGGAGGTGGTCCAGGGAGTTGACCGTCCAGCCGGTGACCCGCAGCCCGGCCCGGTGCGCCGCCTCCACCGTCTCCAGCGTGAGCCGCCGCAGGTTCAGGGCCAGCGTGCGCGCCCCCGCGGCGAGCGCCCGGTCGACGACGTCGTCCGCCTCGTCGCCGCCGAGGTCGCAGGAGAGGACGGTCCGGCCGCCCGGGACGAGCCGGGCGGCCTCGGCGAGCACCGCGTCGTGGAAGGACGCCACCTCTACGCGCCCGGCCAGGTCCCGCTCCACCACCAGCCGCGCCAGCGCCGCGGCGGCCGGCAGGTCCCGTACCGACACCTGCAGCGGTGTCCCCACCGCCTCCAGGACCTCCTCGAAGAGCGGGATCCGCTCGCCCTGTCCGGCGTCCAGCCCGCGCAGCTCGGCGGCGGTCAGGTCGGCGACGGCGCCCGTGCCGTCGGTGGTGCGCTCCACCCCGGGGTCGTGCAGGGCGACGAGGACGCCGTCCTTGCTGAGCTGGAGGTCCAGGGCGATGACGTCCATGCCGCAGCGCTCCGCGCGGACGAACGACCGCAGCGTGTTCTCCGGCTCGACGCCCATGACCCCGCGGTGACCGATGGTGAGGAAAGTCAAGGTTCTCTCGCTTCCGTCGACGGCGGCTGCCCGCGCGGTCGCGGCGTCCCAGGTCCGGCGCGCGCGGTGAGGACGCATGCTAGTGCGCCGCGCACGCGATGAGACCGCCCGTGCACGCACCGCTACGGCGCCGGGGGCCGGTTCCCGCCAGGGCCGTCCGCCCCCGCCCGGTGCCGGCGGGCCCTGCCGCGTCACCCGCGGGTGGGCGCGCCACCGCGGCCTTGACGAACTGACGAAGCGTCTGCTGTGGCAGTCGAGGGCGGGAAGAATTGCGGTCGCGCCGGGGGGTACGCCGAATATTTTCCTGGCCCCCTCTTGAGCGGGACACCCTCCCGTGCATACCCTGGGTTTACGTGAGGTTCTCCTGTGGAGGAAGTGACATGACGGAAACTCTTGTGCCGGGTTCTGGCGGTGCGGTGATAACCGCCGGTGCGCGGGTGGTCGACCACCCGGCGTGGCCCGAGCTCAAGGCCGCCGTGGAGGAGATCCGCCCCTGGCAGGCCAAGGACGGCTCCATCGACTTCGAGGCCGCCGACGCCCCGGCCAAGGCCGACGTCGAAGCCGCCGTCGAGCGCGTGGTCCACGCGGTGGAGACGCTGTCGCCGCTGATGCCGTACGCCGCCGAGTACCACCGGGCGCTCGTCGCGGACCTGCGCAAGTGGGTCTCCGAGGGCTTCGGCGTGCCGGACTTCCTGGACTCGCTGCTCGCCTTCCAGCCGGCCGCGGAGCGCGTCGAGGGCCGCCAGCACCTGGTCGTGTTCCCGATGTACACGCAGAACGGCAACCCCGACCGGAACCTCGAGGCCGTCGTCCTGAAGATGGTGTGGCCCGAGTGGCTCTCCGAGCTGGAGCGCACCCGGTACGACAACCCGCTCTTCCTCGGCATCACCTTCGAGGACTTCACCCCGGGCTACGACACCCACTCCGCGGTGCTCTTCCCGGAGACCATCGCCGTCCGCGAGGCCCCCGAGCGCTTCAGCTGGGGCGGCATCTTCTGCGACCGCGAGGCCGCCCGCTACCGCAAGGTGACCGAGGCCGCCGTCGACATCCTGGGCATCGAGCTCCCCGAGGACATCGCCCGCATGGTCGAGGACCAGGAGCGCTGCGAGAAGGCCTTCGTCCTGTGGGACATGGTGCACGACCGCACCCACAGCCACGGCGACCTGCCGTTCGACCCCTTCATGATCAAGCAGCGCCAGCCGTTCTGGATGTACGGCCTGGAGGAGCTGCGCTGCGACCTCACCGCCTTCAAGGAGGCCGTGAAGCTCGAGTCCGAGGGCAACGAGCACGGCCGCGACGTGCAGTACGCCGTCCTCTTCGACCGGATGTTCCGCTTCCCGGTCTCCGGCGACCGCAACCGCAACTACGACGGCCTCGGCGGCCAGCTGCTCTTCGCCTACCTCCACAAGCACGACGTCGTGCGCTGGACGGACAACAAGCTGAAGATCGACTGGATGCGCGCCCCCCAGGTCACCAACCAGCTGTGCGCCGAGATCGAGGAGCTGTACCGGGCCGGCATCGACCGCCCGAAGCTCGTCCACTGGTTCAAGGCCTACGAGCTGGTCTCCACCTACCTCGCCCCGCACCCGGGCTCCAAGTGGGCCAAGGGCCCCGACGCCCTGGACCTCACGCAGCCGCCGCGCAAGCTCGTGGACGACGTGCTTCCGGACGAGTTTCCGCTCAGCATGTTCTACGAGGCCCTCGCGAAGAAGCTCAAGGGTGTGATCGCCTCCACCAAGGGCATCACCGCCCCGACCGCGGACGCCGCCGAGCAGGCCGCCGCGTGAGCACCCGCCCCCAGGAGGCTGCACAGATGAACACCGGAAACGCCGCGGACGCCGGGACCGCCGAGGCCCCGCTGAAGGGCGCCGTCGTCGCGGTCGCCGGGGCCGGCGGCCCCGCGGGCCGGGCCGCCCTGATGCGCCTTGCCGAGGCCGGCGCCGTCGTCGTCGCGTCCGACGCCGACGCGGCGCGCCTCGCCGAGGCCGTGGACGCGGCCCGCTACGCCCATGGCGGTGCCACCGTCACCGGCGACACCGTGGACCTGCTCGACCTGGAGGCCACCAAGGCGTGGGCCGACCGCATCGAGAAGGAGTTCGGCCGGGTCGACGGCCTCGTCCACCTCGTCGGCGGCTGGCGCGGCAGCACCTCCTTCACCGAGACGGACCTCGCGGACTGGGACTTCCTGGAGAAGCTCCTCATCCGCACCGTCCAGCACACGTCGATGGCCTTCCACGACGCCCTGCTGCGCAGCGGCCGCGGGCGCTACGTCCTGGTCAGCCAGTCGGGCGCGCACAAGCCCGTCGCCAACAACGCCGCCTACAACGCGGGCAAGGCCGCCGCCGAGGCCTGGACCCTCGCGATGGCCGACTCCTTCCGCAAGGCGGGGGGCGACGACGGTCCCGGAGCAGCGGCTGCGATCCTGGTGATCAAGGCACTGGTGCACGACGCGATGCGCGCCGAGCGCCCCAATGCGAAGTTCGCGGGTTTCACCGACGTCAAGGACCTGGCCGAGGCCATCGCCGGCGTCTGGGAGAAGTCCGCCATCGATGTGAACGGACAGCGTCTGTGGCTCACACCGCAACCGTGAAGACCGACGCCGGCCGCCGGCACGACCCGGCGGTGCGCGGTTTCGCGAGCGACAACTACGCGGGGGTCCATCCGGAGATCCTGGAGGCCCTCGCCCTCGCCAACGGCGGCCACCAGGTCGCCTACGGGGAGGACGAGTACACCGAGAACCTCCAGCGGGTCATGCGCAGCCACTTCGGCCCGTACGCGGAGGCCTTCCCGGTCTTCAACGGCACCGGCGCGAACGTCACGGCCCTCCAGGCCATGACCGACCGCTGGGGTGCGGTGATCTGCGCCAAGACCGCCCACATCAACGTGGACGAGGGCGGCGCCCCGGAGCGGATGGCCGGCCTGAAGCTGCTGGCCGTGCCCACCCCGGACGGCAAGCTCACCCCCGAGCTCATCGACCAGGAGGCCTGGGGCTTCGAGGACGAGCACCGGGCGATGCCGCAGGTCGTGTCGATCACCCAGAACACCGAGCTGGGCACCGTCTACACCGTGGACGAGGTCCGGGCCATCTGCGAGCACGCGCACGCGCTCGGTATGAAGGTGCACCTCGACGGTGCCCGCATAGCCAACGCCGCCGCCTCCCTGGACGTGCCGATGCGCACGTTCACCAACGCGGCGGGCGTCGACGTGCTCTCGTACGGCGGCACGAAGAACGGCATGATGTTCGGCGAGGCCGTCGTCGTGGTCAACCCGGACGCGGTGCGCCAGATGAAGCACGTCCGCAAGATGTCGATGCAGCTCGCGTCGAAGATGCGGTTCGTCTCCGTCCAGCTGGAGGCGCTGCTCGCCAAGGACCTGTGGCTGCGCAACGCCCGCCGGGCCAACGGGATGGCGCAGCGGCTGGCCGCCGGCGTCCGCGAGACGGACGGGGTGGAGATCCTCTACCCGGTCCAGGCGAACGCGGTCTTCGCGAAGCTGCCGCACGAGGTGTCGCGCAGGCTCCAGCAGCGCTACCGCTTCTACTTCTGGGACGAGGCCGCCGGCCACGTCCGCTGGATGTGCGGCTTCGACACCACCGAGGAGGACGTCGACGGCTTCCTCCAGGCGCTGAAGGAAGAGCTGGCCCGCTGACCGGACCGCACACCGCCGCGTGAATGAATATACCCCCGACTGCAATTTCATTGAATTGCGGTCGGGGGTATGGCTATGCTCCGCTCCATGCAGGTGATCCCGCTGAGCCCGGACGAGCGCGCGTACACATCGGCGAGCGAAGCCATCGACCACGACCATCCGTACGTCCGGGAGCTGGCCGGCAGCCTGTGGTCCGCCCACGGCGACGCATACTCATACGCCAAGGCGGCCTTCGAGTTCGTCCGCGACACCGTCCCGCACTCCGCCGACTCCGGCGACCTGCGCGTCTCCTGGCGCGCCTCCGACGTCCTCGCCACCCGCAACGGCATCTGCCACGCCAAGTCGCACGCCCTCGTCGCCCTGCTGCGGGCCCGGGGCATCCCGGCCGGCCTCTGCTACCAGCGGCTGACCGAGGACGACGGCACCGAGCCCCTCGTCCACGGACTCACCGCCCTCCGCCTCCCCGGCTCCCGCGGCTGGGCCCGCCAGGACCCGCGCGGCAACAAGCCCGGCGTGGACGCCCAGTTCCGGCTCGGTGCCGAACGGCTGGCCTTCCCCGTCCGCCCCGGGCTCGGCGAGACGGACTACCCCGACCTGTACGCCGACCCCCACCCGGCCGTCCTCACGGCCCTCCGCGGTTCCGCCGACCGCCGCGAACTGTGGCAGAACCTGCCGAAGGCCCTGTAGCGACGCCGCCGCGCCGCGCGCGCCCGCGGGCAGCGCCGCACCGCGCACTGGCCGCGACCCCGGCCAGCAGCCACTGCGGTGGCGCCTGAGCCGCGAACCCGGTGGGCGCCGCGCCCAGGAAGGCGGCCGTCGGCTTCAGGCCCGCGCCGAGGGCGAGGACCTGCGCCCGAACGTCCTCGGGGGTGTGCTCCGCACGGGTCCGCAGCGTCGCCGTCCGCAGGGGCCCGTCGCACACGCCGGCCGCGGCGAACAGTGCCGCCCCCACCGCAAGGGAGGGGGGGAAGGCGGCCGCCGCCCGCGCCCCGCACCTGCACGCCGACTGGGGCGGATGTGGGACGGCGTCTGGTTCCCGGCCCCCGGGGCGCCGGCCATGGCCCGCCTGCTCACGGAGCACGGGCGGACCGCCTGGGGCGCCTGCGCCGCGGCGGCCGTGGTCGGCTCTTCCCCGGTACCGGTACCGGCAGCGCGCGCCGCTACTGCTCGGCCGCCTGCGCCACGCGCGAACGGGGCGCCGCGCACCGCCGCCGGCGGTGCGGAGCCCGGCCGGACGCACGGGGGTGGGGGCTTCGCGGCCGCCGGCGGCTTTTCACCCGTCCCGGTGGCTGGTGGTCAGCCGGCTTCCTTGACCTGCGCCGGGGTCGGGGCTGTGCCGCCCAGGTGTGCGGGCAGCCACCAGGAGTCCGAGGAGTCCTTCGGGGCGGCCGGGTAGGCGCGCTGCGCCGAGTCCAGCAGCTCCTGCACGCGCTCCCGCACCCGCCGGGTGATCGCGCCGGCGTAGTGGTCGGTCGGGGCCTCGATCGGCTCGCCGACCCGCAGTGTCACCGGGATGTGGCTGCGCTTCAGGTCCCGCGGGCGGCCCTTGGTCCACAGCCGCTGGGTGCCCCACAGCGCCACCGGGATCAGCGGCACCCCGGCCTCCTGCGCCATGCGGGCGGCGCCCGACTTGAAGCTCTTGAGGGTGAAGGACTGCGAGATCGTGGCCTCCGGGAACACGCCGATGATCTCGCCGGAGCGCAGCGACTCCAGGGCGTGCCGGTAGGCCGCCTCGCCCTGCTTGCGGTCCACCGGGATGTGCTTCATCGCGCGCATCAGCGGGCCCGACACCTTGTGCCGGAACACCGACTCCTTCGCCATGAAGCGCACCAGGCGCTTCTGCGGGCGGGCCGTCAGCCCGGCGAAGACGAAGTCCAGGTAGCCGATGTGGTTCGACACGAGGACCGCACCGCCCTGCCGCGGGATGTGCTCGGTGCCCTTCATGTCGATGCGGATGTCGAGGGCGCGGAACAGCGCGTGCGCTGCACCGATCACCGGGGGGTAGACGAGCTCAGCCATGCTGGGGAGACCCCGCTTTCTGCCTGGGGAAATGCTCCCGGCCGGAAGTTACGGCAGCGTAGGTACGCGGCCATGGGGATGGTGCCGCATCCGCGGGCGCGAGGCCAGTCCGGACGGCCTTCCCCGGCGAGATCCTCGTCACGCGGGGAATGCGCCCGGGGCCGGATGCGCTCGTACGGGCGGACGGACGTACTGCAATGATGCGGGACGGGATGCCCGCCGCCGACGGCGGGCGCCCGCAGGGGACGAGGACGGCACAGTGACGGGAGCGGCAGTGCAGGGGGAACGGGGCGGACCCGCGGCGGACGGCGGCCGGCCGGGGGCCCCGGACCGGCTCGGCGCGGCCGACCTCGGTGCGGAGCCCGGCGAGCGGGCCAGCCTGGTGCAGTTCTCCAGTGCCTTCTGCCAGCCCTGCCGGGCCACCCGGCGGATCCTCGCCGAGGTCGCCGGAATGGTCGACGGCGTCGCCCACATCGAGGTCGACGCGGAGCGCAACCTCGGCCTGGTCCGCGCCCTGGGCATCGAGAAGACCCCCACGGTGCTGGTCCTGGACGCCGCCGGGCGGATCGTCCGCCGCGCGGCCGGCATGCCCCGCAAGGCCGACGTGATCGCCGCACTGGGCGAGGCGGTGTGAGCCCGGCGCCGGTGCATGCGCCCGCACACAGCGTGACGCGCCTCGCATCTGGCCGCCCCGGCTTGACTGTGTACACGGCAGATCGCCAGGCTGGCCGCATGCGGTACGAACTCCTGCTTCACGGGCGGGTCCACGTGGACCTCGTCCGCCACGCGAGCGCGCGCTGTCGGGCGTACTGAACGACCCCGGCACCCGACGACGATCCCGCGCGCCCGCGCCGGCCGCCTCCGCGGCAGAGCAGAAGAAAGGCCTCCTCATGACGGGCCCAACGACCAGGACCGCAGCACAGTTCCCGCATCCCGCCGCGCCCCCGACCGCCGACCGGCCCGCCGCGCCCCGCGCAGCGGCCGAGCCTGCGCCGTCCGCCGCCGCCCTGCCCGGCTCGCCCGAGCTGCTGCGCTCGGTCTTCCGGCAGCACGCCGCCGGCGTGGCCGTGATCACAGCCCAGGACGGCGGCCGCCCGGTCGGCTTCACCGCGACCTCCCTGAACTCCGTCTCCGCCGACCCCCCGCTCCTTTCGTTCACCATCGGGACCGGCTCCTCCAGCTGGCCCGGCATCCGCGACAGCGAGCACCTCGGGGTGCACATACTCGGCGAGCACCAGCAGCAGCTGGCCGGCCTGTTCGCCCGCAGCGGAGCGGACCGCTTCGGGCCGGGCACCGGCTGGGCTCCCGGCCCGCACGGCGTTCCCCTGCTGGACGGGGTGCTGGCGTGGCTGGTGTGCCGGGTGGTGGCCCGCGTGCCGGCCGGCGCGCACCGGGTGGTCATCGCCGAGGTCGTGTCCGGGGACCCGCGCGGCGAGGGCCGGCCCCTGCTGTACCACCAGGGCCGCTTCAACGCGCTGCGTGACTGAATCGTCCCTGCTGGGGATGGTTGGGGCGGCGTTGGACAGATCACAGTTCGACGGCCTTGCCTCCTGGGAGGACCCGCGGTGTACTGACGAGTAACATTCCGGTCGGAGCGGGGGCCGCCCCGACCGGGGTCCGCCCTCGAAAGGCGCCTATGCTGCCTGCACAAGGCGGTATCAGAAACAAGACGATGCGGTAGGAGAGCCGGCGTGAGCCTGAGGATCGTTGTCTGTGTGAAGTACGTGCCCGACGCCACCGGCGACCGGCACTTCGCCGATGACCTGACGGTCGACCGCGACGACGTCGACGGTCTGCTGTCGGAGCTCGACGAGTACGCGGTCGAGCAGGCGCTCCAGATCGCGGAAGAGGCCGACGACGCCGAGATCACCGTCCTGACGGTCGGCCCCGAGGACGCCAAGGACGCCCTGCGCAAGGCGCTGTCCATGGGTGCCGACAAGGCGATCCACGTCGAGGACGACGACCTGCACGGCACCGACGTGATCGGCACCTCGCTGGTGCTGGCCAAGGCCGTCGAGAAGGCCGGCTACGACCTGGTCATCACCGGCATGGCCTCGACCGACGGCACCATGGGCGTCCTCCCGGCGATCCTCGCCGAGCGCCTGGGCGTTCCGCAGGTCACCCTGCTCTCCGAGGTCAAGGTGGAGGACGGCACCGTGACGGGCCGCCGCGACGGCGACTCCGCGAGCGAGCAGCTGGAGGCCTCCCTCCCGGCCGTCGTCTCCGTGACGGACCAGTCGGGCGAGGCCCGCTACCCGTCCTTCAAGGGCATCATGGCCGCCAAGAAGAAGCCGGTCGAGTCCTGGGACCTGTCCGACCTGGAGATCGAGGCGGACGAGGTCGGCCTCGAGGGTGCCTGGACCGCGGTGGACTCCGCCGCGCAGCGTCCGGCCCGCACGGCCGGCACGATCGTCAAGGACGAGGGCGAGGGCGGCAAGCAGCTGGCCGAGTTCCTGGCCGGCCAGAAGTTCATCTGAGCTTCAGCCGTCACCCTCCACATCGCCCCCTGACTACTTCGCATTCGCAGGAGCACTCCCATGGCTGAAGTCCTCGTCTACGTCGACCACGTGGACGGCGCCGTCCGCAAGCCCACCCTCGAGCTGCTGACCCTGGCCCGCCGCATCGGCGAGCCCGTCGCCGTCGCCCTGGGCGCCGGTGCCGAGAGCACCGCCGCCGTGCTCGCCGAGCACGGTGCGGTCAAGGTCCTCACCGCCGACGCCCCCGAGTTCGCCGAGTACCTCGTCGTACCGAAGGTGGACGCGCTCCAGGCCGCCCACGAGGCTGTTTCCCCCGCCGCCGTGCTCGTCCCGTCCTCCGCCGAGGGCAAGGAGATCGCGGCCCGCCTCGCCGTCCGCATCGGCTCCGGCATCATCACCGACGCCGTGGACCTCGAGGCCGGCGACGAGGGCCCGGTCGCGACGCAGTCCGCGTTCGCCGCGTCCTTCACCACCAAGTCCCGCGTGTCCAAGGGCACCCCGGTCATCACCGTGAAGCCGAACTCGGCCCCGGTCGAGGCCGCCCCGGCCGCCGGCGCCGTCGAGGCCCTGGCCGTCACCTTCGGCGCCCTGGCCACCGGTACCAAGGTCACCTCGCGCACCCCGCGCGAGTCGACGGGCCGCCCCGAGCTGACCGAGGCCGCGATCGTGGTCTCCGGCGGCCGCGGCGTCAACGGCGCCGAGAACTTCTCGATCATCGAGGCGCTCGCCGACTCCCTCGGTGCCGCCGTCGGCGCCTCCCGCGCCGCCGTCGACGCCGGCTGGTACCCGCACACCAACCAGGTCGGCCAGACCGGCAAGTCGGTCTCCCCGCAGCTGTACGTCGCCGCCGGCATCTCCGGCGCGATCCAGCACCGCGCCGGCATGCAGACCTCGAAGACCATCGTCGCCGTCAACAAGGACGCCGAGGCTCCGATCTTCGAGCTCGTGGACTACGGCGTGGTCGGCGACCTCTTCGAGGTCGTCCCGCAGCTGACCGAGGAGATCAAGGCGCGCAAGGGCTGACCTGCGCCCGACTCCCGCCCGGGGCCGTGTGGTGATCGTCACCGCACGGCCCCGAGTCGTATCCGGGGGAGCGCGGAGCGACCATTGACGGAGCGGAACCCCGTGACTAAATTCTGCTATGCGGATCTAGGCTTCCGTACAGCGGAAAGAGGAGAGTGCACGATGGGTCAGCAGGAGAAGGTGGCGACGAGCCTCGCCGGCGCGGTCAGCGAGGGCATCAGCGCCTCCCTCGCCCCGGTGGACGCGGAGCTCGCCCGCCACTACCCGGGCGACCCCGGCACCCGCCAGCCCGTCCACACCGTCTACGTGCCCGGCGACGCGTTCGCCGCGGACACGATCCGCTCGTGGGGCGACCAGGCCCTCGCCGCCCTCGACGAGCACGCGCCCGACGCCGCCGCCTTCGCCAAGGTGCTCGGCATCCGCGAGGAGCTCGCAGGCCCCGTCCACGAGCGCGTCCGCGCCAAGCTGCAGCGCGAGCCGATCGAGGACCTGCGCGTCGACTTCGAGGACGGCTTCGGCGTCCGCTCCGACGAGGAGGAGGACCAGGCCGCCGCCCGCGCCGCCCGCCTCGTCTCGCAGGCCTTCTCCAACGGCACCAACGCCCCCTACATGGGCATCCGCATGAAGTGCATGGAGGCCAACGTCCGCGACCGCGGCATCCGCACCGCCGACGTCTTCCTGTCGGGCCTCCTGGAGCACGGCGGCCTGCCGGACGGCCTCGTCCTCACCCTTCCCAAGGTCACCTACGCCGAGCAGGTCTCCGCCTTCGTCGCGCTGCTGGAGGCCTTCGAGACCGCCCGCGGCCTGCGCCCGGGCCGCATAGGCTTCGAGATCCAGATCGAGACCAGCCAGTCCATCCTGGCCTCCGACGGCACCGCCACCGTCGCCCGCATGATCGAAGCCGCGAAGGGGCGGGCCACCGGCCTGCACTACGGCACCTTCGACTACAGCGCCTGCGTCGGCGTCTCGGCCGCCTACCAGGCCAGCGACCACCCCGCTGCCGACCACGCCAAGGCCGTCATGCAGGTCGCCGCCGCCGGCACCGGCGTACGCGTCTCCGACGGCTCGACGAACGTCCTGCCCGTCGGCACGACCGAGAAGGTCCACGAGGCGTGGAGGCTCCACTACGGGCTGACCCGCCGCGCCCTGGCCCGCGCCTACTACCAGGGCTGGGACATGCACCCGGGCCACCTCCCGACGCGCTACGCCGCCGTCTTCACCTTCTACCGCGAGGGCCTGGAAGCGGCCGCCGCGCGCCTGAAGGCGTACGTGGCCCGGATCGAGGGCGACGTGATGGACGAGCCGGCCACCGCGAAGGCCCTGGCCGGGTACCTGGTCCGCGGCCTGGACTGCGGCGCGGTCGGCGCGGAGGAGGTCACCGCGCTCACCGGCCTGACCCGTGCCGAGCTCGACGCCTTCGCGATCCCGCGCCGCTCGGCCACCCTGACGGCCACGTCCTGACGGCCACCTCCGGACGGCCACCTCCCGACGGCGCCGACCCGACCGCGGGCCCGGACGGGGCCCGCGGTGTTCGTGCGTGCGGAGGATCTGCGGCGCGGAACCCGGCCTCCGGGGGCCCGCGGCGGTCTGATGGCTCGGCGGCCCCGCCGGCGGTGCGCGCCGCGGTCCCGGGGACAAGCCTCCCGGTGCCCCCGGGTTTCCGTGGCAGGGTGGTGCGGGCAGGCCACTGGGGGCTCCGGACGAGCCAAGGGGAAAAGGGGTAGACGTGATTGTCTGGATCAACGGCACATTCGGCGCCGGGAAGACCAGCACGGCCCGCGAACTGATCGGCCTCCTGCCGGGCAGCACCCTGTTCGACCCCGAGCGCGTCGGGGAGGGGCTGCTCCGGCTGCTGCCGCCCGAACGCCGCGCGGAGGTGGCGGACTACCAGGACCTGCCCGGCTGGCGGCGCCTGGTCGTGGAGACCGCGGCGGCGCTCCTGGCCGAGGCGGGCGGTGTGCTCGTCGTTCCGATGACGCTGCTGCGCCAGGAGTACCGGGACGAGATCTTCGGCGGGCTGGCAGCCCGCCGGATCACGGTGCGGCACGTGCTCCTGGCCCCTGAGGAAACGATCCTGCGCCGAAGGATCGCCACCCGCGAGGAGCCCGGGGACACGGCCGCGGCCGACCTCCGGGTGCGGCAGTGGGCGTACGACCACATCCCCGCCTACCAGCAGGCGCTCGACTGGCTCAAGGGCGACGCCCACGTCGTCGACAACGGCGCGCTCAGCGTGCGCGAGACGGCCGAGAAGATCGCCGAGGCCGTCCGCACCGAGGCGGCCGGCGTCTGCGACATCGTCCAGACGCCGGAGCCGACGCGGGAGACGGTCGCCTCCGGGGTGCTCCTCTTCGACGACGCGGACCGGGTCCTGCTGGTGGATCCGACGTACAAGGCGGGCTGGGAGTTCCCGGGGGGAGTGGTGGAGCCGGGCGAGGCGCCCGCGTGCGCGGGCGTCCGCGAGGTGGCGGAGGAGCTCGGCGTCGAACTCGCCGGGATGCCGGGGCTGCTCGTCGTGGACTGGGAGCCGCCGGCGCCCCCCGCATACGGCGGCCTGCGGCTGCTGTTCGACGGCGGCAGGCTCGCTGCCGCGGAGGCGGCCCGGCTGCGGCTGCCGGGGCCGGAGCTGCGGGCCTGGCGGTTCGTCACGGAGACCGAGGCGGCGCGACTCCTGCCGCCGGTCCGCTACGAACGGCTGCGCTGGGCGCTGAGGGCCCGCGAGCGCGGCCGCCCGCTGTACCTGGAGGCTGGCCGCCCCACGCCGTAGGGCGAGTCCGGGGCCGCGTCCGCGGCGTCCGGCACGGCGCCTCGCGGTGCACCGCACCGGACGCCGCGGCCCGCCCGGCCGTGATCCGCCGGACAGACTCCGGCGGCCGGTGGCGGGCCTCAGGGCAGGACGGGTTCTGCGGCCGCCGCGGCCAGGAGGGCGGCCGCGGTGTTCCGGGTCAGCGGGTCCCCGTGCCCGAAGCAGGCCACGGCCGGCTCCAGCGCGGCCAGGCGCCGGAAGGAGGCCAGCGCCTGCCCGCGGTCGGTGTTGAACACGCCGGGCATCACCCGCTCCACCGCGGCGACGCAGTCGCCCGTGAACAGCACCCCGTACTCCGGCAGGTGGACGCCGATGCTGCCGGGCGTGTGGCCGGGGGCGTGCACCACGACGGCGCCGCCGCCGAACGGGAGCACGTCCCCGTCCTCCACCTCCCGGTCGACCCGGGTCGGCGGCGCTTCGGGGACCGCCAGCCCGTGCCGGTACAGCGGCACCTCCCAGTCGAGCAGCACCGGCTCCGGGACGGGCCGCTCGCCGCGGATCACCGGCGCGTCCAGGCGGTGTGCCGCCACCCGGGCGCCCCAGCGCCCGGCAAGCTCCTCCGCCGCGCCCACGTGGTCGCGGTGGCAGTGCGTCAGGACGATCCGCTCCAGCCGCTCCGGATCCCGCCCGAGTGAGCGCAGGGCCCCTTCCACGTCCGCGGCGCGGCCGGCGTGGCCGGCGTCCACGAGGGTCAGCGAGCCGTCGGCGTCCTGCCACAGGTACGCCTGGCCGATCGGGAAGCGGAGCTGGTGCAGCCGCCCGGGAAGTATCTCGACGAAGTCCACGGGTCCGACCGTAGGGCGGCCGCCCGCCGGCCGGAACGCCTTTCACCGGGAGCGGAGTCCGCCCGCAGCGCACTGTGCGGAGCCGGCCCCTCCGCGCCTGCGGGCCCGGTGCGCCGGCCGGCGCACCGGGCCCGCAGGGGCCGTACGTGCGTCAGGCGCGCTTGGACGCCGCGTAGTTGACGAGGAAGTGCGCCTCGGCGACCGACAGCCGTTCCAGCTCCTCCGGGGAGACGCTCTCGTTCACCGCGTGGATCTGCGCCTCCGGCTCGCTCAGCCCGATGAGCAGCATCTCCGCGTCCGGGTACAGCGAGGTCAGCGTGTTGCACAGCGGAATCGATCCGCCCATGCCGCTGACCTGCATCTCCTGGCCGGGGTAGGCGATCTCCATGGCCGCCGCCATCGACGCGTACGCGGGGCTGGAGGTGTCCGCCTGGAACGGCTGGCCCTGGCCGACGACCTCCACCTCCAGGCGCGCGCCCCACGGGGTGTGCGCCACCAGGTGGGCCTCCAGCAGCTTGATGGCCTCCGCCGTGTCCACGCCCGGCGGGACGCGCAGGCTGATCAGGGCTCCGGCGCTCGCGTGCACCGACGGCGTGGCGCCGAGGACCGGCGGGCAGTCGATGCCGAGGACGGTGACGGCCGGGCGGGCCCACAGCCGGTCGGCGATCGTGCCCTCGCCGATCAGGCCGACGCCGTCCAGGACCTTCGCGTCCGCCCGGAAGTCCGCCTCCGGGTACTGCAGGCCCTCCCACACCGCGTCTGCGGCGAGGCCGTCGACGGTGGTCGAACCGTCCTCCGCGCGCAGCGAGTCCAGCAGCCGGATCAGGGCGGCCAGTGCGTCCGGGGCGACACCGCCGAACATGCCGGAGTGCAGGTTGCCGCCCAGTGTGTCGATCTTCACCTTCACCAGGCACATGCCGCGCAGGGTCGCCGTCACCGTGGGCAGGCCGAGGCGGAAGTTGCCCGCGTCGCCGATGACGACCGTGTCGGCGGCCAGGAGCTCCGGGTGGGCCTCGGCGTACTGCTGGAGGCCGCCGGTGCCCTGCTCCTCCGAGCCCTCGACGATCACCTTCACGTTCACGGGGACGCCGCCGTTGGCCTTCAGCGCGCGCAGCGCCAGCAGGTGCATGATGAACCCGCCCTTGCAGTCGGCGGCGCCGCGCCCGTACCAGCGGCCGTCCCGCTCGGTCAGCTCGAAGGCGGGGGAGATCCAGGCGGCGTCGTCCAGTGGCGGCTGCACGTCGTAGTGGGCGTACAGCAGGACGGTCGGGGCGCCCTCCGGGCCGGGCAGGTACCCGTACACGGACTGCGTCCCGTCTGGCGTGTCGAGGAGGGCCACGTCCCGGAAGCCTTCCGCGCGCAGCGCGTCGGCGACCCAGGCGGCCGCGCCCTCGCTCTCGCTCCGCGGGAACTGGGCCCAGTCCGCCACCGACCGGAAGGCCACCAGCTCGGTCAGCTCCTGCTTGGCGCGGGGCATCAGCGAGGCGACCGTCGCGGCGATCGGATTCGGGGTCATGGGCACGCTCCTCTTGGGTGCGACGTTGTTCTGCTTGTACGCCTCCGGCACCCGCTTGGTGGGCGGCTGCCGGGGTAGGCGCAGGTCGCTCCGATCCTCGCACAGCAGGACGGGCGGGAGGCGCGCCGTAGGATTTCCCCGGCATCGGAGCAACGCATGATCAGGAGCATCGGCACATCGTGAGCAGCGACGACGTACAGGACGCAAACGCAGGGCAGGCCGCGGAGGGGGCGGGGGACAGGGTGGCCGGGGGGACCGGCGAGGTCTGGGACGTGGTCGTGGTCGGGGCGGGCCCGGCCGGCGCCTCGGCCGCCCGTGCGGCGGCGGTCGCGGGCTGCCGCGTGCTGCTGCTGGAGAAGGCAGAGCTGCCCCGCTACAAGACGTGCGGCGGCGGCATCATCGGCCCCTCCCGGGACGCGCTCCCGCCCGGCTTCGCACTGCCGCTGAAGGACCGGATCCACGCGGTCACCTTCTCCCTGAACGGCAGGCTGGCCCGCACCCGCCGCTCCAGGCGCATGCTGTTCGGGATGGTCAACCGGCCCGAGTTCGACGCGGCCCTGGTCGCCGAGGCGGAGAAGGCGGGCGCTGAGGTCCGCACGGGCACGGCGGTCGCCCGGGTCGAGCAGCACGGCGCGGCCGTCCCGGACCGGCGCACGGTCGCGGTGGTCCTCGCGGACGGCGAGACCCTCCTCGCGCGGGCGGTCGTCGGCGCGGACGGCAGCGCCAGCCGGATCGGCGCGCACGTCGGCGTCGAGGTGGAGCAGGTCGACCTGGGCCTGGAGGCGGAGATCCCGGTCCCGCCCACGGTCGCCGAGGACTGGAAGGGCAGGGTGCTCATCGACTGGGGTCCGCTGCCCGGCAGTTACGGCTGGGTCTTCCCCAAGGGCGACACCCTGACGGTCGGCGTCATCTCCGCGAAGGGCGACGGGGCGGCCACCAAGCGGTACCTGGAGGACTTCATCGCCCGCCTCGGCCTGTCCGGCTTCGAACCGGCCGTCTCCTCCGGGCACCTGACGCGCTGCCGGAAGCCCGACTCGCCGCTGTCGCGCGGCCGGGTCCTCGTCGCGGGCGACGCGGCCGGGCTGCTGGAGCCGTGGACCCGCGAGGGCATCTCCTTCGCGCTCCGCTCCGGCCGCCTCGCGGGGGAGTGGGCGGCGAAGATCGCCGAGGCGCAGGACGCCGTGGACGCGCGGCGGCAGGCGCTGAACTACGCCTTCGCCGTCAAGTCCGGGCTGGGCGTGGAGATGGGCGTCGGCCGGCGGATGCTGACGGCGTTCGAGGCCAGGCCGGGGCTGCTGCACGCGGTGATGACCGGCTTCGCCCCGGCATGGCGGGCGTTCGCCCGGATCACCAGGGGCTCGACAACGCTGGCCGAGCTGGTCCGCAGCCACCCGCTGGCCCGCCGGGCCCTCACCCTCGTGGACGCCCGCCAGAACCGGCCGGGCGCGTAGCACCCGCCGCCGGCCCGCCGCGCCCCGGCGGCGGGCCGGCCGTCCCGCCGGGCACCGGGCGCCGTACGACGGCACCGGGGCGCCGCGTCCGTCGCAGGCCGGAGGGCGCCGCTCACCTCCCGCCGTGCGGAGCGCGGCCGCCGCCGGGGCGGCGGCCGAAGCGCCACAGCACGTGCGCCACCCGCAGCAGGAACACCGCCGCGGCCAGGGCGCCGCCGGCCACGGCGAGGCCGCGCTCGAACGCGCCGGACAGGTCGAATGCCAGGGCGGGTCCGAAGACCGCCCCGAACACCAGGGCCGCCGCGAAGCACGCGCTGACGAACGCGTACCCGATCTCGACGGTGACGGCGTCGCGCTCCGCCTGGCTGCGCCGCATGGTTCGCTGAGTCATCCGCACAGTCTCCCCGCACCCGCCGTGCGGCCACAACCAGGGCCCTGCGGAGGAGGCCCTGTCAGATACCGGCCGTCTCGGTCCACAGGCGGGCCAGCGACGCGTCGCCCGTGACGCCCGGCCCGTTCAGCGGCAGGCGGTTCCACAGGGCCGCGTACAGCCAGGAGGCCTCGCCCACCACGTCGCAGTCGGCGGTGCCCTCGTCGCCGCGGACCGTGCGCGGCGGCTCCTGCGAGAGGTGGACCGTCCACACCATGCCCGTGTCGGCGGCGCGGATCCGCAGGACGCGCGGGTCCGTGGTGCGGACCCGGCTGCGCGGCCGGGCGTGGAAGCCGGTCAGCAGCTCGTCCACACCGTCCTCGGCGAACTCCGCCGCCACCGGGGTGAAGGACGCGCCCAGGGCCGATTCGGCGTCCATGCGGTGCACGGCCGTCTCGTGGGCCTGCCGGCGCGCCCAGAACTCCAGCGGCGAGGACGGCGCCGTCGGGAGGAAGGTCCAGCACTCGACGTCGGCCGGCGCCTCCGCCAGCGTCCGCACCAGGGCCGCGTGCCCCTCGCGGAACCAGCCCGGCAGCTCCGCGCCGGCCGGCTCCGGCGCGGCGGGGAACGGGACCGGCTCCACCGCCCCCTCGGCGACGCAGGAGGCGGCCCAGCGGTGTACGGCCCCCGTGTGCCGCAGCAGGTCGCCGATCCGCCACCCCGGGCAGGTCGGAACCAGGGCGTCCGTCCCCGCGCGATCCGCCAGGTCGGCGAGCAGGGCCCCCTCGCAGTCGAGGGTCTCCACGAATTCGGTGATCTTCATACGGGCAGTCTTCCAGCAGCCCCGCGACAATGGGGGCATGAACGGGGAACTCTTCCCGCGCGAGCGGACCGAGATCGCCCCCGGCGCCGTGCACGTGCCGGACTGGCTCGGCCCCGAGCGCCAGCGCAGCCTGCTCGCCGCCTGCCGCACATGGGCGCGGCCGCCCGCCGGACTGCGCACCGTCCGCACCCCGGGCGGCGGGACGATGACCGCCCGGCAGGTGTGCCTGGGCCTGCACTGGTACCCGTACGGATACGCCCGCACCGCGGTCGACGGCGACGGTGCACCGGTCAAGCCGATGCCCGCATGGCTGGCCGAGCTGGGGCGCGAGGCCGTCGGCGCCGCGTACGGCACCGCGCCGCCGGCCGCCGGCGAAGCCCCGTACGACATCGCCCTCGTCAACTTCTACGACGGCGACTCCCACATGGGCATGCACCGCGACGCCGACGAGCGGTCCGCCGCGCCCGTGGTCTCCCTCAGCCTCGGCGACACCTGCGTCTTCCGCTTCGGCAGCGCCGCCTCCAGGGGGCGGCCGTACCGGGACGTGCTGCTCCGCAGCGGCGACCTGTTCGTCTTCGGCGGCCCCGCCCGGCTCGCCTACCACGGCGTGCCGAAGGTCCATCCGGGCACCGCCCCGCCGGAGCTCGGGCTGACCGGACGGCTGAACGTCACGCTCCGGGTGGGCGGGCTCGACCTGCCGCCCGGATGAGCGGCGGTCCGCACACTCCGCCGATCATGCGAGGATCGCTGTCATGAACGGCAACGGCGCCCCGCCGCGGGCGGGGGATGCGAACAGCGGGTCCGCGGCATCCGCGCGGACCAGGCTGGAGCGGGGGCGGGGAGCCCTCGGCCCGGCGCTGGAGCTCGTCCACACCGGCCGGGCCCCGACCAGGGCCGTCCTGACCGCCGAACTCGGCGTGACCCGGGCCACCGCGGGCGCGGTCGCGGCCGAACTGGAGGCCCTCGGCCTGATCCGGGTCGACTCCCGGCCGGGCGCGGGCGGTGCGCAGGGCCGCCCCTCGCACCGTCTCGCCATCGACGAGAACGGGCCCGTCGCGCTGGCCGCGCAGGTGCACCCGGACGGCTTCCGGGCCGCGCTCGTCGGCCTGGGCGGGCGGATCGTCGCCACCGCACCCGGCAAGCTCACGGTGTCGGAGGATCCCGCGCAGGTCCTGGGCGCGGTCGTCGGCGCGGGCGCCGGGCTGCTGGCCGAGACCGGCCGGCGCTGCATCGGGGCGGGCCTCGCGGTCCCCTCGGCGGTCGCCGAACCGGACGGGACGGCGCTGAACCCGCTCCACCTGGCCTGGCCGGCGGGCTCCCCGGTGCGGGCGATCTTCGAGCGGTGCGTGAAGGACGCCGGCATCGACGGCCCGGCCCTCGCCGGGAACGACGTCAACCTCGCCGCGCTCGCCGAGCACCGGCACGGCGCGGGCCGCGGCGCCCAGCACCTGCTGTGCGTGGCGACCGGGCACCGGGGCGTGGGCGGGGCACTGGTGCTGGACGGCCGCCTGCACAGCGGGAGTTCCGGCCTGGCGCTGGAGGTCGGCCACCTCACGGTGAACCCGGAGGGCCGGGCCTGCCACTGCGGCGGCCGCGGCTGCCTGGACGTGGAGGCGGACCCGCTGGCGTTCCTCACGGCGGCCGGCCGCACCCCGGGCCCGGAGGTGTCACTGCTCCAGCAGGCCCGCGACCTGCTGCGCGACGGGTACGGGGAGCCCCCGGTGCGCGCGGCCGCCGAGGAGCTCATCGACCGGCTCGGCCTGGGCCTCGCGGGCCTGGTGAACATCCTCAACCCGGACCGGATCATCCTGGGCGGCCTGCACCGGGAGCTGCTGTACGCGGACCCCGAGCGGCTGCGCGCGGTCGTCGCGGACCGCAGCCTGTGGGGGCGCAGCGGGGGAGTGCCGATCCTGCCGTGCACGCTCGACCACAACAGCCTGGTCGGCGCGGCCGAGCTGGCGTGGCAGCCGGTCCTGGACGACCCCCTGGGCACCCTGGGCACCGCCGCCTGACGCCTGACGCCTGACGCCTGACGCCTGCCGACTGAGGCCTGCTGCCCTACGCCGCAGGGCCGGGCGATGCGGGGCCGGCCGGCCCGGCGGCGCCGCTCGCGCGGCGCCGCGGCGGGAGCCCTACCCCGGGCCGATCAGCGTGGAGGCGGCCACCGACAGACCGGTCGGCACGGGCCGCGTGTCCGCGGTGAGGACCACGGCCGGTGC
This sequence comes from Streptomyces globosus, assembly GCF_003325375.1. GTDB lineage: Bacteria > Actinomycetota > Actinomycetes > Streptomycetales > Streptomycetaceae > Streptomyces > Streptomyces globosus_A. The sequence continues at coordinate 4,308,786 of NZ_CP030862.1, read as the reverse complement.
GGGTTCCCGTACGGGCTTGGCTCGGACCCGGGAGGGGCGCGGGCGGGCCGGCGCCGCGGGCGCTGCGCGGAGCGAGAACCAGACGACCTTGCCGGCGCCGCCCTCCTGCGGCCGGGCGCCCCAGGCCTCGCTGAGCGCTTCGACGAGGGCGAGGCCGCGCCCGCAGGTCTCCAGGGCGTCCAGGGGGTCCAGCGGACCGGGGACGTCCAGGGCCGGCGGTGCATCCGGGCCCGGCGGTCTCGCGGCGGCCGTCCGCAGGACCGGGAGCCGCGGATCACTGTCGTACACGGAGACCGTGAGCCGTCCGAGCCGCAGCTCGATCTCCACCGTGCAGGTCTTGTCGGGCTGCGCGTGGCGGTGGACGTTGCTCAGGAGCTCCGTCACGCCGAGCGCAGCCCGGTCTATGAGTGGATCCAGCTGCCAGTGGCGCAATTGCGCCGAGACGATCCTCCGGATCTGTCCGATCCGGGCGGGCAGGGCCTGCAGTTCGACGACGCAGTGCCTGCGTGAGTGACTGATCACGGCTGCGACTCCCCGACATGAGTGTTACGGGTGCTGCACCCTCAGTAATGCTCCACCAGGGTCACCCACGGTGCGCGGGAGTGCAACCGAATGCGACCGAAAGCGAACCAGGTAGATACCCAAAGTGACTGTTTGTGCAGGTGGCGGAGGTACATTGCGAAAGCAGGGGGCGAAGCAACGCACGAAGGAGCAAGGCGCATGAGCACCACCCGTACCTCCGCCACGCCGGCCGCGGCGGCGCCCGCGGCCACGACGGCGGACGTCGACCGCAGCGACACGGAGTACCGCGCCTGGCTGAAAGACGCCGTCCGCAAGGTGCAGGCGGACGCCAACCGCTCCGCCGACACCCACCTGCTGCGCTTCCCGCTCCCCGAGGAATGGGGCATCGACCTCTACCTCAAGGACGAGTCCACGCATCCGACCGGCTCCCTCAAGCACCGCCTCGCGCGCTCGCTGTTCCTCTACGCCCTCTGCAACGGCTGGATCCGCCCCGGACGGCCCGTCATCGAGGCCTCCTCCGGCTCGACCGCCGTCTCCGAGGCGTACTTCGCGAAGCTGATCGGCGTCCCGTTCATCGCCGTCATGCCCCGCACGACCAGCCCCGAGAAGTGCCGCCTGATCGAATTCCACGGCGGCGCCTGCCACTTCGTCGACGACCCGATGAAGATGTACGAGGAGTCGGCGGACCTCGCGGCCCGCACCGGCGGCCACTACATGGACCAGTTCACGTACGCGGAGAGGGCCACCGACTGGCGCGGCAACAACAACATCGCCGAGTCGATCTACCAGCAACTGCGCCTGGAGCGCTACCCGGAGCCCGCGTGGATCGTCGCGACGGCCGGCACCGGGGGCACCTCGGCGACCATCGCCCGCTACGTGCACTACATGCAGCACGACACGCGCGTCTGCGTCCCCGACCCGGAGAACTCCTGCTTCTTCGACGGCTGGACGGCGGACGACCCCGGCGCGACCAGCGACTGCGGCTCCCGCATCGAGGGCATCGGCAGGCCGCGGATGGAGCCCAGCTTCGTGCCCGGTGCCATCGACCGGATGATGAAGGTGCCCGACGCGGCGAGCGTCGCCGCCTGCCGCGCCCTGGAGCGGGCCATCGGCCGCAAGGCCGGCGGTTCGACCGGCACGGGCCTCTGGAGCGCCCTGAAGATCGTCGCGGAGATGGTGGCCGAGGGCCGGACGGGCAGTGTGGTCACCCTGCTGTGCGACCCCGGCGACCGCTACCTGGACAAGTACTACTCCGACGACTGGGTCGCCGCCCAAAGCCTCGACCTCGCACCGTACGCCGAGACCATCGAGACGCTCCTGGCGACCGGTACCTGGCGCGAACCGGGCGCCTGACCCCGGCCCGCGAGCGGCAGGACGCGGGCAGCCGGCCGTGTGCCGCGCCTGACGGGGACTCAGCAGCGTCGTGGGACAGGGGTGTCGGGGCCCGCCGGTGTCCCCCGTACAGGGGCTAGGCGGCGGGCCCGGTGCGCGGGATGCTGGAGGCCGCGCTGACTCCCGCCCCGCGAGCGGAGGCCGCCCGTGCCGGACATCCCCCACCCCCTCGCTCCCGAACGCCGGTCCTCCCCGAGGCCGTTGGCCCTCGAACTCCGGGTCCACGGCGTCCACGGCGCCGCCCCGGAGAAGCTCCTCGACGACCCGCGCACCGTCCGCGTCACCGGCGACGCCACGGCCGCCGTGTTCCGCCGCACCGCCGACGCCGAGGCCGAGGCGCACCCCGAGCGGTACGCCGGCCGGCCCGTCGTGGAGGCGTACTGCTGGTCCCGCCTCACCTCGGGCAACGGCTCGCGCGCCCTGTGGCTGCTGCTCCTGCCCTTCATGGTGGTCAACCTCGCGCACTGGGCCCGCCCCGCCGTGCCCGACGGCGCCCCGCAGCCGCGCGCGGTCCGCACGTACGGGCTGCTCGTCCGCATCATCGCCCTCAGCCTGACGCTGCTGCTGATCGCGGCCGCCTGCGAGGTCGCGCTGGACCTGCTCGCCTGGCAGTGCGCCGGCTCGCACCCCTGCACCCGCTCCCGCTGGTGGCTGCACTTCGCCGAACCCGGCCGCTGGTGGGGCCAGCCAGGGCGGCGCCTCGCCCTCGCCGCCCTCGTCCCGGCGGCCCTGACCGGGCTCCTGTGGTTCCTGTCGAACCGCACGTGGAGCGCTTACGAATCCCAGACCCCGCCCGCCGGCCACGAGAACGGAACCGGCGCCTCCGGCGCTCCCGCCCTCGGCCCCGCCCTCGGCCGGCCCGGGTTCTGGTACGGCCGCCGCATCGTCGCCCGGCTCCGCGCGGCCCACACCGCGGCCGGACTGCTCACCGTCGCCGCCGCCGTCGCCGTCCCGGTCGCCCGCCGCGACGCCGCCGCGGGCGCCGCCGTCCTGGAATCCGTCGGCTGGGCCCTGGAGGCGCTGCTCGTCGCCGGGGCCGCCGCGGTCGCCTGGGTCGTCTGCCGGCGCGGCCGCACCGAAGCCCGGGCCGACCACCGGCTCGACCGGGCCGCGACGACCCTGCTGCCCGGCGCCGCGCTCGCCCTCCTCGGCGCCGTCCTGGTGTACGCCTGCTGGTCGCGCCCCGGATGGACCTCCTCGGGCCGCCTGCCCGGCGACTTCGCCTTCGGCCTGCTGATGCTGGGCCAGGGCTGCTGCATCGTCGCGCTCGCCGCCGTCGCCCGGAGCCTGTACCGGCGGGCCCCCGACCCGGCGACCGCGCTGCGCGGGCTCGGCGGGCCGGCCGTCGCCGTGCTCGCCTGCGCCCTCGGCGGCGTCATGTCCGGCGGGGTCGCCGGGCGCTTCGCCGACTGGCTCGGAGAGGAGGCGCCGGCCGAGCCGCCCGTCCTGCTGTCCTGGCAGGCCGCCGTCCTGCCGCCGGTCCTCCTCGCCCTGGCCTGCCTGGCCGGGCTCCACGCCGCCGGGGCGGCCCGCACGCGCCGCCGGATCGCCGCCGGGGTCGCCGCCGAGTACCCGGGGTCCGTCCCGGACCGCGACCGCAGCCGCCGCATCGCCGGCGCCCGCACCGCCGCCGCCCTCACCGACTCCGCGCCCCGCTTCGCCGCCGCCCTCTCCGGGATCACCCTGCTGCTCGGTGCCGGAGCCCTCGCCGGGGCCTGGCTGACCGGCGAGGTGCCCGGCGAGGCCGCCCGCGGGGCGCATCCGCTGCTGGAGGCCGCCGCGCGCGCCGCCCAGGACGCCGGGTCGTGGCTGGTCGGCCTCGGCTTCCTGCTCTTCGTCACCTGGGGGCGGCGCGCCTACCGCGACCCGGCCGCCCGCCGCACCGTCGGCGTGCTGTGGGACGTCGGCACGTTCTGGCCGCGCGCCGCCCACCCCTTCGCGCCGCCCTGCTACGCCGAGCGGGCCGTCCCCGACCTGACGTGGCGGATGACGGCCTGGACCGGCCGCACCGGCGGACGCCTCGTCATCTCCGGCCACTCCCAGGGCAGCGTCCTCGCGGCTGCCGCCGTCTGGCAGCTCCCGCCGCACGTGCGTCACCGCGTCGCCCTCCTCACGTACGGCTCGCCGCTGCGCCGGCTGTACGGCCGCTGGTTCCCCGCGTACTTCGGGAGCGGCCCGCTGCTGTCCCTGCACCGGGACGTCGACTGCTGGCGCAATCTGTGGCGCGCCACCGACCCCATCGGGGGCCCGGTCGTCCCCGGCGCGGGCCCGGCCGTGGACCGGGGGCCGCTGCCCGACCCCGTCGCGTACGGGCGGACCGCGGAGCAGCCGCTGCCCGCGCCCGTCCTCGGCCACTTCGAGTACCAGGACGATCCGGCGTTCGCCGCCGAACGCGACGCCCTGCTCGCCCGGCTCTCCGGCCCCCGGCCGCTCCCCGACGACCACTGCGGCGCGGACGGCGCCCGGCCCGGAGCCGCGCCCGCCGCCCCCGGGACCGGCGCCGGTACGGGGCTGCCCGCCCCGCGGCTCAGCAGGGAGCGGGCAGAGCCGGGAGATCCTCCGGGAACAGCAGGGTGAGCTCGTCCGTCCCCGGGTCGGCGAGCTGCGCCACCCGGCCGGCGTGCCGCTCGACCATCGACTCGAACGTCTGCCGGGCCGTGCGCCCGTTGCCGAACGCCGGCCCCTTCGGCAGCTCCGCGAAGTACGCCAGCAGTGCCTCGGCGGTGCCCTCCCCGAGCCGGTACTCGTGCTCGTCGGCCTGCTGCTCCACGATCCGCAGCAGATCCTCCGGCCCGTAGTCGGCGAAGCTGATGGTCCGGGAGAACCGGGAGGCGACGCCCGGGTTGACGGTCAGGAACCGCTCCATCTCGGCCGTGTACCCGGCGACGATCACCACGACCGCGTCGCGGTGGTCCTCCATCAGCTTCACGAGCGTGTCGATCGCCTCCCGCCCGAAGTCCCGGCCGGAGTCCTCCGGTGCCAGCGCGTACGCCTCGTCGATGAACAGGACGCCGCCGCGCGCCCGCTCGAACGCCTCCTGGGTGCGGATCGCGGTGGACCCGATGTGCTCGCCGACGAGGTCCACGCGCGAGACCTCGACGAGGTGCCCGCGCTCCAGGACGCCGAGGGAGGCGAGGATCTCCCCGTACAGGCGGGCCACCGTGGTCTTCCCGGTACCGGGCGAGCCGGTGAAGACGAGGTGCCGCCGGGCCGAGGCGGCCTTCAGCCCGGCCTGCTGCCGGCGCCGCCCGACCTCGATCATGTCGGTGAGCGCGCGCACCTCCCGCTTGACGCTGTCCAGGCCGACCAGCCCTTCGAGCCGCTCCAGCACGGCGGCGGACCCGCCCTGCGGCGCGACCGCCTCCGCGCCCCCCGGCTCCGGCACCGGGGCGGGCGCGGGCCGGGCTCCGGGCAGCGGGGGGCTCGCCGCGCCGGCCGGGGCGGGGACCGCGCGGGCCGGGGCCCGCTCCCCGGCTGCGCCGCCTGCCCCGGGGTGCCCGGCGTGCCGGGAGGGGGTTCCGTCGGCGGTGCAGTCCTCGGCGACGGGCCCGTCCTCGGCGAACTCGTAGCCCCCGCGGGCGCACCGCTCGGTGTGGCAGCCCGCCAGGTGGGCGCGGCAGCCGTCGAGGACGTGGAACCCGAAGCCGGCGCTGCCGGTCACCCGGCAGGACCGGAAGCTGCCCCGCCCGCCGGCGGAGACGTAGAACCCGGACTCGGCGGGGGAGGACACAGTGCACCGCTCGACCGCGGGATCGGCGCCCTTGGTGACGATGACCCCGGTCTGCACGGCGTCGATCGTGCAGTCGGCGAGGGTGCCTCCGCTGCCGTGGTCGCGGAACCAGGCGCCTGTTGCGGCCTCGCGGATACGGCAGTCCCGGACCCGCGCGGTGGCCCCGTCGCTGACGGAGACGGCGGTGTTGCGGACCTGCGACAGGTCGCTGTCGACGACGTCCGCGCGTGAGCCGCGGTCCAGGACGAACACCGCGTCCGGCACGTCGTGCACCCGGCAGTCCGTCAGCGAGGCGCCCGCCCCGTCGCTGATCCACACGGCCGGGTAGTCGCCCGTGCTGTCGTGGATCTCGCAGGAGTCCGCCTCGGCGCGGGTGCCGGGGTCCCACACGGACAGGCCGTTGCGGCCGAAGCGGCGCACACTCGTGCGGGTGAGGGTGAGCACCGACCGGGAGCGCAGGTCCACCGCGTTCTCCGGGACGTCGTGGATGTCGCACCCGGAGAGGGTGAGCACGGCGTCCGTGTCGAGGGTGACCCCGTCGGCCGAGGTGCGGTGGACCGTGCAGTCGGTGAGCCGGGCCGCCGCCCGTGCGGCGACCTGCACGCCCGTCCCGTTGGTCTCGTACACCTCGCAGCCCAGCGCCTCCAGTCCCGAGCCCTCCCCGGTGACCGCGATGCCGGCGCCTCCCGTGTGGTGGACCCGGCACCGCTCCAGGCGCGGGTGCCCGCCGGAGCGGACGGAGACTCCGGCCTGTCCGGAGGCGGCGACCTCGCACTCCTCGAACACCCCTCCGCCGCCGTCCAGTACGGCGACCCCGACCCCGGACGGGTTCTCCACGGTGCACCGCCGCACCACCGGCCGGCCCCTGCCGCGGACCTCGATGCCGGCCGCCGACTCCGTGGCCACCCGCAGGTCGGTCAGCTCCGGCGTGCCCTCCTCCACCAGGAGCGCGGGCGCGGCCCTGTCCTGCCCCTCCACGGTCAGGTCACGGACCACGGCCGACGCCCGCACGGTCAGCGCGATCCCGTCCGGCGGGGCGATGCGCACCGACCCGGCGGCGCCCTCGACCCCGCGGAGCGTCACGGCGTGGTGCAGCACCAGGTTCTCCCGGTAGGTGCCGGGCGCGACCGTCAGCACGTCCCCGTCGCCCGCGGCGGCGAGCGCCGCGGACAGCGTCGGGTACTCGCCGGAGCGGCGCCGCCACCGCGAGGAACCGCCGTGCGTCAGCTGGACCGTGCCCTGTGCCATGGTGCTGTCGTGCCCCCGCCCTCGTTCTCGCGCTGTCGAACCGACCGGAACCGCCTCCGCGACCGCCCTCGGCGGTGGGAGCGGCCGACGGCAACCGGGGTCCGGCCCCACCGTAGCGCGCGGGGAGCCGCCGGGAGGCCAGGTCAACTTCCCGCACCCGCCCGGCCCCAGTCCGGCCCGGTCTCCGCCCAGGCACGGTCCAGCAGCGCGTGGCGCCGGTGTACCAGTCGGCGGACGACGAGCCGGCGGCCCGTGTCGGCCAGCAGGGCCACCCCGGCGGCGGCCGCGAGGCCGACGACCGCTGCGTGCGCCGCCGCGGACGCCGCGTCGAGCGGCCGCCCCACCAGCCTGCCCCCGGCGTCCGTCCATATCCGGAACCGGTCGCCGGCCTGCGGCGGTTCCTCGGCCGCGGGGACGGTGCCCCGGTGGCTGCTGCCGTCCGGCGCGGTCCACTCCGCCACCACCTGGGTGCGCCGGGGGCTGTGGTGCTGCGGGTTCGCGCCGGCGCCCGCGCGCCCGGGGCCCTCCTCGGCGGGCCGCACCACCACCGCCGGCACGAGGAATCTCTCCTTCTGCTGCTCCCGCGCTGCCTGTTGCAGCCGGTCGTCCACCCGGAGGCCGGTGGCGCAGCCCACGGCCGGTGCGACCAGCAGGACGCACACCACCGCGGCGAATGCCACCCATGCCTCGACGAGATCAGTGGGCCGGCGCAGCGGATTGCGCCGCCAACGCCACACCCCTGCCGCTGTCCACACGGTCCGGCACCCCCTTGCCTCCGCCTGTCGGCCGTCCAAGCCTCCCGCACGCCCCGGAGACGCGCATTCCGGGCGCTGGGAGGTGTGCCGCGCGAGCCGCTGCACGGTCCCCCGCGGTCGTGCGACACGTTCCGACTGATCCAACGGGCGGCCGGCCGCGGTCGGTTCCGAACCGGCGGCAGAGCCCCTCGAAGGTGTCATTCCGACGGCGATCCGCCGCCGTGCGGCCGCGGACGTGGCAGCGCAGGCCGACGGGGCGGCGGCGCCGGCCTCAGCCCAGGACGCGCACCTCGTCCCCCACCCGCACGATGCCCGTCCGGACCGGCACCAGCTGCCGCCCGAACGCGAGGGACTTCCCGATCCTGCGGTACGTGCCGAGCGTCCTGAGCGGCTCCCTGCCGCGCTCCGCCGTCGCCTGGTCGGTCGTCGTGACGATGCATCTGCCGCACTCGCGGGCCACGCGGAAGACCGCCTCGCCGACCGCGATCCGCTGCCAGCCGTCCTCGGCCCACGGCCCCGCGCCCGCGACGACGAGGTTGGGCCGGAACCGGTTCATCGGCAGCGGCCCCTCCTCGGGGTGCCCGCCCTGCGCGATCAGCGAGTTGAGCGCGTCCAGCGACGCCAGCGAGGCGAGCAGCACGGGGTAGCCGTCGGCGAGGCTGACGGTCTCCCCGGGCAGGGCGTACTCGGGGTCCACGGGCCGGCGCACGGCCGGGTCGTCCAGGTGCACGAGCCGCACCGGGACGCCCAGCCAGGCGCTGAACCAGTCCGCGGCGGCGCCCGCGGCCACCACCGTCTCGACCTTCTTGCCGAAGAGCACCACCGGCTCCAGCGGCCCGGGCTCGGGTACCTCCACGACCAGCTCCGCCATGCCCGGCGCCGACAGTGCGACCGCGCCCCCGGCCAGCGGGCGCGCGGCCGCCAGCGCCAGGCGAGGCTGCCCGCGTTGCGTGATGACCGTGCCCGACGTGTCGACCAGCGCCCAGCGCCGGTCGCCGGACAGCCCCCAGGGCTCCACGGCCGCCTCGGCGGGAGCGGTCCCCGCCACCGACTTCACGGGATGGACGTGGAGCGAGTGCACGTACGGGTTCGCCATGGGTGCATCCTGCCAGGCGACCCGCCTGCGCCCCAGCGGGCGCCGGCGGGACTGTCAGGACGCCCGGGCCGGGAGCGTTCCGCCCGCTCGGGCGGTCAGTAGCCGCGCCCCTGGTAGGGGCGGCCGTACGGGTCCTGGTACGGGGCGCCCGCGGCGGGTGCCGGAGTCGGAACCGGAACCTGCACGGGGCGCGGCGCGGCCGGGCGCATCGCCTCGTACCCGGTGCCCGCGGCGGCCGGCCGCGGCGGCTGCGGCTGGGCCTGCTGCATGTACCCGGGGCGGGCTGCGGCGGGCTGCTGCTGCGGGATGTACGGCGCGGGCGCGCTCTGCAGGGGCATGGGCGCGGGCGCCGCCTGCCCCTGGTACGGGTACCCGTATCCGCCCGTCTGCTGCTGCGGTGCGGCGGGCGGGAGGGCGGCCGGCAGGGCCGGCAGCGAGGAGGAGAGGGCCGGGAGGTTTCCACCGCTCGCATAGCCGGCGCCCGGCGTGTCGTAGGCGGCCGGAACCCGGATCGGGGCGATCTGCGGAGTCCCGCGTTCCGCCACGAGCGAGTCGTAGATGGGGGTGTCCGGGAAGGAGGGCGCGGAGTAGTAGCCGCCGCCATAAGTGGAGCGGGGGGAGGTCATGGGTCATAAGTTAAGCCCACGGCTTCACGGGGTCCATAGCGAGGCGTGACGAACCCCGCGCTGACCTGCATATTCCCAGGTCAGTGCCCCAGCTTTCACTTGACCTTCACGTGCACGATTCGCCACTTCCGCCCCGGCTTGCTCCGACTCGTACTCGCCGGTTGGGTGTTGCACCGACTTGCCGCTGACGCAGCGTCACCACCCCGTGGCCCCGGATGACATCGCCCGGGGGGTGATATTTCCGTTTCATGCGTCGCTGGGGCGGGCGTAGGTCCGCCCCTTCCACGCGGCGCCGCGCCCCCGGTGGTGCTGCACCGCCGAATCGACCGTCATCAGCAGGTACAGCAGCGCGGTGAACGGCAGCAGCGGCGCCAGCACGGCCGGCTGCCGGTAGTACCGCAGCATCGGCAGGTACGTGCCCGCCATCAGAAGCCAGGCCAGGCCCCCGGCCCACGCCGTGGCCGGGCGGCCGCCGGCCAGGCCCGCCAGGAGCGCCGCCGGCGGGACGAGGTAGACGAGCACGAGCCCGGCCACCGTCCCGGCCAGCAGCAGCGGTTGGTGGCGGAGCTGGGCGTACGCGCTGCGCGACACCATCCGCCACAGGTCGGCCAGCCCCGGATACGGGCGCACGCTGGCCACGCGCTCCGCGAGCCCCAGCCAGATCCGGCCGCCGGAATCCCGGACGGCCCGGGCGAGGGAGACGTCGTCGATGACGGCGTGCCGGATCGCGTCCGGCACGCCCGCCCGTACAGCCGCCTCCGTCCGCAGGAGTACGCAGCCCCCGGCCGCGGCGGCGGTCCGCCCGCCCGGGCGGTTGATCCGGCGGAAGGGGTAGAGCTGCGCGAAGAAGTACACGAACGCGGGGACGACGAGCCGCTCCCACGGCCCGGCGGTCCGGAGCCGGGCCATCTGCGAGACCAGGTCCAGGCCGGCGCTGGTCGCGGCGGCGACGAGCTCGCGGAGGCTGTCGGGCCCGTGGGCGATGTCGGCGTCGGTGAGGAGGAGGTAGTCCGGCCCGGCAGGAGTGGACGCCCGGGCGACGGCGATGCCGTGGCGCAGGGCCCACAGCTTGCCCGTCCAGCCGGGGCCGGGCTCGCCGGGCGAGACGACGGTGAGCGGCAGCCCGGGGTGCCCGCGCGCGAGGCGGCGGGCCAGGTCGGCGGTGCCGTCGGTACTGCCGTCGTCGACGAGGACGATCCGGGCTTCGCCCGGGTAGTCCTGCGCGAGCAGCGAGGGCAGGCTGAGCGGCAGCACCCCGGCCTCGTCCCGCGCGGGGACGACGACGGCCACGGAGGGCCAGCGCGCCGGGGCGGAACGCGGCGGCAGGCGGACGTCGGTCCGCCAGAACATCCCCTGCGCGAAGGTGAGCCACAACCAGGCGGCGAGGGAGACGCAGGCAGCACCGAAAAGGCCCATGGGCCGCAGTGTGCCGAACCCTGCGCGGCATGTCCCGCACCCCGCCGGCGCGCCACCCGACGGCGCGGAGCCGCCCCGGGCGGCGCAGCCATGCACCTTGGAAGCGGCTGCCCAGGCCCTCTCCCCGGGGCGCCGGGACCGCGGCGTCCTGTGCCGCACCTCGCCGCGCGCGGTCGGGCGACCCTGCGTTCGCCCGGCACGCGGGCGCTCCTCCGCCTTGCGGTGCACGGGGCCGGACACCGGGGGCGGAGCCGGCGCCCCCGGGGCGGCAGGACCTGGTCCGGCGGGTGTGCCGCGGCACACAGCGGGGGCCCGTCGGGGCGGCCCGGAGGGGTGCGTCGATTAAGGTGACCAGGTGAAGATCGCCCTCATGGACTCCGGAATCGGCCTCCTCGCGGCTGCCGCCGCGATGCGGCGGCAGCGGCCGGACGCCGACCTGGTCCTGTCCTCCGACCCCGACGGCATGCCCTGGGGGCCGCGGACCCCCGCCGACCTGGCCGGGCGGGCGCTCGGTGTCGCGCGTGCCGCCGCCGCGCTGCGGCCGGACGCGTTGATCATCGCCTGCAACACCGCCACGGTCCATGCCCTCCCCGCCATCCGGGCCGAGCTGGAGCCGGCGATTCCCGTCATCGGGACCGTGCCCGCGATCAAGCCCGCCGCCGCGGCGGGCGGGCGCGTCGCCATCTGGGCCACCCCCGCCACGACCGGCAGCCCGTACCAGCGCGGCCTGATCCGCGACTTCGCGGCCGGGGCGCACGTCACCGAGGTGCCCTGCCCGGGGCTCGCCGACGCCGTCGAGGCGGGCGACGCCGATGCCGTGTCGGCCGCCGTCGCGGCTGCCGCCGCCCTCACCCCGGCCGACGTCACCGACGTCGTCCTCGGCTGCACCCACTACGAGCTCGTCGAACCCGCCGTACGGGCGGCGCTGGCCGAGCGGACCGGCGGGGCCGGCCTCGTCTACCACGGTTCCGCCGAGCCGGTCGCCGTCCAGGCGCTGCGCCGGATCGGCGCCGCCCCCGACCCGGGCGCTCCCGCCACCGGCACCCTGACCGTGCTGCTCAGCGGCAGCGAGGGCGCCCTGTCCGCCGCCGCGCTCGCATACGCCGAAGGGCGGCTGCTGGCCGGTGAGGGCGCCGCCGTCGGCGGCCGCTGACCCCGCGGGCGGCGGTGCGGTCCGCCGCCCTACGCCGCCCCGGCCAGCCGGGCCGCGAGGTCGTCCAGGGACCGGGCGTCCAGGACGCGGCCGCCGGAGCCGGGGAGCGGTACGTGCAGGGGCGTGGTCCACTCCGGGGGGATCGCCGCCCGGCCGTAGCGGGCGCCGGCCAGGGTGCCCGTGACCGCGGCCACCGTGTCCGTGTCCCCGCCCAGGTTCACCGCGGCCCGTACGGCCTCCGCGAAGCCGGTGGTCGTCCGCAGGGCCCATACCGCCGAGCCCAGGCAGGGCCACACGGCGCCGTTGAACTCGGTGGCGAGGCCGGGGTGCCAGTCCGGGGCGAGGACGCGGGCGTAGCGTTCGCGCTGCTCCGGGGCGACCGCCGCCAGCGCCTGCGGCAGCCGCTCCAGCGGGTCGGCCCCGTCGAGCGCAGCGCGGACGAGTTCGTGGAGGAGGGCCGTGCCCTCCCAGGCCGCAGGGTCGCCGTGGGTCAGGGCGGCCAGGCGCCGGGCCGCGTCCATGGTGGCCTCCTGCCCGGCCGCCGCGAAGAACACCGCCGAGGTCGACGCCCGCATGAGGGAGCCGTTGCCGGCCGCCCGCGCGTTCACCTGGAAGTGCAGCGCCGCGGCGAGGTCCCACGGGTCGCCGCCGGTGAGCACCTGTTCCGTCTGGAGCCCGATGTCCTTCGGCCCGGCGGCCGCCCAGCGCCGGAACCGGTCGAAGACGTCGGGGAGTTCGAGCCCGCCGTGGTCGAGGAGGGACTCGCCGACGAGGACGGCCATCTGCGTGTCGTCGGTGGCCTCGCCGGGGTCCCAGCCGCCGCCCCCGCGCATCTCCGACCCGCGGGCGTCGAGTTCCCCGGCGGGCCCGAACTCGTAGGGCGCGCCGAGCGCGTCGCCGACGGCGGAGCCCAGCACTGCGCCCGCGGCGCGGTCGAGACGGGTCGTCAAGGGGCCTCCTCGTGCAGGTCGGGGCAGGCACAGTCCAGCACGCCGCGGGCGAACGCGTCCAGATCGTCCAGCCCGGCGGCGGCCGGTGCGGCCGGGGCCGTGGAGAGGAGGTGCCAGAGCGCGCCGTCCCTCGCAAGGGTGAGGGCGCGGGGGTGCGCGGGGCTCGGACGGCAAGCAGGCCGCGCGCAGCAGGCGGGCCGTGCGGGGCGCAGTCGGCGCCGACCGGGTGGCCGAGCGCCCCGACAGGCGACGCCGACCCCCTGCCCGGCCGACGCCCTCACCGCCGGACCGGGCCGGCGGCGGCCCCGCCATGGCGCCCCACCCGGGGGCAGGACGCCTGTGCCGCCCTGCCCCGGCGCGAGGCGCTCGGCCGGCCGCAGCCGCCCACGGGCGGGCCGGGCTGCCCGCGGCCGTGCGCGCGTACGACCGCGAGCGCCGCCGCACTGCCCGGCGCGTGGCGTCCGGCTCCCGCACGCTGCACCGGTTCGCGACCGCCCGCCGCCCTGCCCTCCGCGACGCGCCGGTCGGGCTCCTGCCCGGCTGACGGCCCGCTCCGGGCCCGTTCCGGACAGCGTCCGGCGTTCGAGACCGAGACCCTCCCCGGACAGGCGCGGACGCGAGGCGGTGCCGCACCTGCGGAACGTGAGTACGCTGCTGCCCATGACGGGTCACCCCCCTGGTCCGCTCTGGACGGGCCGGGCCTCGAACCGCGCCCAGTGGCTGCTGGCCCTCGCCGGCGCCGCATCCCTGGCGCTCGGCATCCAGCTGGCCGTCGCCTCCTCGTGGGGCGCGGGCACCGTGGCGCTGCTCATGGCCGTCGTCGGCTGCATCGCCGTCGGCCTGCTGATCCTGTACGGCACCCTCGCCTTCGTGTACGTGGCCGTCACCATCGACGCCGAGGCCCTGGAGGTCCGCTGCGGCCACATCGGCCTGCCGCGCCGCACCGTCCGCCTCGCCGAGGTCACCCGCGCCGAGTACCTGCCCCACATCACCCCGCAGCAGTGGGGCGGCTGGGGCCACCGCTGGCGGCCCCAGAAGGGCACCGCCGTCATCGTGCGCCGCGGCGAGGGCCTCGCGCTCCACCTCGGCGACGGCAGGCTCTTCACCGTCACCGTCGACGACGCCGAGAACGCGGTCCGCGTGATCGACACCCACCTGCGGACGCACACCCGCTGAGCACGCCGCCCGACCCGCCCGAGCCCGCCCCGGCGGACCGGCCGCGTACACTCCGCCAGATGAGCAGCAGTGTCACCCGAGAGCCCCGAACCGCCGGAGCGGAAGCCGTCGCCGGTGCCGGTTCCCCTTCCGCGCGGCCCGCGGGCGCCGAGCAGTCCGGGCGGAGGGCCGCCGCGGTCCGCGCCCTCCTCGCCGCCGGCTCCGGTGCACTGCTCTACCTGAGCTTCCCGCCGCGGCCCCTGTGGTGGCTGGCGCCCGTCGCCCTCGCCGTGCTCGCCGGCTGCCTGCGCGGCCGCCGGGCCCGTGCCGCGTCCGGGCTCGGCCTCCTCCACGGCCTGGGCTTCCTGCTGCCGCTGCTCGTGTGGACCAGCCAGGGCGTCGGCCCGGTCCCGTGGATCGCCCTGGCCACCCTCGAAGCCCTCATGATCGCCCTCACCGCCACCGGCATCGCCCTCGTCGGCCGGCTGCCCGCCTGGCCGCTGTGGGCGGCCGCCGTCTGGACCGCCGGCGAGGCGCTGCGGGCCCGCGCCCCCTTCGGCGGCTTCCCCTGGGGCAA